>JAIQFG010000114.1 GCA_020073375.1 Terriglobia bacterium | reverse complement strand
CCCGTGGATGTGTCCTTCCAGGAATGGAAGCTGCCGACGCCCGGAACCCGCCCGCACGATCCGCTGGCCGGGCCGGACGGCTCGATCTGGTTTACCGGGCACATGGCCAACGTGCTGGGGCACATCGATCCGAAGACCGGGGACATCAAGCAATACCATCCGGATACGCCGATGTCCGGGCCGCACGGGCTGGTGATGGATAAGCAAGGCAACATCTGGTTCACCGCGAATTTTAAGGCGTATATCGGAAAGTTCGAGCCGGCGACGGGCAAGTTCACGGAATATCCGCTGGATCCCGAAGCGCGCGATCCGCACACGCCGCTGTTCGATCCAAATGGAATTTTGTGGTTCACCGTGCAGGGAGCGGATATGGTGGGGCGCCTCGATCCAAAGACGGGCGAAGCCAAAACCGTGACCGTGCCTACCCCGAAAGCAAATCCCTATGGAATGGTAATGACCACCAAGGGAATTCCCTACTTCGTGGAGTTTGGCGCGAACAAGATCGCCAGCATCGATCCCGAAACCATGGCCATCCACGAATACAATTTGCCCAATGAGGATGCGCGACCGCGGCGCGTGGCGATTACACCCGACGACGTCTTGTATTACTCCGACTACGGGCGCGGCTACCTGGGCGAGTTCGACGCGAAGACCGGGAAGTTCGTGAAGGAGTGGCCTTCGCCGGGCGGGCCCAAGTCGCGGCCTTACGGAATCACGATTGTTAACGGAATTGTGTGGTACAGCGAATCGGCCGTCAAGCCGAACACGCTGGTGCGCTTCGATCCCAAGACCGAGAAATTCCAGACTTGGGCGATTCCCGCCGGCGGCGGCGTGGTGCGGAACATGACGCATTTTCCCGACGGAAAACTGGCGATCACCGAGAGCGGGGAGAATGTGGTGGCGCTGGTGACGGTGAAGAATCCGGCGATGGCGAAATAGGAATTGCTGAAGACAGGTCCGTCCTTTGGAGGTCCGCGCTTTAGTTCGGAAAGGTAAGGTGTGTCGACGGGGAGGCTTCAGTCTCTGAAGCTTCAGGGGTTAAGACCCCTGACTGAGCAGTATGTTTCGTCGGGGCTAAAGCCCCGACATCCGAAAGCGAAATCGACTTTCATCTGCGGGCTCGATATAATCTTAGAAATTTACTTTCCGCCTTTGACAAGGTCCGCGGCAGCGCGCTGCGTGGTTCCCTTCCCCGTCAGATAAAAATAGCCGATGCGGTTGTTCGACTGCGAGCCCCACCACATGCGGCCTTCGGCGTCCTGGAAGAAATCTCTCATGCCGTTTTCAGAGAAGAGGAAGGGGTAAGTGATGAGCTTGCCGGTCGCCGGGTCCATTTCCGTGACCGTGTCCATTTCCAGAGAGGAAATCCAGAGGTGGCCGGTGTTCTTGTCGATCTCCAGGGCGTACGGACTGGGGCGGCCGCCGGGGAGGGGGAACTCCTTGAATGTTTCGGTCTTGGGATCGAATCGGCCGATTTTTCCGCCCTCGTATTCGCAAAACCAGACGTTGCCCTGGGCGTCGATTTTCAGTCGGCGCGGCCAGGAGTCTGGAGTGGGCTGCGCGTACTTGGTAATTTTTCCGGTTTTGGCGTCGACCTTCCCAATTTTGCCGTCCTTGGTGAATTCCGAGAACCAGACGTTTTCGTCCTTATCCAGGGCGATGCCGTAGGCGCTGGGGACTTCCGGGAAGTCGGTGTAGGTTTCAGTTTCGGGGTCAAAGCGGGATAAGGGAGATCCCGTGGACCAGACCATTCCCTTGGAGTCGATGACGATGGTGTGGCGCGTGCCGCGGCTCTTCTCGGTGTAGCGCGTGATTTTGCGGGTGACCGGATCCATTTTGCCGAGCGTGTCGGTGGCCTGCTCGGAAAACCAGATGTTGTTATCGGGGGCGATGACGACGGCGTGGTTGGAGGCCTGGTCCACGTTGGGGATCGCGTATTCGGTGAATTGTCCGGTTTTAGGATCGAGTTTGGAGAACCAGTGGCCACGGTATTGCCAGACCCAGACATTGCCGTCGCGCAGCGGGCGCGCCGAGCCGGGGAAACGATTGTTGCCGGGCAGTTCGTAGCTCACGTACACAATTTTCATGGCGTCGTCCGTGTATGGCGCGGGCTTGACCGATTCATACTTGGGCGTTTCGGCGGGTGAGCGAGGCAGCGCGGAATCGGGACCGAAATATTTCGTGAGATAGGCGGTGACCGTGTCCCGGTCTTCTTCGGAGAATGGCCCGATCAGATAGCCGAAGGTGGTGCGCATGTAATTGACGCGGTCGCGCCAGCCGACTTCGTCGCGAACCTGCGCGGCCATGCGGCTCTGAAATCCGTGGCAGCCGAAGCAGCGCGTGGTCAGCAAATCCTTGCCGCGGCCATCGGGGAGGATTTGCGCGCCCTGGTAGATGGAGATGTCGGTCCAGTGGACGGTTCCCTTTTCGAGGGCGAGATCGTAAGTGGCGTTTTGGTCGGCGGAGAGTTCGATGCCGGTGCGGGGCTCGAAGCGGTAGCCGACGGCGCGGATTTTTAGCTGGTACTGGCCTTCGGGGAGATTTTCGACGCGGTAGGCGCCGTCGCGACTCGAGAGGACATTGACGGTGATGCGGGAATCGAGATTCTGGGCTTCGACGAAGGCGCCCATGAAGGGCTTTCCATCGGGGCCTTTGACGGTGCCGGAGATGGTGGCGCCAAATGAAAGCGAAGCCACGCAGAACAAGAGCAATACCAAAACCGCGGACTTCCGCACCTGACGCATAGACCCTCCCTGCCGCATTGACTTCGAGGCAGATTCCCGGCGAGCAACCCGAAAAGTGTTCATGAAATTTTCCGCTGTGACCGATATTCTGTGGCGAAATTTAGCAGGAAAATACAGGGGTTGCAAGGCATAGGAAGAAGCGGTGGTGGGTCAATTTGAAATAAAACCGCAACCCATCGTCACGATTGGTTTGGTAGAGGCCGCCCGATTTTGGGCGGGCTGGATTTTGTGACACACGATTCCTCATGGAACCATCCGAAGCCCGCGTGCCGCCAGGTCTGAAGCGTCTGTGTGAGAACTCCACTTTCGCGTCGCCAGCGGCTCAACAGGCCGCGGAAAAACTCGACAAACCGTCATTGCGTTCACGGAGAACGTTCTCGGTGAACCGAGGCGGGTTTTTCGCCGAGGAATCCCCTTTCATTGGACTTAAATCGAAGAGGGATTCCTCACCCGCAGGAGCGGGTTCGGAATGACGGGAAAAGGGAGTTTTACAGCAACCTGTGAAGCCGCACCGATTTTGCTCCCTTTATGTCGTGGCTGAAGCCACGGCCCACAAAGAATTCCGAGTTCTCAGACAGACTCAGAAGCCTGATACGTAAGATCGGGCGTATTACTTCTCGTGAGTGGACCACCTCAATCCGGCGGCAATGGAAGGCTTATAGAATTCGCGCTGGATCATGTATTGCGGATCGCCTTGATAGAAGCCGAAAACTTCGTTGGTCAGATTGAGGCCGTACATGACGTAACTGAACCCATGCCCCATATAGATGCTGCCTTGGGCATCGACTTGAGTGTGCGAGTAGAAGTAGAGATCGCCGAAGGGGCCTTTCAGGCCGCCGGCGGTCACGTCCGAGCCATTCGACCCGTCGGTGAATTGATAACTGTAGATATTCGCTTGATTGTAAGAGATGCCGACGCGAATCGAAAAACGCCCGCTGTCGTAGGTGGGACTAATGTTCCAGGTGTTGGGGGCGTTGCGCAGAAGCCTGGGGTGATCGGACCGGCCAACCAAGCCGCTGGCGCGCGAAGCCGTGTAGCCATAGTTCGCGGAAATTCCCAGGCCTTTGAATGCGCCGGGAAGAAAGGTGAGGCGCTGGAGATAGGAGGCTTCAAATCCGGAAATCCACGCGCTGCCGGCATTCACGGGCTGGGTGACGGTGTAGGTGCCAGACGGGGCGACCGGAGATGGCTGGAAGTTATCAAGAACAAAAGTGGAAGTGACGATGGGGTCGGATAGTTTCTTGTAGAAGAAACCGGCGGAAAACATGCCAAAGGGATTGAGGTAATGCTCGAAAAGAACATCAACGTTGTCGCCGATTTCCGCTTTCAGATTGGGATTTCCAAGGGTCGCGGTGTTCTTCAGGGAGCCGGGGCTGCCTGTGGTGGTGAACGTAACGGATTGGGCGATATCCTGGGGATCGGGACGCGACAGCCCGCGAGCGTATACAAAGCGCAAGGACGAATTTGGAGTGAGACCGTAGCGAAGCGAAGCGCTCGGGAGAACGGTGAGATACGAACCATTGGCACGATCGGTAAGGGTATTCGTCTGATTATCAAAACTCACCGTAGTGAGATCGGTATTCTCAAAGCGAACTCCGGCCACCAGCCGAAGTTTGCTGGAAAGGTCGATCGTGTTCATGATGTAGCCGGCGGCGACTTTCTCGACCAGATCGTAGTTTGCGGGGTCCGCGCCCAGGCTGCTGGTGACCGCGAAGTCTCCGGGATTGGCAATGGCAAACGCGTTTACGTCCTGATAGTTGGGAGCCGGCCCCAATTGATAGGCGTTGCCGTAATAATTGTTGTTTGAGAAGCGGTTCTGAAACTGAGACATCATGATCGTTGTGTTGGGATCCAAGCGGATGCTGTAGGAGTCGTCAAATTTATGGGCGTTGCGGAACTTGCCGCCAATCTCCAGGGTGGACAAGTGGGAGCCGAGATGATAGCGCCTGGCCATTGCCCCATCGAACTGCAAATTCAACTGCGCGCTGAGTCCATGATCGCTGGTGATGCGGTCCACTGCGTAGTTTGCCGGATTATAAGCTTCGGTGAAACATACGGGAGTGAATTGGGGCTCATAGAGATTGGTGGTAGCGGCCGGATCGTATTGGCAGGAGCTGGAGCTCAACGTGGAACTAAAATTGGCCTGACCGGGAGAAACGTTAGTGAAACTGGAACGTCCGGCGGACAGGTTCCAGGAATACCAACTGGAGGTGAAGTCATGTTTGCCACCGATCACGAGGCTCCCGATGGCAATGTCCGGACGGCGGATGGAATTGTTGAAGGAAGGCGTACCGCCGCAGGGCTGAATGGTTGTGCCGGAACTGTCGGTGCCGCAACCATTGGAACCAAGCAATTGGATTCCCGGGGTATTGTCGTTCAGCGAGTAAACCCAGCGGTCGCCGTAGTTCTTGAAATCCGAATATAGCGCGTGCATATAGATGTCGGAATCGTTCCCCAGCTTGTAATCCAAACTTCCGGCAAGTCCCCAGCGGCTGCGGTAGTAGAGATACTGCCGGACATCGAGGGACTCGAAATATCGCTGCGTGGCGCCGCCCGGAAGCGTGGCCACATCGGCGACGGGCTCGATGTCATCGATGCCGCGGCCGTTCCAGTCGTATGTGCCGCCAATCAGGGCGCCGAAACGCTTCTGAGCGCCGAAGCGCTTGCCAATTGTGCCGGCGGACTCGGACAGTCCGCGACCTCCGGCGATCGGAGTGAATCCGCCCATTTGGCTCAGACTGATAGTGGGTTGCTGCCCGGCGGTTTTGGTCACCATGTTGACCGAACCACCAATACCGTCGCCATCTATGTTCGCCTGCAGGGTTTTATTGATTTCCACATCCTCGACGATATCGGCGGGAATCGAATCAAATTTAATCTGGCGAACGCCGGATTCGGGGGAAGGAACGTTCATGCCGTCGATGGTGGTGTTGGTGAGACGAGGCTCGGTGCCGCGGATCTGCACGTACTTGCCTTCGCCTTCGTCGCGCTCCAGGGTGACGCTGGGCAATCGTCCAAGGGCATCGGCCATGTTTGCGTTGGGCAAGCTGCGGATAACCTCCGCGGGCAAAACCTGGACGATATTATCGGCGGTGCGCTCGATGTTCACGGCTTCGGCCTCGGCGGAAGGGCGATCCGCGGTGACCAGGATGGAAAGACTCTGGGATTGCAATTCGAGCTTCGCATCGGCATTCATCGTCTGGCCGGCAGCAACCTCCACTGTTTTCGTGAAGGGCGCGAAACCCACGTACGTAATCGTAAGCGTGTAACTTCCCGGATCGAGATCATTGATGAAGAACGCGCCCTGAATGTCGGATGCCACATTCAGGCCCTGGGGCTCCAGCGAAATCTGAGCGCCCTTGAGCACGCCCCCGGAATTATCCGAAACAACGCCGCCGATCGATCCCTTGCGCGCTTGCGCCAAGGACGAATTCGCCGGCACCAGGAAAAGCAGCGCGAGAAGAACGATTGGGAGTGATTTGACTCGTTTTCTTATGTCGCTATCCATCGAAACTCCTTATTTTTAGCAGTGTGGCTGGGGCTTCTGCGTGCAGCGCGCAATGACGACCGGAGAGAAAGACTCCGCACAAAACCCGCGCTGGGTCGCGGGCAAATCCGCGGATATTAGAGGATGGAATTGCTACGGGAATATAAATGTCTCTTGAACGCGCAATGAAATAGGCTTCCGCCGATTGATTTGAATTTCCTTCAGTGCAATCTCATCGACGACCGTGGGATTTGTCGGCGTATGTAATGGTAAATGCCCGCCGAATGTTTACCGTTCGCGCCACGGGCGCACGGCGCGATACGAATTTAGGGCGCAATTTTGGCGAGGCTGGAGGGGGTATGCAGAGGTGAAATGCGCGTAGTTCCCGCAGGGAATCGCAATCCGGGGATGTCTAACGGCCCCGAGTGCGCGAGATTCAGGCGGAAAATCCGCGGCGATTTTCCGGCAGCCTGGTCTATCCGGCCAGCGCGGCCTTGACGCGTTCGGGGGTGAACGGAATCTGTCGGATGCGCACGCCGGTGGCGTCGAAGATGGCGTTCCCGATGGCGGCGGCAACGGTGGTGATTGCGGTTTCGCCGGCGCCGGTGGCTTCCTCGTCGGGGCGGTCGATCAGGACGACGTCGACCTTGGGGACGTCGAAGCCGAGCGGGAGGCTGTGATAGGTGCGCCAGTCGATCGAGGTGACGTTCTGATCGTCCCAGGTGACTTCCTCGCCGAGGGCGCGGCTCATGCCTTGCAGGGCGCCGCCTTCGCACTGGTTGCGCAGGCCGTCGGGGTTGGAGATTGGGCCGGCGTCGGTGGAGACGACGATGCGCTTCACGGTGATTTTTCCGGTGGCGGTGTCGACTTCGACTTCGGCGACCAGTGCGGCGTAGCCGTTGTCGCCTTCGTAGGCCACGCAGGAAATTCCGCGTCCGGTGACGATACCTTTTTTCGCGGCGCGCGGGCTGGGCGATGGACGCGCATCCCAGTTGGCGGCTTTGGCGGCGGCTTTGACGGCGTCACTCAGGCGAGCATGACTCAAGTGGCGCAAGCGGAACGCGACCGGGTCGGCCTGGGCCTTGGCGGCGAGCTCGTCCATGAAGCATTCGTGGGCGAAAGTGTTTTGCAGGCGCTGCGGGGAGCGCAGCGGGCCGGTCCAGAAATAGGATTTCGTGTTGTGGATGATGGAGCGCTCGGATTTGACCGTGCCCGTTCCGTGCGCGACGCCGTTGATCTGGCCGGCCATGTAGGAGACCACGGCGTTGCCGTTGTTGCTGTACCTTTCGGGCTCGGGGGCGTTGGCTCGCGGGCGAAATTCGTCGGGCTCGAATCCGGCGAGCATTCCGGTGATGACGTTTCCCGGTTTGTTGTAGCCGGGACGATTGCCGAGGACCGGGGACCACGCTTCATGGTCCCACGCGGTGATATTTCCCTGGGCGTCCAGGCCGGCGCGCTCGTCCATGACAAAAGCAAAGCCGTAATTTTCCCAGGCCATTTCGTCCTTGCGCGAGAGCTGCACGCGAACCGGTTTGCCGACGGCTTGCGACATCAGCGCGGCGTCGAAGGTGACGGCGTCGGCGCCGTTGATTCCGTAGCAGCCCGAACCGCGACGATAGATCACGCGGATGTTCGCGGGCTTGAGTCCGAGCAGCATGGAGAGCGATCCGCGCTGGTGCCAGACGCCTTGCGTCGGAGACCAGATGGTGGCTTTGTCGCCCTGCACGTCCGCGACGGCGCAGGAGCTGCCCACCGAACCGTGCATCTGGTACGGGTGGTTGTAGGTGGCCTTGAGAACGGTTGCGGATTCGGAGAGTTTCTGGTCGATGTCCTTGGAGTTTACCGAGAGCGTGTCGCGCGTCGGCTTTTGATTCCGCAAATAATCGTAGAAGGTGTCGTGGTTGGGCAGAGCGGGGCCGGGAGTCCAGTTGACTTTTAGCTGGGCGGCGATTTGCACGGCCTGCCATGGTTTTTCTGCGACGACGCCGACGAAATTTTTGCGAACGACAATTTTTACCAGGCCGGGCATCCCCGCGACCGAGGATTCATCCACATTGATCAGCGCGGCGCCAACCGACGAGGGACGCACGACCCTGCCGTGAAACATTCCGGGAACAGTCACGTTGTGGGCGTACTCGAAACGGCCGGTCGCCATGGCGGGCATATCGGGACGCGGAATTGGTTTGCCGAGAATGGTCCACTCGCCGGCGGGTTTTCGTGGAGCGGTGGTGTCTACCTTGAGGTTGAATTTATTTCCCGCCACGAGGTCGCCGTAGGCGATTTTTTTCGTAGGGTCGGCTTTCGAGCGAATTTCGCCATCGATGGAGGTGAGCTGATCGGCGGGGAGATTCAGTTTTGCGGAAGCAATTTGCAAGAGCGCCTGACGCGCGGTGGCCGCGGCGCCGGCTAGATTGTTGCGATTGAAATTCGCGGGGCTCGATTGGCTGCCAGAGGTGACGCCCTGATCGGGCGTGAACATGGTATCGGCCATGACAAGATTGACGCGGCTTAGCGGGACGCAGAGTTCCTCGGCAACCAGCTGCGTTTGCGCGGTGGACATGCCCTGGCCGAGTTCTTCTTTTCCGGTGTAGGCGGAGACGGTGCCGTCGGTGTTGATGGCGATCCAGGAGTCGACTTGATTGGCCGGGGGAGCATCGCCTGCGGCATCGGGGCCGCCGAACTGGGCGTGCGCGGTTTGTGGCGCGAGCAAATCGCCCATGCTGAACGTGACGATCAGGGCGCCGGTGCCTTGCAGGAACGAGCGGCGTGAGAATCCGGCGCGGTCGAGCGCCTGCTGCGCGGCCGGGGTGAGCGAGTTTTCCTTATTTTTGCGAGATGGGGATTTCATCGGGCCATCTCCTGTTTCGCGCGGCCGATGGCGCGCAACATGCGCGTGTGCGTAAAGCAACGGCAAAGGACGCGGGACATCGCTTCCTGAATCTGTTTTTCGTTTGCTTTGGGATTCTTGTCGAGGAAGGCTTTGGCGGTGAGAATCACGCCGTTCAGGCAAAATCCGCATTGCGCGGCCTGCTCCTCGATGAACGCTTTCTGGATGGCGTGCGG
>JAIQFG010000025.1 GCA_020073375.1 Terriglobia bacterium | reverse complement strand
ACTGTTCATCGTCGAGGGAGAATCGGCAGGCGGCTCGGCAAAGGGCGGGCGCGACCGCAAGTATCAGGCGATCCTGCCGCTCAAGGGCAAAATCCTCAACGTGGAAAAAGCGCGCTACGACAAGATGCTCGGCCACGAGGAAATCCGCTGCATCATCACCGCGCTCGGCTGCGGCATCGGCAAGGACGATTTCGATCCCGCGAAGCTCCGCTACCACAAAATCATTCTGATGACCGACGCGGACGTCGACGGCAGCCACATCCGCACGCTGCTGCTCACGTTTTTCTTCCGCCACATGACCGAGCTCATCAAGCGCGAGCACATCTACATCGCGCAGCCGCCCTTGTACCGCGTGAAGCGCGGCAAATCGGACCGCTACATCCGCGACGAGGACGACTTCAACCACGAATTGATGACGCGCGCGACCGAAGACCACGTCGTGAAGCCCAAGGAAGGCGGCGCGCTGCAGGGCGCCGCCCTCACAAAATTCCTGCTGAACGTGCAGGAATACACCCTGGCCGCGGCAAAAATGTCCCGCAGGCTCCGCGAACCGCTCCTGGTGGAATTGCTGGCCACCAGCGATCTGGAAAAGAAAACGGATTTCGAGGACAAAAAAGCCCTCGAAAAACTGGCCAAGGCCATCGACAAGGCCAAGCTCGACCTGGACGCGAAGATTTCCTACGACGAAGAGCACAGCCTTTACGATCTGGTGATTCCCGGCACCGCCGCGCACCCAGGCGACAAGAAAATCAACTGGGGGTTCGCGTCCACGCCCGAATACAGGCGCCTGCGCGCTTCGGCCAGGCTGATCGCCGAGCTCGACAAGCCGCCCTTCACCGTGACCCGCAACGGCGACAAGATCATGAAGGAAAAAGTGTCGGACGTGCTCTCCTACGTCCTGGACGACGCCAAAAAGGATTTCACCATCACCAGGTTCAAGGGCCTGGGAGAAATGAATCCCGAGCAGCTCTGGGAAACCACCATGAACGCCGAGACGCGCACGCTGCTCAAGGTGCGCCTCGACGATGCCGCGGCCGCCGAGGAAATTTTCTCGACCCTGATGGGCGAAAATGTGGAGAGCCGCCGCAAATTCATCGAGGAAAACGCCCTGGAAGTGGTGAATCTGGATATCTAATCGGGGATGGTAACCAGATGCCGTTGCGAAATCTCATCCGCTGGGCGGCCCTGGTATGCGCGATTGCGATTGTGCTCTGGCTTGCGCCGGAAGTAGTTCGCAATTATCGCGATTGGCGGGAATCGGCCGTAAACGACCCATCGGCCGCCGGGCTGGGTTTGGGATTGTTGATTTTCATTGGGTTGAAACGGAACAACGAGCTGCCTCGGGGGACTCGCGGCGGCTCAACACAAACATGAATTTTCAGATTTCCTGGACGACATTGCCGGGCCTGCGCGGACTTGCCTGTTCGGAGTTTCGAGCGACTCCTACATCGCACCCCGACAATGAACGCGGCGTGGCCGTGGAATGCGCGAATGAAGCGGAAAGCGCCTCATTGGCGGCGGAACTTGAGGCGCATTTCGGCCCGCAGCGGTTTCTAAACGCTTCGGCGGCATTTGATGGCGTAAAGGATTACGTCGCGCAACGAATGGCGCGGAGATAGACACAGGGATTTAAATTTGACGCCGTAGGGGCATCCGCCGAGGCGGACCGTGCCCCTACACGAGATGACTGAGGACTAAACGATGGCGGATGAAATTAAATCAGCGCACATGATCCCGGTCGAGATTGAGGCCGAGATGAAGAAGTCGTACCTCGATTACGCCATGAGCGTGATCGTGGCGCGCGCGATTCCCGACGTGCGCGACGGCCTGAAGCCCGTGCAGCGGCGCATTCTGGTCGCCATGAACGACCTGGGGCTGGCCTCCAATCGCGGCTACCGCAAGTGCGCGAAGATCTGCGGCGACACTTCGGGCAATTACCATCCGCACGGCGAAGCCGTCATCTATCCCACGCTGGTGCGCCTGGCGCAGGCCTTCAACATGCGCTACCCGCTGATCGACGGGCAGGGAAATTACGGCTCGGTCGACGGCGATCCCCCGGCGGCCATGCGGTACACCGAAGCGCGCCTGGCGAAAATCAGCGAGGAAATCCTCGCCGATCTCGAAAAAGAAACCGTCGATTTCGTTCCAAACTTCGATCAGACGCGCGAAGAGCCGGTGGTGCTCCCATCGAAAGTCCCGAATCTTCTGGTGAACGGCGCGAGCGGCATCGCCGTGGGCATGGCCACCAACATCCCGCCGCACAACCTGGGCGAAATCATCGATGCCACCATCCTGCTGATTGAAAAGCCGGACGCGACGCTGAAGGAAGTGATGAAACTGGTGCCCGGCCCGGACTTCCCGACCGCCGGATACATTTCCGGCAGCGATGGCATCGTCAACGCCTACAAAACGGGACGCGGCAGCTTCGTCATGCGCGCCAAGGCCGCCATCGAAGCCATGGGCAAGGACCGCGAGAGCATCGTCATCACCGAAATTCCCTACCAGGTGAACAAAGCGCGCCTGATCGAGCGCATCGCCGAACTGGTGCAGACCAAGAAAATCGAAGGCATTTCCGACGTGCGCGACGAATCCGACCGCGAGGGCATGCGCATCGTCATCGAAGTGAAGCGCGGCGAAGAGCCGAAGATCATCCTGAACCACCTGTTCAAGCTCACGCAGATGCAGGAATCGTTCGGCATGATCCTGCTGGCGATCGTCAACGGCCAGCCGCGCGAGCTGGGCCTGGTGCCGTTGCTGAAGCTGTTCATCGAGCACCGCATCGACGTGGTGCGGCGCCGCACGCAATTCGAGCTGCGCAAGGCCGAAGCGCGCGAGCACATCCTGGTCGGGTACCGCATCGCGCTCGATCACGTCGACAACGTGATCAAAATCATTCGCGGATCCTCCAGCCGTGCCAACGCGCGCGAAAATTTGCACGATTTCTTCGACAACAAGGAAATCAAGATCCAGAACGCCAGCGGCAAGACGGAAACGCTCAAAGGCGTCAAGCTCGACCGCAAGAAGTACGGCCTGATCGAAGACACTGTCCGGTTGGCCGCCGTCCCGGGCGAGACCGGCACGGGGCTGAGCTTCGCGCAGATCGACGCCATCCTCGAATTGCAGTTGCACCGCCTGACGCGCCTCTCGGTCGACGAAATCCTGAAGGAACTCGCCGAAATTCGCGATTTGATCGCCGAGCTGAAATCCATTTTGGCGAGCGAGAAGAAACTGAAATCGGTGATCGTCGCGGAATTGCACGAAATCCAGAAAGGCTACGCCGACCCGCGCCGCACCGAGATCGTCGAAAGCGTCGAGGAGATCAAGCTGGAAGACCTGATCGCTGACGTGGACATGGCCATCACCGTCAGCCATGCCGGCTACATCAAACGCACGCCGGTGGACGTCTACCGGCACCAGTCGCGCGGCGGCAAGGGCCGCATCGGCGCGAAAACGCGCGAGGAGGATTTCGTCGAGTACCTGTTCGTGGCCTCGGCGCACAGTTACATCCTTCTGTTCAGCTCCAAGGGCCGCGTGTACTGGCTCAAGGTCTACGAAATTCCGGAGGCCGCGGCGGCCACGCGCGGCAAGGCCATTTCCAACCTGGTGAAATTCCAGGAGGACGAGCACCTGACGGCCCTGGTCGCGGCGACCAACCTCGAGCAGGAAGGCTCTTTCATTTTCCTGGCCACGCGCAACGGCACGGTGAAAAAGACCGCGCTCAGCGAATTTTCCAACCCACGCTCCACCGGCATCATCGCCATCAACCTCGATCAGGACGACGAGCTGATCGGCGCGCACCTCACCGACGGCAAGCAGATGATTTTCCTGGCCAGCCACGACGGCCAGGCGAACCTGTTCCGCGAAACCGAGGTGCGCTCGATGGGCCGCAATGCCGGCGGCGTAAACGGCATGGACTTGGCCAAGGGCGATTATCTGGTGGGCATGGAACCGGTGCAGCCCGATTTTGAAATCATCAAGAAGGAAGCGAAATCCGAGACGACCAACCTCGACGAGATTGAGAATGAAGCGATCAAGGATTCGCTCACCTCGCTGATGCTGACCGTTTCCGAAAAAGGATTCGGCAAGCGCACGCCTCTGGCCGAGTACCGCATCACCTCGCGCGGCGGCAAGGGCGTCATCAACCTGAAGTCCACCGACCGCAACGGTCCGGTGGTCGCGGCCCTGCAGGTCACCGAGGAATCCGACGTCATGATCATCACCGAATACGGAAAGGTGATCCGCGTCCACGCGAACGAAATCCGCGAGGCGGGCCGCTCGACCCAGGGCGTCCGCCTGCTGCGCCTGGAGGATACCGCACAGCTTTTCCCCAAGCTGGAAGCAAAGCTGATCGAGTTGCTGCGTTCCCTCACGCCGCAGGATTGGGATAGGCAAACCATTGCCCCGCGCTGGAAGGTGAAGGAAGTCGCGGCGCATTTGCTCGATACGCAAGTGCGCAAGCTTGCGGCTGCGCGTCAGGGCTACAAGCCTGAAAACTCGAAGAAATTATCTCCTGATCAGCTGGTCGCGCTGATCAATCACCTCAACGCCGAAGGCGTCCGCAAGTACTCTCAATTGAACCCTCACGAATTGATTGCAAGAATGGAAACCGCGTCCAAGGAAAGCGCGGACTACCATCAGGCGCTCGAACCGTTTGATCGGGCGATGTTTCCCGTCAGCTGGGCGGGCGAGGATGAATCCACCAACTGGTTCGACACGGCGCGCGAATTCACCGAGCGCTGGCACCACCAGCAGCAGATTCGGATGGCCGTGAATCAGCCGGGCATCATGACGCGCGATTTCTACCACCCGGTTCTCGACACCTTCATGCGCGCACTGCCGTTTGCATACCGCACGATTCCGGCCAAGACCGGAGCGCTCGCGCAATTTCAAATTTCCGGCGAATGCGGAGGAACCTGGCATCTGTTCCGAAAACCTGAAGCGTGGGTGTTGATTGCCTCTCCGGTTGGAGACATCATTTCAGAAACAATCATCCCCCAGGAAATAGCCTGGCGCATTTTTACCAAAGGGATCAAGCGGGAGGAGGCCGAACCGCAGGTCCGCGTCACGGGAAACGTCGAAATCGGCCTACACATTCTCGGCATGATCTCGATCGTTGGATGACCGCCCGAATCCCGATCACTCCGCTTCCAGATAATATCCGGGCCGCGTGCGGACTTTCACCCCGCGGCGATCCACGATAATTCGGATTTCGTGGTAGCCGGGCTCGTTGGATTTCGCCGGCACGTAGGTCAGGGTGTATTGCGCGTTCAGGTCCCCGCCGATCGCGGCCAGCGCATATTCGATGGTGCGGTCGCGAAACGTGGATTGAAACATCCCGCCGGTAGCCGCGGCCGCGACCTCCAGCGGTTGATTGATCACCATGCCCGCTCCGCCTCTCACGGCTAATTCGGCGAGCGCCCCCATGTCCAGGTTTCCTCCATACTGCTGCACGCCGCTGGGCGTCTGCGCAGTTCCCGGAAAGGGCGGCTTGCCGAATGTGCCGGGGGGCGCCCCGGAATTCGGGCCCACCTGCCAGGGATCGGAGCGCGCCACGGCTGCCGTGGTTGAAAGCCCCACGCAGTAAATCACCACGTTCGCCAGCTGCGCCTGCCGCAATACCTCGCCGAATTTTTCGTTACTGCCGGTGTCGCGGGATTCTCCCACGGCGATAATCACGCGGCGGCGCCCGGCGGGCTGCGCGCGGAGCAGGCCCACGGCATCGGACAGCGCGTCGTACAATCGCGCGGTATTGTCTCCCGCCTTTAGGCTCGAAATCGTCTTTTCGATCTCGTCCGGATTCGTGGTGAAGGGCTGCGCACGCTGCACAACCTTGTCGTAGCCGATAACCGCGGCGATCCCCGAAGCTCCGACCACGGTTTGCGTGAAGACCACCGCGGATTTCCGGATCGCCGGCAACAAGGGCGCGACGCGCGAACTGGTCTCCACCACCAGCACCGTGGAAAGCGGCTCACCGGCCAGGTCGAAGGCCTCGATCGTCTGCTTCACCTTGTTATCAAGGATCGTGAAATTTTCCTTCCGCAGATCCAGAATTTCCTTATTCTTGGCGTCGCGCACGGCCACCGGAGCGTTCACCACCTGCACCTTCACGCGAATGCCGGCTTCGGGAGTTTGTTGCGGAGATTCCCCGGGCTTGGACGCGGCGGGGCCTTGCGTTTCCTGCGCGATGGCCGCGCAGGAACAGATCATTGCCGCGAGCAGGGCACATGCTGCACGGAAAGCGCGCCTCGCCCGCGTGGTTCCCCCCGGCCTTCTCCCGCCCGGAAACGTGTTCGCCGGGCGAATCTGGTCGGCGCACTCGGAAGATGATTTCATGAGCCGGAAGTTTAAGGCGAGGATTCTAATTTCCTTCCAGATAATATCCAGGCCGTGTGCGGACGTTCACGCCCGCGCGATCCACTGTGACCTTGATCCGGTGATAGCCGGGGTCGCCGGATTTTGCGGGCTGGTAGCTCAGCGTGTACTGCGCGTTCAATTCGCCGCCGATGGAGTCGATGGCGTTTTCGATGGTGCGGTCGCGAAACGTGGATTCAAACATTCCGCCGGTGCCGGTCGTGGCGACTTCCAGCGGGCGATCCTTCACCACCGCCTTGGCATTGCGCACGGCCCATTCCGCCAGCGCTGTCAGGTCGATGTTGCCGGCCTTTTGGGCCTCGCTGGTGGGCGTTTGCGCCGTGCCGGGCGCGGGCGGCGCGCCAAATGTGCCCTCAGGAGTGGCCGGACGCGTGGCAGATGGCTGCTGGTCGGAGCGCAACGCCGCCGCCGTGGAGGAAAGCCCCACGCCGTAGATCACGATGTTGGACAGTTGCGCCTGGCGCAGCACCTCGCCGAGTTTTTCCTCGCTGCCGGTGTCCTGCGCTTCACCCAACACGATGAGGACGCGTCGCCGCTGCGCGGATTGGCCGCGGAGCAATTCCACGGCCTTGGACATCGCGTCGTACAATTTCGCGCCGCTGTTCCCCGTTTTCAGCGTGGTAATCGCTTTTTCGATCCAGTCGTGATTCCTGGTGAAGGGCTGGACATTCTGCACGCCGTCGTCATAGGCCATCACGGCGGCGGCGCCCGACGTGCCGACCACCGTCTGCGTGAATACAATTCCAGATTTCCGGACAGCGGGCAGCAGCGGCGCGACGCGCGAACTGCTCTCCAAAAGCAGCACGACCGAAAGCGGCTCCCCGCCCATGTCGAACGAGTCGATTGTTTGATCGACTCCGTTGTCGGTCACGTGGAAATTTTCCTTGCGCAGATCCAGAACCAGTTCATTCCTGGCATCGCGAACAGTGACCGGAGTAGTTACCGACTGCACCCTCACGCGAATGGCCCCTTCCGGAGCCTTCTGGACTGCCACGCCGGGCTTTGGAGCGATGGGCCCTTGCGTTTCCTGGGCGCGCGCGGATGCCGCGCACCATCCGCTTACCGCAGCAAGCGCCGCCAGGCCCGGTACGAGCATTCGTCTCAAGTTCATGCCTCCAGTCTACTCCCTTGGAGGCGGGATTTCCCCCGCGAGTTGGCCGCGCCGGCTGGTGCCGGAAGGGAACCTGCCGGCCGCGTGCCGCTGGTGTTTGGTCCTTGCGGTTGCGTAGAATTAATAATCGCATCACATTCGCAAAGGCCCGCAGCGGCGGGCCCGCACCCATGCACGTGGAGGTTTCATGAGCCGTAAGCGCCATCCCCGGGAAATCGATCCGCCCTATCGCGATCCGCTGTTCATGGAGAGCCTGCCGGCGCGGCCCGTGCGCATCATGACCGAGTACATTGATCCGCTTGAGCGCCTGCGCCGCGAAAAAGTGGGCGACACGATCGTCATGTTCGGCTCGGCGCGCATCCGTTCGCGCAACCACGCCCTGGAGCACTTGCACAAGCTTCGCAAGGAAAAGCGGCGGCATGCCACGCTCGAATACCGCGCTTCACTGCGCGACGCCAAATCGGCCCTGGAGATGTCCCGCTACTACGAAGAGGCCCGCGAGCTTTCCCGCCGGATTACTTCTTGGGCCATGTCACTCGGAGACCATCCGCGGCGTTTCGTGATCTGCTCGGGAGGCGGCCCCGGAATCATGGAGGCGGCCAACCTGGGCGCCGCCGAGGCCGGAGGAAAATCCATCGGCCTGAGCATTCAGCTGCCGCACGAGCAGCGGCCCAACGACTACATCAGTCCCGAACTCAGTTTCATGTTCCATTATTTCTTCATGCGCAAATTGTGGTTCGCGCAGCTCGCCAAGGCCCTGATCGTGTTTCCCGGCGGCTTCGGCACCATGGACGAGCTTTGGGAAATGCTCACCCTGATGCAGACCGGAAAATTGCAGCGCCGCAATCTGATCCTGATCTACGGCCGCAAGTATTGGGACCGCGTCCTCGACTGGAAACACATGCTGCGCTGCGGCACCATCAACCAGCACGAATACGACCTGCTGCAATTCGCGGACAATGTGGACGAGGCCTTCCAGCGCGTGCGCGACGACCTCGAAAAACATCACCTGGAGCCCGATACGCTGCTGCAGTAGCGCGTCGCGTGATCCCTGGAAAATTCCGCCTTACAATTTCCGCATGCCGCGGACAACCTGCGGGCCATTTGGCACGATCTAAATTACTGTATGGCAAAGATCCCGGACCAGCCCCGGGCCAGCGAACGCACCACGGAGGTGCCCTATGGTCTGGTCAAAAACGCTCAAGCACGCAGCGCTCTCTTCCGTTCTGGCCGGAGGACTTCTGTTTTTGGGTGGCGCAGCCACGGCCCGCGCGGACAGCTTCGACAGTTGCCGCAGAAATGTCGATAAATGGGAAGACCGCCTGGACCGAGACATCCATCGCTACGGCGAATACAGCAAGCAGGTAAACCACGACCGCCACGAACTGGGCGAAGCTCGCGAAAGGTGCGAGCGGAAATTCGGCAACCACTGGCGCGACCGCGATGATCACGACCATGATGGCGATCGCCGCTAACTCTGATTTCCCCTAAACGATTATGCGCATTCGCCGTAGGGGCACGGCAGTGCCGTGCCCCTACTTTTGCAAGACCCGTAAATCTTCCGCTCAAATTGCGGATTCAAAACAAAAACGGGCCGGCCACGATGGCCGGCCCGTTCCTGTTTTTCTCGAAATCCAATCGCAAACTTAATTCGATGAAACCAGCTCGGTTGAAAACACCCCTTCAAACCGCCGCTTCTCGTCCTGGTCGTGCAGCATTACGACCGGAGCGATTCGCAGCGAATGGCGGCAAGAACGGCACGCGGCCATCTCGCCCTGCAAATCCTGAAGGAACCCATCGGTAAAGTGGTACTGATCGTGGGTGCGCCGCGCCGATTTCATTCCGCGCTCTCCGCAGTAAGGACAGTTGTATTCCACCGTGTCTTCCTGAGGATCCCGGCCCAGCGCAGCCCAACCCGTATAACGAACTCCAACCGCCTCTTTCGAATGAAGACTCATGACCTGTATACCTTCCCTGTTCCGTCGAGTTCCGCGGTTCACTTTCCCCTGCGGGAAAATCGAGCAGCGTGAAAGCGGATCCCGTACCCAATCAGCAAAACTAAGTATGTGATGCGCCGGTAGGGGAAATTGGTGCATTTCGGACGAAAATTACAACTCATTGGTAATAAGCGGGTTAGGCGATCTGGTGACGGTGGACAAGCGGCTCGGGCGCTATGGGAACTTCACGGACGGTCCGGTGTCAAACTTACCGAGGGCGCGCTCCTCATCATCCCTGCGAACGGCGGCGCCCAGGGCACCCCGGGGCGCCGCCGGAATTTAAAGCGTGTCTGCCAAGGCAGGCCCGCGAATGACGGGTGTGGGCTCTACTTGGAGCCCACCTTATCAAGGAGCGTCCATGCACCCAGCGAAAGAAGAGAACGCACAGGTTCCCCCAACCCCGCAAAATCTGCTCGACCGCTGCCTTTTCGACGGTGACGCGGCGGCAATTTCAAGCGGGCGCCGCCGGCGGCGCAAAGCGCTCGGAATTTCGTTTGCCATCGAGACCGTGGCGCTCGCGCTGCTGATCGTCATCCCGATACTGACCAGCGTCGCCCAGCCGAAGCTTTCCCAGCAAACCCCCGGCGTGTATCTCTTCGGCGCCAGACACCCACATGTTGTCGAAGTGCGCCCTCACGCACCATCGACTTCTCCGATGAACCACAACAATGACATCGTACGATATGACGTGGGCCAGGTTGCTTCACCACGGAAACCGGTTACGGAAAGCGCGGAAGGGGACCCAGGTCTCAATGGTGCTTCTTCCGATGCGGAGCAGCCCGACCCCGGCGCACCAACCATCGGCAGCATCCAACTACCAAACTTGCCGCAGCCAACCATTATCCGAAAGCCGGAAGAGAATCGTCCCGTGAAATTGAGCGAAGGCGTGGTGCAGGCGCAACTGATCTCGCGCATCGAGCCTCGCTACCCGTCACTCGCTCAGCAAATCAAACTGCAAGGCGCGGTCGTGCTGCACGCGATCATCAGCCGCGACGGCAGCATCACGTCGCTTGACGTCCTTAGCGGCCATCCTCTGCTGGTGAAAGTCGCGCTGGACGCCGTCCGCCAATGGCGCTATCGTCCCACGCTTTTGAACGGTGAGCCCGTGGAAGTGGAAACCACGATCACCGTGATTTTTCGATTACAGCAATAGATCAACACACGCAGGCAGGAAAGGGCCGAAGGATGTCGGTGCTTCGGCCCTTCGTGGTCCCGGCGCGGCCCCTCCTCAAGCGGCGCCGGGAGAGCTCGCACGAGAATCTTGCCTTGGCCCATGTAGCGCCCGCCTTCAGGCGGGCACACGCGCCGCAGGATTGCCCGCCTGAAGGCGGGCGCTACATAGGCCCGTGAAAATTTGCTTCCTTGCAAACCATTTGCGCACGGCGCGTAGGGGCACGCGGCAGTGCCGTGCCCCTACGCCGACAAGATCGCCAAATCAAATCTAGAACCGGAAAACGACTCCCGCGGAATACCGGAAATTATTCCAGTTCACCTGATTAGTGGACGTCGGAATTCGGGTCAGCAGGTAATCCACCTGGCCGAGGCGAATGCCGAAGTGGCGCGTGGCGTTCCAGTCGATGCCCGCTCCCGGGCTGAACGCAAAGGTGTAATGCGTGTTTGGCGTTTGATTGAATCCGGGATCCGTGCGCACCACTCCCGCGAGCGCCTGCACGAAGGGAGAAAGACTGGAGCCTTGAAAGAGGGCAATCTTGGGGCCGGCCAGAAACGTCAAGGCTGTCGCGTCGACGTCAGTAAGGCCAATCTTGGTGGCGTGGATTCCGCCCACTTCGCCGACCAGGCCGCCCCAGCTGGTGAGGTTCAGCGCAATCGAACCCACGCCGCCATTGGCGTTGAATGCGGACGCCGAGACGCCCGGGCCGGTATGCACATAGGAATATCCGCCGAACAGATCCACTCTCGGAACATCCTGCGCCGCCGCTCCAACGCTCGCCAGGCACACCAACCCCAAAACGCATAAAAGTTTACGCATGTTTCTTATCTCCCCTTAATTTATGAATTTTGGATGCTGCGGGCTGGCGCAGATCCTTAGTGAACGAAACGGAGAACCCCACCCTGAGGGATCCCAAATCGTCCGAAACAAGCGACTACCGTTCGAACGCAGGTTGAGATGCACCATTTTGGTGCAGCGGTTGCCCGCGAAAAAAGAATTTACAGGAGAGGTTCGCCCGCGTATCGGCCGATCATTTCGCGCGACGCGTCGCGCACGCGCACGATTTCCTGCCAGTTGGAGGCGTCGGATTGGGGAAAAATCGGTGGACAAATCGTGATCGTGATATTGCCGCGCCGCGGGAGCACGGTGCCGTCGCGCAGAGCGCGGCGCGTCCCGGCAAGCGCCACCGGAACGATCGGGCGGCCTGCCGCGACGGCTGTTTTGAACGCGCCAAGATGAAAGTCGCGCAACCCCGCCTGCGCGGTGAATGTTCCTTCTGGAAAAACAAAAACGGATTCGCCGTCGCGCAGGGCCTGTTCGATTTGCTGCGCCTGCCGGAGGCGCGCCTCTGGGCTTTCCCGGTCGAAGGAAAAATGCCCGAGATTGCGTAGAAACGTGCCGATAAACGGCATCGAACCCACTTCGCTCTTGGCGACAAAATGATAATCCGTGCCGAGAGCGGCCATCAGGACAAGCACATCCGCGAAGCTGGCGTGATTGGAGACGAACATGCGCGGCACATTCTCCCGCAGCAATTCGCGGCCGTCGACTCGCACGCGCCAGCCCGCCAGCTTCAGATATGTCCGCAGCGTTGCCGTCGTTATGCGCCTCGCGGATTTTCGAGAAGGGAAAATCAGCACGAAAAGCCATGCGGGGAAGAGCACCACGCCGAACAGCACCAGGGCGTAATATCCGTAGGCAATTTCAATCGCGCGCCGCAGGGCCGCGCCGATTCGCCCGGTGACGGAAGCCAAGGCCAGACGGGCGATCTGCGCCCAGGCCGGAGGCGCGCTTGACCTGAGCGTGCCCTTGAGAAACCGCTGCTTGGTCGCGTCGCGCCGCAATTTTCCGCTGGAAGTTTTCGGAATGGCGTTCGGCGCGACGACTTCGACCACGTCGGGCGGCAGTCCGATCATGGACGTGACTTGCGCCGTGATGGCCTGCGCGATCCGCGCGTGTCCCGCCGCGTCCCGCTCCCTCGATTCCGCGACGATTACCAGCCGCTCGGTCCCCGTCGAGGGATTCGCCGCTCCGAACGCGACCACGCAGCCCTTGCGCACTCCCGCGACGCGCGCCACGCCATCTTCGATTTCGTGCGGATACAAATTGTGGCCCGCGTGAATGATGATGTCCTTCACGCGCCCGGTAATGTAGATCTCGCCGTCGGCGCGGTACGCGCGGTCGCCCGAGTTGATCCAGCCCGCGGCGGAATTTTTCGGGAACAATGCCGCGGAGGCCGCTTCGTTCCGGTAATAGCCCTGGGTGGCGGAGGGCCCGCGAAACCACAATTGCCCTTCGACGCGGTCCTCCGAATCTTCTCCGTGGTCATTCGCAATGCGCACTTCATGGCCAGGAAGCGGAACGCCGACGGAGACAAACGAGATCACGTCACGATCTTCGTCCGAAGCGCCGTCCTCGGTGAGTCTTGCGGGAGCGGGCACCGCGCGTCCCGCCTGCGCAAACGCGGTGCGTTCCAGGCGGTCCACCCGAGGACCGGGGCCAAGCGGCGGAATCGTGACGGCCAGGGAGGATTCCGCCAGGCCATACACGGGCAAAAACGCTTCGCGGCGGAATCCGTAGCGCGCAAAGCGCGAGGCAAAACGATCGAGCGTGGCCGGCAGAACCGGTTCGGCGCCGTTCAACGCCGCCCGCCACGAACTCAAATCCATTTGTTGCAACTCATCGTCGGGAATTTTTGCGGCGGCCAGCTCGTAAGCAAAATTCGGCGCCCCGCCGAGGGTCGCCCGATACCGATGGATCGCGCGCAGCCAGCGCGCCGGCCGCGATAGAAACGCCAGCGGCGAAAGCACCACCACGGGGACGCCGAAATACAAAGGCATCAGCCACGCTCCGATCAGGCCCATGTCGTGATACAGCGGCAGCCAGCTCACGCCCACGTCGTCCGAACGCACCTCGAGCGCCGCGCCGATCGCACGCACGTTGGCCAGCAGGTTGCCATGCGTCAGCATCACTCCCTTGGGATGGCCCGTGGAGCCGGAAGTGTATTGCAGCAGGGCCAGGTCATCGCCGCGCGAGTGCAGTTCGGTTCCCAGCGGAACAGGCGCGCGCGATCCGATTAATGTTTCCGCCGTGGCCACGCCCTCGAGCGACGCCACGCGCGGCTTCAGCATGTTCGCCACGCTCGCCGCTTCCTTGAACGTCACCAGCAGCCGCGCTCCGGCATTCGCCAGGATCGCCGCTTGCCGCTCCGCGTATTCCGCGATGCGATCCGCGCGGAACGGCGGATAAATCGGCACCGGCGTCGCCCCGGCCAGCAGCACGCCCGAAAAAATCAGAAAAAAATCCCGCGACGTCGGCAACATGAGCGCCACGCGGTCGCCATGCCCGATGCCGCGCTTCGCCAGGTCTGCCGCCACGCGCTCCGCGCCTTCCAGCAGCTCGCCGAACGTAAGCACCGGGCTCTCGCCTTCATCCTCATATAAAATCAGGTGCGTCCGCGCCGCGTCCTCGCGCCCGCGCAGCCGCAGCACTTCCTGAAACGTGGCAGCTGCGGGAAATCCTTCGGCAAGCTCGTGCGATGGTTTGGCGGAAACGCCGCCGGGAATTTCCGTCCGTGGCGCGGCCCCCGCAGCGGATTTTCCCGGAGAGCCGGCCAGCGCGTCGATCAGGTCCTGAACCGTTTCGGCTTCGGCCAGAACACGCTCGTCCAGGTGCGCGCCGAATGCTTTTTCCACACGCGCCAGCAATTCCACGCGTTCCAGGCTGCCCAGCCCCAGTTCGCGCTCCAGATGCGCCGCCGGGCCCACCAAAGTCAGCGCCGATTGGTGGCCCAATTCGGAGACGAGCGCGCGCACAATATCCAGCAGCCGCCCCTGGTCTTCGACCGCGTTAAATTGCCGTACGGGAGACGCCATGAACGGTTCCCCAAACTTCGCGCGCAAATTGGAAGGGCCTATCTGCGCGTAGGCTAGCACGCGGGAGAGCGGGGGTTCAACAGTTTCGGACGGACCGCGCGAAGTATACGGTCGCTGCCTTGCGGATATTCCTGCGCGTCACGCCCCGATGGGCTAAAGCGCACCCGCGACATCGTCATTCCGAACCCGTTATCTGGGTGAGGAATCACTTTTTCTTTTGACTGAAAAATATTCCCGGCCTGGGGTTGTGAGAAGAGGCGGGGACGGCTCGCCCCGACGGGATCATCGGGGCGAGCTGGCCCAAATGCTCGGCTCGAACGGTTACCTGGGGCGCCCGGAGGGGCGGCCCTGCGGACGGTAACTGCCCAGCGAGCGAGGACGCATCCGCAGGCGCGGGGCCAGCGGAGGCGGTACGTTGTGCAGCGGCGCGCTACAGTTGCTGCAAAATTCTCCAGCGGAATCGCCCGCGCGCAGCCAGTGGCCTCGCGCGGCGCATTCCGGATTGATGCATTGCACAGTCCAGCCCGGCAAATACTGCACTGTTTCCCCCTTTTATTCAGGCGGGTGCCAAATAGAGCCCGCACCCGTTGCTTCCACGCGCAATCTTTTTCCGAGCCGGCTTCCCCTGTTTGCCTCGAACCGGAACATCATCGGGAAAAGTTGCGTGGATTTTGCGCCTCGGCTCTTGTGGCGTCAAGAGTAAAGATACAATTCCTAGTGGTACGGTTGCCGACCGCCTCACTTGGCCTGCCGGGTTCGCGCCTCCCCGCCCGGAAAACATCTGAAATTTGCGCGCTCCCTCCTCCATTCGGCAAAATCGCGTTCGCTCTTTACAACCTTTCCCCCCTTGCCCACAATCGGTGCTTCCGGCAAGGGGACGCCGCGCAAATTTCTGGAAGAGTTCATGAAAAGATTCCAATCCATGCGGGGACGCGCATCAGCGAGGACGGATTTACGATGAGAAGGCAGCCTGGAACTTGCCTGGTTGCCCTGGCGCTATGCCTCACGGCGCCGCTCGCGCGCGCGCAGCAAACGGCTCCGCCTGCCGCACCCGATAATCCCGTTGCGCCACGGCAGCAACCCGCAACCCATCCTCTGCCCGTACACCGCTTCTGGGACCGCGAAAACGATTTGCTGTTCGCCGCGGTGGGGGCCGGGCGGGCCTTCGACTACGCCTCGACCATGAATCTTCGTCGCCGCGGCATCGACGAAGTGTTCCTGACCAACTCAATCGTGGACAATCATCCCCTGTTCGGAGGAATCGAGGCGGCGGCCACGGCGGCCTCAATCGGCGTGTCTTACCTTTTCCATGCGACCAGGCACCATCGCCTCGAGCGCTGGACTTCGGCCGTTCATTTCGGCGTGGCTACCGGCGGAGCCATTCGCAACTACGCGCTCAAGACTCCCCATCC
Organism: Terriglobia bacterium; assembly: GCA_020073375.1. Classification (GTDB taxonomy): domain Bacteria; phylum Acidobacteriota; class Terriglobia; order Acidiferrales; family UBA7541; genus Palsa-360. The sequence goes on along the minus strand of JAIQFG010000025.1, from coordinate 73,218 downwards.
CGGCTGAGCGGAGCGCCGCGCTTGCGCGCGCTCGGCGGATTGGATCATACTCCGCCCACCGCGACGGGAATTTCTTGCAGGGGACCGCAACGCCGGAGGGCACCGCGTGAATTGTCAAACATTTCGGATTGCATTCTTGCTCTTGCTGGCCGGACTTTTCGCCGCGCGGGAAATTCGCGCGCAGCAGCCTCCAACTTCTTCTTCCTCGCAGCCTGCCGCCGCACCCGCAAACCCGGCGCCGCCGCAATCCGGCCAGGTGCAGGGCTACACGCTCACTCCATCCCAGGAAGCGCAGGCCATCGCCTATGCCGAAGCGCGGCACGAACTTTATTTTTTCGACATCGCGTACGGCGTCCTGGTGCTGGCCTTTTTGCTGCTGCTGCGCGTGGCTCCCGCATACCGAAGCCTGGCGGCGCGCGCCGGCAGCGGCAATTTCGTGCAGACTCTCGTGTTTGCTCCCCTGCTCCTGCTGACCATCGACATCCTCAGCCTGCCCACCGCGATCTGGGGACATCGCCTCTCCTTGAAGTACCAGCTATCGATTCAGGGATGGGCATCCTGGATCGGGGACTGGGCCAAGGGCGAAGTCATCCAGGTAACCATCGGCGTGCTGGTGATCTGGATTCTGTATGCGGCGATTCGCGAAAGCCCGCGCCGCTGGTGGCTGTATTTCTGGCTGGTGTCCATCCCGCTGATCATTCTGGGCGCGGTGGCCGAGCCCCTCGTGGAACCCTGGTTCTATAAATACGAACCGCTGGCGAATTCGCAGCCGCAACTGGCCGCGCGCATCGAGCAGATGACCTCCCGAGCCGGCGTGCAGATCCCCGAAGACCGTATTTTCGAGATGATCGCCAGCGCAAAACTGAAAGCGCTGAACGCGTACGTCACAGGGCTCAGCGGAACCAAGCGCGTCGTGGTCTGGGACACCACCATCCGGCGCATGACCGAAGACGAAGTCCTGTTCGTCACCGGCCACGAATTGGGGCATTACGTCCTGGGGCACGTGTTCGATGGAATTCTGTTTTCCTGCGGCGTGCTGCTGGTGTTTTTCTATGCCGCGTTTCATCTGCTGCATTGGATGCTGGCGCGCTGGGGAGAAACCTGGGCCATCCGTGGCGTGGACGATCTGGCCAGCCTGCCCATCCTGCTCCTGCTGCTTTCCATTTTTGGTTTCGTGTTCACTCCCGCGGAGAACGGCTATTCGCGGCACCTCGAACACCAGGCCGACCAGTACGGCCTGGAAGTGATTCACGGACTGATCCCGGACGCGCCGGTGGTCGCCGCGCACAGCTTTCAGGTGCTGGGCGAAGCGGATCTGGAAGAGCCGAACCCCTCGACCGCGGTGAAATTCTGGTTCTACAATCATCCGCCGCTCGATGAGCGCATGAGATTTGCGCAAACCTACGATCCGTGGTCCCAGGGCCGAGCGCCCGAGTTTGTGACGGGCTCAGCAGTGAGCCCGCAAAAATAAAACGGTGCAGGATCCAAGCAATGCTCGCCGGTTTTGATGCGCAACGTTGCTACTCTAAACCGGACAGGAAATAGTGCCTGTCCTACAAGAATCCGATTGCAAGCAATTTGCAGCACTTCTAAAAGGAGAATCGCTTTGAAAAATCGAATCAGAACCACCGTGCTGCTTCTCTCCGCAATCCTGGCTATCGCGGGAATTTCGGCCCGGGCGCAGGACGCATTCAGCATTGCCACGCTCGCCACGCCGCCCGATCCCGCGGCACCGCCGCAGAATCGGCCTTCCGGAGGAGGCGCCGTCCGCGGCCTGCTCTTCCCGCACAACTGGCTGCGCGGATACGCGTCTTTCGATGTCGCCGCGCCGCACAACGAGCCTGACCTGGGCCGCTGTTCGCAATCGCAAACCGTGATCATAGCCGCCGGCGGAGCGGACTCCCCCTGCAACGCCTACGCGCGCTACCTGCTCGGCGGTTACCTGGAAATCCAGCCATTTGGGCGAACCTTTTTGCGTCACGCCTTCGTGTTCTTCACGCCCAATTTTTCCTTCGGGAGCAACGTGCCGCAATTCAAATACACGGCGTCCATGGCGGGAATTGCGTTTGAGCGCTCGGTCGGCCTCGGCGTCGAACTTCCCAAAAATTTTGAGATTCGCGTAACCCAACACCAGGTGGATTGGCTCGGCAAATACAAGGGCAACGTCGGCGGCCCCGCAGGCCTCGACCTGGGCACCGCCGGCCCCTACGGACTGTACGCGACGGTCGGCGCCCGCTGGTATTTCGGCGGCTACGGCCGCGCGCGCGAAGGGCGGTAGCGCGCGTTCATGGCCCAAATCGAAACCTCGGTAGAGATCGCGGCCCCCGCGGAACTCGTGTTCGCTTTTTTCGTCCCCCAGCGGATGCCTTACTGGTATGGCGCGGACATGGAAGCGTGCCTGGAAGTGCAGGGCGGCGCGCCGGATTTCGCCGTGTCACAAAAAGTGCGTGTCACCGGGCATCTGGGAAAGCGCGAAGTGTCGCACACGTCGGTTGTGACGGCCCTGCAGCCAGCGCGCGTGTTCGAATGGCGCTTTGAAGACCGCTACGGCGTGAAGGGGCTTGAGCGCTGGGAATTCGAGCGGCTGGCTGGGCCAACTCTTGAAAGCGCGCCAAGAACGATCGTGCGCATGCGCAGCGCATACACCATGCCCGGGCTGCTGGGCAAGGCCATGGACTGGCTGATGACGCGCCATGCGGTCGCCAAACGCAACCAGGACTATCTGGCGCGCCTCAAGGGCTATGCCGAACACGGCGAGCCGGAATGAAATCATGACCCTCGAACAAATTCCGGAAGACGCAAAGCCGTCGCCGCGATCGCTGCTCGCTCCTCCCGGCGGCTCCATCGACGGACCAAAAAGCATTTTTTGGAACGAGCGCGAGGTGCGCGCCGGATGGCGGCTGCTCATGTACCTGCTGCTATTCGTATCGTTTGCTTCCGGCGGAATTTATCTGACGATCGCGCTTCATTTCCCGCAAGTCATGCGGGGAAACATCACGGCCCCGGCCATGCTGGTGCAGGAGGGCGTGGGAGCTCTCGCCGCGATGGCCGCAGCCGCCATTATGGGCGCGCTCGAACGGCGTGAGTTCGGCGTCTACGGGCTTCCCGGCGCCGAAGCCTTCGGTGAGCCATTCTGGCGCGGAGTTGTCTGGGGAATCGCCATGATCGCGGCGATGATCCTCCTGATTCGCGTGTTCGGCGGTTTTTCGTTTGGCACCATGGCCTTGCAGGGCGGCGCCGTGTGGCGTTACGCGCTGCTCTGGGCCTTGGTGTTTGTGTGCGTGGGTTTCTTCGAGGAGTTTCTTTTTCGCGGCTACACGCAATTCACGCTCGCCAGCGGAGTGGAGTTCTGGCCCGCGGCCGCGATGTTGTCGGCGTCGTTCGGCGTGCTTCACCTGGGCAATGGAGGCGAAGACAAAGTGGGCGCGGTGAGCGTGTTTGTGATGGGCATGTTTTTTTGCCTGACTCTGCGGCGCACCGGAAATTTGTGGTTCGCGGTGGGACTGCACGCGTCGTTCGATTGGGGAGAAACATTTTTATTTTCGGTCCCCAACAGCGGCATCGTCGCGCCGGGCCATTTGCTCAATTCCTCGTTCCACGGCCCTGCGTGGCTCACCGGAGGCACGGTGGGCCCCGAAGGCAGCGTCATGGCGTTCGCGGTGCTCGCGCTGACGGCGGTGATCTTCAGCCGCGTGTATCCGGCGAAGGAGAATGAGTAGGACAGGCTGAAGCCTGTCCTACTTCACCCGCCACCCTACTTTCGTTCCGCCTTCACCCGCACAATGCGAAACGTGCGCCGCCCGAAACCATACAAGAATGAAGGACCCTACTCCACAATCACGCGCAGAAATTTCTTCTTCCCGGCGCGCAATAGAAATTCGCGCGGGGTGCTCAGGTCGATGTCCTTTTTCACGTCGGAAATTCGTTCACCGTTCAGTTCCACGCCGCCCTGCTTCACCAGGCGATCCGCTTCGCTGCGTGAGGGCGCGAGCTGCAGCTCGACCAGCAGCGCGGTCAGCCGTTTCGCCGCGCCCGCCGGAATCTTGCGCGCGGGCGCTTCGTCCGGCGCTTCGCGGTCACGGAACACGCGCTGAAATTCGGCGGCGGCTTTTTCTCCGGCCTCGGCGCCGTGGAATCCGGCGATGATTTCCCGGGCCAGGGACATTTTCACGTCCATCGGATGGACCGCGCCGGATTTCACTTTCGCCGCGAGCGCCGCGATTTCCTCCGGCGTGTGGTCGGTCACCAGATCGAAATAGGGCCACATCATTTCGTCCGAGACCGACATCAGCTTGCCGAACATCGTGGACGGTGGCTCGGTGATCCCCACGTAATTGCCCAGCGACTTGGACATTTTGCGCTGGCCGTCCAGGCCCACCAGGATCGGCATGGTCAGCGCCACCTGCGACGGCTGGCCGTACTCGCGCTGAATTTCGCGGCCCACCAGCAAGTTGAATTTCTGCTCGGTGGCGCCCAGCTCGACGTCGGCTTCGAGCGCGACCGAATCGTAGGCCTGCAGCAGCGGGTAAAGCAGTTCGTGGATGGAGATGGGCAGATTGCCGGCGAGGCGCGAGCGAAAATCCTCGCGCTCGAGCATTCGCGCCAGGCGGTAGCGCGCGCACAGACGGATCATGTCGTGGCCGCTGAGCTTGCCGAGCCACTCGGAGTTGTAACGCACCTCCGTATTTTCCCTATGCAGAATCTTGTAGACCTGTTCGAGGTACGTTTTCGCGTTGGCGTCCACCTGCTCGCGCGTCAGCGGCGGCCGCGTTTCGGATTGCCCGGTGGGATCGCCCACCATGGCCGTGAAATCCCCGACCAGAAAAATCGCGATGTGGCCCAGGTCTTGAAAATGTTTCAGCTTGCGCAGCACCACGGTGTGGCCCAGGTGCAGGTCGGGCGCCGTCGGGTCCACGCCTAGCTTCACGCGCAGGGGTTTGCCAGACTTGTACGAAGCTTCGAGCTTCGCCTTTAAGTCTTCCTCGCGAATAATCTCCGCCGCGCCTTTGCGCAGGTAGGCGAGTTGCTGGTCCACGGGCTGGAACTGTTTTTTCGTCGTCATGATGGCGTCGTCAAAATTAATTGTGGAGCTTGATCACGCGGCGTCCCTCAATGCGGTAGCGCCCGGAAAGAACCAGGCGTACAGCATCCGCATATATGCGGTGCTCTTCGGCCAGGATGCGCGCCGAAAGCGATTCGTCCGTATCGTCGTCGCGCACCGGGACCACGGCCTGCACCAGTATCGGCCCGGCATCGAGCGTTTCATCCACCAGGTGCACCGTGCAGCCGCTGAATTGCACGCCGTATTCCAGCGCCTGCCGCTGAGCCTCGAGTCCAGGAAACGACGGCAGCAGCGACGGATGAATATTCAGGATGCGCCGCGGAAACGCGGCCACAAAATAGGGAGAAAGCAGGCGCATGAATCCAGCGAGGCAAACCAGATCCACGTTCGCCCCGCGAAGTTCGGCCACGACCTGCATATCGTACGCTTCGCGCGGCAGGCCCTTCGAGGGAATCGCTTTGGTTGCGATCCCTCGCGCCGTTGCGCGCGCCAGGCCGGGAGCATCTTCCCGGTTGCTGATGACGATGGCAATTTCCGCGCCGGGAATGCGCCCGTCAGCAATCTGGTCGGCCAGCGCCTCGAAATTCGATCCACGCCCCGACAACAGCACTCCAATGCGATGCGGCATAAGCAAAAGACGTTAGCATAACCGCGCGGCGCATCCAACCCGTGCTTTACTTCGATCCCGCCGATTTCCAGCCTTGCTTCTCTCAGCGAAGATATACCGTTTTCGGGCAGTATTCCAAAACCGTACTTCGGAACAGGTGTTTCTGCCGCATTTCCGGGCTATTCTTGTATTCTACAAATTGACAATTTCATGCGGCGTTCGTGTTCCCCCGGGAATCGTGTTCACGCGAAAGTTCCAAGCAATGCGGACGCGACGCTGCTCGGCGCATCCAAATGCTTATGACAACCCAACGGTCGATCTTGCGGCTCACTTTGATTTCCTGGCTGGCGTTTGCGATTTGGGGCTGCGTGGGCACCACCAAGACAACTTCCACGAATCCGGATGCACCGGCGATCATGACGCAGCCGGCGAACATTTCGGTCACCATTGGGCAGACCGCCACATTTTCCGTCGTGGCCGCGGGCACCGCGCCGCTCGCCTATCAGTGGCAGAAAAATAATGCCAGCATTTCCGGCGCGACATCGGCCAGCTACACGACCCCCGCGACGGTTTCCGGCGACAACAATGCGAATTTTCGCGTGATCGTCTCGAACTCGGCCGGCAGCATGACCAGCAGTTCGGCCACGCTGACCGTCCTGGCTCTTCCGGTCGCGCCCAGCATTACCACCCAACCGGCCAACCAGGCCGTGAACGCCGGCCAGACGGCCACGTTCTCGGTCGTCGCAACCGGGACCGCGCAACTCGGCTACCAGTGGCAGAAGAATACGGTGAATATCCCGGGCGCGACGTCCGCGAGTTACACCACGCCCGCCACCACCCCTGCCGACAACGGCGCTGTCTTCCGCGTGGTCATCACCAACCCGGTGAACAGCATCACCAGCAACTCGGCCACGCTCACGGTCAACGCTGCAGTGGCCGTCCACACCGACGTCCTCACATTTCACAACGACAATCTCCGCACCGGGCAGAATCTCACCGAATCCATCCTCACTCCGGCAAACGTGAAGTCGCAGACCTTCGGCCTGCTTCACAATCTTTCCGTCGACGGAAAAGTGGACGCCGAGCCTCTGTACCTTTCGCAACTTTCGGTGAACGGAGCCGCGCACAACGTCGTCTTCGTCGTGACCGAACATGACTCGGTCTACGCGTTCGATTCCGACACCGGAATGCAGTTGTGGAAGGTTTCCCTGCTCGGCTCCGGCGAGACCACCAGCGACAACCGCGGCTGCGGCCAGGTCTCCCCGGAAATCGGCATCACCTCCACTCCGGTGATCGACCGCGCGGCCGGCGCGCACGGGACGATGTACGTCGTCGCCATGTCCAAGAGCGCATCGACGTATTTCCAGCGCCTGCACGCGCTCGACGTCACCAGCGGCGCCGAACTGCTCGGCGGGCCCATCGCCGTGCAGGCCTCGTATTCCGGCACGGGCGCGAACAGCTCCGGCGGGCAAGTGGTCTTCGATCCCAAGCAGTACAAGGAGCGCGCGGGCCTGCTTCTGCTGAATGGCGTGGTCTACACCAGTTGGGCGTCGCACTGCGACATCAATCCGTACACCGCGTGGATCATCGGCTATAACGCCTCGACCCTGGCGAAGACCAGCGTGCTGAATCTCACCCCGAACGGCAGCGAAGGCTCAATCTGGCAGAGCGGCGGAGGTCTGGCCGCCGACACGCAGGGCAACATCTATGCCCTGATCGCCAACGGGTCATTTGAAACCACGCTCGACACGAACGGATTTCCCAACAAACAGGATTACGGCAACGCGTTCGTGAAGGTTTCCACCACGAACAACGCGCTCCAGCTCGCCGACTATTTCAACATGTCGAATACCACTAGCGAATCGAGCGCTGATGCCGACCTGGGTTCGGGCGGCGCGATGGTCCTGCCCGATGCTGCCTTTGGCACGGGCGGCACGCTGCATCTGGCCGTGGGCGCGGGCAAAGACGGGCATATTTACGTGGTGGACCGCAACAATCTTGGAAAATTCAGCGCGTCGTCAAACAATGTGTACCAGGATCTGCCGGGAGCTCTGCCGAATGGCGTGTGGGGCGTGCCGGCGTACTTCAACAACACCGTCTACTTCTGCGATCAAAATAACACGCTGAAATCCTTCGCCATCTCGAATGGCAAACTTTCCACCACGCCCGCGCATACGGGTGCTTCCTTCACGTATCCTGGAGCGCTCCCTAGCATTTCGGCCAATGGAAGCTCCAACGGAATCGTCTGGGCGATTGAAAATACCGGCACGGCCGTCCTGCATGCGTTCCTGGCAAGCGATCTGACGCAGGAACTTTATAACAGCAACCAGGCCGCCGGCAGCCGCGACCACTTCGGCAGCGGCAATAAATTCATCACGCCCATGATCGCCGACGGAAAGGTTTTCGCCGCTACGACGAACAGCGTGGCCGTCTTCGGCCTGCTGCCGTAGCGCGCAAGACGAATGCGCAGCGTCCCAACCGGTTCTGCATCACGGTTTCAGGAGGTCGGGGCTTCAGCCCCGACGAAGCGGATCGTCGTATTAGGGGTTTTAACCCCTGAAGCTTCAGGGGCTAAAGCCCAGGATTGAACCGAGTTTCAATGTCCGAGCTGAAGCTCGGACCTCCGAAAGACAGAGACTTCCAACCAGGACAGCCTCGACGAGGGGTTATAGTTTTCCCCAGAAGGCGAACGTCACCGCTCCCATGAGGAATAGGAATGACACCGCGTAATTCCATTTGATGGTCTCGCCGAGGTAGAGCCATGCGAACACCACAAACACGCAGAGCGTAATCGTTTCCTGGATGATCTTCAGCTGAAACGCCGTGAATTCGCCATACCCGATACGGTTCGCGGGCACCTGAAAGCAATATTCCAGGAACGCAATCATCCAACTTACGACGATCGCGGTGATCAGCGGCGCATTGCGGTGTTTCAGATGCCCGTACCAGGCGATGGTCATGAAAATATTGGAGCAGAGGAGAAGAAGTATTGTTGTCATGGCGCCGAAATCGTACCACGGCGGCAAAACGGATTGAATTTGTGGGGCAGCGGGGGATTACAATTTCCGCACGACCAGCGTCCCGGCGATCATGTCGTGCAGGGCCTGCTTCTTTTCCGTGAACCCGGCCATGATGTAACCGATGCCCAGCGGAATCAACCCTGTAATGATCTTGGAGAAAAACCGGCCTGTGGCATGGCCGAAGGACAACCGCTGGCCCTGTAGGTCAGTCACGCGCAGAGACATCGCCGACTTCCCGAATGTCGCCTGACGCTCCGAGCTTTCCAATCCCGCGAAATACAGCCACTGCAAGCCCACGAAGAGCAGCATTGCGAACAGGAACCCCAGAAACATCGGGCCAAGGAAGGCCGCGGCAGCACGCGGGTCGCCCACCCGGCGATGCATCATCAAACCGAATCCGCCGAACATGACAAACAGGACCATGACCACAAGCCCAAATGGAATTCCGAGGATCACGCCATCGATGAGATACGCCACGAAGCGAAGCCAGAAGCCTCCATACACAAGCGGCCCGGAGACACTGCCCATGTTGGGAAGAGGCGGCGCAGCTTGAGCGGCTGGAGCGGCAACCCCAACCTCCTGCCCGCAATTCTGGCAAAACCGGTTGCCCTCCGAGACATTTTGGCCACAGCGTGAGCAGAACATGTTCGCCTCGCTCTCCGCTGCCCGGCGGCAGCGACAACTCGCCAAACGATGGAGCTTTATATCGCGGGGCACTCGGCAGGTCAACCAAAGGATGGAGTGGTTTGGTAGGACAGACACTCTTGTCTGTCCGGTTCAGATTGGCGACGCCGTAACTCTAAACCGGACAGACAAGAGTGTCTGTCCTACATGGGCATCTTGCCAAACGATCGCAAGGGGGGATATATTCGGCAAATGGACAAGGCGAAAGTAAAACGAAAAGAAAGCCGTGCGCTGCGCGACCTGATTTCCATTGGTCCCGCCATGGTCCGCGATTTCAAATTGTTGGGCGTCGATTCCGTGGCGAAGCTGGCGCGGCAGAATCCCGAGAAGCTTTACGAAAAGCTTTGCCGTATCACCGGCGTCCTGCAGGACCCCTGCGTGCTCGACACGTTCCGCGCGGGCGTCGCGCAAGCGCGAAATCCGCGCCTGCCGGCCGAACAGTGCCAGTGGTGGTATTGGAGCCGGAAGCGCAAAGCGTGGCGGCGTTAAGTAGCACAGGCACTCTTGCCTGTATGGTTCTTGAAAGTGTAGGTAAGTGGGCGGCGTACTGGTGATTTGCAAAACCATACAGCCAGCCCCTCGCAGGGGCTCGGGATAAAGAGTGGCTGTGCTACCAAAACCTAAAACGGCAATTTCCCCGTGTACATCACCTGCGGCTTGCGCGGGTCGGCCCGGCGCACCTGTCCGATGCGGTAGAATTTCTCGCGGCGGCGCTTCAGTTCGGTTTCCACGGCTTTGTGATGTTCCACCGGCAGCACCAGGATCATCCCCACGCCCATGTTGAAGGTCTGCAGCAGTTCGTCACGCTCGAGTCTTCCAAGTCCGGCGAGGTAGGAAAAAATCGGAGGCACGGGCCAGGAGCCCAGCTCGATTTCCGCCTGTGCGCCACGCGGAAGCACGCGCGGCAGATTCCCGGTGATGCCTCCGCCGGTGATGTGCGCCATGCCGGAAAGCCACCCGCTCGCAACCGTGTGCTTCAGCATGGGCCAGTAGCAGCGGTGGGGGCGCAATAGTTCCGCCCCGATTTTGTTGCTGATTTCCGCGACGTAGGATTCCGGGTGCAGCCCGGCGTGGTCGAACACCAGCTTGCGCGCGAGCGAGTAGCCGTTGGTGTGCAGTCCCGTTGAAGGAAGCGCCAGAAGCAGGTCGCCAGGCTTCACCGCGCTGGTTTTTTTCAGGCTGGCGCGTTCCATCACGCCCACGATGAATCCGGCCAGATCGTATTCTCCCGGTCCGTAGAAGCCGGGCATTTCCGCGGTTTCGCCGCCGATCAGCGCGCACCCCGCGGCGTGGCACGCGCGCGCCATGCCCTCGACCACCTGCTCGACAACGTTCGGATCCATCTTGCCCATCGCCAGGTAATCGAGGAAGAAAAGCGGTTCCGCGCCCAGCGTCAGAATATCGTTGACGCAGTGATTCACCAGGTCGCCGCCAACGGTTGAGTGAATGCCCGCGGCTATCGCCACTTTCAGCTTGGTGCCGACGCCGTCGGCGCTCGACACCAGCACCGGCTCTTTCCATTTCTTATCCAGCGCGAACAGTCCGCCGAACGAGCCGATTCCGCCGATCACTCCCGGCGTGAACGTGCGCGAAGCCAAACGCCGGATGCGCTGCTTGGCCTGGTCGGCGAGCGAGATGTTCACACCGGCTTCCGCGTAGTCCATGAACGTGAGCTCTTTCTACGGTGACGACGGGAGACGCGCGGCGAGCTCCCGCGGATTGGAAACGAAACTAAAACACCTTGAAGATGCGGCGCCAGCGCACGATGCTCGGGTGCAAGAATACACTCAAGTACGTAGTCATGCGGTCACGGACGTGTCCCGGATCCCAGGCCTCGCCCGGCGCGTCGATGGACATATACACCAGAATCGGCGTGCCGATAATATTTTCGTTGGGCACGAACCCCCAGTACCGGCTGTCATAGGAGTCGTCGCGATTATCGCCCATCATGAAATATTCGTGCGCGGGAACCGTGACCGGGCCGTAGTTGTCGGTCGGGTTGGGAGGCGCGGCGCGGTAGGGTTCCTCCAGTTTCTTGCCGTTGATGTACACCACGCCTTCGCGGATTTCCAGGTTGTCGCCCGGCAAACCGATCAGGCGCTTGATGTAGTCCGGCGTGCCGGGCAGCGGCGCGCGGAAGACCACGATCTGCTGGCGGCGCGGATCGCGCCACAGGCGCTCGTGCAGCGGCGTCATGGGCACTTCGGCGTCGTATCCGAAGCGGCTCATCAGCAGATGGTCCCCGACGAGCAAGGTTCTTTCCATCGATCCCGAGGGAATCACGCGGGCCTGCACAATCGTTCCGGTAATGAACAAAAACGCCAGGATCACCCAGACCCAGGACAGTACTTCGCGGAGAATGATTTTGCCGAGGTCCGGCTTGGATTCGGCCGGCGCCTCGCGCGGAATTTCCTGGGAGTTTTCCGCGCTCTGAATTATTTCGTCACCGTTCATATTCTCACCGTTCATTTCATTATTCGTCTGACCGTTCGTTTCGCGATTCGTCTCAACGCTCATTGGGTACAGCCTGAATTTCCACCACCGGCAATTCCTCGGACTCGGCCGCGCGCGGATCGAGCTCGGCCTGCGCGCCATCCACGGGATAGACGCCCGTGTAGCACGACGTGCAGAACGTGCTGCGCGTGTCTCCCACGGCGCGGCGCAAATTTTCCAGCGAAACGTAGCCCAGCGTGTCCGCCCCGAGATACCGCCGGATTTCCTCGATCGAGCGCTGGCGCGGATCGAGTTTGCCGCCGAACTCGTCGAGCTCCTCTTGCGTGAGCCGCGGACGCCCGCGGGATTCGTCCGCGGCGATCAATTCCTCGCGCGTGGGCGTATCCACGCCGTAGTAGCACGGTGAAATCGTCGGCGGGCAGCTGATGCGCATGTGAACTTCCACGGCGCCGGCTTCGCGCACCAGGCGCACAATCTTCCGGCTGGTGGTGCCGCGCACGATGGAATCGTCCACCAGGACCACGCGCTTGCCTTTGAGCAGCATGGGCACGGGGTTCAGTTTCAGCTTCACGCCAAAATCGCGGATGGCCTGCTGCGGCTCGATAAACGTGCGGCCCACATAATGATTTCGGATGAGGCCCATGCGAAAAGGGATGCCGGATTCCTGCGAATAGCCCACGGCCGCTGGAACCCCCGAATCGGGCACCGGCACGACCACGTCGGCCGGAACGCCATGCTCGCGGGCCAGCATGCGGCCCAGCATTTCGCGGCTTTCCTCGACCACGCGGCCGAACACCAGGCTGTCGGGTCGCGCGAAATACACGTGCTCAAAAATGCAGTGCTGTAGCGGCTTTTCCGCCGCGAATTGCAGCGATTCGATTCCCGTACGCGTGATGCGCAGCATTTCGCCGGGCGCGACATCGCGAACATAAGTGGCGCCAATCAGATCGAACGCGCACGTTTCCGAAGCCACCACCCAGCCGCCGTCCAATTGCCCCAGCGCCAGTGGACGGAAGCCGCGCGGGTCGCGCATCGCGTACATTTCATCGCGCGTCAGCACCAGCAGCGAGTAGGCGCCCTCCACTTGATTCAGCGCATCGGCTAGCGCTCCGGAAAGATTGCGCGCCTGGCTGCGCGCGATCAGGTGCACGATCACTTCGGTGTCGCTGGTGGTCTGGAAGATCGATCCGCGATGCTCGAGTGTGCGGCGCCATTTGCCCGCGCTCGGCAGGTTGCCGTTGTGGCCCAGCGCGAGTTTTCCCTTGTTGCAGTCGATCACGATCGGCTGTGCGTTCATCAGGGAAGTGTCGCCCGCGGTCGAGTAGCGCGTGTGCCCCAGCGCCGCTTCGCCCGGAAGCCGCGCCAGCACCTCCGGCTGAAAAATATCCGCCACCAGGCCCATGCTTTTTTCCAGATGCAATTCGCGACCGTCGCTGGAAACGATGCCGGCGGATTCCTGGCCGCGGTGCTGCAACGCGTAGAGGCCCAGATACGCCATCTTCGCGGCTTCGGGATGCCCGAAGACGCCGCATACGCCGCAGTGGTCGTGAAACCTGTCGTTTTCGATCTGGATGAAATCGCTCATTCGGTTTTTCCGAGACGGTTCGTGCTCAGGAGCTTTTCCAAAGCTCCATTCCAGGCATCAGCCAGTGAGGGGGTGTCGCTGCTGATCGCTATCCTGCCATTCAGTTCGATGCGGAATTCGCCTCTGGAGACACGGCCAATTTCCAGCACGGCCAACTCATATTGTGCCGCAATCCGGCGCACAGCGGCAAGATTTTCGGAAGTAACCGATACGACGGCGCGCGCGCCGCGTTCGCCGAACAGCGCCGCCTCGTCCGGCTCCTTGCCCGCAAGCGAAACGCGCGCCGAAAGGCCGTCGCTCGCAAAGCAGGATTCCGCCAGCGTCACGGCCAGGCCGCCGTCGCTCACGTCGTGCGCGGATTGCAGTTTTCCCTCGCCGGCCAGCGCGACCAGCGCGGCGATCAGCTTTTTTTCCGCCGAAAGATTCACAGCAGGCGGTGCGCCTGCGACAATGCCGTGAATTGTGCGCGCGTATTCAGAGGACGAAAATTCACGCCGGCTTGTTTCGGCCGACGCAAGCCCATCCAGCAGCAAGATCACGTCGCCTTCCGCACGAAACGCCATGCCCAGGGCGCGCGAAGCATCCTCCATAATCCCCAACACACCAAGCACCGGCGTGGGATCGATCGAGCGGCCCAATGTCTCGTTATAAAAACTCACGTTGCCGCCGGTGATGGGAATTTCCAGCGCGATACAGGCCGCCGCGATGCCGTCGATCGCGCGGCTGAACTGCCACATCACTTCCGGCTTTTCCGGGCTGCCGAAATTCAGGCAATTCGTCGCCGCCCAGGGCTTTGCGCCGGAGCACGCCACGTTGCGCGCGGCCTCGGTCACGGCAAGTTGCGCGCCCACGAACGGATCGAGGCGGGACCAGCGGCCATTGCCGTCACTCGCCAGCGCCAGCGCGCGCTTGGTGCCCTTCACGCGCACCACTGCCGCGTCGCCCGCACCCGGGCCTTCCAGCGTATTTGTGCGCACCATGTAATCGTATTGCTCCCAGATCCAGTGCTTGGACGCAATCGCGGGAGCCGCAAGTAATTTCCGGAAATTGTCGGTGAGATCAGCGCCCGCCGCGCCGAACTCGACGAGGCGCTCATTTGCAACGGGAGCTGGCGCCGCCAGCGGGCGCTGGTAGACAGGTCCCTCTTCCGCGAGAGGATGCGCGGGAATTTCCGCCGCGATCTTTCCGTGATGCAGCACGCGCACCAGGCCGTCCTCGGTGACGCGCCCGATTTCCACAGCGTCGAGTCCCCACTTGGCGAACACGCGGAGCACTTCCTGCTCGCGCCCGCGCTCAGCAACCAGCAGCATGCGCTCCTGCGATTCGCTCAGCATCATTTCGTAGGGAGTCATCCCCGGCTCGCGCTGCGGCACGCGCGCCAGTTCGATTTCGATGCCCAGGCCGCCGCGCGACGCCATCTCGCACGACGAACTTGTCAGCCCCGCCGCGCCCATGTCCTGAATCGCGACCACCGCTCCGGTCTGCATTGCCTCCAGGCACGCTTCCAGCAGTAGCTTTTCCATGAACGGGTCGCCCACCTGCACGTTGGGCCGCTTTTGCTGCGATTCTTCGGTAAATTCGGCGGAAGCCAGCAGCGACGCGCCGTGAATGCCGTCGCGCCCGGTTTTCGCACCCACATAAATCACGGGATTGCCCGCGCCGCGCGCCTTCGCGAAAAACAGATCCTCTTTTTTCGCGATGCCCAGCGCCAGAACGTTTACCAGCGGATTGGCCGAATAGCCCGCCTCGAATTGCACTTCGCCGCCAACCGTCGGCACGCCAAAACAATTTCCGTAATGCGCGATGCCGCGCACCACGCCGTCCACGATGCGCCGGTTGCGCGCGACGGTTTCTTCGTCCGTGGTTCCTGAACCAATTGGCCCGAAGCGCAGCGAATCGAGCACGGCGATGGGCCGCGCGCCCATCGTAAAAATATCGCGCAGGATTCCACCGACACCGGTGGCCGCACCCTGGAACGGCTCGACGTAGCTCGGATGGTTGTGCGATTCCATCTTGAACGCAGCCGTCAGCCCGTCGCCGATATCCACTACGCCCGCGTTTTCGCCCGGCCCCTGCAGAACCTGCGGCCCGCGCGTCGGCAAGCGCCGCAAATGTACCTTGCTCGATTTGTAGGAGCAATGCTCGCTCCACATCACGCTGAAGATGCCAAGTTCGGTGAAGTTGGGATCGCGCCCCAGAATTTTCTGGATGCGGGCGTATTCCTCGGCGCTCAGGCCGTGCTCGGCCGCCAGTTCAAGTGTCACTTTGATTTCGGTGTCTAGCATGCCTTGGTTCGAAATGCTTTCTGGTAGCGCCGGCGTCCCGCCGGCAGTTTTTCGGTCCACATACGCAAAAAAGAATGCCGGCGAGACGCCGGCGCTACGAAAACCGTCGCTACGCCGAAATGCTACGCCGAAACGCTGGCGCGGCGCGTGAGCGATTCGATCAGTGAGCGAAAAATCACAAGGCCGTCGTCCGAGCCGAGCGCCGCTTCCACGGCGCGCTCGGGGTGCGGCATCAGGCCCACGACGTTGTGTTCGCGGTTGCACACGCCCGCGATGTTTGCGAGCGAGCCGTTCGGGTTCGCCGCCGCATCCTCGCGGCCTTCAGGCGTGGTGTAGCGGAACACGATCTGGCGATGGCGCTCAAGGTCCGCCAGGGTCGCTTCGTCGCAAAAATAATTTCCGTCGCCGTGCGCGATGGGAATTTGCAGCACCTGGCCGGGCTTGGCCATGGCGGTAAACGGCGTGTCCGTGGTCTCCACGCGGATGTGCACCTGGCGGCAGACGAACCGCATCCCGGCATTTCGTTGCAGCACGCCCGGCAGCAGCCCTGCCTCGCACAGAATCTGAAATCCGTTGCAGATACCCAGAACCAGGCCGCCGCTGCGCGCGAATTTTTCCACCGCGCGCATCACCGGAGAAAATCGCGCGATCGCGCCCGTCCGCAAATAATCGCCGTAGGAAAATCCCCCCGGCAGGATGATCGCGTCAAACCCGGAAACTTGTTCGGATTGATGCCAGAGAAATTCGACCGGCTGATGAAGGACCGCGCCCAGCGCATGAAACGCATCGTGGTCGCAATTCGAGCCCGGAAACACGACCACGCCAAATTTCATTGCTTGGAGTCTCCCCTCGTATCTATTTTAACACAGCGCGCGGAGATATTTGCGGCTGCCCCGGAGGGGCGGCAATTTCCTTCGGGGTTGCGGCGGACGCCATCGAAAGATTGCTCTCGAGTGCGGCAGGACTGGAAACTGGACACACATGAACCGTTTACCGCCGCACGCTGCCCGAAACGGAGCGGCTTGGATTGATCACCAGGAGCCTGAAGGGCGTTGTCAGTCCGCGCTGGCAGCCTGAGCCGCCGGGTTGCCGGACATCTGTTCCTTCATTTTCTGCTGCATTTCCTTCGGGGTGGGTTGCGCGATGTGCGTCGCGATCATCCACATGTAGCCCTCGGGATCGATCAGCGTTCCGGTGCGGTCGCCCCAGAACATATCTTTCACTTCGCCCTTGAGTGTCGCTCCGAGCTTTGTGGCCTTCGCGACGGTCTTATCGACATTTTCCGTCAGCAGATACAAACTCGTCGGCGAGGAGCCCACGGCCTTCGCGCCGCGCGCGCCCATTTGCGGCATTTCCGGGCCCAGCATCAGCGTTGTGCCGCGCAGGGTCAGTTCGGCATGGATGGCCTTGCCGTCCGGGCCATTCATGATTCCCCGCTTCGCGAAACCGAACGCTTTGGTGTAAAAAGCGACGGCCGCTTTCACGTCGGTCACGGTCAACATCGCTGTTACCGCGCCGTACTGCTTCTTATTGAGTGGATCGACTTTCTTGGCCATGGCACTCCTTTTCTAAGGCGAGTTTTTCAGGTGAATTTCGGAGGAAATTGCTCCTGTTGCTCCGCTCCCGGATAGCTCCGCGGCGGGGGCACAAGGGTACTTCAACGAGAAACGCCGGGTCAACTTTGGAATTGGCAACACCGGCTGTTCGGGCGGACACTCCTGCCGCACGAATGAATCTTGTTGAAATTACGCGGGAATGTTTTCAGTGGAGAAACTCAGCGCGTCTTCAAGGAAAGCGTGCCCGGGGCCGCGGCCGACGAAAAATTCCAATCCTCGGGCGTGTCGCCCACCGGCCAGAATTGGGGCGCGGGCCGCTTGAATTCCACGCCGATGTGCGTCAGGCCGCCTTTTGCCGGCGTGGAATACACCACGCGGGCCTCCTGATCGTCCCAGGTTATCGGATTCATGAGAAGAACTTCCTGTCCCAGCTCGACTTTTGCGTACAGGATCAGAAGCGCCCCATGCGCGTTGAAGGAAACGGTGAAGGCTTCTTCTTTGAAGGGTTTTCGCCTTGGCGATTCTCCGCACACAAAAACCGGAAGGCCTCGGGACATTCGCTGGCTGCGTCGATTCGCGGAATTGGGCGTCAGGGCCACGGGCGACTACCTCTTGGAGTCCAACTCCAATATAGCTCTCACAGATCGCCTCTTGCGCACCATGCCTGGAATTGTTTCCCCGGGACAAACTGCACTTCCGGCCAGCTTACTTGGGCGGTAATTACGAATTCCGGCATGAAGCTGCTTTCAGTTGCCGCCTTCACACACGCGCCATCGCAGCCAGTCACCATTGGTGACAGGCGTTCTTTGCCTGCAGATTAACGCTCGTTTAAAGAAAACACAAGTTTCAGTAGGGTCGAGCGAACGGGCAAACCTCTAGAGGCAAATTTTGGAGAGAGGTGTTTCGATCTTCCCGAAAAGGGAAGCTGGACGAAACCTGAACTACTGCTCCGAAACGCGTTTCGGCAGCATTTGTCCCGGGCGCCGTTGGAAGGCAAAGTACGCCAGGATCATGACGAACGCCGACCCCAGGCCAACCGCGGCCGAGTCCAGGCCCAAGCCCAGGATCCCTGCGGCCAGCATAATCATGCCAAGCACCGCGAGATTTGCGCCGGCGTACACTTCCAATACGAGATCGCCGATAACAAAGGAAACAGCACCCACAACGAGGCCCCAGTTCACCCAAACAGACATGGTTCGGTCCCTCCCTGGGAAAGTGGGCGCAGAATATCACCCGAAGTGCCGGGGAGCAATAGTTTCATTTTGGCACGGGGTACCAATACAACATCCCATAACCTAGTGGTAATTATTTGCATTGAAATTAGGTTGTGTGGGGCGAATAGCGCGCGTTGCAACACCCTCACAGCGGCGTCATTCCGAGGCGGGGTTTGCCGAAGAATCTCTCTATCATTTGCGTCCAAAACAAGAGGGATTCCTCGCTTCGTTCGGAATGACGTGGGGGGATTATTATTTTTTCATGCGGGAAGTTTTGCGCTTCGCTTTCTTGCGGCTTCGCGATTTTGCGGGTTTGGCGATGACCGCCATTTCGCGCCGGCGCATCTCGGCCCATCCGAGTTTATTGACTTGCTGGCCGCGGGCCAGGCCCAGCGCGTCGGGAGGCACGTTCTTGGTTATCACCGATCCGGCGCCCACGTACGCGCCGTCGCCGATGCGCACGGGCGCAACCAGCGCACTATCGCTGCCGATGAAGACGCGCTTGCCGATGGTGGTGGGATTCTTGTTCACGCCGTCGTAGTTGCAGGTGATGGTCCCGGCGCCGATGTTGGTGCCGTTGCCGATGCGCGCGTCGCCCAGGTAGGTCAGGTGCATGGACTTCACGCCCTCGCCCAGGACGCTCTTCTTCACTTCCACGAAATTTCCCACGCGCGCGTTTTCCTCCAGCCGTGCGCCGTCGCGCAGATGCGCGAACGGGCCCACCTGCACGCCGGTTGAGAGATGGCTGGCCGTCACGATGGAATATGGTTTCACCAGAACGTTGTCTTCGAGCACGGCGTCGGACAGAATGCTGCCTGCGCGCACCGTGCAGCCGGCGCCAATGCGCGTGTGGCCTAGCAGTTGCACGCCGGGCTCGATGCGCGTATCCGCGCCGATCGTTACGTTCGGATCAATCACGATGGTGTCGGGCAATTCCAGGGTCACGCCGTCGTCCATCACGGCAGCGCGTTTGCGGCGGCGGAAGACCGCGTCCACCGCGGCCAGATCGGAGCGCGTGTTGCATCCCAGGACTTCGTCGGGATCGGCGGCCAAAACCGCTTGCACGTTTTCGCCCTTCTGGCGCAGCACGGCGATGGCGTCGGTCAGGTAAAGCTCTTTGTGCACGTTCTGCGGCTTGAGCGAAGCCAGGCAAGGCCACAACTTGTCGAGTGAAAAGCAGTAGATGCTGGAATTAATTTCGCGAATGGCGCGCTGGTCGGCTGAAAGCGCGGAATCCTCGACGATGGCGGAGACCGAGCCGTCATCGCGACGCACGATGCGGCCGTAGCCGGCGGGATTTTCGATTTCGGCGGAAAGGATGGTGGCGGCGGCGCCGGATTCGCGGTGAGCGGCGGCCAGAGCGGCAAGCGTTTCGGTGCGGATCAGCGGCGCATCGCCCGGCAGCAGGATCGCGAATTTCACGCGCGCGGGAATGGCGCGTCGCGCCACCTGCATGGCGTGCCCAGTGCCTCGTTGCGGCTGCTGCAGAGCCGTCTTGACGCCCAGCGGCGCGACGGCAGCGGTCACATCCTCGGCCTGATGACCCACCACCGCGATAATTTCCCGGGACTTCAGCGGCTGGCAGGCGCGCACTACGTGCTCGACCAGCGGACGCCCGCCCGCGCGGTGCAGCACCTTGGCCAGCGCGGATTTCAGCCGCGTGCCCTTGCCCGCGGCCAGGATCACGATTGCGATGTCGGGGTTAGCCATGCCGATATTGTCAGCGGTTCGCGCCGGTTTGACAATCCGGTGGAATCCGAAGAGATGCGAAAGGAACACTTAATCCAAGCAGCACAGGGGGATCCAGTAGGACAGGCTGAAGCCTGTCCTACTGAACCCCGTTTCTTGCGGAAAATATTTCCATGCACCGGGCAGCTGGAGATCCAAGACTAATCGCCGGCCGGGGCCGGGGTCGAGGCCTCAATTGTGTGAGCGTGCCCAGGCTCGGCGGAAGCTTCTTCGTATGTTTCGGTCCACAACGAAGGATCGGCCAGCAGGCGCGTCACCAACTGGGTGTGCAGCGCGTGGCCGGCTTTCCAGGCTTCCACACGCGCCAGCAGCGGCCGCCCCACCAGGGCCAGATCGCCAATCAGGTCCAGCGCCTTGTGCCGGCCAAACTCATCCGGGAAGCGCAGCGGGCCGTTCATGACGCCATTTTCATTCAGAACGATTGCGTTATCGAGCGAACCGCCACGGATCAGGCCCATGCGGCGCAATCCTTCAAAATCCTGCACGAAACCGAACGTCCGGGCCGGCGCCAGCAGATGGCTGAACGATTCGCGGCTCACGCGCAACTCGACTTCCTGCACGCCCACAGCCGGATTCGCGTATTCCACGTAGCAGCGAACTTGAAAATCGTCCGCGGGATAAATTCCGATGCGCCGCCCGCCATCGCTGAATTCCAGTGGCTTCACCACCTTCAGGTAGCGGCGACGTTTGCGTAATCGACGAATTCCGGCCTGGCCGAGCATCTCAATGAAGGGTTGCGACGACCCGTCCAGAATGGGCAATTCCAGCGCGTCCAGCTCGATGTAGACGTTGTCCACGCCGCAGGAGTACAGGGCCGCCAGAAGGTGTTCGGTGGTGGAAAGCAGCACGCCCTTTTTCATCAGGCTGGTCGCATAACTGACTCGAGCGACGTTGCGGACGTGCGCTTCGATTTCAAAATTATCCAGGTCCACACGGCGGAAGACGATCCCCGTATCCGCCGGGGCCGGCACAAGCCGAAGGTGAGATTTCACCGCAGTGTGAAGGCCGACTCCCTGGGTGGCGACTGGCCTTTCGATTGTAGTTTGCTGCGTCATTTGATGGTGCAATCGTAGCATCCAGCGGGCCTTACGTTGAATAGATTAAATCATTAAAATCAATAAGATGCGGACAAATGGTAACTTGCGTGTGGTAAAAAAGACACAAAATGGCCGGATCCGCGTGGCAAAACTGCATCATTTTGTGACACTTTTCCTTGAGAATCGAATGTAGCGCCCGCCTTCAGGCGGGCACTCGCGTACCCCTCACATGCCCGCCTTCAGGCGGGCGCTACATTTGCCAGTTCCGGACAGTCGCGCAGGGCTCTACTTGTGTCCTCCTGTCGCAAAGCTTAAAATCAAAAATTGAGACTATCCGGATGCCGTCACCGTTCCATATCGTTTCCAATTCCGTCCCGGCTCCCGCCGCGGGGTTTTCGCTGGATCCGGCCGCGCACCCACGGCCGGATTGGCTGCGCGTAAAATTTTTCAATGGGCCCAATTATCAGGAACTCAAGCGCATCATGCGCACACTCGGCCTGAACACGGTGTGCGAGAGCGCGCGCTGCCCCAACATGGGTGAGTGCTGGGAAAATCGCACGGCGACGTTCATGATCCTGGGAAATATCTGCACGCGCGCGTGCGGGTTTTGCGCCGTGCCGTCGGGAAGACCCGCGGCGCCTCCGGACGAGAACGAGCCGGAGCGCGTGGCCGAGGCCGCCGAGCGCATGGGATTGCGCTATGCCGTGGTCACGTCCGTGAATCGCGACGATCAACCCGACGGGGGCGCCGCGATTTTCGCGCGCACCATCCAGGAAATTCACAGGCGCATTCCGGCGTGCAAAGTGGAAGTGCTGATCCCCGATTTTCGCGGGGATTGGCAGGCTTTGGAAACCGTGATTGCGGCAAAGCCGGAAGTTTTAAACCACAACACGGAAACGGTGCCGCGCTTGTATCACGAAGTGCGCAAGGGAGCGATCTACACTAGGTCGCTGGAGTTGTTGCGCCGTGCGAAAAATCTGGCGCCGGGAATGCCCACGAAAACCGGGCTCATGCTCGGCCTGGGGGAAACCCGCGTGGAAGTGCTTGCGGCGATGCAGGATCTGGCCGCGCAAGGCACCAACATCCTGACGCTGGGCCAGTACATGCAGCCCACGCGCGAGCATCTACCCATCGTGCGTTATGTGCATCCGGATGAATTCGCGGAATACAAGACTCTGGGAGAGCAGATGGGTTTCGCACACGTGGAATCGGGTCCGCTGGTGCGTTCCTCGTATCACGCCTTCGAGCAGGAAGCCGCCGCGCACGTTTAGCGCGTTTCACAAAGCCAAAAAGAAACGCCGTCATTTCGAGGATTTTTTTGGCCCGAGGAATGCCTCTTTCTTTTTTCGCCTGGCAAACACCCAAGAGAGATTCCTCGCGGAGTTTATCCCGGTCCCTTCCGGGACTCGGAATGACGACGTAAGACTAAAGCAAAAACCAGGATGATATCGTCTGGCTGCGTTCGCTCCGCGTTATCCCTCAAAATAGCGTAAGATTCTCTCCTAAAATGTTTTCAACGAGGAAGAACCCAATGCGAACCGCAGCTACTCGCGCCATCCAGTTCATTTCCATCGGGATCTTCTTACTCATGACATTTGCAATTTCGCCCGCTTCGGCGCAGAGCGCGCCCACCGTCAGCGGCGCGGACGTTTATCAGAAGCGCTGCGCGCGGTGCCACGACGAGGGCGTTTCCCGCGCACCGGCCAGGCAAGTTTTGCAGACCATGTCCGCGGGGCGCATCCTGCGCACGCTGGATTTCGGCTTGATGATGGCCGTGGCCTATCCGATGAAGCGCGAGGAGCGCGTGGCTGTCGCGAATTTTCTGGGAACTCCGGGAGAAGACGCTCCACCCGCGCCGAAAAATCCCTGTGCGGCAGGCGTGGCGCCTCTCTCTGCCGCGTCGGCGCCGGGTTGGGCGGGGTGGAGCCCGTCCGCGTCCAATACGCGCTTCCAGAGCGCCGACCAGGCCGGGCTCAACATGACGCAGGTGCGGCGGCTCAAATTGAAATGGGCTTACGGATTTGCCGGCGATGTCACGTCGTTTGCGGCCCCGGCGATTTTGGACGGGACACTTTTTATTGGAAGCGCGGGAGGCCTGGTGCAGGCCCTCGACGCGAAGACCGGTTGCGTGCACTGGACTTTCCAGGCAAACGGGCCGGTACGCGCGGCGATTCTGCCGGTCCGCAAAGGGTCCTCGTACTCGCTCGTGTTCGGCGATTTGATCGGTTGGGTCTACGCGCTTGATGCGAAATCAGGGAAACTCTCTTGGAAAAAGCGGTTGGAGGAACACGAAGCCGCGCGGCTGACGGGTTCGGCCGTTTCGCTTGACGGCGTCGTATTCATTCCCGCGGCGTCGTGGGAGGAAACGCGTTCCACCGATCCGCAATACGAATGCTGCACGTTTCGCGGCAGTGTCACGGCGCTGCGCGTGCGCGATGGGTCCCAAGTCTGGAAATCGTACCTGGTGGATCCGCCGCAAAAGACCGGTGTCAACGGCGTGGGAGTCGCGCAGTGGGGGCCTTCCGGCGCTCCCGTCTGGTCGTCCCCGACCATCGATTTGAAGAGAGGCCTGCTGTACGTCACCACCGGCGACAACTATTCGGTCCCTGCGACTTCGACCAGCGACGCGGTGATCGCGCTCAACTTGAAAACGGGACGCATCGTTTGGACCCAGCAAGCCCTGGCGAACGACGCGTACACTTCCGCCTGCCGCACCAAGGGAGTGAATTGCCCCTCGACCAACGGGCCTGACTACGATTTTGGATCGTCGGCGTTGCTGGTTCGCGCTCCGAACGGAAAAGAAATTCTGGTGGCGGGGCAAAAATCCGGTCTGGTCCACGCGTTCGATCCGGACGCAAAGGGGAAATTGTTGTGGGAGACTCGCGTGGGCACCGGAGGAATCAACGGCGGCGTACAGTGGGGCATGGCCAGCGACGGGCAAAAAGTGTACGCGGCGGTTTCCGACGTCTCCGCCGTGATGAACACGGCGGGTCCGGTGGGCGGCGCGACATTTGATCCCGTGAAAGGCGGCGGGCTGACGGCGCTTCATCTCGAGAACGGCGCAAAGGCCTGGTTCGCTGCGAGTCACCCTTGCGATCCGCCGAAGCCGGGGTGCAGTCCCGGCCAATCGGCCGCGCTGGCTTTGATTCCCGGCGTGGTTTTTTCTCCATCGCTCGACGGGCACATTCGCGCGTTCAGCACCGAGGATGGGGAGATGGTCTGGGATTTC
The DNA here is from genome assembly GCA_020073375.1 of Terriglobia bacterium. Taxonomy (GTDB): domain Bacteria; phylum Acidobacteriota; class Terriglobia; order Acidiferrales; family UBA7541; genus Palsa-360. The sequence continues at coordinate 48,736 of JAIQFG010000025.1, read as the reverse complement.
GACACGGCAACGGATTTTTCCACGGTGAACGGAGTGCCCGGCAAGGGCGGCTCGATCGACGGGGCGGGGCCCGTGATCGTCGACGGGATGGTCTATGTCAATTCCGGCTACCCGCGCAACGGCGGGATGCCCGGAAACGTGCTGCTGGCGTTTGGTGCCGAGTAGGACAGGCTTCAGCCTGTCGGTTTTGGCGCGGCAAAATTAAAAAGCGACAGGCTGAAGCCTGTCCTACTGTACAAATTCATATAAATCCGTATTGACCAATCAATATTAATTGAATATAAGTGTATTCACTGGAGGCGCCATGCGTTCCGAGGAACTGCTTAACCCGCGCGATGCCGCGCGCGCGCTGGGCATCAGCTATCCGACGCTCAAGCAGTGGATCTACAAGAAGAAACTCCGCAGCGTGCAGACCGCCGGAGGGCACCACCGCATTCCCGCCTCGGAAATCGAGCGGTACCTGCCGCGCACCGAGCAAAAGGATGTGTTCGCCGGGCGCCGCGGCTTTCGCCGCATCAGCGGGCGCAATCAGCTGGTTGGACGCATCGTGGAGGTCCGCTACAGCGGCTTGCTGGCGCAGATCAAGCTTTCGATCGGCGGGCAGCGCATCTCGTCGATCATTACGGCGGACGCCGCGCGTGAAATGCGGCTGGCCAAGGGCCAGACCGCCGCCGCCCTGATCAAGTCCACAGAAGTGATGATTGTGCGAGTGTGAGTTGGGCAAGCTTTCTTGAATGAGGGGGGAGCGATTGCTATTGGGAGCACTCATGTCGACGAAGCCGGGCATCCGCGGATCGACTGCAGGGGCACGGCATGCCGTGCCCCTACTGATTGCGGGGCTGGTGTGCGCCGTCGCGTTGGGGCCCGCCGCTGGCGCGCAAGCCGCACAGAAACCGTGCGGCACGATCACGGTTGCGGCTGCGTCGGATTTGAGCGACGCCATGAAAGAAATCGCGGCCAATTACGAAAAGGCCACGGGATGCACCGTGCGCGTCAGCATCGGGTCGTCCGGGAATTTCCTGACGCAAATTGAAAATGGGGCGCCATTCGACGTATTTTTCTCGGCCGATATTGCTTATCCGAAAAAACTTGAAAGTGAGGGACTGGCCGCGCCGGGAAGCACGGTCCTCTACGCCGTGGGCAAAATCGTGTTGTGGGTGCGCCAGGATTCGCGGCTGGACATTGACAAGGGACTCGCCGCATTGCGCGATCCTTCCGTGCGCAAAATCGCCATCGCCAATCCGCAACATGCGCCGTACGGGCGCGCTGCCGAGCAGGCGCTTCGCGGCGCGAGGATCTATGATGCGGTGAAAGACCGGCTCGTGCTGGGGGAAAACATTTCGCAGGCGGCGCAATTTGCAGAATCCGGAAATGCGGACGCCGGCATTGTCGCGCTATCGCTGGCGCAATCGCCGCCCCTGAAGGATGAAGGCCGTTACACGCCGGTTCCAGAGCAACTGTACGCGCCGATCCAGCAGGGTGCTGTGGTTCCGCGCGCGGCGCCGAATCCGCAAATGGCGCAGGCATTTCTCGATTACGTCAGGACCCCGGGAATCGTTGCGCTGCTCGCGCGGTACGGATTTACGCTGCCGGAGAATGGAAAAAAGTGAACTGGCAGGCGATTGCGCTTTCGCTGAAGCTCGCGGTGTGCGTAGCCGGAATCCTGCTGGCCGCCGGCATGCCGATCGCTTATTGGGTGACGTTCTCCCGCTGGCGCTGGAAATTCGTGGTTGAGGCCGTCGTTGCGCTGCCCATCGTCTTACCGCCCACCGTGCTCGGCTATTACCTTCTCGTGGGCCTCGGTCCGCGGAATTTTCCCGGCAGGGTCTTGCAATCGTTGTTCGGGCACACGCTGCCATTCACTTTTGGCGGCCTGCTGGTTGCTTCCGTGCTCTACAGCCTGCCGTTTGCCGTGCAGCCGTTTTCCGCGGGATTAGAAACGGTGGATCGGCGGCTGATCGAAGCGGCGTGGACGCTGGGCGCTTCGCGTCTGGCCACTTTTTTTCGCGTGATTTTGCCGCTCTCCGCCGCCGGCGCCGTCACCGGCGTCGTGCTCAGTTTCGCGCATACCATCGGCGAATTCGGCGTGGTGTTGATGGTCGGAGGAAACATTCCCGGCGTTACGCGCACGATCTCCATCGATATCTATGACCAAGCGCAGTCCGGGAATTATGCCGCAGCGAATCACACGGCCCTGCTGCTTCTGCTGTTTTCATTTCTGGTGCTTTCCATTATTTACGGAACGAACCGGCGGGCGGTGAGTTTGTGGAGGAAGCCGTGATGGTTCGTTCCAGTAGGACGGGCTTCAGCCTGTCGCTTTTTTTTGGCGCCGCGAAAAAAACGAAACCCGAGAGGCTGAAACCCGTCCCACTGGCCCTAAAAAACCATGTCACTCGAAGTCGCGATTGAAAAACAGGTGCAGGGCTTCCGGCTGTCCGTGGAATTCAAGGCGGACGGCGCGCCGCTCGGTCTGCTGGGCTCATCGGGGTCGGGCAAGACGATGACGTTGCGTGCGATCGCGGGACTGGAGACACCGGACCGCGGCAGGATTGTGCTGCATGGGCGCGTGCTGTTCGATTCCGAGGCGCGCATCAACGTGCCGGCGCGTGCACGCCGCATTGGTCTGCTGTTCCAGAATTTCGCGTTGTTCCCGCATCTGAGCGTCGCGGAGAATATCGCCTTTGGCCTGCGGCGGCTGGCGCCCCAGGAGCGCGAACGACGCGTCAGCCAGCAGATGACCGCCGCGCACCTGGAGGGAATGGAAGATCGCTACCCCGCCACACTTTCCGGCGGCGAACAGCAGCGCGTGGCCCTGGCGCGCGCCCTGGCCACCGAGCCCGCCGCGCTTCTGCTCGATGAACCGTTTTCCGCCCTCGATACGCACTTGCGCGGCGCGTTGGAGCGGCACCTTCGCGAGACGCTGGCGCGGTACGCCGGATCTACCGTTTTTGTCAGTCACAATCTGGAGGAAGCGTACCGCGTCTGCGAGGATCTCGTGGTCCTCGCGCGGGGAACAGCGGCTGCGCAAGGGCCGAAGGAAGAAATCTTTCGCCACCCGCCGACGCTGGAAGTCGCGCGCCTTACCGGATGCAAGAATTTTTCGCGCGCGCGCCGCGCCCCGGACGGCTTGATCGAAGCGCTCGATTGGGGCTGCAGGCTTCGCGTTTCCCAACCGTTTGCCAGGCCGCCCGAGTACATCGCCATTCGCGCGCATCACGTGCGTGTGTTGCCGGTGGGTGAATTCAAAGCGGAACGCCGCGAAAATATTTTTCCCTGCCGCCTGGTGGCCATGACCGAAACGCCGTTTCGAGTCACGCTGGATCTTCGCATCATCGGAAATATGGGCGGGCCCGCCGAATCGGAGCCCGCAAGCGGCGCGGAATTTCAGATTCAAGCCGAAGTGTTCAAGCAGCAGTGGGATTCGTTCCGCGATGTGCCGCAACCGTGGCTTGTCGAACTTTCGCCCGAGCGCGTATTTTTGCTGCCGGATTGAGAAAGCCGGACCAGGGTGGGAAAGATTCAATTGGCACTGGCTTCAGCCTGTGCGTTCTTGACTTGCGACCCCGGCAAACCCCGCACACGCTGAAGCCTGTGCCACCAATGGTAGATTCGCATTGCGTTGGAATCAGAATTCCCGATGCAGGCGGGCACCCGGCACTATCACCGGGTTGCAGCGGGGCCTATGGTGCCTTTCAGCTTCGCCAGCTCGCGCGCGAATTTCGCATTTTCAGGAAATTCCGCGACCAACTGCTCGAACTGTATCCGCGCCAGATTGAGTTTTTTTTCGCGCATGGCCGCCAGGCCCAGCGTCAACTTTGCATAGGGGCGCAGATAGTGGCCGCTGGCCGCAGTCATTTCCAGTTGCTGCATGCCCAGCACGCGGTCCCCGTGGAAGCCGCCGAAGCGGATGAGGAAGCGTTTGTAGGCGGGCAGGCAGCCCAGAATATAGTTCGCCGCGCCCAGCGCCACGTACGCGTCGGTGGCGGAGGGCGCCACCGCCAGGAGATTTTTCGCGACGGTATCGGCCTCGCGCGTGAGGCGCAGGCTTTCGATCTGGCGCTTCTCAATCAGGCTGGAATAATCCGCGCGCATGCCTGTTGAAATCGTAAGCGCGAAAAGGGCATCGGCATTTTGCGGATCAGATTTCAGGCGCGCATGGGCGAGGTCTTGCGCATGTTGTATGGCGCTGTTGAAGGTGTCACGCGTTTGCGGATCGGGCGTGCCTTCGATACCGCCGAGCAGGCGGTCGTCATTGAGAAAAAAATCCGACGTCAGCACTCCTTGGCGGTCGAACTCCTGAAACAGGTAACTGGCGGCTTCAGCGGCCGGGCCCAACGCCTCCTGCGGGTGCGCGCTTTCCCACGTTTGAAACACGCCGCGCGCTTCCGGGAATTTCAGTTCGTAGAGTAGGCGGAATCCATGGTCGATTTCCGGCTGGCTGGAAAGGCGGATGGGGCCGACCGTCGCCGATTGAGGCAACGACTGCGCGCGCGCTGCGAGCGATCCTGTGCAAAATCCGGCCATGCAAACGACAAAGAAAAGTCGGCACACGGCCCGTGCCGCGCCATGTTCGCAAAATTTTTTCATCCGGTTAGTTTAGATGCAAATTGCGAAATGAGGGCGTGTACGGGGAACAAAAAAAGTTTGGCGGGTTGGGAAGCTCGCTCACGTACCCGATTTCTCGGGGCCGTCGTCCCCGCAGCGTAGCACCCAACCCACTGTGCCAACGATGGTGACATTGCGAAGAAGGCTGCTCAATGGGCCACTTGATTCATATTTTTGAGTACCGGGGTTGTAGTACCGGGTTGAGGCATGTAAGTTCATGATAAACAGGGATTTATGGAAATGTGAGCCTGTCATGCGGGGCGTCCACTGGAAGCATTCAGAGAATGGAACCCGCCCAAACCGGTTATTCGACGACCGCGATTTTATTGGGCGTGGAGAGCGGCATCCACAGGCGGCCGCGCGCGTCGCGCGCGATATTGCGGACCGAAGAATCGGGCGCGGGCATCGGAAACGCGGTAAAGATTTCGACGCTGGGATTGAAACGCACCAGTTTGTTGGCGCCGCTTTCCTCGTACCAGATTTTTCCGGTGGAATCGAGCACGATGCCGTAAGGCTCGGAGTCCGCGCCGGACGGGCTGCTCCACATCTTGAATTTTTTGTCGGCCAGCGTCAGCCGACCCAGGCGTCCGCCTCCTGAATCGGTGAAGTAGATCGCTCCGTGCGCCGCGACCAGGCGGCGAGGATGCACGTTCGAGCCAGGCGGGGTGAACTCAGTGACGGCGTCGGTCTTCGGATCCATCCGGCCGAGTTTTTGCCCGGTCAATTCGCAAAACCACAAGCCGCCGTCCTCGGCCGCAACCATTCCGTAGGGATGCGCGTTCTGCGTGGGCACGCTGAATTCGGTAATTCTTCCGGTCGCGACGTCCATCCGGCCAATCAGGTTGGAATTCTGCGAAGTGAACCAGAGGCCTCCATCCGGGCCAAACACCGGCGTGTGCGGGTCCTTCGCGGTGGGCGGCGTGAATTCGGTGATGGCGCCGGACTTGGCGTCCACGCGGCCGATTTTTCCAGCGTAATTTTCGGTGAACCAGATGTTGCCGCTCGCGTCCGCGACCAGTCCGTGCGGACCGGATTCCGCGGTCGGCACTTTGTAAAGTTTCCATTGCTGCGTGTCGGGAGTGAATCGCGCGAGATGCCCGCTTTCCTGCAGCGTGAACCACACATTCCCTGCGGGATCGACGGCCGGATCGTGCGGCAGCGCGCCGGACACCGGAACGTCCCACGTGCGCATCGTGCCCTTGAGCTCGACCGCGGCTGCGACCGGAGGCGGCTTGAACGACAGCCGCAGCTTCACGCTCGCTTCGCTGCCGGGCCGCACCACCACGTTGTGCTCCCACTCCGACCAGGCTTCGCCCGCGTTGGCACGGATTTCGTATAACCCTGCGCGCAGCGGATCGATGCGGAAATGGCCATGAGCATCGCTATGCAGAACGTGCGGGACGCTGCCGTCGGCCGCCTGCCACAAAATTTGCGCTCCGGCGACCGGCGCTCCCTTGGCGTTCACGACTTCACCTGCCAAGCTGCCCGGCTTGGCCGGCGCCACTTTCGGGTATTGCGCGCGCAAGGTCGCGGACACACATAGAGCCGCGCAGATCGGGATGACAAGATTTAGGCGCGCATGACGCATTCCTGGCCCCTCCGGGCACACCCAACCTTTTAATTTTACATTGGGTAATTCGATGCGACAGTGCTGGATTGGTACCATGAGGCGCGAATGATACGGGGTGCCGTAGATAGAAGGCACCCCGTATCGGGTTGAGGTTCAGCTGCGGACCGGCCGTTTAGAGCGTAACCTCGATGGCCAAGTCCTCGATCATTTTGTCAACTTGCGCCTGCGCCGCTTCGCTCTTCTTGTCCAGATCGTCTTTTTCTTTCTGGAGTTTCTCGAGGCGAGTTTCCTGGTCGGATAGCTGTTGCGTGTAGCGCTGCGTCAGCGTCTTTTCTTCCGCGCTGCCCTTCAGCGCTTTCAGGTTTTCGCGGAGGCGCTGCTGGTCGTCATAGATGCGGGTGATATCGGAGTCGCGTTTTTCCGATTCATCGTTGATCGCGGCGACCTGCGATTTCTGCTCGAGGATGCGCCGTATGGCCTGTTCGATGGCCGGAGTCACCGAGCCGTCCTTCACCATGAGCGCGAGCTGATCGTCGGTAATGCTGTTCAGCTGGATGGTGTTGGCGACCGGGTGCGATTCGCTGATTTCGAGGCTGGCCGACGTTTTTGGCCCGAGAGCCACGCGGAAGCGGTACGTGCCCAGGGAAGTTTCTTCGGGCCTCACCGTATCCTTGGAAAGATTCCATCCGAGGCGTGCCGGGTGTTCCACGATGAGCGTGCGCGGGGAGGAATCTTCATTGCGGATGGTGTACGTGTTTTTCTCGCGGATTTCGCTGGTGCGGGTAATCACTCCGTGGGCGATGGACACGCGGGTGTAACGCTGCGGAGAATTGGATCCCGCCGAACGCACCAGCATGGCGAGGTCGGTGGCGTAGGAAAGCAGGCGGCGTTCGTCGGGCTTGATGGGATCTAATAGCCCCTGCCCCGCAAAAATTTCATCCTCGAGGACGCTGAAATTTCCGCCGTCCAGGGTCTCGCCGCTGGTGTTGGAGAGCCAGACACCGCGCAGGGGATGACCGGAACTGCGCCCCGCAGTCCAGATGGAAACTTTTTCGGCGCGGATTTCGCTTTGCAGAATCGGCACCATTGCGGACTGGTTTTTGCGGATGGTTACGCGGTCCTTCAGTTTGTACTCGAACAGATCGCCGAGATCCTGGCCTTCGGCGGCCGAGGGAGTGCTGGCTTGCATCAGGCTGTTGAACGCGCCGCCGGCGACGCCGGGCAATACGTCAATGGCGGAGTAGTTTCTGCCGTTCAGCGGGAATTCACCTGTTGCCATACCGGCGCCTGGTCTAAACATCCCGCCCCCTGTACCACCGCCCGATCCCGGGCCTAATCCTCCCCCAGCGCTTGAACCGATGCCTGATCCTCTTCCATTGCCGAGGCCTCGGCCGGAACCCAGAGTCCTCCCGCCGCTCGCCAACTCGGCACTCGTCATCTCGACCTGTGGCGCCTCGGCTGTGACCGTCACGGTTTGCGACACATCCCCGACCTGCAGAGAGGCATCCTGCTCGCCGCCGATCCCGCCGTGAATTTGCGCGTTGTTCATGACCAGTTTGCGGAATCCCTTGCTTTCAAACTCTAGCTGGTAGGTCCCGTCGGAGAGTCCGGAGAAGCCGTACTCTCCCTGCGGATCGCTCGTGGTCCGGGTAATTTCCCTTCCGTTGTTGTCGAGCACGCGTACTTGTGCGCCTGCGATTATCCCTCCTGACTGATCTACGACGCGGCCGGCAATTTGTGCGCCGCCCAGCAGCCTTGCTTCATGCGTTTGCGGCGCATTCTCATATTCCTGAGGCAGCGCCACCACCGCACGCCTTCCGTAGTAGGGCTGCGAGAGTTGTTGAATGAAGGACTGCGGCGCTCCTGCAACCAGGGACAGATCAACATTGTTCCAGTCCTCTCCCACTGTGTTGTCCACGATTGCCCAGCCCTGCAGCAGCGGTTTTTTGCCGGATTTGTCGGAGAGCACCAGGCGGTAAGTGGTTTTCCAAACGGGCACTTCGCTGATGTAACTCACGAAGAGCTGGCGGTCGCCCGTGCCCGCGGTGGAAATGGTCATGCGCCGCAAGTCCTGTTCGCGCTCCGAGGCCAGCAGTGACAGGTAACGATTAATTTCTCCGTGAAGTCCCGCATCGGCCAGGCGGACACGCGTGGCCGGAGTAACTTCGATTTCCCGGATTTCGCCGCCGTCGGAAACAAGCGAGATGATGTCGACTTCGAGCGTGGTTCCGCCGGCCGTGCGCGTCTTGCGCTCGACGCTCAGCAGGCGGCCGGAAACGGATTCGGTTCCATTCGCCACTGCCAGGCGCGCGCCGCGCAATGCATCGAGAAATCTGGAGACGGAGGTTTGCTCGGCCAGCGGGAGCCGCAGCGCGCCCAGGCGCCGGTCAAACGGCGCCGTGGAGTTGTAGTTGACGCCGCCGATGCGGCCGCCGTCGAGGTCGAGCACGGTGAGCGAAGCCAGCGCGTCATTCAACTGGCCGCTGGTGAAATCGATCTGAATATCCTGATTGCCGCGGACGCGGCCGAGGTGTTCAAAGTACCCCACTCCATTCTTGTACAGTACGACGCGGCGAACCGGCAGGTCCGGCGCCTGAGTTTCGGGTTCCGAAGCGGAACTGCTTTTTGGCTGGGGAATTCCCGATCGTTGTTGCGCACCACTCGGAATTGCAAACGTCAAGACGGCAATCGACACCCATGCGAGAATTTTTCGCATCGCAACCTCCCATTATTTGTCGGATTGAACCGTTACCACCCTGCCAATGCGATGCGGAACCTGGAGCCCGGGTTGTCGCACCATCCCCAATAATTTGGACACCGGGGCGGACGCCCAGGTTCCCGGAATACGCGGCAAAATCAATCAGCCACGGAGGCAAAGAGAAAAGATTGGAAATCCTTTGTCTTTCCCTGTGACTCTGTGACTCTGTGGCTGATTTCTTGCCGGCCTTATTTTGCGGACAACTCCCGGGCGGGAGATTCGGCGGAAGTATTGTTCAATTCGGCGCGGATGATTTCGATGGATTGCGAGGGCGGGCCGACGTGGCGGTAGCGGGAGACTTCGGTGCGTTCGTGGACGTCGAAACCGAACAGGAATTTTCTGCCGTCCACGTCATAGGTGTAGAGCGTCGGCAGCCAGACGCCCGGCCCCACCTCGGACTGTTCCAGCAGGAAGTGGCCGCCGCGGTAGACCTTTCCGGCGATCCCCGCGCCAAACGAGATGTCGCTGGTGATATCGCCCTCGAGACGCACGAATTGCGCCTCCGACTCGTCCACCCAAAGAGTCGCGTGAGCGTGGCCGAAGGCAGTTGCAAAGCGGCTGGTGGGAATGTAGCTGGGGTCGGGATCGAGCAAAATTTTAGCGAGCGTGCGCGAGCCGTGCGGCGCGGCTGGGTCGGGGAGCGTCTCCCGGCCCGCCCATTTCATGTGAAACGCGTGGGAGGCGGAGTCCACCAGGTCGGAGCGTTCGCGGCGCCGCTTCTGGAATTTGATCATGTCCCGTTTGTAATCCTCGTTGGGATGGACGGCGATGTTCAGCGCATCGACGGCGATCTGAAGCCAGTGACGGTAAAGTTCAGGCGAGACTGGCGCCCCGTTTTCCGCGAGCGGCAACTTCATGGTGCCAGTGCCGGAGGGCAGGACGCGGTCGGTGCGATCAGTGACCACGGCGGCGCTCCCGTCCGGCTTGCGCGTGACCACCCGCTCGACGCGCTCGTACTCTTCGAGGGCGCGATCGTCGCGGTGCTGGTTCTCGACGGCCCTGGCGATCAGCGCCTGGAGTTGCTCGGGAGTGGGCGCGGGGTTGGCCTGGATGGTGGTGCGCTGGTCCCCGTCCAGGGCGCGCGCGGGCGGCGCGGCGAGCCACGGCGCCACCGCGAGGATCACGGTTCCCAGCGCCACGATTTGGTTTGCGCGATTTGTCATTTAGCTTCCGACGGGGGAGCCGTTCCGCCCCGCTCCGCTGCACCAAATAGGATTCTACGGCGAATCGCACGGTTGCACCCCATGTTTCGCATGCGTGCGCAGCGGCAAAGCCCGAGTTGAATTTTTTCTGGGAAGATTTTTCTGGGGGGAATTCAACACAATCTCAACATCCATGCGCACAGCGCATGAGTGTTGAGATTGTGAAAAATTGCCGTGAAAGAAAAAGCGCGGCGCGTCAGCCCTTGCTGAAGCCGGGCGCGGGGCGCAATTCCGGGCGCGGGGCCTGCTTCGGTTCGGCGCCGGGCAACGGCTGCGGCGGTTGCGAAGGCGGCGCGGGGCGCACCTTCTCCGGCAGCGGTTTGTTTTCCAGGAGCAGTTTCAATTCGTTGGCGTCCAGGACTTCGCGATCGAGCAGCGCCTGGGCGATGCGTTCGAGCGTCTCCTTGTTGTTATCCAGCAGGCTGTATGCGTTGTTGTAGGCGCTGGTGACGATCCGGTGCACTTCCTGGTCGATGTGCACGGCGGTGTCTTCCGAGAAATCGCGGTGCTGCGCGATTTCGCGGCCCAGGAATATCGCTTCTTCCTTTTTGCCGAAGGCCAGCGGGCCCAGCGAACTCATGCCCCAGTCGCAAACCATCTTGCGGGCGATGTCTGTGGCGCGTTCGATGTCGTTCCCCGCGCCGGTGGTGATGTGGCCGAGGAAAATTTCCTCGGCGGTGCGGCCGCCCATCAGAACGGTGAGCGTTCCCTCGAGATACGTCTTCGTGTAGGTGTGCTTGTCGTCGATGGGAAGCTGCATCGTCAGGCCGAGCGCCATGCCGCGCGGAATGATCGTGACCTTGTGCAGCGGATCGGTGCCCGGAGTCATCGCGGCGACCAGCGCATGGCCCGCTTCGTGGTACGCGGTGTTTTTCTTTTCCTCTTCGGAGAGAATCATCGAGCGGCGCTCGACGCCCATCATGACTTTGTCCTTAGACATTTCAAAGTCGATCATGAAGACGAGCTTGCGCCCCTGGCGCGCGGCCCACAGTGCGGCCTCGTTCACCAGGTTGGCCAGATCTGCGCCCGAAAAACCAGGAGTGCCGCGGGCGATGACCGAGAGATCGACGTCTTCCGAGAGCGGAACCTTGCGTGTATGCACGCGAAGAATTTCCTCGCGGCCCTTGACGTCCGGACGCGCCACAACCACGCGGCGATCGAAGCGCCCGGGACGCAGCAGGGCAGGGTCGAGCACATCGGGCCGGTTCGTCGCGGCGATCAGGATCACGCCTTCGTTCGATTCAAAGCCGTCCATTTCCACAAGCAATGCGTTGAGGGTTTGCTCGCGTTCGTCGTGTCCGCCGCCCAGGCCCGCGCCGCGATGCCGGCCGACCGCGTCAATTTCATCAATGAAGATGATGCAGGGCGCATTCTTCTTGCCCTGCTCGAACAGATCGCGCACGCGGCTGGCGCCGACGCCCACGAACATCTCGACGAAATCGGATCCGGAAATCGAAAAGAACGGAACGTTCGCCTCTCCGGCGATGGCCCGCGCGAGCAGAGTTTTTCCCGTTCCCGGAGGGCCCACCAGCAAAACGCCCTTGGGAATGCGTCCGCCGAGCTTCTGGAACTTTTGCGGGTCCTTCAGGAATTCGATAATTTCCTGCAGTTCTTCCTTGGCTTCATCGGTTCCGGCGACATCCTTGAATGTGGCTTTTTTCTGCTGCGCCGTCAGCAGGCGGGCACGCGACTTGCCGAAACTCATGGCCTTGTTTCCGCCGGCCTGCATCTGGCGCATCATGAAGATCCAGAACGCAACGAGCAAAAGCAGCGGCGCCGCGTTCACCAGGAACGTGATCCAGTCTCCGCGCGTGACTTCCTTCACGTTGATCAGGACCTGCTTGTCCTGCAGCGTCTTGGCCAGGTCGGGCGAAGATTCCTTGAAAATCGTGGTGCGGAATTTCTTGGAGGGCTCGCGCCATTCGCCTTCCACTTCGTAGCTGTTGGGCGAAAGATACAGGGTGACTTCCTTGACGTTGCCGCGTTCCACCTGCGCCATGAACTCGCTGTAGCTGGGTTCTTCCTCGCGCGCCGATTGGCCGCTCTTGGAGACCAGGGTCCACAACAACACGCCCAGCATGATGATGAACAGCCAAAACATTATAGTTTTTAACGTCGAACTCGGGTTCACGGCTCTACCTCACCTGCCGGATATTTCCGGCGCGCGACGCGCTGGCTGGGATTGCGCGTCAACATCCAGATTGTTGCTGAATCCAACCGCTCATTTGACAGACGTTTGAGTCCAATTACTTAGATGCATCTCACGGGCCAAAGTTACCCTGGATTTGCCCCCGGATGGCCGTCAACGGGCGCGCGACCGTTCGCAACACCTATCGCTCCACGGGCGCCTTGCGCAGGTCCTGTTCGGCGATCAAAAGCCCTGTTCGAGTCCCTGGACGCGGCGCAAATTCCTCTGCAACGGGATAGCCCGAGGCCCATACCACATGCCCCGCGCTGGTCAATACGGGCCACGCCGCGCGCGCGTCACGAGGAATACGGGACTCCACAAACAGCCGTTTCAACTTCTGTGCCCGGCGGTGTCCGCAAGGACGGTACGAATCGCCTGGGCGCCAACTGCGCAATGTCAGCGGCCAGCGGAGCCTCTCGAAATCGACAGCACCCCAATGCTGGATAGTTTCACCCGAGCCCGAAGGCCAGTCAATCACTTTCAAATCAATCCGGCGCCCGATTTCCGCCACGACAATATAGGACACGTTCGACGGACCCGGCGGTGCAATGTCGTATTCGAATTCGAGGTCCTGAAGCCTGTTTTCCGACGGCGATCCGGCTCCTCCAACAACGCGAGCCGCGGAAAATACTAACCGGTCGAAGACATGGCGGACGACAATTCCGGGAAGCTCGATGCGCGCGCCGCTCTGGGATTTCTGCGCCAGGTCCAGTACAGCCTGCACATGGCGCGCGCTTAGACTTCCGCGGCCGCCCAGCAGTTCGGCGGCAATCCGGCGGACAAGGCGCCGGGTCAGAGCCATCGTCGAGGATTGCTGCGAATCTTCGCCGCCTCGGGAGGCGCGTCCGGGAGCGGCGGCGGGGCGCACGAGCCCGGGCAAGGGCGATAGCAAATCGCCGATCTTCAACGTGATGCTTCCTGCGGAATCGCGAAAAGTGAGCGCCTCGAATCGTTCCTGCTCAAGAGATTGCCAGAACGATTCCTCCTCGCGGGCATGGCCGGCAAGGCGCGCCAGGCGAGTCACGCTGAGGAACTCAAAATCTCGACGCAGCACGGGGAGGAGTCGGTGGCGAATTCGCGCGCGCATGCGCGAGGTGTCTTCGTTGGTGGAATCCTCCCGCCAGGCGCGGCCCTGGCCGCGAAGATATTCGCGCAGTTCGTCGCGTCCGGCATCTAGCAGCGGACGGATCACCAGCCCGGAAACGGGGTAGATTCCCGCGAGCCCAGTAAGGCCGGTGCCGCGCAAGATGTGCGCCAGCACGGTTTCCGCCTGGTCATCGGCTGTGTGCGCCACGGCAACGGCGTTCAATCCGTGCTCGCCCGCAACGGTAGCGAAGAACTGGTAACGCAGACGCCGCGCGGCGTCCTCGAGATTCCACGCGTTGCGCCGTGCTTCACCGGCCACGTCCGCACGGCCAGGAATAAATTCAAAATCAAATTCCGCCGCGAGATCCTTCACGAACCGCTCGTCCTCATCGGCCTCGACGCCGCGCAGTTGGTGATGGAAATGGAGCACATAAATTCCGATTCCAAGCTTCGCTCGCAGATCGTTCAACAGCAGGAGCAAAGCAACCGAATCCGCTCCCCCCGATACGCCCGCGCCGATCCGGTCACCCGCGCGGATCATGCTGTGGCGGCGGATGGTTTCCAGCATTCGTTTTGGAAGTTCTTGAGTCATCGAAAATGCTTCATGGCGCGAATTGCCCTGCCCGCATGGTAGCAACTGTGGCACGGGGTGCACAAATCGGGAGCAGTCGCCTAGGGAGGGAGAGGATAACGGCCAGGTGGAACAGGAATTAATGACCCGCCTGCTGCGCCAACATCATGCGGGAGTACTGAATTCGCCGGTCCAGGGCCACGGCAGCCACGTAGGCGCACCCGCCGCGTTCGGTTTCAATCCACTGCGAAGCAGAAGGAGACGTCCACTGCACCGCCGATCGAGCCATGCCAAGCAGATTGAAATAGGCCGAAAGCGCGCGAACCTGGATGGAATCTCCGCCGGGCTCGGGACACAATGCCAGCAATTGCACCAGGCGCCGGAATTGATCTCCCCGCAACGGCCCGGAAGCGACGCCGGAAATTTCCCGCGCCTGCTCCGACAGTTCGTGCCTGCGCGACGCCGCGATCACGGAGTGGCAGTAGGTGACGAAGAACTGGAGCAGGGTCAGGAATGAAATCGCGAAGATTAACGCGGCGATCATTGATTCGGGGCGAGCACCCTTGCGGTCGCCATGCGAGCCTCTTCCGGAACTTTCATGAAAGAGTAGGCCCAGGAAACCGGCAGCCAGACGGCGATCAGTTGGAAATACTGCCAGATGAAACTGTTCGGATACATGTTCTTCAGCGCGTAAGTGCCGGCGAAAGCGCTGAAATAGACGCCCAGGGCCAGAACCAGCTGCATCAGCCGGGTCCTGTTTTCGCGCAATTTCATCATCGCGCCCCACAGCAGATAGGTCAGCACCACGCCCACGAAATACAGGTTTTGGGAAAGTTCGTTGGCAAACCGGGTGATCAACCGGTCGCTGGAAGAGGCCACCATGTGGTAGGAAATCAGGGCTGTTCCTCCCAGCAGGAGCATCGCGCCGCCGCGCACCATCTTGCTCACCCCCATTTCCGAAAAAACGTGCGAGTAGAAACCCATCAGCACGAAAAACAGGAAAATAGTCAAAACCGCGTCAGAGTAATAATAAAAATAAGCGTAGGCATTGGACGTAAAGCCCGTGGTGGCGAGGACAAGATAGCGCCCGGCGCTGGTGGCCAGCGAGGCCAGCAAATACAAAACAATCGTGAAGTGCTGAGTGAACGCGCGTTTCTTCAGAAGAATTGCGACGCAGGAAAGCTCAACGAGGAAAATCGTGATCCAAATCAGGTAATCGACTGGGCCCAGCATAAGAACTGTAGCCTCCGCGTGAACCCAGTCGATTTCCTGGAATCACGCTCTAACGAATACCACCGCCGCCGCCCTTCAGCGGAGGAATTGGTCCACCGCCGTTGCGCGGAGGAATCGGTCCGCCGCCGTTGGCCCAGATACCGCCACCGCCGCCTTTCAGCGGAGTTCCGAAGCCCCATGGCTCCAGTCAACACCAATAGAACCAGAGCGACAACCGTTAGACACTTGGACATGTACGTCCTCCGGACGGAAACTAACCCGGGGGAAGTATATGCATTTCCATTCCAAAAAGGAATAGAATTGTTACCTTGTGTCTAAACGATAAACACCTCTGGACAATATCCGGTGGGCTCCAACTGCCGCCCGCAACCGTTTCCGGATGGCCTTATCTTCGGCCGCCGCTGCCTGCCCGCCGGCTCCGGAGTTCAGATGCCTGGCGGAGATCGCAACAGCTGGTTTGTCCACATGTAGAGTAGGATTTAGGACCGACAGGGTCAACGGTACATCAGTACTACTAGAACTCGCACTGCAAGTCCTTTCTGTTCAATAAGATTTTCCGGAATTGTCTTCGCCAGGGGCCGGTCCGCGGATTTCTTGCGTCGATTTGCGCAAGGTGGCGAACCATCTCCGCTGCTGCTCATGCGGTTTCACCGCTTGACAGTGGTCCGAGCGGCTCCTTAGGATAGGAAGCTTCATTTTTTGCCGGCGTAGCTCAGGGGTAGAGCGAGGGTCTCATAATCCCTAGGTCGTGAGTTCGAGTCTCACCGCCGGCACCACATGATAATTGGCAGCGAGGCGCAAACCGAATTTCCGGACCGTGCGGGATTCTCCAAAAAGTCCGAGATGAAAAAATGCCGCCCTGCAAGCCAGCGGGATTGTACGGGTGCGATGGAAAAATTTGATCGCATAGGTTTTTTCAAAGGGAGCCGACATTGGCAAAAATGACGGGTGGCGAATTTGTCGCAAAATTCCTGAACGCGCAGGGAGTGGGCGCGATTTTCTTTGTTCCCACGATGCTGAGCCGCGCGCTGGCGGCCATGGACGACATGCCCATCAAGCGCGTCCTGACGCACGGTGAAAAAGCCGCGGCCTACATGGCCGATGGATACGCGCGCGCCTCGCGGCGTCCCGGAGTCTGCGCGGCGCAGGCCGTGGGCGCGGCCAATCTAGCGGCGGGATTGCGCGACGCGTACATGGCGCACAGCCCGGTGATCGCCCTGACCGGTGGCCGGTTCGGACACCAGAAGTACAAGGTGAATTACCAGGAATGCGACGATTACCCCACGTTCCACCAGATGACCAAGGCGAACTTTGAGATCGACACGGCGGCGCGATTTCCGGACCTGTTGCGGCAAGCGTTTCGCGAAGCGACCACCGGCACGCCCGGCCCGGTGAATCTGCTGATCGCCGGAAAAGAAGGCGACATCGAGGCGGATTCGGCGGAGATGGAATTGATCGCCGAGGAAGTCTATTCGCGCGTTCCGGCGCACCGGCCGGCGCCGGAAGAGGCGCATATCATGGGAGCGCTGCAAATCCTGAAAGCAGCCGAACGCCCCGTGATCGTGGTGGGCGGCGGCGCGCGGTGGTCGGGAGCCGGCGCGGAAGTTCTGAAGCTTGCCGAAAAACTTTCCATTCCTATCGCAGCTTCGCTCAACGGATTGTCGCTGGTGCCGGATAATCATCCGCTGTATATCGGCGTGCCCGGAACGTATTCGCGTTCCTGCACGAACAGGCTCATGCGCCGCGCGGATCTGGTTCTCTACGTGGGCAGCCAGACCAGCGGCCAGGTGACGCACTTCTGGAAATTCCCCACGGCCGGAACTCCGGTGATCCAGATCGGAATCGATCCGAGCGACTTGGGGCGGAATTATCCGAACAAAGTTTCCCTGCTGGGGGATGCGAAGGTGACGCTGCAATTGATGAATCGGGCCATCGTCCCGGACGCATCTCATGCCGCGCACATGGCGCCCTGGACCGCCGAGGCCAAAGAAACGGTGAAGTTATGGCGCGAGGAGGTGGCTTCCTGCCGCGATTCCGATGCCGTGCCCATCCGTCCCGAACGCATCCTGGAAGAAGTCGGAAGCTGGTTGCCGAATGACGCCATCGTCGTATCCGATACCGGCCACGCCGGAATGTGGTGCGCGCAGCAGTTGTGGATCGAGGACGATAAGTCCTGGGATTTTCTGCGCGCGTCCGGTTCGCTGGGTTGGGCTTTTCCCGCGTCGCTCGGCGCGAAAGTCGCAATGCCCAAAAAGCCGGTGGTCTGCTTCACTGGCGACGGCGGCTTCTGGTATCACCTGCAGGAACTGGAAACCGCGGTGCGCTGCGGAATTCCCACCGTCACAGTGGTCAACAACAACGACGCGCTGAACCAGGAAACCATGATCTTCGACCACGCCTATGGCGGAAAGCAGTCAGCCAAGGCCAGCGAGATGTGGCATTTCTCGAAGGTTGACTTTTCCGCTGTCGCCGAAAAAATGGGCGCGCTCGGAATTCGCGTGACCAAGCCCGGCGAGATGCGCTCCGCGCTGGACCAGGCGATTTCCAGCGGCAGGCCCGCGGTGGTTGAGGTGCTGAGCGACATCAAAGCGCTGGCGCCGAATCCGTGGGAAGGTTAGGAAGTTTTTTCCATCGTAAGCAGGCGTTCCAACCGGATGGCCCGCCATTGGCTAAACCCGCGACCCGCAAAGCATTTGGTGGGATGGCTTCCGGAAAAATTTTGCGCCTGGCACCCGAATTACGGGCGCCGGGTCTTGATGCTATTTGTTGTCCGGCAGCGTAAACACATAAAGCGCGTTTCCGTTTCCCGGATAGTGAACGTCGGGCAGGATCGTGCGCGGCACATTGCGCGGGCTGCCGCCGCCGAGGCCGGTGGTGACGGCGACGTATTGCTTGCCGCCAATGCTGAACGTTACTGGAAAGCCCTGCACGGAAGTTCCCAGGCGCGTCTGCCAGATTGTTTTTCCGGTGTTGATGTCTACGGCGCGGAACGTGCGATTCAGGTCGCCGACAAACGCGACGCCACCGGCGGTGGACAGCACAGCGGTGAGGAATGACGGGCGCTGCTGCACGTTCCAGACTTCCTTCATCGTCTTTACATCAAACGCCGCAAGGCGGCCCACGTTGCCGTCCGAGCCGGGCATTTCGTAAAACCGGCGGTCCCCCATCGTTCCGCCCGACCCCTCGGTGAATTCCACTTTTCGGCCGGACATTTCCATACAGCTCTGGCTGAGCGGGATGATCAGGCGCTCGGTGGCCGGATCGTAGGTCATGGCCTGCCAGTTGTGGCCGCCCTCGGTGCTGGGGCACACCGGCGTCCACTTGCCGATTTCCTGCTCCAGAATGTCGGGGCGGTAGGTCAGCTCGCCGGTTTTGTGATTGATGTTAAAAATATTCTGAAAAACGGTTTCCTTGGCGTCGATAAAATCGCCGGACTTGCGATCGAGCTTCCACAGGATGCCGGTTTTGCCGATGGTGAAGAGCGTCTTGCGGTCGCCGATGTCGACTAGCACGCGCTCGTAGACTTCGTCCATGTCCAGCGTTTCGCCGGCCACGTGCTGGAAATACCAACCAAGTTTTCCGTCATTGGGGCGCAGCGCGAGCGTGGAACTCGAATAGAGCGCCGCGCCCTTGGTGCCGCGGCTCACCTGCATCCATGGCTTGGCTTGCGCCACGCCCCAGTAGGAGAGATCGAGTTCCGGATCGTAGCTGCCGGTGATCCAGACCTCTGCCCCAACGCGCAGCATGTTCGGCAGATCGCCCCAGGAATCGCCGCCCGGCTCGCCCGAGCGCGCCAGCGTGTTAAAGCGCCAAAGAAGTTTTCCGGTTGCCGGATCGAACGAGCTGATGAAGCAGCCCTGATCTTTTTCCTGCGACTTGTATCGGTCGCATCCGTTCTCGCCCTGAATCACCTGGCCGTGAATCACGATGGGGCCGCTGGACGCTCCGTAACCTTTCGCAGTGTCGCCGGTGGTGGTCTCCCAGACGGTCTTGCCGGTGCGCGCATCGAGGGCGAACAAATGCGCGTCTGTCGTCGCCGCGAATACTTTGTCCTGATAAATGGCCATGTTGCGCATGGCGCCGGTGCCGCCGGGAACGTTTTTCGCCGGACGCATGTGGTTTTCCCAGATCAGGTCGCCGGTGCGCGCGTCGAGCGCCTGTAGGATGTTGTCGGTGTTGACCAGATAAATGATTCCGTTGTGGACCAGAGGCGTCGGCTCGTTCGCCGCCTGGCTGTCGTTCATGCTCCAGGTCCAGGCCAGCTGCAGTTCCTTCACGTTGTCACGATTAATTTGCGAGAGGGCACTGTGATTCCATCCCTGATAGCCGCCGCGCACGATCAGCCAGTCGGCGGGATCGGGCTTGAGCAGCATGGCGTCGGTTACCGGCACGTAATTTTTCACTTCGCCCGCCACGGTCACGCCGAGCCGCACGTTCGCGGTGCGCGCAGGGGCGCCTTCTTCGGCCGCGGCTCCCGCACCTTGCACTGGGGCCGCAGACGCATCGCCCGTCGCGACGGCTCCGATTGGCACCATCGTTTCCGCCGTGAGCGCCTGTGCTCCGGGCGTGGCGCCATTCGATTGCAGGATAAACGCGGCGAGGTTGACGGCTTCCTGATCGCTGAGCGAGCCGGGATTGCTGAGCGGCATGCTCGTGCGGATTTTCGTCACCAGGTCGCGTGTCGAGCGGTTGCGCCAGGTGTTTATGAAATTTGCACCGGCCAGAGGCAGCGCTTCAAACGAGCCTTTCATATTGGCCAGGTGGCAAGCGACGCACGTGGACTGATAGAGGACGCGCCCGTCAGCGGCCTGCTGTGCGGTGAAGGGGCCGGTTCGCGCCGGTTGCTGCGCGGCGGCAACGGCGATGCCAATGCCAAGCGCAGCCGCCGCGCCGCATAGGCCGAATTCAAACGCTTTCGCTCGGAGCGTCTTCATGGTGTTTGAAAGAACCTCACTCCTGTTTCCTGCACATGTAGCGCCCGCCTTCAGGCGGGCATGTGCTCGCGTCCAGCGTGCCCGCCTGAAGGCGGGCGCTACAGGGCCCAGGATCAGGCTCGCATACACGTTTCAATGTGCGAATTTGCAAATTCACCTACTGCAGCAGCCAGCCCCACAAATTTCCATCCGGCGCGCGCTCGGATTGAATCTGCACGTACAGGCGCCCGGCCTTGAGATCCGCGACCTGGTCGGGAGTCAATTCCAGCGTGCCGCTGACCTCGCCCTTGTCGGCTTTCGTGACGGCCAAATCCAGGCCCGCGATCGCGGGTCCAGGAATTCCTTTCGGTGCGCGGTGAATTTGCGCCGTGGTCGCCGCCGAGCGCAATCCCGCAAACGTTCCCTGCAGGGTGAGCTGTTTTCCGGAAAGCGTGGCGGTGAGCGAGCCCGATCCCGCGACCGTGGCCATCATCGACAAATCGATGGGCACGGGAGATAGCCGCGCCTTGAAGGTTTCTTTTTTCGCGCTGTCCTGTGCGCCGGCAATTCCAGTCAGCAACACTGCGGCCGCCAGGATGAACGCGAGATTCGCCCACTGGAACTTTTTACCCATGGTTTTTCTCAGCACAAAGTTCGCGCACCCAACGATCACTAATTTCAAACGCAAGTTTACGCCAGATCATACGTGCGAGGGTCCCATCTGCGCAAGCGCCGGCCTTCGCGCCACTCGCAGCCCGGGTTGTCCGGGCAAGTTCTTCTTCCCGGATCCGGAGCGCCTCGTCCGGCAGTATATTACTTGATTGTAACTTGACAGGTGTCCACCAGAATAAGAAACTACACGGAACTTTGGCGCGGCGAACCGAAAAGCCCCCGATAGCCGCGCACCCTATTCCGACAGAGCAAAAAGGAGACAATCCATGCCGCAAACACAACCCAGGCAACTCGTCTCAACCAAGTATTCCAAGGAACGATACGCGCATCCGTTTTATCTCCCCGCCCCGCATTCCGCACGTCAGCCGATTAACGGCCAAACCCGCATGACGGATTGGAGCAAACTCCAGCTCGGATTGATTCCTCCCATCCGGAACAGTGGAGTCATGAAGCTCGATGATTTGATCGGCGCCGACGGAGTGAAGGAAATCGAGCAGGTGGGCGAGATTCGGTTCCACGCCCTTGGAGACAGCGGAGTGGGCCAGGCAACCGAAGCCGAAAGCATTGCGGAAGAAATGGCCACGGATTTCAAGCCCGGGGCGGGCGGTATGAATCCGGCGTTCCTGTTTCACCTCGGCGACGTGATTTACGGCCCGGGCAAGGCGGACCACTACGTGGACCGTTTCTACCGGCCTTACCGCCACTATCCGGGAAAGACCATTGCGATTCCCGGGAATCATGATGGAGAAGAAAAAAGCTCCGCGGACAGCCCGTCACTGAAGGATTTCATTGCAAATTTTTGCGCCACGAAAGCCGCAGTCCCGCCGCAGGCGGCCAGCAGCGGAATTTACCGCGAATCGATGACTCAGCCCGGCGCCTACTGGATGCTGGATGCGCCCTTTGTAAGAATTGTCGGCCTCTACTCGAATCGTCTGGAAAACCCGGGTTATCTGGAAGGAATTTCGGGCGGCAAGGAAGATACTTCGCAAATCGACTGGCTCACCAAAACGCTGGCGACAATTTCAAAGTCAAAAGACAAGAAAGCCCTGGTGATTGCCACACACCACCCGCCATACAGCCAAAGCGGGCATAGCGGAAGCACCGAAATGAGCAAATCGATTGACGATGCCTGCACGGCCGCTGGCGTCGTTCCGGATCTTTTTCTCTCGGGGCACGCGCACAATTACCAATGCTATACGCGGCACCTTGGGGGAAAACAGGTGCCCTACATCGTTGCGGGAACCGGGGGAATGCCGCCACAAAAGGTAGCGCCTGCGACAGGGCAGCCCGTTTCCGGGATTGAAGGTGTGACGTACGATTCGGCCGTGGCTTCCTACGGCTACCTTTTCGTCACGCTTTCACAAAAACAACTGAAAACGGAATTCTGGCAGCTCGGGCAGGAGCACACGGTTGCATTTCACACGGTAACCGTCGATCTGACCACCCACTTGGTGGAGTGAATCGCGCGCCTGCGTTGTCCAGCCTATGAAACATGGGGCGGCAATGGCCGCCCCATGTTTCTGAAATGCGGAATTGCGAGCCGCTAGGGATGACTTGACGGATGCGCCTGGCCTTGTTCGCCCTCGTAGCGGATCACGGCAAGCGTCCGGTAAACGGCGTGCACGAATTTCCCGTACGGCGCGGTGAGAAACAGCGCGGCGATGAATGCCAGATGTAGCACCAGCAGGCTTCCCATCGCGGAAGTCTCGCGCAAGACGAGCGTGAACATGCCGGTGAGCGCGACCATGCCCAGTGCGACCAGAAACACATAATCCATGCCCGGCGCGCCCACTCCCGCGGGGTCGGGATCGCTCTTCATCTTGAACCAGAGGAGCCCGCCAGTTCCAAGGATCAGTGCAACACCGCCCACGGCGCCGAAAATTACGGGCGCGCTGCCGAGAGCATATGGCGGCAGCAGATGGAGAAAGTCCTGGTAGATAAACGCCAGCGTGGTGGAGATGAAATCGAGGACAAGTCCCCAGAACGTTAGGGAGTGATACACGCGCCGCGCGGCGGACGGACGTTCGCCTGGATAAAAGCATCCGGGGCCGCCGCCCTTGAGATAGCGTAGCCCGAGCGCCGCTCCTGCGGCCGCCGCGAAGGCTTTGAAACCTCCGGGTTGCTGCAGCGCGCTGCGGGTTTCCGACCAGAACTGCGCGCCGCCGCGCAGCCACACCGCGATCCCGTAAAAAAACAAAATGAGCCCGCCGGCGACCATCGCGAAATAGGGCACGACCTCATAGAACGCTCCCGGCCCAAGATGCGCCGCGAACAAAGTGCCGGGTGGAATCAGAGCCAGGGAAAGAATCGTGACGACCGCGATCGCTGCCGCGGCCAGAAAGACCGTCACGCCGCGATGTTTGAACGCGCGCCCCAGGAATCCCGGCCAGCTGAATCGCTCGTAGGTTTCGATCCGCGCCTCGGCCAGGATTTTCGGAATGTTGATGGCGAATTCGTGCGGCGGGGTGTACATGCAGGCGTAGTAGCACGCGCGGCAGTCATGGCACAGGTTGGAAAGATAAAAAACGTCACCGCGCTGAAAATCGCGCCGCGTTTCAATCGCGCGAAACACGGGGCAGTAGCCCTCGCAATAGCGGCACGCGTTGCAGATGATCAACTGGCGGTTGGCCTCCTCGAACACGTCAAGCCCGGGCATTCGACGCCGCCTCTCTGCCCGCGATTCGCCCGAACACCGAGCCGATGGTAAGGCCGAAGCCTCCCAGGTATCCCTTGGTCAGAATATTTCCGGACATGATTTCTCCCGCGGCGTGCACATTCTGGAATGGCCGGCCGGATTGATCCAGCACGCGCGCGCATTCGTCCACGGCGACTCCCATGTACGTGAACGTGATTCCCGGGCGCAGCGGCAGGCCGTAGAACGGCGCGCGATCGATGGGCAGCGCCCAGTTGCTTTTCGGCGGCGTCAGGCCTTGCGTGCCCACGCCGTCCAGGCGTTCCATGTGGATCTCCGTATTTGCCGCTGCCGCGCGATTGTATTCCGTTACGGTTTCCACAAATGTCCGCGAGTCGAGCCCCAGTTGCGGCGCAAGCGCCTCCAGCGTATCGGCCTTGTACGGCTTGAACATCGGTGGCAAAAAGCGATCAATGGCTTTTGCGTCCACGATGCCGTAGGCAATCTGCCCCGGCTGTCCCGCGATCAGCGTTCCCCAGATGGCGTAGCGCTTGGGCCAGATGTCCTGGCCTTCGTCATAAAAACGGCGCGCGTCCCGGTTCACCACGATGCCGAACGGAACCACGTCGAGCCGTGTCACAATCCCGCCGTCGAATTTCGGCGCGCGCGCGTCCACGGCAATGGCGTGAAACCCTTTCGGGTCGCCCATCGATTTCGCGCCGCATTTCATAAGCGCGGCCAGCAGCTGGCCGTCGTTGTAGGCGGACCCGCGAATGATGAAATTATCGGCCGCGTCGCCCCAGTGCCGCTTGAGCCACTCGATGTTCGCTTCATATCCCCCGGCGGCGACGACCACGGCTCCGGCGCGGACGATTTCCCCCGCGCCGCCATTTGCATGCGCGAGCCGCACGGCATCGAAGCGGCTGTTTTCGATGATGAGTTCTTCCACGCGCGCGTTGTAGCGCACATCGATCTCCATGCGCGCCGCTTCGCGGTAATACGTGTTGAGCATGGCCTTGCCGCCACCGAGAAACCAGCGGTTCGTGCGGCCCAGATGCAGCGTTCCGGCCAGCGGCTGCTGCCAGTGCACGCCGTGCCCGCTCATCCACGCAGGCAGTTGGCTCGATTCGCGCACCGCCAGCTTTGCCAGATCGAGATTGGCAGGGCCTCCGGTCACCCCGATCAAATCCTGCAGGTGCTCCTGTTCCGAATAAGGCCCGGAAAAAAACTGGTCGGCGGCGGCGTGCGTGCACCGGATATTTCGCGTGTGCCGCGTGTTTCCCCCGCGCTCATTTTCCGGCGAGCGCTCCAGCACCATCACGCGGGCCCCGGCCTCGCGCGCGGAAATCGCCGCGCACAGCGCCGCGTTCCCGCCGCCTACAACCAGTACGTCATACTTCTCGGACATTCTGCTCCCTTGAAAATTGTTCTGCGATTGAGGCGATCGCGCGCGATTAGAAAGTATACCCCAGCGCCACGCCTGCGGTTGCGATCGACTGCCCTGACTCGGAAATCTTGTCCCAGCTTGACACTGGAAAATGCCGGGGATATCGTTCGCACAGAATCGCACGCAGGGCCGGAATTTCCCAGGTGTCAAACGGCCATGCACCATCCGGCAAATCCGCGCGCCAAAGGAATTTCCTCCGGGAGGTGTCCCATGGGAAAAAGACTGGGAGCGTTGCTGGGACTGACTGCCGCCATGCTTCTGCTCGGCGTCACGGCGTTCGCGCATCACGGCGGTTCCGAATACGACACGAAGAATCTGGTTACGCTGAAGGGCACGGTGACGGAATTTCACTGGGCCAATCCGCATTGCCAGGTTTTTGTGGACGCGAAGGACAGTTCGGGAAAGGTCGTCAATTGGGCGGTCGAGACGCTCGCTCCGGCGGTCCTGAAACGCGCGGGCTGGAACAAGGAGACGCTGCATGCCGGGGATGAGATTTCGATCACGTTCGCTCCGAGCGTGCGGGGCAATCCCGTGGGGATGATTCGCAAGGTGGTGCTGCCCAGCGGAAAAGAACTGACGGGCGGCTCGATCGGAGAATTGCCGTCGCGGTAGCCTGCGGTGCGACCGTACGCTAGAAAAGTCTGAGCCGCGAAAGGAGTATATTGATGCGAAATCTTGCCGGGCGAATGATCTTCACGCTGGTTGCGGTGACCGCCTTTTCTTCCGCGGCGATCGCGCAGACCGCTTCCCCTGTGCGCTCGGCCGCGTCCATCGCCAAGTCCGCAACATTCGACCCGCACGATTTCTCCGGCGTATGGAATCCGGCCCCCGGCCTGCAACCCAAGGGCGAGGTCCATCCGCTCGATCTGGGCGGGCATCCGGATCCTCTGCCGCCGTTCAACGACGCGGGACGGGCAAAATACCTGGCCAACAAGAAATTCATCGACGCGGGGGACGTGCTCGATTGCGATCCGTACGGCACGGCGCGGAATTTTTTTACGCCGCGCCCGTTTGAAAATATTTACGCGCGCGACAGGCTCCTGCAGCACTTCGAATACTACGACAACTGGCGCGAAATCTGGACGGACAAGCGCGACTTCCCTGACGATCTGGAGCCGGACTTCATGGGCTATTCGATTGGGAAATGGGAAGGGGACGTCTTCGTCGTCGAATCGCGCGGGTACAACGGCAAGCAATTTCTCACCTGGCAGGGCTTGCCGCTCACCGAGTCCATGCACCAGACCGAACGCTGGCAGCGCGTGGACCACGACACGCTGAAGATTGTGTTCACTTTCGACGATCCCGCGGTTTATGCCAAGCCCTGGAACATCACTTATTTTTACAAGCTGACGAAATGGACTCTGGACGCGCATCCGTGCACGATTTCCGAACTCAAGAAATACGATGACGACGTGAACCATCGCGACAACCTTCCGGGGCGCGACTACAAACCAAAAAATTAGCGCGGGCGGGCCTGCAGCCAAAAAAAAATGGTTTTTTCGTCATTCCGAACGGAGTGAGGAATCCCTCCCGGGTTGAAGCGCAAAAGGAGGAGGGATTCCTCGGCGAGAAACGCGCTTCGGAATGACGGCGCTTTTTGTTTTTCCGTGACATGGAGAGCACCATGATCAACCGGCGAATGTTCCTGGGCCGCGGCACGCTGGCCGCCGCGGGACTCCTGACCGGCGGGGCGCTGAGCCGGGCCGTGCACGCCGAAGGCGCTACGCCAAGCCCGGTCGTGCCCACCACCGCCGGAAAAGTGCGAGGCATTCGTCTCAAAAATGTTTTTGCATTCAAGGGCATTCCTTACGGAGATTCGACCGAGGGCGCGCGGCGATTTCTTCCTCCGGTAAATCCAAAATCGTGGACCGGCGTGCGCGAGACGACGCTGCTGGGGCACCGGTCGCCGCATGGACCGTCCACGCTGATTCCGGAAGTAGCGGCCATGGACCGCGACGAACCCGCGGGCGAAGACTGCCTGGTCCTGAACGTCTGGGCGCCGGGCCTGGGCGGCGCGGGAAAACGGCCCGTCATAGTCTACGTGCATGGCGGCGGATACGTCACCGGTTCGGGCGGCTTCCTCCTGTATGACGGCGCGAATCTGGCGCGCACGCAGGACGTCGTCGTGATCACGCTCAATCACCGCCTCAACGTGTTCGGCTATCTGTATCTCGCGGAACTTGGCGGCGAGAAGTTTGCGCACGCAAGCAACGTGGGAATGCTCGACCTGGTGCTGGCTCTCGAATGGGTGCGAGACAACGTTTCCGCGTTTGGCGGCGACCCGGCGAACGTGACCCTGTTCGGCCAGTCGGGAGGCGCGGCGAAAATCAGCGCGCTGATGGCCATGCCCGCGGCCAAGGGTTTTTTTCATCGCGCCATCATTGAAAGCGGCTCGCAAGTGAAGGGGAAAACCCGCGCGGAAGCGACTGCTTGGGCGGAACAATTTTTGCAACGGCTGGGTTTAAAGGCCGGGCAGATCGACGAACTGCAGAAACTCCCCGTGGATCAACTCGTGGCGGCGATGGCGAGCGGAGGAGCCAATCCCTTGGCCGCGTTCGGTCCCGTAGTTGATGGGCACACGCTGCCCACGAATCCGTTCGATCCGGCCGCGCCCGAAATTTCCGCAAGCGTGCCGCTGCTGACCGGCACGGTCGAAACCGAAGTTACGTTTTTTAAGAATCAAGAACTGAATCCGATCGACGACGCCTCGTTGCGCGCGCGCGTAAAGCAAATCCTTGGCACGGCCGACGCCGAGGCGGATCGCTTGATCGCCGCGTATCGCAAGGGGCGCCCCGGCATCGTCAACATTGACGTGGAACTGATTTTGGCCTCGGACGTGATGTTCCGGGAAGGCGTGCTGGCGCAGGCGGAACGCAAAGCGGCGCAAGCCGCGGCGCCGGTCTATATGTATTACTTCACCTGGAGATCGCCGGTGCGCGATGGAAAGCTCAAAGCTTTTCACACGCTGGAACTCCCATTTGTTTTCGACAATATTGATATAGATGAAGCCATGACCGGCGCGGGACGCGAACGCTATTTGCTGGCGGAACGAATGAGCAATGCCTGGGCGG
This sequence comes from Terriglobia bacterium, assembly GCA_020073375.1. Taxonomy (GTDB): domain Bacteria; phylum Acidobacteriota; class Terriglobia; order Acidiferrales; family UBA7541; genus Palsa-360. The sequence continues at coordinate 20,788 of JAIQFG010000025.1, read as the reverse complement.
CGTTCGCGCGCAGCGGAAATCCCAATCACAAGGGTTTGCCGAATTGGCCCGCCTTCAATAACACGCAGCGCGCCACCATGATCTTCAACAACGAGTGCAAAACGATCAACGACCCGAACGGCAAAGAGCGGATCGCACTCAGGGCCGCGCAGACTGCATCCTAGCCTCGAAAACCTGGCGACGTTTTTGGTGGCGTAGAGTTCAGTCTGCGCGGTTTAAGTTTCGCGCGTGTCAGATCTAAACCGCGCAGACTGAAGTCTACGCTACCAAAATCCCCTGAAAATCGCAGGCGCTTTGCGCGTGATTTCAGTACAATGTTCGATCGCATCGGCGCGGTTGGGCGGCGTGTTGAGGGACGAGGAGGAATGATGGCGGGGACGGGATCATCGGCGCGCAAGCTGACGTTGGACGACATTCGCGCGGCGGCGGAGCGGCTGAAGAATTGGGGCCGCTGGGGAGCGAACGACGAAATCGGGACGCTCAACTTCACGCGGCCGGAGGACATCGTCGCGGCGGCGCAACTGGTGCGCAGGGGCCGCGTATTTTCGCTGGCGCTTCCCTACGACCAGCATGGGCCGCAGGGCGGGAAGACGAAATATCCGGCCATGGGCCGCTTTAATCCGATCCACCTGATGCTCCGCACCGGCACAGACGCCTATTCGGGCGTGCTGGACAGCCGGAAGATTCGCGGCTCGGACGACGTGATCATCATGCCGACCCAAGCCGGAACTCAGTGGGACGGCCTCGGCCATATTTTTTACGGCGATCACATGTGGAACGGGTACGATTGCCGCACGGTGACATCGGCGGGCGCGCAGAAGTGCGGGATCGAAAAAACCGCCGATCGCATGGTAGGCCGCGGCGTGCTCTTCGATATTCCCCGGATGCTGGGGATGGAATATCTTCCGGATGCGTTCGCCGTCACCAACGATCTGCTCGACCAGGCCGAGCGGCACTTCGGCGCAAAGGTGGGTCGCGGCGATTACCTGATCGTTCGCACCGGACAAATGGAAGCCATGCTTTCGGCGAAAACGTGGGACGGATATTCGGGCGGCGACGCTCCGGGGCTCGCGTTTGAAACGCTGGACTGGCTGCATGCCAGGCAGGTGGCGGCCATCGCCACCGACACTTGGGGCGCCGAAGTGCGGCCCAACGAATCGGACGACGCCAACCAGCCCTGGCACTGGATTTCCATTCCGATCATGGGGCTGACGGTGGGCGAGATTTTCAATTTGAAGGAACTGGCGAAAGACTGCGGCGAGGACAAGCGCTATGAATTCATGTTCGTCGCGCCGGCACTGCCGGTGACGGGCGCGGTGGCTTCGCCGGTGAATCCGCTGGCGATCAAGTAAAGGCTGAAGGCAAAGCTTTAACACAGAGAACACAGAGGGCACGGAGAAAAACAAAGCAAGATCGCAAGCCCTTAAAAGCATCTGGCCCCCTTTATTTTTCTCTCTCTTCTCTTTCTCTGTGTTCTCCGTGTCCTCTGTGTTGAAAGTTTTTTCGTGCATGAGTGCAAGCCGCAACCAAACCCAAAAGGACAAAAACGAGATGAGCACCCCAGCTGGGAATTCCGATACGAAGATGACGGTTTCACGCGCGCTGGCGAAAATGATCCGTGCCTACGGCGCCGAATACGTGTTTACGCTGACCGGAGCGCCGCAAAACCCGCACATCGATCTGCAAAACCACGAGGGCGTAAAGGTGGTTCTGGGGCGCAGCGAGCGTTCGATCCTGGCCATGGCCGACGCCTATGCTCGCTTGACCGGAAAGCCGACGTTCGGGTTGGTGCAGTTCGGGCCCGGCGCGACGTACCTGCCCGCGTCGATCATCGACGCCTTCTGGGCTTCCAGCCCGCTCATCTCCATCAGCGGCTCGACCACCACGAACACGCGCCACCGCTACGAGTATCAGGAACTTGAGCAGACTTCCATGTTTCCCGCGATCACCAAATGGGCGGGCGACCTGCCGGAGCCGGAGCGCATTGCAGACGTGGTTCGCACCGTGGTCCGAGCGACCGTGAGCGGCGTGCCCGGGCCAACGTACCTGGGCATTCCGGCGAACTGGTTCGGCAAGCCCCTCGCCACCGCTCCCGATATTTATGCCGAGCCTGCATTCATGAAAACTCCGGCGTGCCGCGTTGCGCCGCTGGCTCCGGACGTGGAGCGCGCCATCGCGCTGCTCTCCAGCGCGGAAAAACCCGTGATGATCGCCGGCGGCGGCGTGATCCTTTCGGGCGCGTGGGCCGAACTCACCGCGTTGGCCGAAGCCTTGAACATTCCCGTGGTCACGACAATGGCCGGAAAGGGAAGCATCGCGGAAACGCATCCGCTGTCGGTGGGAGCTTGCGGGCGCTATTCGCGCAAGGTGGCCAACGACACACTGGGCGCGGCGGATTTTGTCCTGGCCGTGGGCACGAAGCTCAGTTCGATGGGCACCAACGTATTTCAATATCCGCGCAAGGGCACGAAGATCGCGCACTTCGATCTCGATCCGAATTCGCTGGGGCGTACTTATCGCGAGGAGTTGTCGGCGGTGGGCGACGCGCGCGAAGCGCTGGTCATGCTGCGCGAGGCGGCGATCGCCGCGAAAGTGAACGGCAGCCGCTGGGCGGCCTGGACCAAGCAGGTGCAGGGATCGGTGGCCGCGTGGCTTGTGGATCTGGAGCGCGAATCGCGCGAACCCATGTACGAAGGACGGCTCAATCCCTATCACATCATGCGCCTGATCGATCAGCACGTCGGACCGGACGATCTAGTGGTGGCCGACACCGGATACATGGCGGCGTGGGCGTCGACCGTGCTGCAGCAGAAAAAGGCGGGGCGCAACACGCTGCGCGCGGCGGGCTCGCTGGGCTGGGCGTTTCCGGCGGCCTTCGGCGCGAAGCTCGCCGTGGGGCCGAAGCGGCGCGTGTTCGCGCTGAACGGCGACGGCGGCGCGGGCTATCACTTCACCGAACTTGAGACCGCGTTGCGCATGAAAACTCCCGTCATTCACATCGTGCTGAATAATTGCTCGCTGGCGTTCGAGTATCACGTCCAGAAATACGTGCACGAGGAGATGTGCCCGGAAGCGAGCGAGTTTCTGGACGTGCAGTTTGCGGACGTGGCCCGCGCGTTTGGCGCGTTTGGCGAACGCGTCACCACGCCCGAACAATTCATTCCCGCACTGCGCCGCGCGGAGGAATCCGGCAAGGCCGCGATCGTCGAAGTGGCCATCAGCCGCGAATTGCCGCCTCCGGTGACGCGCTATGAAGCGGCCGGCCTGCGCAAGGTCTGAGGCCCAGCGCTGAGCGGAACACTTGTAGGGGCACGGTCCGCCGCGGCGGATGCCCCTACGGCTCACCCCGGTCTCCCATCTACCGCTTTCCCGCTAAAGAGTCCCAGCTTTTCTGCGAGTTGCCCTCACCCAGGGAACTCCCTATGGAACTCCCCGCGCGATCGAAGTAACCTAGATGGCGGACGTGGGGACAATGAAGCTCCCGGCCAGGCAGGTGCACATTGAAGAGTCGCGGCAAAGCTTTATACGCTCTTTCGTTCGGATTTTTGCTGGTGTGCGCCGGAATGCTTTACGCGCAGGGCTCTTCCAGCCGCACTCTCATCGTGAACGGGAAAACTGCGGGCACAGTCGTGCAGTTCGGCGGGCATTCTTACATCGAGCTGGAGACGGTGGCGCAGATCACGGGCGGAACGGTCGCGATTGAGCAAAATCGCGTCGTGCTGAGCATTTCGGGATTGGAGGCCAGCGCAGCGGCTGAAACCAAGCCGGCCGTGCCGCCTCCTGCGCCTCCACCGGCGGGATTGTCCCGCGAATTTGCGCGGCAGGCGATCGCGGAACTGGCGGAAATGCGGGAATGGCGGGGCGCCATTGGCACAATCCTGGCTTACGGCGTTCCGGTGGTTGGAACCTGGCCGCAGGATTATCGCGACCGCGTGGGCGCGGACCTGAATCAGTTGGCCGTGGCCGCGACGACCGCTTCCGACCGCGATGCGCTGCAACTGCTAAGCAATGAGTTCGGTAATCTGGAACGATGGGCGGACGGGGTCGTTGCGACCCGAAATGCGTTGAATGCCACCAAGACCGTGAACCCGAACGCCATGCAGAACGATCCGGACCTGACAAAAATTTCCGATTGCAGCAGATTTCTGAGCTCCATGCTCGTCAGCGGCACCTTTGCGGACGATAACAGCTGTCATTGAGGAAAATTTTCACCTGCAAATGAAATCCTGCCGCTCGCGCACGTTTGCTGGTTATTCGCAGCGCCGGCGTCCCGCCGGCATATTTTCGATTCCACACAGCATAAAACTGCCGGCGAGATTCCGGCGCTACGAAAAGCGCTCATCCCGGAATGTGAGGCGAATCGCTGCCGGATTCTGGATGCTTGCCGGAGAATTCGAGTTAGCGCATCTTTCCGGCGGTAATGTATATTGAAAACCGGTTAGCCATCCAGGCGAGGCTCGATCGAGGAAATATATTCGCGCGGGACGCGCCGGGAATATTTTTGGCGAGCGGCGAGGCCGCCTTTTCCGCTCGCCGGAAAAGGGATCCATCAGAGAGGAATATCCGAAATGAACGCAACCCCGACAAATCCGGGCACGAGCGAGGGAGCGGCGGGAGCGAAAGCCGTGCCGGTTTCCGATGCGGCCTGGAAATGCATGGAAGGCGCCTATGACATGCAGGTGCACGTGGCGCCGGACGTGATCGAGCGGCGCATCGACGATCTGGATTTGGCGAAGGAATTTCTGGCGCACGGCATGAAGGGATTCGTTCTGAAGTCTCACTATTTTCCGACCGCCGAGCGCGCCCACGTGGTCACCAAGGCCGTGCCCGGAATTTCCGCTTACGGAGCCATCACGCTGAATCATTCGGTGGGCGGGCTCAACCCGGTGGCGCTCGAACTCGCCGGGCGCTCTGGCTGCAAGATCGTATGGTTCCCGACGGTGGACGCGGCCAACGAAACGGCCGGGCGGCTGGACGGGCCCAATGTAAAACTTCCCTTCTGGGCGAAGATCCAGCGCGAACTGGCGGCCACCGGAATCGCTCCTCCGCCGCTGACGGTGCTCGACGCGGAGGGAAAAATCTCCGCGGCCGTGAAGCGCTGCATTGAATTGATCGCCAGGCACAATATGATCCTGGCGACGGGGCACCTGGGCCGCGTGGAAATTTTCGAGCTGGTAAAGACCGCGCGGGAAATGGGGACGCAGCGAGTCCTGGTGACTCACGCGGAATTTCCCTCGCAGAATCTGACCGCCGATGAGCAACGGCAGCTGGCGGACATGGGCGCGTTCATCGAGCATTGCTTCACCACCATGCACACGGGAAAAGCTCCGTGGGACGGCGTGATGGAGGCCATCCGCGTCGTCAGACCCGAGCGCTGCGTCTGCTCAACCGATCTGGGACAGACAATCAATCCTCCGGTCGCGGACGGATTTGCGATGTTCGCGCAGAAGCTTCTGGACGGCGGGTTCAGCGTCGAGCAGATCCGCGGCATGACGGTTACGAATCCAGCCGCGCTGCTGCAATAATTCCGGGAGAATTCATCCATGAAGCCAAGAATCGTCAAGAATATTGAACGGCCCGATCCGGCGCTGGCCAAAAAACTCGGCGAGTTCGGTACGGCCACGGTGCACGAAGCGCAGGGCCGCACGGGGCTCATGCTGCCATACATGCGGCCGATATATCCCACCGCGCGCATCGGCGCCCCAGCGGTTACTGCAATTTGCCATCCGGGCGACAACATGATGATTCACGCGGCCATCGAAGTCTGCCGGCCGGGAGACGTGCTGGTGGTGACCACGCTGGCCGACTCCACCGACGGAATGTTCGGCGAATTGCTGGCTACGTCCTGCCAGGCGCATGGAATTGCGGGCGTGGTGCTTCACGCCGGATGCCGCGACGTCGCGGATCTGACCGCGATGCAATTTCCCGTTTTTTCGCGCGCGATTTCCGCCATGGGCACGGTGAAGGAGACTGCCGGATACGTGAATATCGAAACCGTTTGCGCCGGAGCGATTGTGCATCCGGGCGACATTATCGTGGGCGACGTCGACGGGTTGGTGGTGGTGCCGCGGCAGGACGCCGAGGAAGTGGTTCGCGCCTGCGAGGCGCGCCTGGCCAAGGAAGCCAAGAACCGCGAGCGCCTGCGCGCCGGCGAGTTGGGTTTGAACATGTACGGCCTGCGAGAAAAACTGAAAAATCTAGGCGTGGAATGGGTGGAAAAGTAGGACAGGCTTCAGCCTGTCGGTTTTTGGTTGGAGCAAATTCAAAGGCAGACAGGCTGAAGCCTGTCCTACGCAAGCCGAACTTTCCCTTCACCCTGAAATAATCGAATCGCCGCGAACCCCGCGGCGCCGGCGTCAAGACACACGCGCGCATTTCCAAGATCGATTCCGCCGATGGCCAGGACCGGAATTTTCACCGCCGCGCACACTTCGCGCAAACGCTCGATTCCCTGCGGCGGGCCGAAGGCCGCCTTGGACGGCGTGACAAAAACCGGCCCGAAGAAAATATAGTCCGCCCCGCTGCGCTCGGCGGCGCGCGCGGCATCCAGCGAATGGCAGGAGGCGCCGATCAGAAAATCCATTCTGCCGGAGGATCGCCGCCAGCCGGCCACGGCTTCCAGCGGAAGGGAATTTTCTCCCAGATGAACTCCCGCGGCATTCGCGGCCAGCGCTACGTCCAGGCGGCCGTTCACGATAATTCGAGCGGCTGTCCCCTTTGCGGCTTCCATCGCGAGCCGCGTCAACTCCGCAAATTCGCGCGCTTCCAGATCTTTTTCGCGAATCTGGATCCACGCGGCTCCGGAAGCCGCCGCGTTTCGGATGGTTTTCAGTAATTCCCCAAAAGAACCTGTAACAGATGAGCCGGCGGAAGATGGCGCGCGCTCCAGCGAGCGCCTGTCGGTCACGTAGCAGAATACGGGCTTAGGCGTGAGGGGCAACGGAATCCACGCGTCCCCGCAACATGCTTCCGGCAAGAAGAATATCCAGAGCGCCCAGGCCGGTTACCGCGCCCCGCACGGAAGGATGCAGCAGAATGGGTATCAAGGCAGGATACTTGTCGAGGAAAAAATTGTGGTCCCAATACCCGAGCCAGGGGACCAGAATCAACAGCACACCGAGCAGAAACACATCGAGGCACAGCAACACGTGCAGAAAAGATTTCATTCGGCGTGTGTCTAGCGGCCCTTCCCGAGAAGGGCGATGCGCTCGGAAACATCCCGGTAATCGATGTTCATCGCGTAGACCTGGGAAAAACTGTTGTACGCCGCTGTCCGCTCGCCGGCCAGTTCCTGCGCCACCCCCAAATCGTAGCGCAGCGCGAGAATGGATTCCTGATCCAGGCCCGGCGTCTTCAAGGCCCGCTCGTACCAGATGGCGGCGATCGCCGGCTGTCCCTTCTCCATGAACGCCAGCCCCAACAGCGTACTACATTGCATGGCGTAACGAAATGCCGGGCCCTTGTCCGCGGCCTGCGCGACCTTCTGGAATTCGCTGATGGCCTCTTCGAGCAGTCCCATCTCCCGGTAGGCGATGCCGAGATTGTAATGGGTCTCGAGATCTTCGTCGTCCTTGTTCACTTCGCCAAGCTCGGCGCGAAATTCCTCGAACAGGTCGCCGAGAGGACCTTCCGTGGTGGCGTCGTGCCCGCGTAAACCCGGCGCGGTTCCTCCATTGGCAGGCGTGGAATGCAATACCGGAGCGCTCTCCAGGGCAGAGGGCTGCGGCATCGCGCGATTCACCGCGTGCGGCGTTTCCGCGGGAAGCCCCATGCGTTCGGTTGCCGATTCCATGTCCGCGGCCAGGCCGGCGATCATGGCGTCTCCGGACATTGCCTCATTTTCACCGGTTCCGGAAAGCGCGACGGGCTGCAGCTCAAGATCAAAGGCAGGAATTTCCTCGGCGGGTTCTTCCTGCTTTTTTTCCGGATGGGTCTGCGCCACAGCCGCGGGAATTGCATGAGTATCGGCGGCGGGGCCGCTCGGCATTTCCTGTTCGATCGCTTCTTCCAGTTGCTGGGAAAGCGCCGCCCATTCATCCGACAAATCGACTTCGTGCACCGCCGATTCGACGGGCATGGGAATTCCCATCGGTGGAGCAGGTGTTGCGGCCGGGGTTGCCTCCTTTGCAGCAGTGGCGGGTTCGGGCTCGGCGGGCACTTCGGCGACGGGCTCATCGAGTTCCGCTTCGATCGTGGGGACGGCAAATTCCTCGGGCGCGGCTGCGGCCGGTTCAGCGGGCGCGGCGGTGCCGGCGGCTGGAGCGATACCCGCGGCCTTTTGAAACCGTTTACGAAATTCCGCGTAGCGCTCGGCGGCGGCGCGGTCCGAACGTTCCAGTGCGATCTGTTCCAGGATCGAAGCCAGCTCGGCGGTGCGGCGATCATTCCCCGCGCCCACGGAAAGATCCAGTAGGCGCTCGAGAATGGGCACATGCCGGGGAGCGCGCTCCAGCGCCGATTCGAGCAGGTCAATTGCTTTTTGCGTGAGGCCGTAGCTGGAAAACAGATCGACGTCGGTCAGGGCTTGCGTGACGTAGCGCTGCGTTTCTTCCTCAAGCGCCGGATCGGACGATGACGCCGCGGCAGGCGCAGGCTCCGAAACCGTCGGATCGACTTTTACAGCGGGCACCGTTGCGCCGATCGCCGGATCGAAGCCCGTCTTTGCGCACAAGCGCATGAACTTGCGGCGCGTGGTTTCATCTTCCGGCGTGCGTTCCAGAAGCTGCTGGTAAGTGGCCACCGCCTTGGCGTCGTCTCCCGCCGCCTCGTAGGCTTGCGCAAGCTGCGCCAGCGCATCCGGAAGCCGGAACGAATCGCTCGCCCGGCCATACAAATCCACCAGCCACTCCAGGGGTTCGGTTTCGCCGGGCCGCTTTTCCGCCAGGCGGGAAATGGATTGCGCCAGGGCTTCATGCTCGCCGGAATCGATCATGGTGTCCCGAACCAGCGCCAGCATCTTGCGCGCGCGGTCCAGGTCGCCCGATTCGAGCAGGGAATTCGCCACGCGATGCGCTACTGTGTAATTCTTCGGGTCGCGAGCAAAGACGCGCTCCGCAAGCGCCGCCGCTTTTTCCGCCTGGCCGCTTCCCAGATATTGTTCCAGCAGCATCGCCGTCATTTCGCCGCCCGCATCCTGGTCGGGCAGGGATTCCAGCAGGCTCGCCGCATCGGAACTCTTGCCGGAAGCGGACAGCGCGCGCACCTTCAGCACGAAAGTCGCCTGGTGCGCCGGATCGAGCTGCAAAATGCGGTCGGCCAGGCGGATCGCTTCCGCGTGGTCGCCCTGATCGAGGACCCGCTGCATGGCTGAATGGAAGGTTTCGATGGCCTCTTTTTTCTGGCCCATCGAGAGATGGAGTTCCGCCAGACGCGTTTGCACGCGAAGATTGTCGGGTTCAGCTTCCAGAAGTTTCCGCAGCAGGACGGCGGCCTGCGGCTGGCGTCCCGCCTTGAGGTGCATTTCCGCGAGTTGCAGATAAATAGGCCGCGCCTCGCTCAGCACTCCCTGCTGGACGTAGAGTTCCGCAAGGCGCTCCATCGGGCGGCTTTCCTCGGGAGCCAGCTTGGCGACTTTTTTGTAGATGGCGATGGCCTTGGTGGTAAATCCATCGTTCATGAAAATTTTTGCGAGCCGCTCGAAATATTCCAGCGCCTGAAAAGTTTCGCCCTGGCGCACGAACAGATCGCCCAGGGTCATCAGGGTGACCTGATCCTTGGGTTCGTTTTTCAGGATTTGCTGGTATTCGGCGATGGCTTGGGGCAGTTTTCCCTGCTGGAGATATTTCTGCGCCGCGTCGAGATGCTTTGATCTGTTATAAGCCATCTTTAGAAGCTCTTTGCACTGCCCTGGCCCGGCAGGGAAGAAGCCGGACAGTGAAACGGTTCGTGGTCGCTTTTGTTGCGGCCCGTCCAGGCCGGGAACCGGCGCCTTTACGAGCAGACGAGCCCTGCGGGCTGCGCCGGCAGCCACACAAGAAGGTGCACAATTCACGCTAGCACGCCCCAAAAACCGAAGTCAACGCAACGCATTGAAAAGCGTTCGAGGCAGTTATCATCACTCTGCCACGGTCTAGATTCGTCCCTGATAGTAGGGGCGCGACATGCCGCGCCCCTACCGCCCAGGCATCTCAAAGGCACGTGGAATCAGGAGTTTCCCAAGGAGGAGAGCGGCAAGCTGGTCTGCGTCGCTCCGGCCGCCCAGCAGGCGGCCTCGCGGACCGGAGCAAACGAAAATCGGTGGTGCGGCGAAGGTCCATGCGAGCGCAGGGCGGACAGGTGATCGGGTGTTGCGTAGCCTTTGTGCCGCGCCAGGCCGTACTGCGGATAAATTAAATCCCATTCCAGCATCATGCGGTCGCGTTCGACTTTTGCGATGATCGAGGCGGCGGCGATGGAAACGGAAAGCGCATCCCCGTGGATCAGCGATTTCTGTTCGACCATCACGTCCAGCTGCATGGCATCGAGCAGCAGATAATCGGGAGAAATTTTCAGCTGGCTGAGCGCCTGGGCCATGGCCTGCCGGCTGGCTTGATAAATATTCCAGGCGTCGATGCGGCGCGCATCGACTTCCGCGATGGCCCAGGCCAGGGCGTGCTCGCGGATGCGCAAGGCCAGCGTCTCGCGGCGCTCGGCGGGAATTTTTTTGGAATCGTCCAGGCCGACGATGCGGCGTTTTGGATCGAGAATGACCGCCGCGGCCACCACCGGGCCAAACAAGGAGCCGCGCCCGACTTCGTCCAGGCCGGCAATTCTTTGCCAGCCGCACTTGCGCGCTTCGCGTTCGTAACGGGACGAGCAACGCTTTTGCATCGCCGCGAATTTTAGCACGGGATGCATGCATTTCAGCGTGCAGCGCGCGCAACGCGGCGCAAAACCGAATTGACATGCAAGCAACGCTCGTGGGACACTCCGGCCAATTCGAGGTCAACCATGAAAATTCGCTATTTTCCGGCGGTCGTTGCGGGCCTGTTCGTGTTTTGCGTTCCACTGTTCGCGCACCACGGGGCTTCCGTCTACGATTCGGCGAAGTTGACAACCCTGAAGGGAACCGTGGTGGAATACAAATTCATGAATCCGCATTCGGAATTGACCATCGACGTGAAGGATGCTGCCGGCAAAACCCAGCGATGGAGCGCGGAAGCCAACAGCCTGGTCAGCATGTCCCGCATTGGCTGGACCAAGGACATGTTCAAGCCCGGGGACCAGATTACGGTCACCGGCAACGCCGCGAAAAGCGGGACCTACGCGATGCGCCTGCGAACCGTCCTGGCGCCTAACGGAAAACTCTACACCATGGATCGCGGCGAGGATTACGCGGATCAATAGCGGCGGTCTTTCGCACTGTTATCCCGCAAAGATTCTAGCCGCATGCGATCGGCTGGCGCCGCCACCATTTTGCGCAAGTACAAAAACCGCCGGCGGGACGCCGGCGCCACGGAATTTTGGAGGGGTTTGAAAATGCGTTCTCGCTGGATGGGCGCTATCCTTGCGGCTGTGCTGTTGCTGGCCGGGTCGTTCGTTTGGCTCAACCGCGCCGCTGAAAAACCCGCAGTCGTGACGGCGCAGGCGGCGCCTGCGGTCCCGGACATCTCCGGAGTCTGGCGGCGCTCCCGGCGCCCTCCGGACAACGCCCGCAAATACACGATTTTCGAGCTGGCCATGTCCATCTCGAACGAGGAACCCCCCATGACGCCGTGGGGCTTGGCCAGGTTCAATGCCAACAAACCGAACTTCGGCCCCCGCGCCGTGCCCCTGGCGCAAACCAACGACCCGGTGATGAAATGTTTTCCGCCAGGCGTGCCGCGAATCTACCTGATGCGCGCCGAGCCCGTGGAGATCATGCAAATTCCAGGACGCGTGGTCATGGTGTTTGAATACGATCACTTCGTGCGGCAGATTTACACCGACGGGCGTGCTCATGCACAGGATCCACCGCCCTCATGGATGGGAGATGCGATCGGCCATTGGGAGGGCGACACGCTGGTCATCGATACGGTGGGATTCAACGACATCAGCTGGCTCGATAACGTGGGCCATCCGCACAGCGACCAGTTGCACGTGGTGGAACGCGTGCGCCGCGTCGACCACGACACGATGACCATTGACACGACCATCGACGATCCCAAGACCTACACGAAATCCTGGGGCGGACACGCCGTGCTGGAATTAAAGCCGGATTGGAATCTGGGTGAAATGGTCTGCGAGGACGATATCAACTTCGGCGATCTGCAGAAAAAATCGGAAGGGGCAAAGTAGCGCGGCGCACAACTCGCTCGCCGCGCCCGAATCCGCTGCCCGGAGGTGTTAGGACTGCTTTTCTTCCGGCGCGGTTTCCGGAGTCTCGACGCGATCCACGCGCTGCAGGCGCGCGGCCTTGCCCTTAAGCCCGCGCAGATAGTAGAGCTTGGCGCGGCGCACGCGGCCCTGCCGCAAAACCTCGATCGAGCTGATCGACGGCGAATTCACCGGAAACACGCGCTCGATGCCCACTCCAAAACTCACCCGGCGGACGGTGAAACTGGCCCCGGTCGATTTCCCGCGCTTCTTGATCACCACGCCTTCAAACGGCTGGATGCGCTCTTTTTCGCCTTCGCCCTCTTTCAGGCGAACGTGGATGCGCACGGTATCGCCCGCGCGCAGCGCAGGCAGGTCTTTCCGCACTTGTGCTTCCTGGAACTTCTCAATGACGCGATTCATGGCTCAGATTCCCGGCAGACCCACTCAGGTGGGGTCAGCACTGCTTTAGGCAAACGCTAATTGTAGCGGAAACAGCGAAACTTCGCTACGAAATTTTCCCGGTTGCCGCCCCCGGTAACTGGCCTGCTGCTTGCGTCCGGCTACCGGCGGATCGCGGCCTGCGGCTCGTCCTCGGCCACCACGGGACCGATGTCCACTTGCGGTCTGCTGGAAATGCGGCCGGGATCCGAACCCCCGAAAACGAGCAGCGAGCTGCCAAATGGCACCGGCAGCCCCCTCAACATTTTTTCTTCGAGGCGCGATATCCACTCCAGGAGATGGTTCACGGCGGGCGGCGGCACTTTTGGAATGCCCGGCTGGGATCCCAAGATTGCTTCCTTGGTCTGGACGCCCAATTTGGCAAGGAACAGCCAGAAGAACATGTATCTTGATTCCGAGATCTTCATCCCGGCCTGCTCCGCCACACGGCGGAAACCGGCTTTGGTGTAGCGCGTGAAGTGATCGTTCAGCGTGTCGTGGCTGGTCCATAGCAGGCGGAACGCCGGCACGGTGATGAGGAGAGAGCCGCCGGGCTCGAGCAGCGAAACGGCCCGGCGCAGCGCCGCAACCGGATTTTCCAGATGCTCCAGAACGTCCAGCATCAGAATCAGCGAATATCTCTTGCGGGGCTGAAAACTTTCATCGAACGGGCCGACGTGGATGCGTTCGCGAAAAGGGTTTTCCGGATCGATGATTTCCCCGATCGGTTCCACCCCTTCTACCTCGCCGAGCCGGGAGAGCTCCGGAAAAAAAAGGGCGTCGCCGCACCCGATGTCAAGGATGGACTTCCACCCTCCGGGCGGCTGCCTGCGGCGGAGAAGCTCCAGGATCGCCTGCTCGCGCACGCGGAACCACCAATGCCTCTCATACAATTCCCGGTAGCGCTGGCTGAATTCGCGGTCCATTGAAGTGAAGAAGTTCCCGTCAGTCTTCGCGCTCGAAATCCCCGCGGCCCGTTGCCACCGCGCTGAATCCGCCCGCGCGGCGGGAAAATGCCCCGGGTTGGCCGCGCTCGATAAACGCCTGGCCGATGCACCGGTCGACTACGTAGAGCGGGCGCGCTTTGATCTCCTCGTAAATCCGGCCGATGTATTCCCCGATGATGCCCAGGAAAAACAGCAGGACGCCGGAGAGGAACGTCATCACCACGATCAGGGCCGCGAAACCGCGCACCGTCTGATTCAGGAATATTTTCGCGAAGATCGTGTACAGCGCGTAGACCATCGAAACGCCGATCGCCGAGGCGCCCAGCAGGGACGCAGCGCGGATTGGCACGGTGGAAAACGCAAAAATTCCGTCCGCCGCGAATTTCAGGCGCTTCAGCGCGCTGTACTTGCTCTCGCCGGAGTGGCGCTCCGAGCGCTCCACGACGATGCCAGTCTGGCGAAACCCGACCCAGCTTCTCATGCCCCGCAGGTACCGCTGATGCTCGGTCATTTCCCGAAGCTGCCGGACCACGCGGCGCGACATCAAACCGCAATCTCCGGCGTCGAGCGGGAGGTTGATATCCGAAAGCCGCGACATCAGGCGGTAGAAAAGAAAGAAGCACAGGCGCAGCCACCATACTTCCTTGCGGCCCTTGCGCTGCGCGTATACGACGTCGTACCCGTCGTAGAATTTTTCCACGAATTCCGGAATGATTTCCGGCGGATCCTGCAGGTCGCCGTCGATTACGATCACCGCGTCTCCCGTGCCGTAGTCCAAAGCGGCGGTGAGCGCGGCCTGGTGGCCGAAATTGCGCGACAGGGAGATGGCTTTCAGCCGTGAATCTTTCGCGGCGGCATCCTCGAGAATTTCCAGCGTCCGGTCCGTGCTCCCGTCGTCCACGACCACAATTTCGTGAGGTCCGCCCGGCAGCGAATCGAGCACCTTGCCCACGCGGGCCAGGGACTCCGGCAAGACGGTCTCCTCGTTGTGCACGGGGATAAGCACCGAAACACGCGCGGGAGCGCCGTCGGTTCTGCGGCGTCTTTCGATGGGCTGGTCGGTCATTCTTGGCTTTTCAGGCGACACCAGAAGCTGCAATGAGGATAAGTAACTGCTTCAGCGGCCGCGAACCCAGCGTAGCGGGACGGCGCTCGCGCAACAAGACGCTGTGCCCTGCGAGATAACGTATTTTCCGTGGCTCGCGCTCAGGAAACGAGCTCAACGCGCCAGGGAGGGTTTGTGTTCCATCGCAACTGCTTGCGACGGTTCATCGGCGCCCGGATAGGGCATCAACCGGGAGCGCGATTTGTCCGGGTCCAGCAGCCAAACGCGGCGATCGTGGAAATATTGAATTAGTTCCTGATTTTGCACCGGGTCCATATCCCGTGCCCAGACGGTCTTCGATCCGTCAATGTCGCTGGAATTGAACACCCACTCGTCGTGGACGCTATGCCAGGGTTCGTACCGGACAATGACGAGCTGCCGGCCAGGCATTTGCGCGAGCTCGTCGGTAAGCCGGGTGCGGTCCACGTTTCCAATGTGCACGGAGTACCAGGAATGCGGCCAATCCTGCGTGATGTAATACCCGCTCGCGATTTGCGCGGCGCCCAATGCCAGAGAAATCAAGCACAGCGCAGGCACGGCGCGCATGGCCAGCAGGCCGATCGGCCGGCGCTGCCGGCCCCACACCCGGACATAGCGCATCGCCTGCACAACGAAACACAGAAAGACGCAGGCTAGCGGCGCCGCGTAGTGCGGCGCATACTGCACTTCCAGGAACAAGCCGGTGAGAGTTACCGCCGCCACGATAGACAAGAACCGCAGGCGCGTCAGAAACACATTCCGGAATCCGCCCATGAACAGCGCCATCAGCAGCGGAAGCCCGAGAGCGGCTCCAAAATAAAATGACGAGAGCCTTTTGATCTTCGACCACGTGACCGTGGCAAACCCGCCCGCGGTTCGCACTTCCTGGTACTGCGGGAGCAAAAAGTTGACGTAAAAATCGCGAAACACCTTGAACTGGTATTCGGGAATCGGGCGCAGGGACTGCCAAGGGAAGTAAGGAACAGGATTCACCGTGCTCATGCTGACATCGTACGCGGTTCGCAGCGGATGGCCGGTGACGCGCCAGTTGTAATAGCCCATGGCTGCGAACGTCAGGCCCATGAGCATTGCCAGGGGCAAAACGACTCGCTTCAACGATTCGGATAGCACCGGCCCCGTGCGGCCCGCCATCCAGATCAGCAGCCCAACGGCCACCGGGAGGCTGAACACGAGACCTTCATACGGCCGGACGTTGGCAAGGATCGCAAGTCCCGCTCCCATGGCAAGAACGTCGAATAGCCGCAGGCGCCTCTTGATCCTCGGAAACGCCCCGAGCACCAGTGCGCCGGCGGCCGCCGCAATCGCGCCTCCCCAGTAGGAATCCGACCAGTAACTGAACACCGCGAACCGCATCACCACCAACGCGCTGCCAACCAGGGCCCACTTCGGCGGCAGCCAGCCCTGCAGCATCCAGCACACCGCGGCGCACATTAGTCCGACGCTCAGCCAGACACCGGCAAACGGGTGGCCGCCGATCAATTTTCCGGCGGCCAGCAGCAGGCCTTGCATGGGAGGCACGATGCCCGTGTAGGTGGGCTGCTGCAGTACATGAAATGTTTCGAGGTGCGCGCCCATCGGATGGGCGGGGTTGGTCAGGCGAAAATGAGCAAACGTGTCGCCCATCAGCAGGTACTCGAATTCGTCGTGAATCGAGGGAACGGGAACCGGCAAAATCGGCAGGACGATCGCGCGCGCCGCAAGCGCCGCCACGCCGGTAAGAATTACAACCAGCCGCCGCCGCTGCGCGAAACGAGCAATGCCGCGCTCCAAACCGGCGAAGCGTGCCGATCCGAGGCGCGGGAAGAAATATGACATTGCGACGACGAAAAAAACCAGGTAGGTCTCCACGATCTCGACCTGGTGGCCTCGGATGAATGTGGACAGGAGAGGAGGCATCGGTGTCCCGCAAGGGCGGGCTAGAAATACGGAAAGACGGGCGTGCCCAGACGAATTCATCCTAGCAGCCGCGCAAACCGAAGGAAATCTTCGCGCCCGGCGGTGGCGCAAAAGAGTTATCCCGCTGGCGAACCAGACACCCGCTTTTCGCCCCGGCCCATTGCATCCGCATGGTTATGTTAGAAATGGTTGCGAGAGCGGTTTTGCCTGACCTGCTCAACGGAGTTGCGACTTTGGGAATTTGTGCCTTCGCATTGCCGAGCGGATTCGTCGCGTTAGCGTGAGTTCCCCAATCGCACACACGGTCTGCTGGAAGAACCGTCTGACGGCGGCAGCTTTCTTGATCCCGGTATGCTTTCTGCTGGTCTGGTTCGTTGCGCGGTACGTCCGGCAGGAAAATTTCATCTATTACTGGGACTACGCCCAGTATCACGACTACTACAGGGAACTGGGCGCGCGCTTCTCTGTGGGCGCGTTTCGCGCCCTGGCCTATGTCGCGCAGTCGGTTCGGCAAAGAGACTACAATTTATTGCCGGTGTTGTTTCTACTGCCCTTCCGACTGGCATTTGGTCCGGGCCGGCTGTCCTACATATTGTCGCTAACGGTCACGTACGCGGTTCCATCGATTGTTTTATTTCCGCTGGTGGTGAAGAAGCTCCGCATGGATGACCCAGCGAAAAACGCAGCCGGCGAAACGGGACTCGCTCTGATTTCCATTCTATCGCTGGCCCTGCTGCCTCCATTGTGGGTTCCCGTGTTGCAGGGATACGCCGACGTGGGCGGGCTTCTCATCATTTTTGCCGTGCTGCTGCTGTATTCCCGCGCGGATTTCGCGGAACAGAGTTTCACGGGCCTCGCGTCCATCGCCCTTCTTCTAAGCCTGCTCGTATTGTTCCGCAGATGGTATGCCTATTGGGTGGTAGGTTTTTTTGCGGCGCTTGCGGTGACCGAGGCCCTGCGATTTGCGGGAGACGTGGAGCGCCGGCTGAAATGGAAGCCGCTCGCAAGGAATGCCATCGCCCTGGGTTTGATCTCCCTTCTTGCAACATTCCTGGCCGCCACTCCCATCGCGAGCCGGATGCTTTCAACGGATTACCGGGACATCTACTCGGCCTACCGGTCAAATCGCGCGTGGGCGCAAAATCTCGAGGCGCTCGAGGGCCATTTCGGCCTGCTGATTCTGGCCCTGGCGGGGCTTGGGCTCTTGTATTCCTTGCGGGAAGCCCGCCGGCGCCCTTTGGTCTGCTTTCTTTGCGTCCAATTCGTGGTTACTTTCGCGCTTTTCACGCGGACGCAGAACTTTGTTGTGTATGCCGGGACAGATGAATTTGGAGGACAGCACTTCTATTGGGCGGTTGCCACCGTTGCGGCCTTAGTGGCGCTTCTGGCGCAGGATTTTTTTCTTTGGGCCCGCGGCGGAATCGCAAAGGCAGCGGTCCTCGTGGCATTACTGGCGGTATGTGCGGCAAATTTCTCCGCGGCATTGCTTCCCAGCGCGAATGTCTTGCTAAACCCCGTGGAATTTGCACTGCCGCAGGTAAGGCAGAATCCGATGGTGCGGACGGATCTGGATCAGGTGCGCGCGCTGCTCGACACGTTGACCGCCATCACCAAGGATTCGGAATCCACCATCTATATCCTGGCCAGCTCCTACCGATTGAATTCCAGCGTTGTGCACGAAGCCTGCATGTATCTGGAGCCCGCCCACGCCGCGCTGGCGCACAAAATTGCGGCCACCAATGACGTGGACAAGCGCGACGGCTTCCCGATTGCTTTCCTGACGGCGCGGTACGTCGTGCTGACCATTCCGTATGCCTATCACCTTGCCCCGGAGGACCAGCGAGTGATCGGGGTTCTGGCCGATCAACTTGTGAACGGCGAAGGGATCGGGAAATCCTACGAAAAGATGAATTTTGTTTTCCGGTTGGAGGACGGCAGCAGCCTCGTTCTCTATAAGAAAGTCCGGGCACTGGATCCTCTCGATGTGAAGAGACTATCGGAGGAATTCTTAGAATTTTACCCGGACTATAAGGAACTTTTTGAAATTCCACCGGACGTGATCCGGCAGGTGAGCGCGCTATAGAGCCTTTCTTTGTTACGCCGTCATTCCGAACGAAGTGAGGAATCCCTCCGGTTCTTAGAGCCAAAAGAATGAGGGATTCCTCACTTCGTTCGGAATGACGGTATTTTTGACAGTGTACAAAACGCTGAACCGCGTGGTTCCTAGATTTGTTAGGATGCCTCTGATTCCATTTAATCGCGTGATCTTCCACTCAAAATCGGTGATCTCCCTGTGCAGAAACTAGACTGGACCCTTCTTGCCATCTGCATCGGATTGATATTGCCGAAAGCGGGGCTAGGCGAGGCTGTTTTTGCGCGGATCGAGCAGGCCTTCGTCCGGCTTGCGCAAAATAAGAAAGCTGCCATCGCCGCGATCGGCGGAGTCACGATCCTCGCGCGCCTCGCGCTATTGCCCTGGATGACGGTACCGCAGCCGAAAGTCCACGACGAGTTCAGCTACCTGCTGGCGGCGGATACGTTTGCGCACGGGCGACTGGCAAATCCGCCGCACCCGATGTGGATGTTCTTCGATACGTTTCACGTCATTCAGCATCCCACGTACGCTTCTATGTATCCACCGGCGCAGGGAATGGCGCTGGCTCTTGGAAAAATTCTGGGCAATCCGTGGATCGGCGTCTTGCTCAGCGTTGCGGCCATGTGCATGGCCATGACCTGGATGCTGCAGGGATGGATGCCGCCGGAATGGGCGCTGCTGGGCGGCGTGCTGGTGATGCTGCGGGTCGGGTTGTTCAGCTACTGGATGAACAGCTACTGGGGCGGCGCCGTGGCAGCGACGGGCGCGGCGCTGGTTCTCGGCGCGCTGCCACGCATCTGGGAATATCGGGGAACACGCGATGCCGTGATTTTCGGTCTCGGCGCGGGCATCCTGGCGACGAGCCGCCCGGTGGAAGGAGCGATTTTCTTTCTTCCGTTTTTCGTGGCGATTGTGTGGCGGGTGCTGCGCCGGGAAAAATCCGAGCGAACCGCGTTAGCGAAACGCCTGCTCCTGCCGCTCGCTTTGATTCTGGCGTGCGTCGTCGCATTTGTCGCCGGCTACAACTGGCGCGTCACCGGAAGCCCGCTGGTTTTCCCCCATTTCATCGAAGGGCGGCTCATCCGCACGGCGGTTTTCCTTTGGCAGCAGGACCAGCCGCCGATTTCCTACACCAATCCGCAATTCGACGATTTCTATCACAATTTCTTGCCCAGTCTGTATCAAGCCAGCTGGCCGGCGGCCGAAGGGCAACTCGAGTGGAAGCTGACCGATCTCTGGCAATTTTTTCTAGGTCCCGCACTCACGATCCCGTTTCTGACGCTGCCCTGGTTGCTCAAGCAGCCTCGCAACTGGCTACTGTTGTTCCAGGCAGCGCTTTCCTTTTTCGCGCTTTGGATTGTCGTGTACTACCACTCGCACTACGCCGCGCCGCTGATGGCCACGCTCGTCGTCCTGATGATCCAGGGAATGCGCGCCATGCACGGCGTGAAATTATGGGGGCACGCCGTGGGCGCGGCGCTGACGCGCCTTGTTGTCCTGTACAGCGTTTTGATCGGCCCGGTTTATTTCGCGCACATGGTCACGGCCGAAACGAATTCTTTGCGCCACTGGCTGCATCTGCATTTTTCCGCGGCACTGATCGCAACGGTGGCCGCGTTGATCATCGTGAGGATCGCATCCTGGATTGCACCGCAATTCCGTACCGGATCCAGTTGGCTGATCTCTTCGTGCGAATGTCTGCTTCTCGCAGGGCTGGTGCTGCAAATTTGCGTGAACCAGAGAAGTTCGTATCCCGACGACTACGCATTCGTGGACGATTTGAAAGAGCCGTTTCGCAAGCCGGTCGAACAGCAACTGGCCGCGCTCCCCGGCGAACACCTCGTCCTGGTGCGTTACGCAAAGGATCACAACTCGGGCGAGGAATACGTCTACAACGAAGCGGACATCGACCACGCTAAGACCGTCTGGGCGCGGGAAATTCCGGGGATGGACCTCAGTCCGCTATTCCAGTATTTCCACAATCGCGATGTTTGGATTTATAAGCCCGATGAGGATGATTCCGTCGTGCGC
>JAIQFG010000024.1 GCA_020073375.1 Terriglobia bacterium | reverse complement strand
GCGGTGCAGCAACGTGAAACACTAAAGGCCGGGCCACCCGTCCTCGGGGGGTTCGGCGGGCCCATCCCGACAACGGAACCGCAGCAGGGGTTAAACTATCCCCTTATTGCGCCGATGTGCCAGCTGTCAGGTTCCAGCCTGGAAGGTACATCATCATGTAATTAGAAAATCAATGTTATTCGTCATCTCTCAATGAGGGATTATCTAGTGCTTACTTTGCGTGCCAGATTGCTGTGGTGGCTCTTCGTTTTGACGCCCAGCATTGCTTTTCTCATACTTCCGGGGATTGCTTGTGCCAAGACCTCAAGCCAAGGTACAGCGAGTACAACAGCGGATACTTTGCCCTTCTACCCGTCCGGTCCACCTGAGCTATCCATTTTCTCAGCCTATCTGCGATTCATGAACGAACCGTCCCTTCTTAGGAAGTCCGAAAATTCCACGATTGTTTCCTTTAGGCTGAGCCGTTTGACGCCCCTCGGGAAAATGGTAGCAGTTCGTCTCGTTGTCAACACTGATGGAAGCGGACAGATCACCAGCGCTGTTGCATCATTAGATTCCCAGGGCCGATTATCGAATGTGAACAGGACGAATGTTGGCGTGTCCGCGGCAGGTGTCAGACAATTTCTGCAGTTGGTCGAGAAAGTCAATTTCTGGTCGATGCGTAGTACCGTGCCGAAATCGGAAGAGGATACGGGTCGCAAGGTTTACGTCTTGGATTCCACGAATTGGGTGGTAGAAGGTGTGCGTAGCGGCTCTTTCCACTATGTATTTCGTCAAAGTCAGGTGCCGGGCCCGCTCACTGAAATCTGGCGCTACGTAGCAAAGGATCTGGCAAATCTCGATGATTCGATAATTTCGGGCGAGGAATCTGTTCCTCCTAACGACTGAAGAAATAGAAGCCATTGTTCGGATGAAACGCGAACAGAGAAAGATGGGGCGGGCGGTTCAGCCTTTGCGGCGGGTTTGAAGTTTCGTGTGGCCGGGCCCTCGCAGTTTTTCAATGGGGCGGGTTGACCTGCTCCCCCAAATCCGCACAAAACTGAATGCGATTTCTCATTTATTTGATCGGTCCCCTTTTCCTGTGTCACCCGGACTGACGAGTTTCCCGAGAGCAATTTTGTTTGGGTGCAGCATTGGGTGCAACTAAAGGGGGAAGAATGGCCCTCATTTTCCTACAAGCGACACCAAATGGGGCACTTTGAATTTTGATTCCCTCGGATGTTAACCGAAGGGTTGCAAGTTCGAATCTTGCCCGGGGAGCCAAATTTCTTGCGTTCCGGAATTTCTGAAACCCATTCTTACGTATTGCTTCTAGAGACTACTGGGTCCTACAAGCTTGCTGGACACGGTGAGGTTCTTCGCTCCCCGATACCGCTCGCGGGCTTCTGATGATACGGTAGAGTGTCTGCGCTGACGAGAGCCAGAGCGAACGGCACAACCAGGAAACAAAGACTTCCAATGACCAGCGGAATAAGCGACGCCGCGAAGAGGCAGGCAGCTGTCATCTGTCTGCTGGTCCTGGCGGCGATCGCACTCTACCTTTGTTACCTGATTGCCAAGCCGTTCCTAAGCCCCGTTTTAATTGCGGTCATGTTTGCGATCGTCTTTTACCCGCTCCACGCGAGAATGCAGCACCTTTTTCACCGCCCCAGCGTGGCTGCCGCTCTTTCGACTGCCTTGGTGCTTCTGATCGTAACCATCCCAGTCGTGCTCCTGGGAATGTCCGTGAGTGCGGAGCTTCGTGCGGTGGTTCAATCCTTGCGCGAACGCAGCGGGCCGCAAGGAGGGTTGAGTCCGTACCTTGCACAATTGGGCGAGAGTTTACTGAGCCGCCTGGGGAATTACATGGATCTCTCGCAGCTTGATCCAGAAGCAGCCTTATTACGCTGGGCAGAGCAGGCAAGCAGTTACTTGCTTTCTCTTGGCGCGGCGGCGGTAACCAACCTGCTTTCCTTCGTCCTCGATACGGTTGTGGTCTTCTTCAGCCTCTTCTTTTTCTTTCGAGAAGGAAAAAGTATCCGGCAGGAACTTGCGGCAATCCTTCCGCTATATCCGGGGCAGGCGGAAAAACTCTTCAGCGGGATCAGCGACACCATGATCGCCAACCTGTATGGCGGCGTTGCCGTGGGGGCGGCGCAAGGGATATTAACGGGCCTGGCGTTTTGGGTCCTGGGGTTGGCGGCCCCGATCCTGTGGGCTCTGATTACCGGTCTGGCGTCCTTGGTCCCGGTAGTCGGGTCCGCTTTAGTGTGGGGACCGGCCTCGATTCTCCTTATTCTCAGCGGGCACTGGGTGAAGGCGCTCATTCTTGTGATTTGGGGAACCGCAGTGGTGGGGCAGGTTGACGTGGTGGTCAGGCCATACGTGGTCAGCGCACGGGTAAAGGTGCATACCTTGCTCGTTTTCTTCGCGTTGCTCGGAGGAGTCGAAGCGTTTGGCATCATAGGAATTTTTGTCGGTCCCGTCGTCCTGTCGGTCACGTTGGCCATCCTGGCTATGCTGAAAAATACGGATTTTTCATGGCAACCGAATCCCGAACGAGGGCAAGGCGACGCCCCACATGACAAGCCCGCCGAATAGCATGGCGATTCGCGGGCTCACACGGGAGCAAGCCGCAGCCCGGCTTGGGGCCGAGGGAGCAAACGAGTTGCCTTCGGCCAAGCCTCGCAGTTTCTTGGCGATCGCATGGGAAGTCCTGCGTGAACCCATGATTTTGCTCCTCGTCGCTGCAGGCGTGATTTATCTGATTTTGGGCGAACCCCGCGATTCGCTTGTGCTGCTGATTTCGATTTTTGTAATTCTCGGGATCGACCTGTATCAACAAAATAAAACGGAGCGCGCGCTGGAAGCCCTGCGCGACCTTTCCAGCCCGCGAGCCCTCGTGATTCGGGACGGGGTCCAGACGCGAATCGCGGGGCGGGACGTAGTCCGAGGCGATATCGTGATTCTCACCGAAGGCGATCGCGTGCCGGCGGACGGGGTTGTTCTTTCTTGTGTCAGCCTGACCGTCGATGAATCGCTTTTGACCGGGGAATCGGTTCCCGTTCGGAAATCTCCTGGAGACCAAAACCTAAGCATGGCACGGCCCGGCGGCGATGAACTTCCGTTCGTCTATTCCGGAACCTTGGTTGTGCAAGGGCACGGAGTCGCGGAAATCAAAGAGACGGGATCGCGAACTGAGTTGGGCCGGGTTGGCAAAGCCCTTCAGACGATTGAACCCGAGGCGAGCCACCTCAAGACGGAAATTAAACGCGTCGTGGGCATCATGGCGGTACTCGGCCTATCCATATGCGCCCTGGTGGCGCTGTTCCACGGTTTATCAAGCGGCAGTTGGCTGAGCGGAATCCTCGTGGGGATTACTGTCGCCATGTCGTTGCTGCCGGAAGAATTCGCCGTCGTTCTGACGGTGTTTCTTGCGCTGGGGGCTTGGCGGATTTCCCAGAGGAATGTATTGACGCGGCGTGCGAGCGCAATTGAAACGCTCGGATCCGCCACTGTTCTATGCGTGGACAAGACCGGCACTCTCACGCAAAACCGGATGTCGGTCAAAAAGCTCTTCGCAGCCGGCCAGATTCAGGAGCTCGATACTTCGGGCGGCCTTCCGCTTCGCGACGGCTTATCTGAACTTCTCGAATTTGGCGTCCTTGCCAGCCAGCGAGAAGGTTTTGATCCCATGGACTCTGCCTTGCAACATGCGGCCAAAAATTACTTAGGCACGGCCAAACTATTGCACCAGACATGGGAGTTCGCGCGGGAATACCCGCTCTCTCCGAAATTATTGGCTGTGACCCGCGTTTGGCAATCCCCTGCGCAAGATGGCCGGATTATAGCCGTGAAAGGCGCTCTCGGTGCGGTGGCCGAATTGTGCCGCATCTCACAATCGCAATTCGAGGAGATCAAAAACTCCGCGGAGGCGATGGCGGGGGAAGGATTGCGAATCCTGGCGGTGGCCAGGGCCGATTTTGGGAGCGGTGCGTTGCCGCCGGATCCCCATGAGTTCGAGTTCAAGTTTCTCGGCATGGTTGGATTCGCCGATCCCGTGCGTCCTGACGTCGCAAATGCGGTGCAGGAGTGCTATGCGGCGGGAATTCGGGTTGTGATGATCACCGGGGATTTTGCCGGAACGGCGCAGAGTATTGCGCGCCAAATTCAACTGCAAGGAAGTGAGCGCGCGTTAACCGGTCCGGAACTGGATCGCATGGATGAGGCAACGCTACGCCGGGAAGTCAGGTCCACCAACATCTTCGCGCGCGTGGTGCCCGAACAAAAATTGCGTTTGATAGAGGCGCTTAAGGCAAACGGCGACATTGTGGCGATGACGGGAGACGGCGTAAACGATGCGCCGGCGCTGAAGGCCGCGCACATCGGCATCGCCATGGGCGCCCGCGGCACGGATGTCGCGCGCGAAGCCGCCGACCTTGTGCTGCTTGACGACGCTTTTCCGTCCATCGTACAAGCGATCCGCCTCGGCCGGAGAATCTTTGACAATCTCAAGAAAGCAATGGCCTATGTCATGGCGGTCCACGTGCCAATCGCGGGCCTTGCTTTGGTCCCGGTGCTACTCAAATGGCCTCTTGTCATGCTGCCGCTCCATGTGGTCTTCCTGGAACTGGTCATTGACCCAGCCAGTTCGGTCGCCTTTGAAGCGGAGCCGGAGGAATCAGACGTGATGCAGAGGCCGCCGCGCAACCCAAAGCAACCGCTGTTCGACCGGCGAACGTTGGCGCTCAGCCTGCTGCAAGGCGCCGGTGTGTTGCTCGCGGTGCTCGGCGTATTTGCGGCCGCAATGCATCGTGGGGAAGCGGAAACCAACGTCCGCGCTCTAACCTTTACAACCCTCATTCTCGCGAACCTGGCTTTGATCCTTACGAATCGCTCTTGGACCCGGACAATCCTGAATATGTGGCGATCCCCGAATCCTGCCGTGTGGTGGGTGGTACTAGGGGCTGCGAGCTTCCTCGGGGTGGTCATCTATGTCCCGCCCATTCAAACGCTATTCCGCTTTTCCAGGCTTCACGCATCCGATATAGCGCTGTGTCTGTCGGCAGGCTTGCTTAGCATTGCGTGGTTCGAAGCGCTAAAAGTGCTGGGGCGGCTGTACCGGTTCCGTACCTTATGAATGAGATTTCAATACCGCGCGAAATAAAGACCACACGGAAGCGACGAGGGTTGCAAGTTCGAATCTTGCCCGGGGAGCCAGACTTTTCAATCACGTCGCGTGAATTCCGGGAAAAGCTTGCCCCTCTTAAGGGAGGCGTAATGGGGCTATATTCAAAGTACGTTTTGCCGCGGTTGCTCGACTTTGCCTGTCGAAACAAGGATGTGAGCGACCTGAGAAGGCAAGTGCTTCCCGCTGCCAGAGGAATTGTGGTGGAAGTCGGCATCGGTTCCGCTCTGAACCTTCCTTATTACTCCTTCGATGTTACGCATCTGTACGGGATTGATTCCTCCGCAGAACTTCTGCAGATGGCGCAAAAGAAAACAGCAGCCGCGCCTTTCCCTGTCACGCTGCTGAACCAAACCGCTGAAAAATTTTCTCTCGAAGATCACTCGGCGGATACGGTGGTTATGACCTGGGTGTTGTGCTCCATCGCGGATAGCCGGGTCGCCTTAAACGAGGCCAGGCGGGTTCTGAAACGCGACGGCAGGTTGATTTTTCTGGAACACGGCCTGTCACCGGATCCGAAAGTCCAGTCCATGCAAAACCGGCTCACACCCATGTGGAAGCGCCTTGCAGGAGGCTGCTGTCTGAACAAGAAAATCGACGGGCTTATTTCTCAGGGGGGCTTCGCCATTAAGGATCTGCAGAATTGCCATATTCCCGGACCTAAGGCCATGACCTATGTGTATCGCGGATATGCGCAGCCGGAATAAGGCGTCCGGCGCTTCACGGGAAATGTATTTGCAAAGGAAAGCCGAAAAATTCGGATCGCCCCCGCGGGCGGCCGCAAACCCACGTTAACTATTGATTGTTGATGGAGCAGGCCATCATCACACGAAGATCCGCGCGAAGTCCGCGGCTTTGTTCCGAAGCTACAAGCTGGACATGGCCGGCGGAGAGTTCCGAGGAAGGCACCACCCGAAATCCGCGACGTTGGTAGAACGGCGCATTCCACGGGATGTCTCGAAATGTCGAGAGCGTGACCGCGGGATACCCGCCTTGCGCAGCCCAGGCGCAGACCGCGTTCAATAATGCCGAA
The DNA here is from genome assembly GCA_020073375.1 of Terriglobia bacterium. Classification (GTDB taxonomy): domain Bacteria; phylum Acidobacteriota; class Terriglobia; order Acidiferrales; family UBA7541; genus Palsa-360. The sequence goes on along the minus strand of JAIQFG010000024.1, from coordinate 45,843 downwards.
CCCACCCCCTTCCTCCCGTGCTGAGGCAACACGTCAAGCTCCTCCAGATGCGCAAAGCCGCCGATTTCCTGAACCAGGGCGAATCCGACAGGATCGCCGGACGGCGGCACGGCGACCCAGAGACGGCCGGCACGCTGCGCTTTCTCGAAGTTCTCCACCGAGTTTACAGGCGCTTGAAACTCTTTCGTCAGACCGATCAGCTCAAGATGGTCGTCAAACAATAGCCCCGCTTGTCGTTCGATTTCCGGAAGGCAAGCCACATCCTCCGCAACCGCTGCCCGGATCCTGTAACCATTGGGAATCATCGGACTCCTGCACACTTGGCCGCAAATGCCGGCATCCCCGCGAAATTAGATGCTTCAGCGGCGAAATCGACCCGCAGATTTGGGCTGCGATTCTGAAATGAGTTGACCAAATTTCAGGAGTGAAACAGACGGGTCGGAACACGTGAATGAAGAGGAGCCATTCTTTTTTATTGGTTTACTTGCCGAACACTTCCTTCAGCAAGCTTGTGGTTCGCGCGACGGGGTCTTTCCTGATCTTTTTTTCTTCCTGGCCAAGCGTATAGAAGAGGCCGTCGAGGGCTTTGGAGACCACATATTGGGTGACGTCCAGGCTTTGACTTTTCAGAAAGGGGATGCTCTGGGCCTGGCCGAGTAGAGCGTTGTACTGCTGGGTTACGCTGTTCTCATTCATGGTTTTCTCCACCGTGGGACGGAATGCGGTGGTCAGCTGTGCGCTTGTTTTAGTTTTGAAATAGTCGGTGGCGGCGGTATCGCCGCCGGAGAGGATTTTGCGGGCGTCGTCGAAACTCATGGACAGGATGGCGTCGACGAAGATTTTTTTTGCGGCGGGTGCGGCGGCCTCGGCCGCGCGGTTCATGCTGAGGATGAATCCGTCCACCTTTGGCCCGTAGCCGACGGCTCTGAGTCCTTTTTCGACGGGACGCAAGTTATTCGGCATGAGGATTTTTATGGCGGCGTTGCCGAAGTATCCGTCACGCTTGCTGGTGAGCTTGACGGCATTTTCCGCGCCTACCTGGAGGGCTTGTTTCAGGCCCGAGGCGATTTTGGAGTCGCTCAGGGCGCTGGTGGTTCCCAATCCCAGCCGTTTCGCAATTTCATCGGACTGCGTCAGGGTGAGGATCAGCGCCTCTCCGTCCGGTATTGCGATGTCCGCAGCCGGGCGAATTCCGTTTTTCTGCGCGATCCGATTCGCAAAAACGGCGGGACTCAGCAGAGTGGCTACCACAATGGCTAAGGTTGGTTTTTTCATTTTATTCTTTCTTCGCGGCGGCAAACCACATTTGGCGGTTTTCAGTCTCGCGATAAAAACGCCGGCGCGACGGCCTTTTCTTGCCGGTTATTTCGGCGGCGTTTGCTGCGGCTGCTTCTTTTTGCCGAAAATGTCGATCAGTTGTTGAACCGGATTGGGTTGCTGCTGGTCTTGCTGCGGCTGGGTCTGTGGCTGGGTCTGCGTCTGTGTTTGCGGTTGAGTCCCGCCTTTTTGTCCCAGCAGGCCTCCGAGAATTCCAGCCACGCCCCCGGAAGGATTCGTGAGGCTCGGCACCAATCCTTTCAGTTTCATTTGCGCGACTTTTTGAAGGTCGGGGGTGAATTTCGGGCTCTCGAAAGTTCCGGTGACGATCGCGGGAATCACCAGTTCTCCCTGATTGTTCGCCAGAGCGGTGCTCATGTAACCGCCGACGCCCGTGCCGCCGGCCCGTGTGCTGAAATCCTTGGAGAGGACGGCGGTGACGCGCAGGTCGAGCGCCTCGCTCGCCAAATTCGTGGTTCCGGCCACGGCAACGTTTCCGATGTCGAGCGTGGCTAGCAGATTGGCGGTTTGAGCAAAGCCGTTTTTGAGGGCGATGTCGCCGGTCATGCGCGAAATGTTGGTGAATCCCTGATCCTTTTCGCCTGGCTTCAGGAAGCCTCCGATTGAGGCCAGCTGGTAGCCGATGTCGCTGCCCGAGTAGCGCATGTTGTTGAAGTTCAGATTCAGCGTGCCGTTCAGGGCTTTCACCACGTCGGCGGACGTCATGGTCTGAAGAGGGCCGGCCGCATGCATGTCCATTTTGAGCGTGCCGGCTCCGCTGATTTTATCCAGCCCGGTGACGCCGTATGCCTTGGCCATTGCCAAGAGATCGGGAAGAGCGGCGCTGGGAGCGCGGAGCGTGGCGTCCACCAGCGGCGACTTCGACAGATATTGCCGCAGGGAGAATTGAGCCGCGAAGGTCGTGCCGCCGGAGATCGCATTGAAATTGTCGGAATGCATTTCGGTTGGCGTGAAGACCAGGTTGATCGATTTCATGGAAACCGGCTGAGGGATATTCTTGCCGCTGATCTGGACGTCGTGGCCTGCAATGGTTCCGCTCATCGTTGGTTTGTCGGTGGTGCCGGCGGCATGAATGTCGGCGCTGAGGGTTCCTTTTGCAACAATGTCATCCAGTCCAGTGACGCCATACGCCTTGGCCATGGAAAGCACTTCGGGGAGCGCGGCATTGGGGGCGCGGAGCGTGGCGTCCACCAGGGGAGACTTCGATTGATATTGCCGCAGGGAGAATTGAGCGACCACGGTGGTGCCGCCAGAAATTACATTGAAGCTGTCGGAATGAATCTCGGCGGGATTGAACGCCAGGTTGACGGATTTTATGCTGACAGGCTGAACGATGTTTTTCCCGCTGATCTGGAGGTCGCGGCCGGAAATGGTTCCGCTCAGCGCCGGTTTGTCGGCTGCCCCGCGGGCCTGTATGTCTGCATTCAGGTTTCCGACAATCGTGGCGCCCGGGGCGAGGGCCATGCCCGAGGCCGCGGCCAGCTTGCCGGCTTCGGCGATCGAAACATTGTCGGCCTTGATGCGCAGGTCCACTTGTGGGGGACTTGGGGCGGAGTTGACCGTGCCGCTCACGAGAATCGGCATCGTTCCGAGCTTGATTTTCGTGTTGCGGATGGTGATCAAATTGGCCTGCAGATCATCCGTGATGTCATATTCGGCCGCGATCGGGTAGCCGAGGTCGAGGCCGCGTACTTTCGCGTTTTGCAAATTCATCTGGCCGCTGGCGGTCAGCTTCCCGGATTCGCTGGCGATCTTCGTTTGCCCGGAAAGGACGCCGTCCGTATCGGCCAGCGCGGGTGAAGCAAGAAACTTTTGCAAGCCGGCGATTCCAACCTGCTGGATCTCAAGAGTTCCCTGGAAGGGCGTGGAGGCGGGCTGGCCTTGAACGATGGGTCCGGCTTGGCCATCCAGGCGGACCTTCTGCGTCCCCGGGCCCGGCAAGTTCGCGGTCACGTTGATGGAGAAGGGCGCGTTGGGAGAAAAATTCAGTACGTTCAAATCAATGTGGTCGTATACCGCCCGGGGCGTTTTGGTCTGCAGATCGGTAACGGCTACCTGCCCATCGGCGATCGAAAGTTTGCCCAGCGAAAATTGCTGGCCTGCCGCTGGAGGCTGAGGGGCGGCTGGACTTGCCGGTTGCGGAGGTCCGCTCTGTGCAGCCGGCTGTGCTTGCGGAGTGCCGGGCGCAGAAGACTCTCCCAGCGAAGAGAAATTCCACACGCCCTGTTGGTTCTTGATGAGTTCAACACTCGGACGCTGCAAATTGAGAGAATTGATTTCGAGCGAGCCTTTCAGGAGCGGGAGAAGGTTCACGGACACGTCCAGCTGTTGCGTCTGAACGAACGGTTTCTCCGTGCCGAAATTGGAATCGTCCGCGATGGCCAAATTCTGCACGCTGAATCGCGGAGGGAACAGATTCAGGCGCATATCGCCAAGGGTGACTTCGCGGCCCAATTTTTGCTCCAGCTGCGATTGAATGGCGCCGTGATAGCGGTTCACGTTGAAGGTCAAAACAAACACCGCAACACCCGCAATGATGACGGCAATGACAATTCCAATCACAAGGAAAAGGCGGCGCATAGGAAACCTCCCAGCGGAATCGGGCCGGCATCGGCCTACGAATCCAAGGCTACGTTTATACCAGGCTGAGAGCGGTGGCAGTGATTGCCATCACACCTCAACGCCCGTTCAAACACGAGCGGCAGATGCATGCGCGGAGAATGTGAGATTACGAGGTCGTCAGAATAGAAGTGCAATGCGGGCGCCGGGTTGCCTTGGTCGGTATGGCTGAGAAGCAAGATGGACAGTCTTTGGTCGTTACGGCAGGTGGCTTTTCTTCACTCTTCAGCCGATTCACTTGGCGAATAAGCATAAACACTGCAAACGCTACAATCAGAAAATCGAACGAAGCATTTAGAAAAACTCCATAGTTGATTGTGGCCGCACCAGCGGCCTTTGCATCGGCAAGTGTCGCGTAGGCATTCCCGGACAAGTTTATAAACTTACTCGAAAAATCCGATCTCCCGGTCAACAGACCAATCGGCGGCATCAAGATGTCCGTTACGAAAGAACTGACCACTCTTCCGAACGCGGCGCCAATAATAATGCCCACCGCCATATCCAACATGTTGCCGCGTAGCGCAAAATCTCTAAACTCCTTCAGCATCGGCCCGCCCTTTTTCCCTAACAGCGCCTTCGGACTCCCCAGGTGGGCCATGCTAACCCTTTCGAGAATCTGGTCTTTAGTTGTTCCCATCACACACCTCCTGAAATTTGCATGCGAATTTTCATTCCTCTTAACGCTGACTAATATCAAGGCTCAGCTGGTTATCGCAGTGATCACGCTCACAGTCCTTATGATCCGCGTCAGACATCTGAGGAGAGAAGCGGGTGACCGACAATGCCATAATCCCCTAAGAAGAATCTAACGGGCCCTCTCAGGGCGTGGGACTAGCCGCAGGACTCAATGGAATGCCTTGCGGATTGTTCCCTGGCGCTCGGCTCGAACGACATCGATCGATTCGCTTCGTGATAGACGACTTGCTGAGAAGTGATCTGGATCACATCTTTGCTTGGGATTTGAGATTCGAATGGAGGCAAGTCCACGTTTTCAGGAAGACAGGGCCGATTGACTGAGTTTCACTATTTCATTCGCGACGAAATGTCGGCGAAAAGGAGAATTAAACCATGAACGAACTTGTGCAGATGATTGTGCAGAAAACGGGCCTCACGCAGGATAAGGTTCAGATGGTTGTGGACTTGGTTGTGACCCATCTCAAAGAGAAGCTTCCTGGTTCTGTCGGCAGCCATCTTGACTCCTTCCTCAGTACTGGAGGGGTTGCCACTACTGCTGGGGGAGTTGCAGAAAAGGCCAAGTCCGTGGTGGCCGGACTGAGCAGCGTGTTTGGAACGAAGGACGCATGACGTATTGCGGGCAAGCCAGCCGCTCAAAGAAGCAAGCCGCCAGGAAATTGCGGACTGAGTTCAGGCAGGGTTGCCTTGGAAAGCCGATCCGCTAGACTATGTTTCTGTCCTTACTGTTGCCGCGCGTGGCTGGAGAGGGTTCGACGCATGTGCTTACATTCAGAACACTTCACGGAAGACCAAATCACGCTTTGGTCCGTCGGAAGGAAAATCTACTTAGGAGGAGATTGATCATGATCCGGAAACAGATTCTTCGGGCAATGGCGCTTACCGCCTTCAGCTTGCTGTTTTTTGCAACGCTGGGAATGGCGCAGGCGACTCCGCCCGCCAAATCCAGCACCAAGTCAACGGCGGCCCCGAGCAAGGCTCCAGCGGCGGCTGCGAGCGGAGATTTGCTGGATTTGAATACGGCAACCAAAGACCAGTTACAGACCCTGCCGGGGATCGGGGATGCCTACTCGGCGAAGATCATTGCCGGCCGGCCGTACAAAGCGAAGACGGAACTGGTTCAGAAAAAGATCATTCCCCAGGCCACGTACGACAAAATCGCAAAATTGGTGATCGCGAAGCAGGCAAAGTAATAGGGAGCCGGTTTGGGTCGATAACGGCAGCTCGGTTTTTCCTTTTACCGGTCTGTGCAAGCTAGGGCAGCGGTGACTTATGTGGGGAACTGCGCGAGTGCTTCAGGCCCCCGAAAATCACCGCTGTCACCCACTCTGTCTCGTGGCCGCCATCCATGAGTTCCCCGGATGATCCCGGCGGGCGACGCGCAAGGGCCGCGCACCGTCGGAAAATCGAGATGATCCCGTGAAGTTCCGGCGAAAATCGAATATCCTCAAGGAAGCTTTGCGTGACTGTGTCGGAGCAGTTCACGGGAGGATGTATGCGGTTCATGCCAAAAATCAAATCAATCGGACATAAGCGTTGGATGGCGGTTTGCCTGGCGTGTTGCCTGGTGGCGGCGCAGGGGCTCGCCGTGGGAACCGCGCCGGAGCTGCCCGACCCCGGGAATCCCCGGATGACTCGCGACCAGCAGACGCAGCTCGGCCTGCAGGCGGCGGGCGAGGTCTACAAGCAGATGCCCGTGCTGCCGGACTCCAGCCGCGAGACGCAGTATATCCAGAAGCTCGGCAAGCGCCTGGTGGCAACGATCCCGGCGGAGAATTCCTGGCCGTTCCAATTTCACGTCATCGCGCAGAAAGAAATCAACGCGTTCGCGCTCCCTGGCGGTTCGATGTTCGTGAACATCGGAACGATTCAGGCGGCGGACAACGAAGCGGAGTTGGCGGGAGTGATGGCTCACGAGATGTCTCACGTGTACATGCAGCATTCGGCCAAGCAGCAGGAGAAGGCATCGCTGCTCGGCGGGCTCGCGGGCATCGTCGGGGGAATAGCGGGCAGCATGGGCGGAGTGTGGGGAACTCTGGCGCAAAGCGGAATCCAGTTTGGCGCAGGCACGATCATGTTGAAATATTCCAGGGGCGATGAATCGCAGGCGGATGCAGTGGGCGCCATCATCCTGTACAAAGCGAACTATAACCCCGTGGCGCTGGCGGATTTCTTCGAGAAGATCGAGGCGCAGGGCGGCTCGGGGCCGCAGTTCCTGAGCGACCATCCGAATCCCGGCAATCGCCGGGCAGCAATCGAGCAGGAAATAGCCAACTGGCCGGCGCGCAAGTACGCCCGCGACAACCCGGAGTTTGCCGCCGTGCGCAAGAACGCCTTGAGCGTGCACGCCTATTCCGCTCAGGAGATTGCGGACGGGGCCAAGAGTGGACAATGGGTGGCGGAGAACCAGAAGAATGGAGCCGTGTTCGCGGGCGCGCCCGGCGGCGGAACGGCAACCTCGGCGCCTGCTGCATCCACGCCCGCTCCGAGCCAGGCGAGCGTCGCAAGCGTGCCGGCCGCGGCGATCACGGACGTGCAACCCAGCTCGATTTTTCCGCAGACCGATCTGGGCGTGATGAAGATTGTGCGGCCGGAAAACTGGCAGGTCACGCAGGATCAGCAGCAGGGTTCGGTGACGATCGCGCCGCGCCCGGGCGTTTCCGGAAATGCCGTGGCCTACGGGGTGGTGATCCAGGGGATTCAATCTCCGGGAGCGAACCAGAGCGTGCAGCAGATCACTGCGGCGATCGTGAAGAATCTGGAAAGCGGCGACAGCAAGATGAAGCAGAACGGCGAGATTCAATCGATCAGCGTGAATGGCGCGGCGGCGGGCTCGGTGGAGCTGGAGACGGTATCCATGATGCCCGATGCCGCGGGCAAGGCCCAGGCGGAGCGCGACTGGCTGGTGGCCGTGCCGCGGCGCGACGGCAGCGTAGTCATGATCGTGTTCGTGGCCACGCAGAGGTATTTTGAGCAGATGAGGCCGACGTTCGAGAAGATGCTGGGGAGCGTGCAGTTCTAGATCGTTCGCGCCTCCTGCGTGCGTGTTCCGCCGAGTCGAGGCCACCGAAACGATTCCATGCGGATTGCGTCCAATGAGCTTTTCGCGGTCCTGACGGCAATCAGCTTCGCCGCCGGGCTGAATGTGTACGCCACCGTGGCCACGATCGGCCTGTTAGCGCATACCGGCATGTTTCCTCTGCCGCCGGATTTGCAACTGCTAACAAACTGGTACGTGATCGGCTGCTGCGTCGTTTTGTTTCTGGTGGAACTTTTCGCCGACAAGATTCCCGTGTTCGATCTGCTCTGGAACGCGCTGCATACCTTCGTTCGCGTTCCCGTGGCAGCGCTGCTCGCCTATCGCGCCACAGCCCAGCTTTCGCCAGGATGGCAACTGACTGCAACGCTGCTGGGCGGCGCGATTGCGCTGGCGGCGCACAGCGGCAAGACCGCGGTCCGGGCGGCTGTCACTCCTTCTCCGGAACCTATTTCCAATGTGGCGCTGAGTGTGGGCGAGGATGCGCTTGCCGTGTTCCTCACCTGGTTTGCCACCAGGCATCCCTATTGGGCTGCGGGGGTCTCCGCGGCGCTCGTGCTCGCCGTCGTGGTCCTGATGGGCTGGGTCGTGCGCGCCCTTGCCGGCATGTTGCGCAGGGCGCGAAGAGAAGTTTCCCTGATCTTCGGCGGAGTTTGACGAACACTTCCGCTCCACCAAAACAGACCGGTCCGTGGTGCGAGGTGCCTCAGCAGCTCCACTCCGGGGCCTCCGTCGGCGCGCAGGTTCGTAATCCTGAGCCGCGTCACGAACACCCACGCGCACCCAACACGAGTTGTCCGCAAGCACTGCATAAAGCAATGCAGCTAAAGAGGAAGAATGGCTCCCCGGGCAAGATTCGAACTTGCAACCCTTCGGTTAACAGCCGAATGCTCTACCGTTGAGCTACCGGGGAACGGGCCGCGCTTCACGGCATTCGAGTTCACTGAAGTTTACGCCAGCTCATGCCTTGCGGCAAATGGAGGGTTCCAGGATTTAAGGGCGGGCGCGGTTACCGGAGTTCCACGACGATCGCTTGCTTCTGCGCGTGGCTCGGCTCGAGAAGGAATGTGCCGAGCATGTTGGTGGCGAAGGCCGTGATCCCCGTCAATTCAAACATCGCTGAAAGCGGCAGCACGGACCATGCCCAGCCGGCGATTCCCTGGTACGCGAGAATTTCGCTGGAGACCCGGAGCGTGCACCCGATGGTGAGCAGCGCGAGTCCGGCGAACATCAACTCGCTGCTCCACAACTGCCGCATTCCGGCAAACGCGGGAAGAATGCGCTGGCCGACGCAAAAAACCATCACGGCAATAAATCCGACCGTGAGCGCATGACGAGAGGCGCCCCAAATTCCGCCCGAGGAGTCCCAAAGCGTGGCGCCCACGCCAAGCAATGCTCCGACGAGTAACCAGCCGTAGGCCACGCGAACAAAAAACGGGAAGCTCCCGTGCACGCCGCGTGTTTTCGCTTCCTGCTGCGCCGGTTCAAATATGCGGATTGCCGCGATCGACAAGGCCGCGGCCACGACAAACACCGCGGTGGCTTGCGCGCCCCAGCCCGCCAGAGTCAGAACGACGCCCGAAACATTCACCGCGACGGCGCTCAACAGCAGCCCGGGGCGGACCGGCTTGAGGCCGAGAAACACGGTCATCCACCTGGCGCTGAATCCCCATACGAACGGCACCAAGAATCCCCAAACGGCCAGCGTGAGAAACCTCTGGTCGAGAACGTGAGACAGGGCCGGCGTTGCCCCGCGCAGCGCCAGGTAGACACACGCCGCCAGGTTCGCGATCAGCAGCAGCAGGAACCCCACCGCTGCGCTCACCACCACGTAGATCCAGGGATCCAATTGTTTCTTTCCCGATCCTTCCGGACGGTGCCGGGAAACCGCGCGGAAGAAAATCAGGAACGCCGCGAGTTCGAGAATGCCCGAAACCGGAAGCATCACGCGCCATTGCCACCGGTAGACGTTCGCGGCCCAGCGCATCGTTACGCCGATGGTCCACATGGCCCAGCAAAACCAGGCGGGACCGAACGCAGGCTTCACCCCGCCCCGCATTTTCGGAATCGAGTAAAAGCCAATGCCCAGAATAAAACTGCCGATCCAGCCGAACACCTGCGCGTGGCCGTGCGCCTGCAACCACGCGGGCGAAACCGTACCGGCGCTCTCGCTTCCGCTGATCCGCAGCAGATTCCACACTCCCAGGAAAGTGCCCGGCAGCAGCATGAACACCAGCCCGGAGCTAATGAACGCCATGAGCAGCCGTGAAACCGAGGCTTCGCGCTCGCGCGCATTCTGCATGATTTGCGCGGGGGAGAGCGATGGACGCTCCCCGCTCGGGACACCTACCGCTGGCGCTTCAATTGAAATGGACATGGCATCCTCCTTTACGCGACCGCGGCTTCCGTCTCCACTGCGCGCGGAAACAGGATGTTATTCTCCAGATGCACGTGCTGGTGAAGATCCGCTTCAAAGTCCCGCAATTCCTGGTACAGCGCCTTGTAACTTGTGCAGGCTTCGGCGGGAGCGGCATATTCCGAACTGGCTTCGCGAATCTGCCGCACCAATTCTCCCGCGGCGTCGTGTTCGCTCATCATCGCCTGGATCGGATTCCGCACGGTTTGAAAAAAGGGCGGCTCGACAGGGCCATTCCCGTTTGCCGCGCGGTCAAGCGCATCGATGTACGGGAACAATACCTGCTCTTCCTTCCGCATGTGCATGGTCATCTCGCGGCTGACTTCGCCGAAAAGATTCTGGACCTTCGCAAGTTCGGGGTGATTCTCCCCGTGCTTGGCCTTCACTTTCTCGATCAGCGGCTGCACGCGGGCGATGGCGTCACGAACGTAGCGGTGGTGCCGTTCGCGAATATGCCGGGTCAAATCGCTCAGCGGCGCGGACGTCCAGGTTTGCTCGCCGGTGTTTCCAAGCGCGCGGTTTTCCAGCAGCCGTTTCAGGATTTCTTCCGCGGGCACATTCGCATGAAGACAAGCCTCGTGCAGCGACCTGCCCCCGCCGCAGCAATAGTCCACGCCGGCGTCTTCCAGCACCTGCCGGGCTGCCGGGTTGGAAAGCGCGATCTCTTTCACCTTCGTTTCATTATTGAAACTCATGTTGCCTCCTGTCACGCTTCGCATTCTGAACGGCGGGCGGCAGGCAGGCAGTGACTAAAGTCACTCGGATGGGAAGTACTTGAAAGAAAGGAGATTACTCGGAAGAGGCCTGTTCGCGTTTCAGGCCGGAAAGGTCTTTCACGGTAATGCTGCGGCCATCCACTTCCAGGAATCCTTCGGCTTGCAGCCGGCTCAGGTTACGGGAAACGATTTCCCGCACGGTGCCCAATTCCGCCGCCAGGTCCTGATGGGTCTTCGTCAGCTCCACGCGCACGCCATCCTTTTTGGGCGTTTCGCTGGCCTGCGCCAGACGCAGGATCACCGCGATCAGCCGGTGCCGCACCGTGGTGAACGACAAATCCTCGATGATTCCCACCAGGCGGCGCAATCGCGAGCCAACCACCGCCAACACCTTCAGCGCCACGTCCGGATGCTCGCGGCAAAAATCCTGAAAATCCTTGCGCGAGATGAAAAGCACCTCGGCATTCTCCATCGCGGCGGCCGACGCAGGATAATTTCCCCCGTCGAATACCGGAAGCTCGGCGAAAGAACTTCCCGGGCCTTCCACGGCCAGAATTTGTTCGCGGCCCGCCGGCGAAAGTTTGAAAATGCGAATGCGCCCCGAGGCCACCAGGAACAGCCCGCTGCACGAGTCGCCTTCGCCAAACAGCTGCGCGCCCTGAGGAAAGTGTTTTCTGCTGGCTCGCGCGGCCAGCGCGCGCATTTCCTGCTCGGTGAGATTCGCGAAGAGTTGCGTTCTTCGCAGCACGATTTCCACATGTTCGGTCATTGCGGCGCTCCGTTCACTGTTGGTCTTACCACAACCGGATTGCCGAATGGAATGAATTCCAGGCGCAGCGGATTCCAGTTCAGAGTTCGGTGTTTCTTCGGTATCCTGTAGGCGATTGGATTTCTGCAGGCACCTGGAAAACGGATGGAAGAGGGAGGTTCACGTGCGCGATCGCCGTTCGACTGATTTCAAAACAACTTTTCTTCTGGTCTTATTGTTTGCGCCTGTTTCGCTTTCGATCGGCGCCGCCGGCTGCAGCGCCCCGAAGCCCGCGGCGGAGCAGCCCGCGCAACCGGCGCAAGGGCCGAAGCGTTACGTGCTCACCGGCCGCGTGGTTTCCATCGACAAGGCCAAGATGCAAGTGACCGTGGACGGCGCCGACATTCCCGATTTCATGTCGGCCATGACCATGGGCTATGACGTCAAAAGCGCCGACGCACTCGAACCGCTTTCGCCCGAAGATCAGATCAAGGCGGACGTGGTGGTGAATGGAAATGACGTCCACCTGGAAAATATCGTGGTGACGAAAAAGGCGCCCCCGCCGCCTGCTGGTTCAAAGCCCGGCAAGCAATAAAAAAAGCGCGCCGCGAAGTCCCTGAAATGCGGATCTCGCGGCGCGCCTGAAACTCTCGCCTGCGAACGCTAGCGCTGTTTTCGGTCCTGATCTCCTCCATCTCGCTTGTTGGAATCCTGGCCGCGGTCCGGTGCGCGCTCTTGCGGCTTGGGCTGCGGCGCTTGCTGCTTTTCGGGTGCGGGATTCTGCTGCGGCTTTTCAAATTGATGGGGGTGGTACGTATTGTCATTCACGCGTGCCGGGGGAGCATATTTCACAGGGGGCTGCTGCGTTTGCGGTTGCGCCTGGGGTTGCACCTGCTGCCCGCGCGATCGATCCATCTGTTGCGCGGAGCCCCGGCCTGACTGCGGTTGATTTGCATTCGGCTGGCTTGGCGGGTAGGGAGTGGCAGGTGGCTGCGGCTGCCCCTGCTGTCCGCGCGGTTGATCCGTCTGCTGCTGCGCGGGGATTCGGCCGCTCGGTGGCTGATTTGAAGTTGGCTGCTTCGGCTGCGAGGAAATCGCCGGAGGCTGCTGCTGTCCCTGTTGCCCGCGCCGTTGGTCGTTCTGCTGCTGGTTGGAAGGGGGCTGGTTTGGCGGATTGGAAATCACAGGCGGCTGCTGTTGCTGTCCCTGTTGCCCGCGCCGTTGGTCGTTCTGCTGTTGATTCGGGAAGCGGCCCACCGGAGGCTGATTTGCATTCGGCTGGCCTGGCTGGGCAAATTTCACGGGAGGTTGCGGCTGCATCTGTTGCCCGCGGATCCGGTCCAACTGCTGCTGCGTCGGAGCGCTTCCGGGTTGCGCCGCCAATACCTGCTGCCTTCTTTGGAAGGAGACGGGCGGAGGAGCCGGGGCCTGCTTGACGACCACCTGCCGGTTGATCACCGCTTGCGGCGGCCTGACCGTGGCGATCACTCCGGATCCAACCACGCTTTGTCGCACGGGCGCGACGGCCACGCCGCGCTGGATTTCGGCGTCGCGAAGGTGCCGCTCATCCACGCGCACCGCCGCCCCCCCAACGGCCCGCGCGTTCACGAAGGTGTCGCGTGAAACGACGGTGACCGCGCCGGCATTTTCCCGGTGCATGTACGTGACTCTTGAGTTGTCGCGGTTGTTGTAAATGTTGGTGACGTTCACGACGTTTACCGTGGTGTTCGTGATGTTCACGTTTTGCACGTAGCGCACGCTCGTCCGGTATGGCGGCACGTACACCTCGCGCGGGCCCAGCGGAAACCACCCCACTCCGCCTCCCCCGCCAATCGAAAGTGAAATGCCAAACCTCGGCCCACCGACGAAAACTACCAGCGCCGGAGAATATATGGGCCGCACGACGACCGGGCCTGGAACCCAGCACCAGCCGCCTCCGTACACCGCCCATCGTCCGTAATGGAATGGCGCAAAACCCCAGGGTTCGTCTTCCACCCAGGTCCAGCCCCACGGCTCGATCCATACCCAATGGCCGAAGTGATAGGGCGCCCAGCCGGGCGCCATGTGCGCCGGAAACCACACGTAGCCATAATCGGGCACGCTTCTCCAATCGCCGTAATCGTCGAGGTCCTCATACCCGATCACGTCGCGCGAAACGTAGCGCGCGGATTGGGCGCGCTCTTCGCGGTCGTCGCGCGAGCGGCCCCACTGGTCGAAATCGTCCATGCGCCCGGCGTTTCCTCCGTCGTAGGTCAGCGAATCGGTGCCGGAAAAAACGTCGCGATCGCCGGAATCGAGGTCATACTCGCTTCCCCCTCCGGTGACGTTTCCTTCGCCCTCGCGCACGGTCACCACGGTGGTGTTGCCGTTGGGATCGACGTCCACGCGGTATTCGCCGGGGCGCTGCACGGTGAAGGCGAGGTTGGGCGTATCGATCTCGAACGCGTCGCCGCCCTCGAGCCGGCGCACGTGCACGCCGAGCGAACCCTGCGCGAGTTGAATCTGCACGGTGCGGTCATCGAGATTCAGGAACGTGATGCCGGTCTCGCTGGAAAGGCGGACGACGGTGCTATCGATATGCAGCTCGCCGCGCGAATTCCGGTCGGTCCAGAGATTATCGCCCGACGTCAGCGGACGATTAGGGTTTGCCTGCACCCAGTCGCTCTCGCCGGCCGGCTGGAAGGACACCGAACCCTGAATATAGTTGAGCCTCGCCACTCTTCCGGGCGGATCGTCATCGGCCATCGCGGGCTTGGAGAAGAACGAGAGCAGGCCAGCGGAAAAAATCAGAACCAGGAAAGAGAAAATGGATTTTCGCATTGTGGGCGGTCCCTTCTGCGTGCGCGTTCTCCGTGGCTGGGGGGTTCCTTTAGATCATACTCCAACTGTCGAATCGTGAGCCGAAACCGGCGGTGTGCGTCCCCAACTCGCCGCGGAGATATTCAAACTGCGCGCCTGTAACGAACACTTCCCATGTCCGTTCCCCTCGAGGGAGAGGACAGGAGACCCCTCGCGGAGTCTCCTGACGGTGAGTGAGGTGTGCATGAGACAGACTGAAGATCGTTACCGGCGGCCGTGCCCGGACGAATTGCCGCCACCGGAATTGCCGCCGCGCGAGCCGCCGCCATAGCCGCCACCGGAGTTTCCTCCGCGTGAGCCGCCACCATAGCCTCCGCCTGAAGGCCCTCCGCGATTTCCACCGCCGCTATAACCGCCAGACTGCCCACCGCGATAACTTCCGCCTGAATTTCCGCCGCTGGGCGCGCTGCGCATGGAGGGTGAGGGAGAAGACGTTCCGCCTCGCGGCCTGACCACGGGCTGCTGCATATTGAGCTCAGGCCGGTTGTACCCATAAGTGCCGGAACTCTGCCGCGAATTGTTTTGATACGGCGAATTGTTCCGATACTGCTGAGGCGGCTGCGCCGGCTGGGAGTAACCCTGGCGCGATGGCCCCGCGCCTTGTCCTTCATAGGCTCTGCCGCCGCCATTCGGTTGCGATGAGTTCGATGGCGGAGTGAACGGGCGCCAGCCGGGCCGCGAAGACTGCTGCTGAGGAGCCGGCGAATTGTTCCCGCGCGGCTGGCTCTGCATATTTTGCTGCGGCTGCCGGCTTGTCTCTCCCGGAGCCGGACCGCGGTTTCCGTTGCCGGAATTGTTGGACTCGAAATTCCGGGAATTTTGACCGGATTGATTCGAGCCGGGCCGCGCCATGTTCTGCTGCGGTTGGTTTCCTCTGGATTCAAATCCGCCCGGACGATTTCCGGGATTTGCCTGGCCCGCATTGCCCTGGCCAAAGCTGCGGAAGCCGGGCCGCGAAGAATTCTGCGTCGTTTGCGCGTTGTTGGGCGCGCCTCCCCGGTTGAAGCCGGCTTGCGAGCCTTGCGCCTGCACCGAGGCGCCCCGGCGCGCGTTACTGCTGTAGAAACGCTGGTTGCCGTTCGCGCGATTCGGAATTGCGCTGGCACTCGCTTGGCGGTCCGTGGAACGGAAGCTCTCACGCGACGGCGACACCGGATTCCCGCCGGTTACGAAATTGGCCTGGCGTAGCGAATTCGAATCAAACCTCGACTGTCGCCGGGGCACCGCCCCGCGCCCGAATTGATCGCCGCGCATCGAGCTGATTCCATCCCGTACTCGCGAATCGTTGAACGCGCGATCCACGTTCGAGTACCCGTGCGGCCCTCCGCGCAGCGGCTCGAATCCGCCGCGCTCGTTATGAAAGTTGTTGAAGTTGACCACGTTCACGCGGTTGAAGCCGCGGCCATACCATGGGTAAAACCGGTCGCCCGGTCCGCACGGCAGCCAGCCCACGTTGCCGAATCCGCCGCCGAAGCCGAATCCGACGCCCCAGCCTCCCCCGCCAAATCCGAAGAACGAAACGTAGGCCGGCGCCCAGATCGGGTCATACCCGGCGTAAACGGGACCCGGCCACCAGCCCCAGTTGCCGCCGTAAACGAACCAGCGCCCGTAGTGATACGGCGCCCAGCCCCAGGGCTCGTAGGAAACCCACGTCCATCCATAATAAGGTTCATACACCCAGCGCCCGTCGCGGTACGGCGCCCAGCCCGCGTCGGCGGACGGGAACCAGACGTCGCCATAATCCGGCACGTTACTCCAGTGCCCGTAGGCATCCAGGTCCTGGCTGCCCGTGTAATTGGGATTCGTGTGCCGCCAGCTTTGCGCGGATTGGATGGTGCGGTCGCGGTCGGCATTCCACTTGTCCCAGTCGTCCCGTCCCGGCGCGCCGGACACCTGGTACTGCGCGCTATCGGCGTTGCCTTCGATGGTGATGCGCTGGTCGCGGTCCACGCGCGTGCTGCCCTGCGGCGTGGAGATTTCCGCCGAGCCCTTGCGCACGTCCACGATCGTTTCGCCGTTGGAATTCACCAGGATGCGGTAGCTGCCCTCGCCCAATTGAGGCCGCACGGCCACGTTGGGTGTGTCGATCTCGATGTTCGCGTCGCTGTTTCCCAGGACGTCATAATTCACCAGGCCTTGTCCCACCTGCACTTGAATCTGCGAGCGCGAAAGATTCACGACGTTGGCTGTGGATTCTTCCGACAGGCGAAGTGTACTGGCGTGATCGAGCTGAATTTCGGCCCGCGAATTTTTCCCCGTGGAAAGATGATCCCCGTTCACCACGGGTGTATTCAGCGTGGCCGCCGCCCAGTCGCTCGAACCGTCATGCTGCGTCGAGAAATCGCCGTGGATATAACTCACGCGCCCTGCCGCGCCGTCGTTCGGCGCAGGCTGCGGCGCACCTTGCTGTGGCCCGCCCTGTTGCGAGGGGTACTGCTGCGGAGGAATTTCCATGGGCTGCTGCGAATCCGGCGGCCCCTGCTGCGCGCCCAGCGTCGCGCCCATTCCCAGGAACAAGGTTCCCGCCAGAAGAACCGTTTTCAGATTTCCTCGAAAGCGTTTCATGGCCTGCCTCCTGCACCTGCAAGAGTCTGCATTTATTCTCACTCCTGTTAGATGATTGCAGGAGGGGTGCCAAACGGGGACGGATTAGTGAATTCAGGTAAGTTTATTATTTACAGAGTTATACGGATATTTCGTCCGCCGAGCACTGCAAACAATCACCTGATTTCCGGTGGTTCTCACGCAGTGAGTGGTGGATTTCAACCACTTGCCGATTAAATGCGGTGCAAACCTTATTATTGTTCTTCTGGCGGATCCGCCACGCCCAATTTCGAGAGGCGGTAGCGCAGTGCATTGCGGGAGAGGCCAAGGGCGCGGGCGGCCTGGCTTTTGTTGCCGTTGGCGCGGCGCAGGGCTTCGCGGATGGTTTCGTCTTCCCATTGTTCCAGGGTCATTCCTGGGGGCAGGACGTGCGGCGTGTTGGAACTTGACCGCTTGGCGGGATCGTCGAGATAGATATCGGCGATATCGAGCGTCGTACCGGTGGAAAGAGTCACGCCGCGCTCGATAATGTTTTGGAGTTCGCGGACGTTGCCGGGCCAGTGATATTCCATCAACTTGCTCATGGCTTGTGGCGTGATGCTGGTGACGGGTTTCAAGGAATCCTTCGCGTAGCGCTCCAGGAAAAAATTCGCAAGCGCTGGGATGTCTTCCTTGTGATCGCGCAGCGGAGGGATGTCGATGGCCACGACGTTCAGCCGGTAATACAAATCCTCGCGGAAAGTGCCTTCTTCAAGCGCGGCGCGCAGGTCGCGATTGGTGGCGGCGACCAGGCGCACGTCTACTTTGTGCGTTTTCGTTCCGCCCAGGCGCTCGAATTCGCGGTCCTGCAGCACACGCAGGAGTTTTACTTGAATCGCCGGCGGGACGTCGCCGATTTCGTCAAGAAACAGCGTGCCTTTATCCGCCAGCTCGAATTTTCCGGGCTTCATGCCCGCGGCGCCGGAAAACGCGCCCTTCTCATAGCCGAAAAGTTCGCTCTCCAGCAGATTTTCCGGAATGGCCGTGCTGTTGATCTTGATAAAAGGCCCAGCGGCGCGCTGCGAGTGTTCGTGAATGGCGCGCGCGATCAGATCCTTTCCCACGCCGCTTTCGCCGCCGATCAGCACGGTGGAATTGGTCGGCGCGACGCGCTCGACCAGCGCCAGCACGGCCTGCATTTTGTCGCTGTGCGCGATAATGTTGGCGTAGGCGTAGCGGTGCCCCAACTGCTCGCGCAGCGACCGGTTTTCCTCGCGCAGGCGGTGCGAATCCAGTTCCTTGCGGATGATCAGAACGAGTTCGTCGAGCGAAAACGGCTTGGTGACGAAGTCGCTCGCGCCCAATTTCATCGCTTCGACGGCGGCCTCGACCGTGCCGTGCGCCGTCATCATCACCACGGGCAGCGCGGCGTTCACGCGCTTCACGGCCTGCAGGAATTCCAGGCCGCTCATTCCCGGCAAGCGCAGATCGGTTACAACCAGATTCGGCTTCTCGCGCACCAGAAGTTGCAGCCCGGCCTCCGCGTCCGCCGCCGAATGCACCAGAAAACCCTCCTCGCCCAGTTGCAGCTCAAGCAGCCGCCGCATCTTGGCTTCGTCTTCGACAATAAGGATCGCCGCTTTTTCCGCGCGAGTGGTCATGGGGTCTTGTAACGCAGGCTGAAGCCTACGCCACTGAAATCCATTGTGCCAGCCCTCGCGCGCGGAAGTGAAGCCGCAAATCCGGGCAGCGGATGAATCTGCCCGGGAGCACGGGTTTAGTAGGACAGGCTTCAGCCTGTCGGTTTTGACTTTTCTGAACTTCGGAAAAAAAGCGACAGGCTGAAGCCTGTTCTACTGAAGCGCGACAATAGACACTCCCTCCAAATTGTGTGAGGATACTCGCCAAAGCAGGCAGGCCAGCGGATCGCACGCTCGCCCGGGAGGATTTCCATGAAACGACGGGAATTTTTGGCGTCATCGCTGGCGGCATCGGCCCTTGCAGTCACCGCGCCGGGCGGCGCCCTTGAGGCTGCCCAGGGGAGTATGGCCGCGAAAGGCCGGGAGTTCTACCAGCTTCGCATGTATCACATCAACAGCGGGCCGCAAAGAAAGCTGTGCGACGATTTCTTCCGCGATGCCTTGATTCCAGCGTTGACGCGCCTGGGCATCGGCCCCGTGGGTGTCTTCGACCTGACGATCGGCCCTGACACGCCATCCATTTATGTGTTGATGCCCGGCATGTCCGCCGAGGCCCTGGCGACCGCGGAAACGAAACTGGGGCAGGACGCCGAGTACGTGAAGGCCGGCGCTGCGTTCCTGAATGCCCCAGCCAGGGAGCCCGCGTTCGACCGCATGTCCAGCACGTTCCTTCAGGCGTTTGAAAAGTGGCCGAAACTAATTGTGCCTTCCGCAACCGCTGCGAAGGGCCCGCGCGTGTTCGAGCTGCGCATTTACGAAGGCGCCACCGACCAGGATCACCGCCGCAAGGTGGAAATGATGCAGTCGGGCGAAGCCGACATTTTCGCCAAGAATGGATTCGAACAGGTTTTTTACAGCGAGACGCTGATCGGCCCGCGCCTGCCGAGCCTCACCTACATGCTGTGCTTTGACAGTCTGGCCACGCGCGACAAGCAGTGGGCCGCGTTCCGCGCCTCCGACGACTGGAAGGCCTATTCGACGCAGCCGAAGTACGCGTTCGAGCCCATCGTCTCGAACATCACCAACCTGATCCTGACGCCGACAGTTTATTCGCAGGTGTAAGGACCGCTTCTCAATCGTAATTTTAGGAATGCAGGACGGCAACGGTAGGACAGGCTTCAGCCTGTCGCCTTTGGCTTGCGGCGGCATATTCAAAACCTACAGGCTGAAGCCTGTCCTACTTAGGCAAATTCGCCGGGTTGCGCACGACGCCGATCAGGCTTTGAATCTCTTCCCGGTAAGGCCCCAGGAACTTCATGTTGGCGCCGTTCACGTCGCTCAATCGCTTCTCAAGAGGTGTTGGAGGATGCTCGGGCGCTCCTGCAGCGCCATCTCCGGCAGGTTTTCCCGCTGAGGAATTCGGAACTACCGATTCCACAGCTTCCGCGATCCCGCGATACGTACGTCCATCCACCTTCATCTCCTCGGCGACAATCTGATCCATGGAAATGGCCACCAGGTTTGCCCGCGCAAGGGTTTTCACCCCGTCAGCACTGGGCGCGCGGCCCGCCGCTCCTGCCGCGAGGATTTTCTTCGCCTCTTCCAGGGTTGTCAGGTCGGCCGGAGCGCGATTTTTGACGCGTTCCGCCGCCGCGCGCATGATTTTCAGGTAAAGATCGACATCATCCCCGGTCAACGGATCGAGTTTTTGCTCGGTTTGCTGATCGAGCGGAAGTTCGGCGGGTTTCGCGGCCGCGGAAGTCGGAGAATTTTCACCGCCTTCGGAAAGCGGCGCGGTCTGGTTGCGCCCGCAGCCCAAGAAGCATAGCGAGGAGGAGAAAATAATCGCCAGCGAGAATTTTGTTTTGCGCATCATATTCTTCAGTCGGCGAAATCTTACGGCTCTCGCTGCCGCGCGTCAAATGCGCGGGCAAAATGAAAAGTTGTCGCAAGAAAAAACGTTTCGAATGGAAATCTGAAAATATTCAAAAAATGGATTGACAGACGCGGGATATCGTACGCATAATTATGCAGTTGCCTGTATATTCTGAAACGACCATGGCATTGAACGCACACAAACGGTTCCGGCAAGGGCAGATTCTGAAGCTTGTCTCGAGCGAGCCGATCTCGAGTCAGGACGAGCTTCGGAAACGGCTGTCGCACGTGAAGGTTCGCGTGACCCAGGCCACGCTCTCCCGGGACATGAACGAGCTCAAGCTGGTGAAGACCGCGGCGGGCTACAAGCCGCTCACAAACGGCGAGGAAGCTGCCGCGCCTCTGCCGCCGCTGGGCCGCGCCCTGCGCGAGTTCCTGGTCGACCTGCGCCCGGCCTTCAACCTGCTCGTGCTGAAGACGCCGCCATCGGGCGCGCAGCCGCTGGCTGCGGCGCTCGACGCCGAAAAATTCAAGGAAGTCGCCGGCACCATCGCCGGGGACGATACCGTACTGGTGATCACGCCCTCGAAACAGGCGCGCGTCGCCGTCCAGAAACGCATGGAGGACCTGCTCCGATGAGCGACCCGCAACGGGTTGCAGTAGTCGGAGCGACGGGCTATGCAGGCTTCGAGCTGGCCCAGCTCCTTCTCCGGCATCCGAAAATTCAAAAGCCGACCTTCTACATGCGCGAGAGCTCCTCGTCCGCGCACGTGAAGTGCCTGACCGACATTTTTCCCCGTTTACGGGGTTGGGGCGAAGCGCCCTGCAGGATTTTTTCGGTCGATGCGATCGCGTCGAGCGGCGCGGGCACCGTGTTTCTGGCGACGCCGCATGAAGCTTCGCTGGAAATGGTGCCGCAGCTTCTGGACGCGGGCCTGCGCGTGGTGGATTTGAGCGGCGCGTTCCGTTTCCACAATCCGGAAACATTCGCGAAATGGTACAAGTTGCCGGCGCCGCCCAAGGAGTTGGCCGAGGAAGCCGTCTACGGCCTGCCGGAGCTTTACGCCGATCAGCTTCCGGGAGCGCGCCTAGTTGCCAATCCCGGCTGCTACCCGACCAGCGTGATTCTGGGTTTGCGGCCGCTGGTGGAATCCGGCTGGATCGACCCGGATCGCGGAATTGTCGCCGACTGCAAATCCGGCGCCACCGGAGCGGGCAAGGAACCCAAGCGCGAGCTGCACTTTGTCGAGGTGGACGAAAATCTGCGCGCCTACGGCTTGTTTTCGCACCGGCACACGCCGGAAGTGACCGATCACACGGGCATTCCGGGTGAAGACATCGTTTTCACCACGCACCTGCTGCCGGTTGCGCGCGGCATTCTATCCACTCTGTATGTGTGGTTTGCGGAACCGCACACGCCGGCCGAGGTCGAGGCGCTCTACCGCAAGTTCTACGCGGACCGCCCGATGATGCGCATCTGGCCGGCCGGGACGCTGCCCGAGCTGCAGCACGTGGCGCACACGAATTTTTGCGATATCGGATTTGCACTCGATCCCGCGGGGCGGCGCCTCGCGGTGGTGAGTTGTCTGGACAATCTGGGCAAGGGCGCCGCGGGCCAGGCTGTGCAGAACATGAATGCGATGCTGGGCATTCCGGAGGCTACGGGACTCAGATGAGAATGGTCGTTAAAGTTGCGGGACAATTACTCGATGACGCGGCGGCGATGGAAACGCTGGCGCGGCAGGTGGCGCAGCTCGCTCACCAGGGCCACGAAATTCTGGTGGTGCACGGCGGGGGAAAAATTTTCACCGCCACGCTGAAGCGCATGGGCATCGAAAGCAAATTTATCAAAGGGCTGCGCGTCACCGACCGCGAAACCCGCGACGTCGCCGTCATGGTTCTCGGCGGCCTGCTCAACAAGCGCCTGGCCGGAGCCATTTCCGCAGCGGGTCAGCCCGCCGTCGGCATCTGCGCCTCTGACTCCGGCTGTTTCCTGGCCGAGCCCATGATGCACGACGAAGTGATCGGCGGCCTGGGCTTTGTCGGCTACCTGACGGGCGCGAACCTGGAATTTCTGGAATCGTTCTGGAAGGCGGGCATCGTGCCCGTGGCTTCCTGCCTGGGCCTGGGCGCCGATGGGGAGCTGTACAACATCAACGCCGACCACATGGCCGCCGCGCTCGCCGAATACATTCATGCCGACCGGCTGATCTATCTCACCGATGTGGCCGGAGTGCTGGACGGGGGAAAAGTAATCAAGGTGGTTTCCACCGGCGATGCCGAGGATTTGATCCGGCAGAATAAAGTATCCGGCGGAATGATCCTGAAGCTGGAAGCGTGCAAGCGGGCGCTCTCCGCGGGCGTTTCCCAGGTGCGCATCGTCGGCGGTTCCGTGCCCAAGGGGTTGCTGGCCGCGGCCAACGGTTCGCGGTTTCCCGGCACGCGCGTGACGCCGGAATTTCCTGCCAGCGCTGCCAGCGTGGCGCGGTGAAACGTGCAGCCATGAAAACAAAAATCCTGAAATCGAAGGCGAAAAAACCCGCCCCCGCCGGAACCGCGCCGAAGTCCGTCTTGCGCGACGTTTCGCAGCATTTGATGAACACCTACAAGCGCTCCGACATGATCTTCACGCACGGGCGCGGCTGCTACGTGTTCGATCAAAGCGGAAAAAAATATCTCGATTTTCTGGGCGGAATTGCCGTCAATGCCCTTGGATATTCGCATCCCGACCTGGTGAAAACGATCCGGCGGGAGGCGGGCCGCGCGGTGCACGTCTCGAATCTGTTCCACAATCCGTTTCAAGGGCCGCTCGCGGCAAAGCTCGCGGAATGGTCCGGCATGGACCGCGTATTTTTCACCAACAGCGGTTCCGAGGCGGTCGAAGGCGCGATGAAACTCGCGCGCATCGCCGCAAAGCAAAAGTCTGGCGGTGCAACCAAGACGCGCTTCCTGGCTCTCGAACATTCCTTTCACGGGCGCACCTTTGGCGCGCTCTCGCTCACGCACCCGGTGAAATACCGGGAGCCGTTCGAGCCGTTGGTCCCGGGCGTGGATTTTCTCCGCTTCAATGACGTCGCGGATCTGGAATCGAAATTCAACGCGGACGTCTGCGCCATTTTCATCGAGCCCATCCAGGGCGAAGGCGGAATTTATCCCGTCAGCGACACGTTCTGGAAGCGCGCGCGGGAGCTCGCCACCCGGCACGGCGCCGTTCTGGTCGCGGACGAAATTCAGTGCGGTCTGGGCCGCACGGGGCGTGAGTTTGCTTACCAGCGCCTCACCGGCCTGCCGGACATTGTCGTCGTAGCGAAGCCGCTGGCGGGCGGTCTGCCATTGGGGGCTTTCCTTGCCAAGGAAGAAATCGCCGCGTCGTTTTCGCCCGGCCTGCACGGCTCCACGTTCGGCGGAGGCCCTCTGACTTGCGCCACCGGCCTGACCTTTCTCGATACGGTTGAGAAAAATCGCCTGCTCGCCAACGTGCGTTCGCGCGGCGCGGAATTGAAAGCCGGACTGCAAAAGCTGGCCGCGAAATTTGATTTCATTCAGGAAGTGCGCGGCGAAGGCCTCATGCTCGGCATGGACCTGACCGTGGACGGCGCTCCGTACGTTGCCGAAGCGCTCAAACAAGGTTTGCTCATCAACTGCACGCACGAACACATCCTGCGCTTGCTGCCTCCGTTTATTCTGACTGCGCAACAGGTGAAGGAAGGACTTTCCAAGATCGAATCGGTCCTCGCAAAGACCGAACGGCCCGCTCCGTCGCCGGCCGCAAATTATTCGGCTGGGCTCCAAGTAGAGCCCAGACCCTCCGCCACCGCCGCTGCCAGGTCCTTCGCGGCCGCGAGGTAACGATGAATGCGCAGGCCCAAGCCGTGAACTTGTCTTCGGATGATTTGCTGACCGGCGCCGAATGGAACGCCGCGCAGGTGCGCGAACTGTTCCGCCTGGCCACCGACGTCAAGGCGCATCCGGACCGCTACAAGACCGCACTTTCCGGCCGGCATCTGGCCATGATTTTTGAAAAGCCGTCGCTGCGCACGCGGGTCACCTTCGAGGTTGGAATCACCAGCCTGGGCGGCTCGGCTGTATATCTCGATCACGCGGAAACTCATCTGGGCGACCGCGAATCGATCCCGGACGTGGGCCGGTGCCTTTCGCGCTGGGTGCACGGAATCGTGGCGCGCGTGTTTTCGCAGCAAGGGCTCGAGACGCTGGCGGCTCATGCGACCGTTCCGGTGATCAACGCGCTTTCCGACGTCTACCATCCGTGCCAGACGCTGTGCGATTTCTTCACGCTCGAGGAAAAATTCGGATCCGCACGCGGATTGAAATTCGCCTACGTCGGCGACGGCAACAATGTGTGCCACTCGCTGCTGGTGGCGGGAGCGCGCGTGGGCGCGCACGTGCGCGTGGCGACTCCCGTGGGTTACGAGCCGGACGCCGAAATCGTGGCGGCGGCGCGGCGCGATGCCGCGGCCACCGAAGGCTCCATCGAATTGTTCCGCTCGCCGGAAGAAGCGGTTTCCGGCGCGCAAGCCGTGTACACGGACGTCTGGGCCAGCATGGGCCAGGAAAGCGAAACCGACGCGCGCGCGAAAATTTTCGCGCCCTATCAAGTCAACGCGAAATTGATGTCCCAGGCCGCGCCGGACGCCTTGTTTCTCCACTGCCTTCCCGCGCATCGCGGTTCGGAAGTGACCGATGAGGTCATGGAATCGCCGCGATCCATCGTCTTCGACGAAGCGGAAAACCGCCTGCACGTGCAGAAAGCCATCCTGTTAACGCTTCTAAGCTGAAAGGAAAAACGGTGCCCAAGAAAGTAGTTCTCGCCTATTCAGGCGGACTTGATACGTCAATTATTATTCCCTGGCTGAAGCAGACCTACGGCTGCGAAGTGATCGCCATGGTCGGCGATGTCGGCCAGCAGGAAGATTTGAAATCCGCGAAGAAAAAAGCGCTAGCCACGGGCGCAAGCTCGGCCACGATTGAAGACCTGCGCGAGGAATTCCTGACCGAATATATCTGGCCGACGCTTCGCGCCGGAGCGGTCTACGAACACAAGTATCTGCTCGGCACGTCCATGGCGCGGCCGGTGATCGCCAAGCGCCAAGCGGAAATTGCCCTGGAAACCGGGGCCGACGCCGTCGCCCACGGTTGCACCGGCAAAGGCAACGACCAGGTGCGCTTCGAGCTGGCTTACAAGGCCATCGCGCCCAAGGTAAAAATTATCGCCCCGTGGCGCGAGTGGACCATCAATTCGCGCGAGGACGCCATCGCCTACGCGAAATTGCACAACGTGCCGATCGAGCAGACCAAGGCCAACATCTATTCGCGCGACCGCAACATCTGGCACCTGAGCCACGAAGGCGGCGTGCTCGAAGATCCCGCGAACGAGCCGGACGAAGCCATGTGGCAGTGGATCGCATCGCCGGAAAAGGCGCCGAACAAACCCGAGGTGGTCGAAATCGGATTTGAAGGCGGCACGCCGATTTCCGTGAACGGAAAGAAACGTTCCGCGGTTGCGCTGCTCGATGAACTGAACAAGATCGCGGCCACGCACGGCGTCGGGCGCATCGACCTGGTGGAGAACCGCCTGGTCGGCATCAAGTCGCGCGGTGCCTACGAAACTCCCGGCGGCACGCTGCTGGTGACCGCGCACCGCGAGCTGGAAACGCTGTGCCTCGACCGCGAGACGGCGCACTATTCGGAGATGCTCTCGCTGCGCTACGCGGAACTGGTTTACTACGGCGCGTGGTTCACGCCGCAGCGCGAAGCGCTCGACGCCTATTTCACCGAGGCGCAAAAACGCGTCACCGGCACCGTTGGCCTGAAGCTTTTCAAGGGCAACGTCACCACCACCAAGCGCGTCTCGCCCTACTCGCTGTACCGCAAGGGCCTGGCGAGCTTTGCCATGACCGGCTACAACCCGAAGGACGCCGAAGGCTTCATCAATTTGTACGCTTTGCCAGTTACGATTCCAGAGGAAGCGAAAGTAAAATGAGCGCCGCGCCAAAAGAAAAGGAAAAGACCTCGGACAAGTTGTGGGGCGGGCGTTTTGACCGCGCGCCCGACGAGGTTTTTTACCAGTTTCAACGGTCGTTCTCGTTCGATCGCCGCCTGCTGCCGTTTGAGCTGGCCGTTGACCGGGTGTGGGCGGGCGCGCTGGTTTCGGCCGGAATACTTTCCATCGAGGAAATGCGCGACACGCTCACCGCGCTCGACAAGATCGCCGAGCGCGCGGCAAACGAGCCGGCGTGGCTGGACGCTTCTCCGGCCGAGGACGTGCACCATTTTGTCGAGACAGCCCTGGTCGAATATCTCGGCCCGCTCGGTTTCAAATTGCACACCGGCCGCAGCCGCAACGAACTGGTCGCCACCGATTTCCGCATGTTCGTGAAGCAATCCGTGCGCGAGACGCGCGCGGCGCTCACGCGCCTGATCGGCGCGCTCGTGACGCAAGCCGAGCGTGTGCTCGGCATTCCGATGCCCGGGATGACGCACATGCAACACGCGCAGCCGATTTTGTTTTCTCATTTTCTGCTGGCGCATGCCGAAGCATTTTTCCGCGACACCGAACGCCTGGCAGCGGCGGCCGCCACGGCGGACGCCTGCCCGATGGGCTCGGGCGCCCTGGCGGGCTGCGCGCTGGACGTCGACCGCGGGGCCATTGCGCGCGAACTGGGATTTGCGCGCCCCACGGCCAACAGCCTGGACGCCGCCAGTGACCGCGACTTCGCGCTCGACTATCTGTACGCGCTGAGCGTGATCGCCACGCACCTTTCGCGCCTGGCCGAGGATTTTGTGTTGTTTGCTTCACAGGAATTCGGCTTCATCGTTCTGCCCGATGAATTTTCCACGGGCAGCAGCCTGATGCCGCAGAAAAAAAACCCCGATGCGTGGGAACTGTTGCGCGGCAAGACGGGCCGCGTCACCGCGTCCCTGCACACGCTGCTGACCACGCTCAAGGGGTTGCCGTCCAGTTACCAGCGCGACTTGCAGGAAGACAAGGAACCCGTATTCGCCGCGCACGACCAGGCCGTGGCCATGCTCACGATCGCCGCGGGCGCGGTGGCTGCGACTCGGCCGAACGAAGCGCGCATGCGCGCGGCAGCCTCCGATCCCGCGCTGCTCGCGACCGAAGCCGCGCACTATCTGGTGCGGCGAGGCGCGCCGTTTCGCCAGGCGCATGAAATTACCGGCCAGATTGTGCGCGAGGCGGAGCGCACCGGAACGTCGTTTGCCGCGCTTCCGCTGGAAACGCTGCAAAAATTTTCTCCGCTGTTCGCCGCGGATTTTTACGACGCGCTGAAGCTCGAATCCGCGCTGGCGGGTCCGGACGTGCAGGGCGGCACCGCGCCCGCACGCGTCCGCGAAGCCGTCGCCGCCGCGAACTTGCGCCTGGCCGCACTGGAGCAAAAATCATGAGGGCGCGCACGGCTCGGATGAGCGACGCGGCCGCGGTGCACCGCGTGATCGCGCACTACGCGGGCGAGGGCTTGCTGCTCCCGCGCACTGAGGCGGAAATCCGCGAACACATCGCGCGGTTCCTGGTGCTCGTGGAAAAGCGCGACGGCCTGGAAAAAATTCTCGGCTGCGTCGCGCTCGAACCCTATGGCCCAGACCTGGCCGAGATCCGCTCGCTCGCCGTCGCTCCTGACGCGCGCGGGCACGGCCGCAACGTCGGCGACCGCCTGATGAAGGCGGCCATGGACACGGCCCGCCGCAGAAAAATCGCACGCCTGTTCGCGGTCACGCACCGCCCCGAATTCTTCTCGCGCTACGGATTCGTTTCCGGCCCGCGGCAGACCGTGCCCGAAAAAATCGAGCGGGACTGCGTGACCTGCCCCAAGGAA
The DNA here is from genome assembly GCA_020073375.1 of Terriglobia bacterium. Taxonomy (GTDB): domain Bacteria; phylum Acidobacteriota; class Terriglobia; order Acidiferrales; family UBA7541; genus Palsa-360. The sequence continues at coordinate 17,526 of JAIQFG010000024.1, read as the reverse complement.
GGCCGCTGCGACCTGGTGGCCACCGTCGCGGTCGTGTGCCCCGAGCGCGACGTACTGCCGGTTTTGAACGGAGCGGGAAAGGCGCTCTCGGTTCTTTAGACCTAAAATTATGAGTGAACTTCCATCCTCCCGCGCCTTGCCGCGCGGGTTTCGTTTTGCCTCCACATCCTGCGGGCTTAAAAAACGCGGGCATACCGGCTCGCTGGACGTCGCGCTGATCGTATCGGACGCGCCGGCCTCGGCGGCGGCCGTGTTCACGCAAAATCTGGTGCAGGCGCCGCCCGTGGTTCTTTCGCGCCGGCACGTTCGCGAGTCCGCGGACGCGATGCGCGCCGTCATCGTCAATTCCGGGAACGCAAACTGCTCGGTGGGCCCGGGCGGGATGATTGCGTCCCGGTCCACCGCTGACCGCGTCGCGGAATCCCTGGGCTGCCGCGAAAACCAGGTCGTTGTGTGCTCCACGGGAGTGATCGGCGTCCCGCTTCCCGTCGAGCGCATTCTGGGCGCCGTTCCGGAGCTGACCAGCACGCTGGAGTTTTCGCCGAAAGCGTTCGACGGCCTCACGCGGGCGATCATGACCACGGACACGCGGCCAAAGCACGCCACCTCCATGTACACGGCTGCGGGAAAAACCATTCGCATCGCCGGCTGCGCCAAGGGCGCGGGAATGATTCATCCCAACATGGCCACCATGCTCGCCTTTGTTGTCACCGACGCCGCCGTCGCGCCCCGAGTCCTCGATCGCGCGTTGCGCGAAGTCGTCGCGCGCACATTCAACAGCATCACGGTGGATGGCGACTCCTCGACCAACGACACGCTGCTTGTCCTGGCCAACGGCGCAAGCGGTGCGAAACCGCTTACGCAGGCGAAGGGCGCTGAGTACGCCAAATTTGTGGCCGCGCTGGAACAGGTCTGCAAAACGCTGGCGCTCGGCATCGTGGAAGATGGCGAAGGCGCGACGCACGTCGTCGAGATCGAAGTACGCGGCGCGCCAAGCGACGCCGCCGCCAAGCAAGTCGCGCAAACCATCGCGCTATCGTCGCTGGTCAAGACCGCGATTGCCGGCGCCGATCCGAATTGGGGCCGCATCCTTGCCGCGGCGGGACGCTCGGGCGTTACTTTCGATCCGGATCGCGCGGAAATCTGGCTGGGCGGAATCAAGATGTACGGTCCCCCAAAAGGGAAGACCTGGTCCGTGGCTTTGCCGCTAGATGAAGGCGCGGCGCACACGCGCCTGCTTGAAAAAAATATTCCCATTGTCGTGGATTTGCATCAGGGACGCGGCAAGGCCCTCATGTGGACTTGCGATTTCACCGCGGAATACGTGCACATCAACGCCAGCTACCGCACTTAGGCTATTGGTTTTCGTAGCGCCGGCGTCCCGCCGGCAGTTTTTCCGGTTTTCGGAAGGGCGAAAAGAGCCGGCGAGACGCCGGCGCTACGAAACCTTCGCGGAAGCTTCCGTTTGATTTTAAACTGTTCCAATCAACTCTCCCATTTCCAATCTACAAACTGCTCGCGCAGCGCCATTTTGCGGAATTTTCCCACCGATGTGCGCGGAATTTCCCGGGCGTAGACGAATCCGTCGGGCAATTGCCACTTGGCGAATTTTGCGGCCAGAAATTCGCGCAATTCCGCCGGGTCCGCTTTCGCTCCCTCGTTCAGAACCACCACGGCGAGCGGGCGCTCCTGCCATTTCGGGTGCGGTACGCCGATCACGGCGGCTTCCTTCACCGAGGGATGCCCCATGAGCGCATTTTCCAGATCCACGGAACTGATCCATTCGCCGCCGGATTTGATCAAGTCCTTGCTGCGGTCTACCAGCTTCATGTAGCCGTGCTCGTCGATGTGGCCCATGTCGCCGGTGCGCAGCCAGCCGTCGGGCGACCACTTCTGCGCCTCTTCCGGCATGCGGTAGTAGGCGGCGGCCACCCACGGTCCGCGGACCTCGATTTCGCCGATGCTGGCGCCGTCATGCGGCGCCTTGGTGCCGTCCGCGCGCATGATGCGCGCTTCCACGAACGCCGCGGGGATGCCGGGTTTCAATCGCTGCGCGTATTTTTCTTCGTCGCTCCATGCGTTCATGTAGGGCCGCAGGTGCGCGGTAGTCGCCACTGGCGTCGTTTCCGTCATGCCCCAGGAGCAGTTGACGGTAATGCCGTGCCGGTCGAATCCGCGCATCAGCGCTTCCGATGTCGGCGCGCCTCCCAGGATCATTCGCACCGGCCAATCAAATTTCCAGCGTCCGGGAGATTTGTCGAGCGCTTCCAGTGCGCCGAACCAGATCGTCGGCACGCCGGTGGTGATCGTCACGCGTTCCTGCACCATCAGGTCGAGCAAGCCCTCAGCGTCGGCAAACGGGCCGGGCAGCACGATCTTTGCTCCGGCCATAGCCGCGCTGAAGGGGATTCCCCACCCGTTCGCGTGAAACAAGGACGTGACCGGCATGATCGTATCGCTCATCGAAAGCCCGAAGGAATCTACTCCGCAGCAATGCATGGAATGCAGCGCCAGCGCGCGATGCGAATACACAACGCCCTTCGACCGGCCCGTGGTGCCGGATGTGTAGCACATTGCCGCGGCTTCGTTTTCGTCAAGCTGCGGGTACGTGAATTCATCGCTTGTTTGCGATAGCAACTCCTCATAGCCCACGCAGCCCGCCGGGATTGCGCCACCGCCAAAGGGCACGACGATCACGCGCTCGAACTTTGCCCGGTCGCGAAATTTTTCGTATACGGGCAGCAGAACGTCGTCAACGATCAGGAATCGATCTTCCGCGTGGTTGGCAATGAACGTGATTTCGTCCGGATGCAGCCGCAGATTCAGCGTGTGCAGCACCCCCCCTGCCACGGGAACTCCGAAGTACGCCTCCACGTGCTCGGATTGATTCCACAGCAGCGTGGCCACGCGGTCTCCGCGCTTCAGGCCCAGTCCGGTGAGGGCGCTTGCGAGCCTCCTGGAACGCCGGTATACGTCGCCCCAGGTGGTTCGGGCCACAGAGCGATCCGGGCGCCGCGTTACGATTTCAACCTTCCCAAAAATTTCGCCGGCGCGTTCCAGCAGCGCCGGAACCGTCAGTGGAAAATCCATCATCAAGCCGCGCATCGAAGGCATCTCCCGTGTTTGGCGGGGTGCATCCTACCATCAATCGCTCTTGATTTCGCAGGTCGCGGCAGGCGCGCGTCTCGCTGCTTCCAGGGCATTATATAGTTAGTTAAACGACTTTCTTTTTGTTGACGCACGTACAAATTTAGAGGAAGATTCGCCCGGAACTGAAACGCGTCTCTTGCCGGACTGGCCCGGGCTTCGGCCCGCGGCTCCCGATCTTGATCTGCCCTATTCAGTTCCCGGTTCCGTGGTTGGGTTGCGCCGCGGCCAGAAGGAGTATCTCGTTGAAGAAACTTTACGTCGGCAATCTTCCATTTTCGGCCACGGAAGAGCAGGTCAGCGCATTATTCACGCAGACGGGAGTCACCGCGGCAAATGTCACGCTGGTGCGCGACCGTTTCTCGGGTCAACCGCGCGGGTTCGGGTTCGTTGAGATTAACAACGACGAAGAAGCCGACCGCGCCGTGCAAGGATTGAATGGCCACGATTTCAATGGCCGAAACATCGTCGTGAACGAAGCGCGTCCGCCCCGCGAAGGCGGTGGTGGCGGTGGTGGCCGGCCCGGAGGCGGCGGCGGTGGCGGCGGCGGTCGTGGCGGTTACGGCGGTGGTGGCGGTGGTGGCCGACCCGGAGGCGGCGGTGGCCGTCCGGGCGGTGGTGGCGGACGCGGCGGCGGTGGTGGCCGCGACCGTGGTGATCGCGGGGATCGCGGCGGCGGGCGCTGGTAGCTTTCCCATTCCGTTCAAACTTTGAAATCTGAGAAGGGGAGCCTGCCTCGGCAGTCTCCCCTTTTTTGTTCTGGTCCGAGCCTACATTTGCGCGTAATCGCATTCCTGGCCGGTGATGCACGGAATGTGAAATTTCCCAGTGGGCCAATCTGGTAATACGTTAAGCTGCGTGTTTTCATAATCTTACCGCTAGCACTTCTATCCTTCACCGAATAACCCTCGTCCCATAGGTCTGCCCGTTCCTATTCCGTACACTTTATAAACGGGAAAGATCCATGTTCCACGCTGGAACCATGGCTTTCCTGGATGCTGCGCAATCCGCAGGAGGCGCAATGACACGCTTAGACGCTAACGACCCGAATTCAAGAATGCTGCCTGGCCAGCAACGCGATCAGCTGCCCTCCTCGATTCGACTTTCCGAGATCATTTCCGCGCTTTCCTACGCCCTCGATCTGACCGAGGGCCAGCCCATGGGCCATTCGGTCCGCACCTGCATGATCGGGATGCGCCTGGCGCAGCAAGTGGGCATGAGCGCGCAGGAGCAAGCCGACCTCTACTACGCGCTGTTGCTGAAAGACGCGGGATGCAGCAGCAATGCCTCCCGCCTTTTTCACATCCTGAACGCGGATGAAATCCGGGCGAAGGGTGACGTGAAAACCACGGACTGGACGCGCGTGGGTTGGGAAAGCCTGCACTACGCGCTGACGCACGTTGCCACCGGGATGCCGTTCCTGCAGCGCATGCAAAGGCTCTTTCAGGTGGCGGCCACGCAACAACAGGATTCCTGCACACTGGTGAAGATTCGCTGTGAACGCGGATCGTACATCGCCAAGCAGCTTGGATTTTCCGACTCGGTTTCCGCGGGCATTTACAACCTGGACGAACATTGGAATGGGCGCGGCTATCCCGATGGGCTGCGCAAGCAGGAAATTCCCGTTTTCTCCAGAATCGCGAACCTCGCCCAGACGCTGGATGTTTTTCTGGCTGCTCGCGGACCAGAAGCTGCCCTGGAAGCGGTGCAAAAGCGCAGCGGCAGGTGGTTTGATCCCGAACTGGTGAAAGCTGCCGCTTCCCTGGCCAAATCGGGAGCTCTTTGGAACAGCCTGGACCAGAAAGATCTGCTCGGAAATGTGGCCTCGCTGGAACCGGAACACCGCCGGATTACGGCCAATGAGGATTCGATTGACAAGATCTGCATTGCGTTCGCCGAAGTGATCGACGCCAAATCGCCATTCACCTACCGGCATTCCTCGGGAGTTGCCGACGCCGCCGTGGAAATCGGCCAATGGTTCGGCATGAACGCCAAGAGCCTGAAGATGCTGCGCCGAGCGGCGCTCCTGCACGACATCGGCAAATTGAGCGTTCCCAACTCCATCCTGGAGAAACCCGGCAAACCGACGAATGAGGAATGGACCGTAATCAAGAATCATCCTTACTACACGCTGGAAATCTTGAAGAAGATTCCAGGCTTTGAGCGACTCAGCCAGGATGCCGCCGCGCATCACGAAAAACTGGACGGCTCGGGCTACTGGCGCGGCTGGGGATCCGACCAGCTTTCCCGCTTCGCACGAATCCTGGCGGTGGCGGATATTTTCGATGCGCTGCACGCCAAACGGCCTTACCGAGACGGAATTCCACTAGAAAAAGTGTTTCAGATGTTGCGAGAGGATGCGCCCCGAGCCCTCGACCTGCCATGCGTCGAGGCGCTCATCGCCTCCAAGACGAATTCCGAGCCGATCGCGTTTGTTGAACCAGAAATTTCATTCGCAACTTAAATCAACTAAGGAGAAGAAAGACAATGAATTTCCGCAGGAATTTATTGTTGTTCGCAGTCATTCTGTCCCCGATTTTCCTGGCCGTTCCGGCCTCCGCGCAGGATTTTTACTGGAGTTCGGCGAGCACGCGCTCACTGGGCCTCGCGGGCGTCTATGTTCCGTCGTCTACGGACGCCATCGGCGCTCTCTCCACCAACCCGGCGGGATTGACGTACCTCAGCAGCCCGACGCTGGACCTGAGCATGTCCGCCATTTTTGCGCGCGGCTCGTTCACCAATTCCGCCAACACCAACTCGCCCATGACCACGTCGCCGGGCGTAATCCCATACGGCGCCTTCGGCATGCCCCTCGGAAAACGCTTCAGTGTCGGACTGGGATTTGCTCCCGACCTGGTCTCGGTCTCGGACTGGAAATACGTCGACGCCCCGGGATTTGCCGGAGTGACCTACGGTTTGCAGGAAAATAAATCAGCGATTTTGGCGGGCCGCGCCATGGTGGGCGTAAGCTACGCGATCAGCCACAGGCTCTCGGTCGGCGTGACCGCCGGCGCGGACTACAACTCGAACACTTTGCATGCGCCCTATATTTTCCAGAGCCAGCCAACGCTGGCGGGCGCAAAAACCCTGCTCGATCTGCATACCTACGGCACAGGCTGGAACATGAGCGTCGGCGCGATGTTTGCACCCACCAAGAAACTGGACGTGGGCGTGGCCTGGAAGTCGCAAACCGTGATCGTCACCAACGGTTTGGCGACGGGCGATGCCAGCGCGCTGTTCACTGCGCTCGGCGCGAACGCTCCCTCCACATTCACCTATAACGCCTCGGTGAAAAACATCCTGCCGCAATCGGCGAACGGAAACCTCGCCTGGCACGTCAATCCGCGCTGGACGCTTGTGTTCCAGACCGATTGGGTAAACTGGAGCAACGCCTTCGTTAATCTGCCGGTCACGCTGACCAACGGCACCAACGCCACGATCAACGCCGTGGCGGGCTCCTCGACCCTGGTCGACGGCGTGCCGCTGAACTGGAAAGATCAATACTCGTTCCACGGCGGCGTCGAACGCCTGCTGACCGAAAGCACCTCGATCCGCTTCGGCTACGCCCACGGCAACAGCCCCGTCCCCGACGGCACGCTCACGCCCATGACCTCGGCGATCATGACCAACCAGATCTCCACCGGCTTCGCCTACCACATGGGCCGCTCGCGCTTCGACATTGGCTACGCGTTCGATCCCACCTCGCAGCAGCAGGTGCAGCAGAGCAACCTGCTCTTCTCCGAATATAACAACAGCTCCGTGCGCCTCGGACTGCAGTCCCTCTCGCTCGGGTATTCGTTCCAGTTCTAAGCCGCGCTGTTCACAAGCGGCTTGCGCCCATCACCCACTGGGGGCGCAACTGCTTGTGAAACCAAGGCTTGCAGGTGGGTTGAAGGGGCACGGCAATGCCGTGCCTCTACCGCCGAAACCACATACTACCCTTTTGCCAAACTCCAAGGTTTGCCATATGCTTTCCATAGGAGTTCCCTATGGCAACCCTATACGTCGAAAACATCCCCGACGATCTTTACGAAGCGCTCCGCAGCCGTGCCAAGGCCCGCCGACGCTCAATCGCGGCCGAAGTTCTGGCCCTGCTCGAGGAAAACATCCCTACCGCGCAGGAGTTGAAAGCGCGGCATGAGTGGGTGCTTAAACTCGATCAGTTGCGCAACCAGCAAACCGCACCTGGCCGGTCATTCCCCTCCGCCGAGGAAATGATTCGCGAGGATCGGGAGCGGTGAGCCTTGTCGTCGTTGATGCGAGCGTCGCGGTAAAATGGTACCTGCAGGAAGATAGGGGGGAGTTGACGGACCGGGCCATCGCGCTACGCAATAAATACGAGAAGAACGAACTTCAATTCGTGGTTCCCGACCTGTTTTACACGGAAGTTGCCAGCGCAATTTGGAAGGCGGTTCGCAGTGGCCGAATTCCACGAGACTCCGGGGATCGAGCACTTCTGCTGCTGACCCAGCGCGAGTTCGCCACAGTTCCCTCGCTGAAATTGGTGGACAAGGCATTTCAAATCGCGGCTGATCACGGACGAAGTGTTTACGACAGTTTGTACGTCGCTCTTGCCGTGCAGACCAAGTCCCAACTGATCACCGCCGATGAAAGCTTGGCCAACTCCCTCGCCGCTCGTTTTCCGGTCAAGTGGCTGGGGGCTGCCTTTTAGATCACGATAAGCAGGTCCGGACATATCATGCTGACGGAAATCGAAATATTAGCCGAGAACCAAATCATCCCGTCGTTAAGCGTTCACATATCTTATGGGGTTTTGACTCTTTCGGAGTAAATAGCGGACGGAGGATCCTACATACTCATCGCGAATGTCATAGGCAATCTCGCCCTCGAACTCCCACCTGCCGGACCCCTTGAATCCTCTCGAGTCACGTGTCTTGTAGTTGACCGTGCCAGCGGGAAACCATTTCTTGATTCGATACACCTCTCTAATTATCCCCTGATAGACTGCCATGGCAAATTCAGCTTTTTCTCGGTTGTGTCCAATTTTCCAAATTCCCTGAGTAGCCTCATACAGTTCTTCGGGAGTCATTTCGCTTCGATAGAGCTGATTGATGATGATAAGGATCGCTGCATGCTTGATCTTTGCTGGTTTCGCCGTCAGCATAGTTATCAGCTCATGCGAAGAGATTCGACCGAAAGTGCCTCCAAGATTTCCTCTTACTGCGTTTGTCAGATTTGAAAGACCCAACAGGTCAATTACTGCTGCTTCAACAAGCGAAGCTTCACTGCTTGTCATCCCATACCGGAGTATATCTATTTTGGGTTGCGCCCCAGACTTCAGGATCGCGCCGATCCTAGCCACTTTCTTCAATCTGTTTCGTTCACTAAGATGAGCAAAGGATCGATTTCCCTTGCCCTTTCCAACGTAGAAGGGCTCATCATTGCGCGGATCCACGTAGACGTAAACGTAGGACTTGAGGACATTGGACATCTCAGGAGCGAAATTCAGAATCTCGCGTTTGCGTTTTTTGGGCAATCTAGTGGCTCACGCCGTCGCGGACTTAAACGACTCCACCTTTTCCACTTGCCCGCCGCCATAGCGGTAGCGCTCGATGGCCATCGTCTCGATCGCCTGGCGGATCAAGGCTTCAACGTCCAGATTCTTCTCGGCTTCGTCGAGTTCCTCGATGGAGGCGTGCAGCGCGGGGTTGCGCGGCAGGAAGATGGGGCAGCAGTCGTGGAACGGTTCGGCGGAAATGTCGTGGGTGCCGATCTTTTGCGCGGCGTCCATGATTTCGATTTTGTCGTCACCGACCAGCGGGCGGTAGAGCGGCATGCGCGTGGCGGCGCCGACGGCGGCCATGTTGTGCAGGGTTTGCGAAGCGACTTGCGCGAGGCTGTCGCCGGTGACCAGGCCGAGGGCGCGGTTCGAGCGCGCGATGCGCTCGGAGATGCGCAGCATCATCCGGCGATACAGCAGGATGCGGAATTTTTCCGGTGCGCTGGACACAATCTCCCGCTGCACCGGCTCAAACGGCACCAGGTACAGCTTCGCGGAAAATTGCCAGGGCACCAGACGCCGCACCAGTTCCCGCGCCACGTGCACCGAGGATTCTCCCGGCCGCGCACCGCCTCCCCAGAAGTGCACGAAGCTCAAGTGCGCGCCGCGCTTCATCATTTTGTGCGCGGCGACGGCGGAATCGAACCCGCCGGAAAGTAGGCATGTCATGCGCCCCGCGGTATTGGGTGGCAACCCTCCGGCCCCCGGAATTTTTCGCGCATAAACCAGCAGCGAAGGCCCGGGCGGAATTTCAATGCGGCAGGTCAGTTCGGGATCGTTCAACTTGACGCGAACGTCGCGGCGCTCGGCGCGCAACTGGTCGGCCAGATATTTTCCCACCGAAACTTCGATGTCGAGCGAACGGTGCGGAAACGATTTGTCGCTGCGCTTGGCCCGCACGGCGAACGACGAGAATTTTTCGCCGCGAACTTCATCCCAGGCCGCGCGCCCAAGCGACTCCATATCTTCGGCGCCTTCGCGCGGCACCACGCGCGCCACCGCATAAAACGCCACGCCAAACACACGCTCGATCCGCGCGACAGCCTCCTCGGCCGATGCGCCCTCGCCGAATTCGATCAGCATCCGGTCGCCCGGCCTCAGGATGCGCTCGACCGGCAGGCCTTCCAGCGCGCGCTTCAGCGCCATGTGCAGCTTGCTGAGGAAGAAACGGCGGTTCCCGCCCTTCAGCCAGATTTCGTGATAATGAACGACGATGACAAGTTTCGCAGTTTGCACAATTTCCCCAGCGGGCGGTCGAATTCCTCAATTATAGCAGCCGTTCAATGCCATTGCCCACAATGGTTCCATTCCATATCGCCTTAATGCACGGCTGGGCTTCCCAGTACCCGCCGCGGTCCAACGCAATAATTCCTTTTTCGCAACACGCCAGAAACATTCCCCAGTCTATGCTGGACCTCGCGCGGGATATGACTTATACCGGACATCTGGCCGCTGTGGGCCTCAACTGCAGGATCGTCCTGTTGAGGCGGGCGCCGGGAAGCGACCACAAGGGTAGTTGGCGCATCTCATGCCTAGAGCGTCCTAAGTCCCGAAGACGCGGGAGCGAGCGATGTGGGACAAGAACGATTGGCACCAGTTCTTCGCAATCGCAAACCGGCCTTGGCAGCGGCACCGTCCACCCCGCCCTGTCTATCCGAGCGGGGCCAAGCGTGTGCTTCCGGCCATTGGGTTTAGCCTCTCGGAACTGGATGACGCGGGCATCAACGTGGAAGCCGCCGAACGGCTTGGGTTGCCCGTCGATGCCGCTCGCATCGGTGCCTATGGACCCAACGTCTCCGCGCTGCGCGAATTCGTCCGCACTGCGCGCCAGCCTGGAAGACCCGGACAACTCGGCTAACTCCAAACGAATCATCGCTTATCCAGGGTTTCTTCAGGGCGTCGATCCCAGGCGTGCGGAACAGTCGCGCCCGGACTGCTTCTTGAAACTTGGGGCCAAGAATCCCCCGCCGCCCTCTTTGCATCCTATGGTTTTCTTGAGCGCTTCTGGCTTGGCCGAGGGCAATGCCGGGATTGGCATAGTGGAGATCCTGGCCCGCCGTTCTACTTGACGCCGGGAAATCTTCCGGTAAACTGCCCTTTCTGTCTTGTGAAGATGATGCAGACTGAGACCGACATCACGACCGCAGCGCCGGCCACGCAGGCCGAGGATACGCTGCACGATTTCGATTACCCGCAGCGGGAAGCGGCCTTCTTCTACGGCTTGTTCCTGCGGGGGCACTCGGCCGCGGAGCTTCGCCGCGACATCGAAGTGCCGCAGGCGGTTCTGCTCAAATGGCATCGCGAGGCCGAGCGGGAGCCGACCATGCGCGACGTCTTCACCCGCATGGTCGAATACCGCCGCCATGTGCTGGCGATCTTCGAGGCCCTGGTCGACACCGAATCGCGCCCCCAGCGCGTGCAGTAAAACTTTCCACACTCGATTTTGGGCCACTGCTCCGAACGACGCGCCCCTGCACTCGTGTTAGACTTTGCCGGAGCCTGACAGAATGCTGGACCGCGAACGATCGGCAATCCGCGACCTTCGATTGAGTTGGATTGACGTAATCTGGCTGGTTTTTTTGGGCGGCCTCGCGCTTCTTCCTCCCGTTAACGAAATCCATAAGCAGGTCATTCTTCTGGCGATCGTCGTCTACCAGCTGTTTGAAGGCTGTGTGATTGCGCGATTGCCAAAACGCGGGCCCGCGTACAGCATTCTGGTCAAGATTCTGCTGGCCACGCTGCTGCTCGATCATACGGGCGACATCGGAATCAACAGCAACTATTATCCGATCTACTTCTTGCCGGTGCTCAGCGCGGCCATTTATTTCGGTCCAGTCGGCGCCCTGGCTTGGACCACGGCCACTTCGCTCGCCTACTTGTCGCTGTTGTGGCCGGCGCTGCAGGAATCGGACATCACGCCCGAGGGCTACAGCATTCTCACCATCCGCGTGCTTTTTTTCTACGTCGCGGCCATTCTGGTGAACCGCTTTGCCGTGGAAAATCGCCGGCAGGTGCAGCGCCTGGAAGATCTTTCGGCAAAACTGGAGGAAACCAACAAGCAATTGCGCCGCGCCGAAGCCGAAGCGCGCCGCGCCGAGCGCCTCGCCGCGCTCGGACAGCTTTCCGCGGGCCTCGCTCACGAAATCCGCAACCCCCTGGCCGTCATCAAGGGCTCGGCGGAAATGCTGAGCCGCAAAGTTGCCGAGTCCGAGCCGCTGGCCGCCGAGCTCGCCGGCTACATCTCCTCCGAGGTAAATCGCCTGAACGCGCTGGTCATTCGATTTCTCGATTTCGCGCGGCCCTCGAAGCTGGAGTTGCGTCCCGAGCGCCTTTCCGAGATCGTCGACCGCGCCCTGGAATCTTCGGCCGCATCGTTCCCGAATGCGAAAGTGAAAGTGGAGCGCGACTACGCGCCCGGCGTCCCGGAAATTCAGGCCGATCGCCAGCTTTGCGAACAAGTTTTTGTGAATCTGATCACCAACGCATTGCAAGCCATGGACGGCACGGACGGAACGCTGCGTTTGTCCATAGCTCCGGAAATCCTGAACGGCGAACCGGGCGCCGGCGCGATCGTCGAGGATTCCGGCCCGGGCGTGCCCCCGGAATTGCGCGAACAGATCTTCAATCCATTTTTCACGTCGAAGAAGGACGGGGTAGGCCTTGGCCTCTCGATTGTCGCCAAGATCGTGGACGATCATCATGGCACCATTCGCCTGGAGCAAGCCCCGCTCGGCGGCGCGCGTTTCCATGTGCATTTTCCGGGCCCCCAGTAGGACAGGCTTCAAGCCTGTCGCTTTTGATTTTGCCGGCCTGCAGCAAGTGCGACAGGCTGACGCCTGTCCTACCTGAAGGAGTGATATTCTCGGTAGTATGAGCGATTCCCCCATCCGCCCGCCGGCCGGCGCTTCCACTGATGCGCAGCACCACGCGCTGCTGGAAGTCGCCGAAGCGATCGCCCAGCATCGAGACCTGGGAGAATTGTTTCACGAATTAGCGGACCGCCTGCATCGCGTTGTCGAATTTGACTATCTGACCGTGACACTGCATGACGCGGCGCGCAACGTCATGCGCCTGCATATCCTCGAAGCCGAAGGGCCTCGAGGCATTCATCCGGGGGCCGAATTTCCCGTTGGCGAGACGCCCTCCGGATGGGTCTGGGAAACCCAGCAGCCTTTTATTCTGGACGATATCGGGGAGGAAACGCGCTTCCCGGCACTGCTCCAGATTCTGCGGGAAAACGGCGTGAAATCGGCGTGCTCGGTTCCCTTGACCACAGCGCAGCGGCGGCTGGGCGTGCTGAGCTTTGGCCGGCTCACGCCTCATCGTCACACCGAAAATGAAATCGCGTTCCTGCAGCAAGTGGCCCGGCAGGTTGCCGTGGCCGTGGACAATGCGCTTAATTTCGAGCGCGCGCAGGCCTACCAGCGGCAACTCGCGCACGAGCGCGACCGCCTGCGCGTGCTGCTTGAAGTAAACAATGCCGTGGTCTCCAAACTCGATCTGCACGCCCTGCTGAACGCGATTTCCGCTTCCTTGCGCCGCGTGATTCATCATGAATACACCAGCCTGGCACTGTACGAGCCGGAGATGAATCAGATGCGCATGCTGGCGCTGGATTTTCCGCAAGGCAAGGGACTGATCCGCGAGGAAATGCTCGTCCCCCTGGAAGGCTCGATGTCCGGGAAAGCGTTCCGTAACCGCCAGTCGCTGGTCCTGGACCGCGCCGCCATGGATGAATTCATTTCCCCCACGTCCCGCCTGCTGCGCGATGAAGGCGTGCGCTCGGTGGTTTGCACCCCGCTGATCACGCACGACCGCGTCCTCGGCACCATCAGCCTGGCCAGCCTGCGCGACGCCGCCTTCCAGCAGGGCGACGTCGATTTGCTTGTCCAGGTGGCCGGGCAAGTTGCCATCGCCGTCGAAAACGCCCTCGCTTTTCAAGAGATCGGCGAGCTCAAAAATAAACTGGCCCAGGAGAAGCTTTACCTCGAGGACGAGATCCGCTCGGAAATGAATTTCGACGAAATTGTCGGCGAAAGCCCCGCGCTGCGTTCCGTCCTCAAGCATGTGGAAACCGTGGCCCCCACCGACTCCACCGTCCTGATTCAGGGCGAGACCGGTACGGGCAAGGAACTGATCGCGCGCGCCATCCACAATTTGAGCCCGCGGCGCGAACACACTTTCGTCAAAGTGAATTGCGCCGCGATTCCCGCTGGCCTGCTCGAGTCGGAATTGTTCGGGCATGAGCGCGGCGCCTTTACCGGAGCGATCGCGCAGCGCCTGGGCCGGTTTGAGCTTGCCAACGGCGGCACGATTTTCCTCGACGAAGTCGGAGACATTCCGCTGGAATTGCAGCCCAAACTCCTGCGCGTGCTCCAGGAGCAGGAGTTTGAACGGCTAGGAAGCACGCACACAGTGCGCGTGGATATTCGCCTGGTCGCCGCCACCAACCGCGATCTCAGCGAGATGGTCGCCGCGCGCACCTTCCGCAGCGACCTTTATTACCGTTTGCGCGTGTTTCCGATTCTCGTCCCGCCGCTGCGCGAGCGGCAGGAGGATATCCCCGCGCTGGTGCGCTACTTTGTCCAGAAATACGCGCGCCGCATGAACCGCGCGGTGGAAACCATCCCAGCCGAAACGCTCGACGTGCTGGTCCACTACGCCTGGCCCGGCAATATTCGGGAACTGGAAAACCTGATCGAGCGCGCCGTGATCGTATCGCCCGGCCCGGTCCTGCGCGTCCCCTTGGGCGAATTCAAAGTTCCCACCGAACTTTCGGCCGACATCCTCCCGTTGCAAGCGGCCGAACGTGAACATATTGTTCGCGCGCTGCAGGCGAGCAATTGGGTTTTGGCCGGTCCGCGAGGTGCCGCAGCTAGACTAGGGATGAAGAGAACCACCCTGCAATCCAAAATGCTAAAACTGGGCGTCGCCCGGTCGAAGTAGAAGTACCACTTGAATGCCGACATTTCGGCATGTGCCGAAATGTCGGCGCATTTAACTTGGTGGATTTACCTGCATCAGCCACTGCGCTCGCCAAATTCAGAGTAATATGATATAAATAAAGGCCTTAAATTACATGTCTATATTTCGGCACATTGGCCACTAATCTGCATTAAGTTTCCATGATCTGAATCAACCACAGGATTTCAGTGAAACGAGACGATGCTCAGGGTTACGGTCAAAAAAGAAGACTTGGTCGAAACATGGGAGCTCGAAGGAAAGCTCTCGGGGGAATGGGTCAAGGAGCTTGACCGTTGGTGGAGGGAGTTTACTCCCCAGCCCGGGGTTTCCGTCCAAGTTCACTTAAAGGCCGTAAGTTACATTGATGCCGCAGGGAAGCAGTTGCTGACCGAGATGCACGGGCAAGGCGTGGAAATCAAGGGATGCGGATGCATGACCCGAGCCGTTGTGGATGAGATCGTAAAGGATTCGGCTGCGCGGTGAGTTGCCTTGCAGGGCCATGAGGGCGGTTGGGCGCCTTAATGGGGTACGAACTTGTGTTGGACGATCGCGACATTCAATGCATGGGGAAAAGTTTCCTCCGGGGAGAGGTTTCGATCCTGGACATCATTAGAGTTGTCCAACGTTTCCCGGCAACGATCGTGCCCGAAGTGTGCTTATGGCGGCGTAGTTCCCCGGCACCCGAATCTATGCGCGTCCGGTTTCAATCGGGAAGGCAGTTTCACAACGGATGTTGGCGTGTAACTTATATGCATACCGAGTCTTGGTTTTCTATTTGTGCCGATCAATGTAATGGCGTTGCATTTCGCGCGGTTTGAGGAAGATCGCCGGAGCTAAAATCTGGTCACTTATCACGGATACCGGCGTCTAACGAGCAGAGAGCGAACTTATCGGTAGGGGTTGGAATTCTTTCATTGCATCGGGTATTGGGGGGCATTCATACCGCGGGTCATTCATATGGAGGGGGAATCGATCATGAATCAGGGGCGCCATCATCAGCCGGAGAAATTCGCAATGGATCTGAATCTGCACGAACAGACCGAGGATCAGCTTATCGAGCGCGGCCTGGGCGGGGACGCGCGGGCTCTGGACGTGCTATTCAGCCGCAATACGCGCACGCTGTACCAGACCGCGCTTCGCGTGCTGGGCAATCCGGAAGACGCGGAAGAGGCGCTGCAGGAGGGCCTGCTTTCGGCCTACCGCAATCTGCCGAGATTTGAGCGCCGCTCGCAGTTTTCCACTTGGCTGACGCGAATCGTCATCAACGCCGCATTAATGCGCCGCCGCAGCAAGCGCTCGCGCCCCGCGGTTTCGCTCGATGATTTCACCTCCGAAGGTGATCTGCCGCTGGCCGAGCGTTTCGCCGATGAAAGCCCGAATCCGGAACAGATTTATGCCGGCACGGAGTTGGGCGACCGCGTAAAGAAGAAACTCGCTGAAATTTCCCCACTCCTGCGCACAGCGTTCTGGCTGCGGGAAATTGAAGGACTCTCCGCCGAGGAAGCGGCGCATGTGCTGGGGGTTTCGCGCAACACGTTGAAGGCTCGGCTGTGGCGCGCCAGGCAGGAGCTGGCCGCCCGGCTGGGTCTGGCGCTCGACGGAAATCTTGCGCCTGCCACCTGATAGAGGCATTATAGCGGGGTGGTAAAAGCAGCGAGAGGCAGGGTTCGTCCCTCAATGCCGATTCGCCGCCTGGGCCGCAGCGAGCTCATGGTCTCCTCGCTCGGCCTTGGTTGCATGGGCATGTCGGAGTATTACGGCCCGACAGATGACAACGAGTCCCTGGCCACCATTCACCGCGCCCTCGACCGCGGCATCAATCTCCTCGACACAGCCGACATATATGGATTAGGCCGCAACGAAGAACTGGTGGGCCGCGCCCTGCGCGGGCGCCGCCACCAAGCCGTGCTGGCCACCAAATTCGGCAACGTTCGTGCCCCCGACGGCAGGTTTCTTGGCGTAAACGGACGTCCCGAGTATGTCCGCCAGGCCTGCGATGCGAGCCTGCGCAGGCTCGGCGTTGAAACCATCGACTTGTATTTCCAGCACCGCGTGGATGCGGCCGTTCCCATCGAGGATACTGTCGGCGCCATGGCGGACCTGGTCCGCGAGGGCAAGATCCGTTTCCTGGGATTGTCGGAAGCGGGAGCGCAGACCATCCGCCGCGCCTCGAAAGTGCATCCCATCGCCGCGCTGCAATCCGAATACTCGCTGTGGACGCGCGATCCCGAAGGGGAGATCCTCGCAACCTGCCGCGAATTGGGAATCGGGTTTGTGGCCTACAGCCCGCTGGGACGCGGATTTTTGACCGGAAGATATCGCTCCCCGGACGACTTCCCCGAAGGGGATTTCCGTGTGGGCACTCCCCGGTTCCAGGGAGAAAACCTGCGGCTCAATCTGGCGCTGGTCGAGCGTATTGAAAAACTCGCCGCCGAAAAAAAATGTACGGCGGCGCAGTTATCCCTTGCCTGGGTTCTGGCGCAAGGCGATGACGTCGTTCCGATTGCCGGCACCAAGCACCGGAAATATCTGGACGAAAATATCGAAGCGCTCGGCGTAGAACTTAACCCACTGGACCTTGCAATCATCGATCATGAGCTGCCACGGGGGATCGCCGCCGGGGAGCGGTACCGCACCGCCGCCATGGCTTCCATCAACAAGTAGCTCAACAGACGTTCCGTGGCCTAACTTCATGCGCAGACAGGAATTTGGTGGCGCCGGCATCCCGCCGGCGACTTTTGTGTCACCAATGCACAGGCAAAAAAAACGCCAGCGAAACGCAGGCGCCACAAGCACTGGCTCCCCTGGAGCAATTCAAAACAAAACTTACGTTTAAGAAGCCCTCGGAAGGAGAGTGAAAGCAAAGCAGGGGCTTGCGCGACTCTGCATGCCCC
>JAIQFG010000113.1 GCA_020073375.1 Terriglobia bacterium | reverse complement strand
TGCTGTCGTTTTGCGTGCGCTTGAAACGCAGCTGGCGCACGCCAGGGCCCGCGGCCAGCACATCGTGAGGCGCTTCCTCGACCAGGTACAGGGAACCGGCATCGGCGCCGGTAATCTGGCGGGCCTTGGACAAAATCATTTCGAGCAGCTCACCCACATCGTGCGTTTCGGACAAAGCCATGCCGATTCGATTCAGCTCTTCCATCTCGCGCTCGGTGCGTTTCAGGTCGGTGCGTGCGGCGCGCTCGCGCTGTGCCAGTTCGATGTTAGCCAGCGCGGCGTCGACTGTTTTGCGGACCAGCTCCGGCCCGGCTTTGCGCGGAAGCGTGGCGAAGCATTCGTGCTCCTGCAAGGATGTCTTGCCGTCGCGCGAAATGCCGATCAGGCGCACGCGGGAGGCGCGGCGCGTCAGGCGCCGCAAAGAGTCCAGATCCCCGGCCCCCAGGTCGGCCAGGCAAACGATTGGGGAATCTCCTGGGGCGGGGCCAATGGCCCGGTGGCCGTTCGTGGGGCGTGCAAGCGCGCGCAATGAGTATTTCCGGCCAAGCGGTTTGGCCAGAGGGGCGGCAAGGGACCGCTCAAAGTACCAGATTTCGGCAAGGTGCGGCATGCGAGAGGGCGCGGGACGCTGCAGGGGTTGGGTGACTGCTCGGTCCCCGCTACCGTAAAAGTATAAAGGGAATCGGGCGAGCGCTCCTAGCACGGCAGGTGCGCTAGTGTCGTGAAAGTACGTAACTACTTGAAGGATAGCCTATTGCCTCGCAAATCCCGGTTTGCTAGGCTGAATTTTGGTGAGGAGACGCGTCTCGACGCGATGGTGGTGTGTGATTTGACCGCGGGCAGCCGGCAAGGAATTGTGGCCCGGCGCCCGGCCGAATGAGGCCTCTTTTGCGCATTCAAACTGGAGCGCGCACCGACCTCGGGCGCGTCCGAAAAAACAACGAAGACAGCTACCAGATCGAGCCTGCCCTGAGCCTGTTTGTGCTGTCCGACGGGATGGGCGGAGAAGCTCACGGCGAGGTCGCCAGCAATCTCGCGGTCCAGACGATCGTGACCCATTGCCAACAGTCGGAAAACAGCCGCACGACTCCCATTTTCGGCGAGTCCCAGCCCGATGTTTCCGAGCGCACTAACCGGCTGGCAAGCGCCATCCATCTGGCAAACCGGAAAATTTATGAAATGGCCGCCGCCAATCCCGAGCAAAAAGGAATGGGCGCGACTATCGTGAGCGCGTGGATCGACGGGCAAAAACTTTCGCTGGCGCACGTCGGAGACAGCCGGGCGTATCTGCTAAGGGCCGGGTCGCTCGATCAGCTGACCGCCGACCACTCGCTGGTGGCCGAAAAAGTGCGCATCGGAATTCTGACGCCGCAGGAAGCCGATGCCAGCGAGATGCAAAGCGTGCTGACGCGCGCGGTGGGCACCAACGCCACCGTGCAGGTGGATTCCAACGAGCAGATTTTGCTGGTGGGCGACACCCTGCTGCTGTGCTCGGACGGGCTGACGCGCATGGTCACCGACCCGGAAATTGCAAGCACACTGCTGACCAGCACCTCCGCGCAGGAAGCCGCCGATCGCCTGGTCGATCTGGCGAACGACTACGGCGGCGTGGACAACGTCAGCGCGATCGTCATTCGCGTGACGCAAAAATCCGATGGCATGTTGGACCGCCTGAAAGTCTGGAAAAGAAACTCCGGGTAACGTTCCGCCGCAACCGGCTTCGGCCGATTCGCCATGTCAAGACTGCTCCTAAAATTCGAGAACGCCGTGCTGAAAGAGGTTCCGCTGGGAACCCGGCCGGTGACTATCGGGCGCGCGCCGGACAACGACATTCCCATCGACAATCTTGCGGTGTCGAATTATCACGCGCGGGTGTACGTGGAGGCCGGATCGCTGGTGGTCGAGGACCTGAACAGCCTGAACGGATTGTTCCTGAACGATATCCGCGTGGAACGCGCCATGCTCAAGGATGGCGACGCGATTCTGATCGGAAAGCACCACATCTGGGTGGACCAGTCGCACGACGCTGCGGTGCCGGTCGACAATTTTCGCAAGGCTCCCGCGCCGCGCGTGAACGAAACGATGGTCCTCGATACCCAGGAGCGCCGCAAAATGCTCGAGCAGGCCGCGGCGGCCGGCGAGCGGTCGCAGCTTTCCCCCGAGCGCATGCGCGTGCCCACGCTCACCGTCGAGCGAGGGCGCACGGATCAAAAGGAGTATCGCCTCGCTGGAAAACTTACCGTGATCGGCCATTCCAACATGGCTACGGTGCGGTTGCGCGGGTGGTTCACGCCGGACATCGCCGCGCAAATCAACAAGCACGAGGACGGCTACTACCTGGGGCGCGGGGATCGCGTGCCAAAACTCAACGGAACCCCGATCAACGGCTTGACCAAGCTCACCGACGGCGACGTGATCGAAGTCGGGCGCGTGCGGCTTAATTTCCTGTTTCATGAATAGCCCGGCGTTGCGCGGCTAGAGGCGACTTCCCGAAAATGGCAGGGACTCCCACCGGCGGTACATCGCGTCGCGCCCTGAGCGTCCCGCGCGAATGGCTTCGGGCCTGGTGGCACAGGCGTGTGCCGTTCGCGATCAGCTTGGGGCTGACGGTTTTCGCGCTGTTCATTTACTCCTACACGTTCATCGGCGACCGCCCAACGGCGCTTTTTTCATTCATCAACCGGCTGGAACTGGATGCGCTCGATCTGCGCTTCCGGCTTCGGCCGGATTCCTACAAGAATCCCGATTCACGCATTGTGATCGTCGATATCGACCAGCGCTCGCAGGAAATTCTGGGCCGCTGGCCGTTTTCGCGGACATATTTCGCGAAGGCGCTCGACGCTCTCCGCGAGGACGGCGCAAAAGTCGCGGCCTTTGATGTTACGTTCAGCAAACCCGACGAGACGTCCGCGCCAATCCGCGAATTGCGCGGCACCGTGATCGAGCGCGAGAAACATGGCGGGCGCACCGACCCGCGCGTGCTTGCCGATCTCGATAAGCTCTCCCAGGAATATGACGGCGACGAGCAATTTGCGCGCGCCATCGAACGATTTGGGAACGTGGTCCTGGGCAATTTCTTTCTCCTGTCGGAATCAGATCTGAGGGGCGTCGACGACAAGACGCTCGAAAGCTACGCCAACATTCTCGCCGATTTTCCGTTACCGCAGCTGCGCGCGTCCAATCCGCAGACCGGGCAGCGCGATCTTGCGCATCTGATGCAGAGCTTCGGCGATCCGTATTTCATGCTGCCTCTGGGCACACAGGCGAATATCAAAGTGCTGAGTGATGCGCTGCGCAAGGCGCACGGCTCGACCGGATTTTTTAACGTGGAATCGGATCCCGACGGCGTCGTGCGGCATTCCCTGCTCGTGCTTCCCTACGGCCGCTCGAAGGATTTTGCGGACTGGGACCTGTATGGATCGCTTGACGCGCAGGCCGTGCGGCTCTATCTGGGCCTGCCCGATGAGCAGACCCAGCTCGATTTCAGCGAGACGGGCGTGACCGCCCTTGAGTTCGGCCCTTCGCTGGTCGTCCACCCAGACGCCATCGGGCGAATGATGATCGATTACCAGGGTGGCAAAGGCACGTACCCTTACGTTTCCATCGCGGACGTGGTGAACCGCAACTTCGCTCCGGGAACCTTCAAGGGAAAGATCGTGCTGGTGGGCGCGTCGGCAATCGGGATCGGCGACTTGCGCTCGACGCCGTTCGGCGGGATCAATTATCCGGGCGTGGAAATTCACGCGAACGTGATCGACAATATTTTGAACCGGCATTTCATGGTGCGCGGCGCAAATCAGGTGGTCGCGGACGTGCTCCTGATCCTGCTTTTCGGGGTGCCGTTGGGATTGTGGCTGGCCCTGGCGCAGCCGCGGTCCATGCTGTTCGGATTGCTGCTGGTTGTGCCGTTCAGTTTTCTGGTGTGGTCGGCGTTCCTGCATGGGCGGTGGCTGAATTTCATCGTGCCGTCCGGGACGCTGGTCGCCAACGTGGGTTTTGTCGCGATGTACCGCGCGCTGGTGGAGGAAAAAGAAAAGCGGCGCGTGCGCGGCGCGTTCCAGCAGTACCTGAGCCCGGAAGTGATCCGCCGCCTGCTGGAAAATCCCGATCTGGTGAAGCCGCGCAAAACGGAAATCACGGTGATGTTCAGCGACGTGCGCGGGTTCACGACTATATCGGAAAAGCTGGACGCGCAGGAACTGGCCGCGCTGCTCAACGATTACCTCACGGACATGACGCAAATCGTTTTCGCGCACAACGGGACGCTGGACAAGTACATCGGCGACGCGGTGATGGCCTTCTGGGGCGCGCCGTTTGAGGAGCCCGGACACGCGACTCAGGCGTGCCACGCGGCTCTGGAAATGATCGCGCGCCTGAAAGAAATGCAGAAAACGTGGAAGGCCGAGGGAAAACCCGTCCTCGATATCGGCGTGGGGCTCACCACGGGCGTCGCGTCGGTGGGCAACATGGGCTCGGCGCTGCGCTACGGCTACACCGCGCTGGGCGACACGGTGAATCTTTCCTCGCGCCTGGAAGGTCTGAATAAGGAATACGCCACGCACATCCTGCTGAGCGAGACGACCTACATGGCCGTGGAAGATCCGCTGCTCGTTTTCCGCGAACTCGACTTGATTCGCGTGAAGGGAAAATCGCAGCCCGTCACGCTGTACGAACTGATTGCCGCGCGCGGCACCGCCGAAGGCGACGCGCCGGACCTGGAGGAGCGTCTGGAGCTCTTCGCCCTGGGCCGCGCCTGCTACCGCGAGCGCCGCTGGCAGGATGCCCAGATTATCTTCGAGAAGCTGTGCGAGCGCTGGCCTGAGGACGGCCCCGCGCAAATGTATCTGAACCGCTGCAAGGAATATCAGGTGGCGGGCCCGGACGAGGATTGGGACGGCGTGTACGTCATGACACACAAATAGCCAGCTCTCGTTTCCTTCCCCGACGGAGTTACCGGCAGTGCCATTCGTCTGGACTTGGCGGACTCTCGCATGTTCTTCTAGGCTTGTGTCCCCGCTCCAGGTAAGTGTTTACTGACACGATCAATTTAATCTTAACTTACTGTCTTCTTTACTATTCCAAATGTAATCTTATTAGGCACGATACATTTTCTTGGGAGTATCGCGAATGCCTTCCACAGGATTGCCCTGCCTACCCCTAATCTCGCAATTTCTAAAGAATCGCGGCCTGCGGCCTGCTTGTCTTTTACGGCACGTGAGGCCCGCCGAAAGACCCGGCATCAGAATCCGATTTTTCGCAGTTCTGGCGCTCCCGTTACTCTTGATCGCCGGCTGCCGGGCCCCTTACACCCAACCTGTACAAACTAACGCGATCGCCGTCACGGTGATCGGACTCTGGGGCACCGGTGGAGGCCTTGTCCTGCAGGACAACGGCAGCGACAACCTTCCGGTGAGCGCGAATGGAAGCTTCACATTCTCCCAAGGCATTGCCACCGGCGCCAATTACAAAGTCACGGTGATGACTCAGCCTTCGTCCCCCACGCAAAACTGCACGGTGACCAATGACAGCGGCACGGCAACCGCGAGCGGGACGAACGTGAAGGTGGATTGCGGACATTTTCAGTGGACCTGGGTGGGCGGCTCCAAACTTCTCAATCAAAATGGCACGTACGGCACGTTGGGAGTTGCGGCAGCAAGTAACACTCCGGGGGCTCGGACTTCCGCTGCAAGTTGGGTCGACGGCAATGGAAATTTTTGGATCTTTGGCGGCTTTGGTTTTGACGCGGCCGGGGGAATGGACATGCTCAACGACCTCTGGGAATACAGTGCCGGTCAATGGAAGTGGGTCGCGGGATCGAATTTCATATCCCAGAAAGGAACCTACGGAACGCAAGGTGTGGCCGCTGCAAGCAATGTCCCGGGGGCTCGACTGAACGCATTTTCCTGGGTCGACGCGGCGGGGAATCTTTGGCTCTTTGGCGGCATTGGTTTGGATTCCACGAGTACGAGAAATGTCCTGAACGACCTGTGGAAGTTCAGCGCGGGCAATTGGATTTGGATGGGGGGATCCGCCATCGCCGGGCAGACGGGTTCGTACGGCACATTGGGAACCGCTTCTGCAAGCAATATTCCCGGCGCGCGGCAGGGGAATGCGACTTGGGTGGATAACCATGGCGACTTCTGGCTGTTTGGCGGGCTCGGCTACGATGCGGCGGGAACGCATGGAGACCTGAACGACTTATGGAAATACAGTTCCGGTCAATGGACGTGGATGAGCGGGTCGAACCTTGCTGCCCAATTGGGGAACTACGGGACGCAAGGAGTGGCTGCCTCAACGAATGTCCCTGGCTCAAGGCAAAATCCAACCACTTGGACGGATGCCTCGGGCAATCTGTGGCTTTTCGGAGGAATTGGCGCCAGCAATCTTCTCGGGGTATTCCTAAACGATCTTTGGAAATACAGTGGCGGCCAATGGACGTGGATGGGCGGAACCAATTCTCAAAGCCAATCCGGCGTGTATGGCACTCAGGGCACGCCCTCCGCCGGAAATGTTCCCGGCGGGCGATTTTCTTCAGTTGGATGGAAGGATGCGTCCGGGGATCTCTACCTTTTCGGGGGATGGGGATTGGATTCCACGGGCACGCAGGGTTACCTCAACGATTTGTGGGGGTATAGCAACGGCCAGTGGACCTGGATTGGCGGATCCAATCTCGGAAATCAAACGGGCGCATATGGCGCTTTAGGTGTAATTGCTCCCGGGAATGTGCCCGGTGGACGGCTGGCACTGAACGGATGGGTGGATACAAACCAAAATATTTTGATATTCGGGGGTACGAATAACGTCGGAGGCAACTGCGGGTGCTTTAATGACGTTTGGAAGTTGTTGCCCTAGCTCGCCGCTGCCATGATGTGCAGATTATTTGGAAAGATCATGCGAGCGAGAGCCTGAGGACGGCCCTGCCCCATTGAGTCCAGCGTCGACCTGCGGCTCGGTTTAGTGGTGGACGAGAATCGCGTGAAGCAAAAGCGTTAAGTCGCCGGCTCCTGCCTTGGCGCCGCCTTCCCCAAGGATCCAGCCCGTTCCCCGGGAGTTTCCCGCCGGATGAATGAATTGAAACCCGCCTTCTTGAGTTTGCCGATTACCGTGCGTGCGGATGCGGCGTCCGCATACGGGCCCAGCATCACCCGGTAGTAGGAATCGGCCGGAAGTGTGCCGACGAACGCCTGGAAATTTTCCTGGCGCAGCTTGTCGGTCAGTTCACGCGCGTCAGCCTCTTGCGTGAGAGCGGCAACCTGCACGACCAGGTCTCCGCGGACGGCTTCCGGCTTGGTAAGCCGCGCGGGAGTTTCTTGAGGCTTCGCCACGGGCGTTTCCGCCGGAATTTCATTGGCCGGTTTTGCAGCGGCCGCAGACACGGGCTCTGGAATGGATTGCGCTACTGCACTGTCGGCCTTTGCCTGAACATCAGGTGCATCGTCAACGAAAGGGGCCGGGGGAGCAACAGCTGGCGCCGGCGTCACGGTTGGGGACGACCCTGAAAGCCTCGTGCCCATCCTGATTAACAATTCACCAGCTGCGCGGTGGCTGACGTAAACCACGGCGATCATCGCAATTCCCAGAAATGCCGCGGAAGAGGCCAGGACCAGCCGCCGGTTATTCTTTGCAAGGCGGGTGGTCACAGAGGACGCGCGCAAATTCCCCAAGGCATTCCCCATCGTGGGAAGCCAACTCGCTCTTCGTTTCGGTCCATAGGACTTGGGTAGGATCCCATTGAGCCCGGAAGCAAACTTCGATCCGAGTGCGGCAAACGCGCCGCGCGGCCTTGCGCCCGAAAATTGGAGTTCGGCCAGCGGCGGGATATGCATGCTCAAATCCTCGCTGAATTCGGGCCGCAGGTTTTCGTTGAACGGTAAATTCCGGATTTGCTCGATAGCTTTGTAGGGCAGCTCGGTGAATCGCAAGCCGCCCATTTTTTTCGCCGGATCGATCCACACCAGTTCGCCGGTGCCCGTGACCACATTGGAATGCGCTGTGAACGAAAAATCGATGGACCCGGATAGGTCCACGGGAGCCAGCGAGCGAAACCGCAGGCCCTGCTCGGAAACATCGAGCACGATGCCTCCGTTTCCGGATGGCAGATTGATATAGGGCAGCGGATTCAGAGTCTTCCGGCTGTATTGACGGCGTTCGTGATGTGTCATTGGCTTAATGCGCTCCAGAACTTTGCCGGGACCTCTGGCCGGTTCCAAGTGCATTCGTGCGGAGCGCGAACCGTGCCACAGGCGGATCGTGACTACTGTAGGCTTGTGACACAGCGGAAGAAAAGGCTTGAGACGAGGAAGGTTGCTGTTTTCAGTAACAAGCTGCCGTGCGGCAATTTCGGCCTGCGCAGGACGACGCTCCTGATTTTACCGGCCCGTGTCTGCTGAAATCGGCATATAGACCGGGCTGCCAAGTCGGGTTAAACGAATCGGCGCGAAAATTTCTTATTAATTTCCGTCCTTCAGATTGATTTCCGACATGTCGCCCTTGATTTCCATCGACGTGCCGAAGGGCTTGGACGCGTCGGCCAGGCGCTGGAGAACGTAACCTGCGCGCGCGCCCTTCAGCGGCGTGGGCAGGCCGCGCGTGACCAGGAACTGGTTGCTGGCGCGCGGGTCATGCATGTCGGGCTGGCCTTCGCCGATGTTGTTCAAGTCGATCGGGCGGAAGGAAACCGATTTCAGGGTTTTGCCCTGAAATTCGACATACGCGACGGCGCTCTCCCAGTTCATCGGCTCGTCGATGTAGGTGAGCGTCGGCGTCAGGTTGTAAATAAAATTTCCCAAATCGTAGAAGATGGGCCGGCCGTGATAGATCTCCACACCGTGCAGCAAGGGCGCGCCGTGCATCACGATGATGTCCGCGCCCGCGTCCACCTCAGCGTGAGTCCATTTTACGAGCCAGTCGTTCGGCGCGAGGCGTTCGGGCAAGCCTTCGGTGAATACCGTGGTGAACGAGTGATTGGAAAAAACGTGGTTGTGCTGGTAGACGATCACCAGGTCCGCGTGCTGGCGGGCCTCGCGAATGCTTGCGAGGATGCGCTGCGCATCCTCGGGATTCGGCGTGTTGCCCGGCGCGCCCGGCAGATCCTCGGTGGCCTCGTTTTCCCGGTTGCCGGCTTCGACGCGCAGTTCATTCACACCCGGGTGGTCGGAGGTGGCGCGGCCTCCCGGCACAATCAGCCCGGAGGCGCTGGCGATCAGCGCAATCGTGCCCTTCGGCGTGTGGAGATATCCGGGCGCCACGGCTTCGGCCGCGTTATTTCCAGTGCCGGCGTGAACGATTTTGCGGGCGTCCGCCTCGCGCGTCGTGTTCTGAATTCCCTTCACGCCCAGATCGAACGCGTGGTTTCCGGAGAGCGAAATCAGATTAAAACCGAACGTCTGCAGCGCGTCGAGCGCCTCGGGCGGAGTGAGAAATCCCCTGCCCTCGTGAGCGGTCTCGCCTTTTTCGGCGATCGCGGATTCCAGGTTCGTGAAAATCACGTCGCCCTTGAGCAGGCCCTGAATCGCGGGCACCGATTTGGGCGCGGTCTCCCGAGCATCCGAGCG
>JAIQFG010000112.1 GCA_020073375.1 Terriglobia bacterium | reverse complement strand
CTTCGTTTTCCGTTATCGGAGGGCCGGGCTTTAGCTCGGCCTAACCGACACCTCTCTAAGGCGGCTTTAGCCGCTGAAGCAAGCCTGAACCCATGATGCGCGACATCGCCAACTGGGCGCTCGATGCAGCAAAGCTGCGCGGCGCCTCGTACGCGGATGTGCGCGTCATGGACATCCGCCTGCGCGACCTTTCCACGAAAAACGGGCATGTGGGCATCCTGGCCGAGTCCGAATCATATGGCATCGGCATCCGCGTGATCGCCCGCGGAGCGTGGGGATTTGCTTCCACCGACCGGCTGACGCGGGAGGGAATTGCCGCGTGCGCGGCGCAGGCGGTGGCGATTGCGAAAGCGTCGGCGCTGGCCAAACGCCATGACGTGGAAATGGTTCCGGTCGAGACCTATCAGGACACCTGGCAGAATCCCTACGTCAAAGATCCATTTCAAATTCCGATCGAGCGCCAGCTGGATCTGCTGCTGGCGGCGGACCAGGAAATGTCGCGCGTGAAGGGCGTGACGCTCACGGAAACGTCCATGACATTTCGCCGCATCGAGCAGTTCTTCGCGTCGTCGATCGGTTCGGCGATTCACCAGATTAAGATGCAGTCGGGCGCGGGGATTGTGGCCACCACGTTTGCCGGAAACGAAATTCAGAAACGCTCGTACCCGAACAGTTTTGGCGGGCAGCACATGCTGGCGGGCTACGAACTGGTGGAATCGCTCGACCTGGTGAGCCACGCGCAGCGCATTGCAGAGGAAGCGGTAGCGCTGCATTCGGCGGCGCAGTCGCCCGCGGGCGTCAAGACGCTGATCCTGGACGGCTCGCAGCTCGGTTTGCAGATTCACGAATCCATCGGCCATCCCATTGAGCTCGACCGCGTCCTGGGGATGGAGGCGAATTTCGCGGGCATGAGTTTTCTGACGCTCGAAAAACTGGGGAAGCTGCGCTACGGTTCGGACATCGTGAACGTGGTGGCCGACGCGCGCCTGGAGCACGGGCCCGGCCTCGGCACGTTCGGCTACGACGACGAAGGCGTTCCCGCGCAGTGCACGCCGATTATTTCGGGCGGCCTTTTTACCGGATACCTTTCCAACCGCGAAACCGCCGCGACCATCGGCCTGAAGAATTCCGGCGGCACCATGCGCACCGAATCCTGGAATCGCCTGCCCATCACCCGCATGACCAACATCAGTATTCTGCCGGGCGCGTGGCGCTACGACGACTTGATCGCCGACACCGGCGACGGCGTGCTGATGGAGACTAATCGCTCTTGGTCCATCGACGACAAGCGCTACCAGTTTCAGTTTTCAACGGAAATCGCCTGGGAAATCAAGGGCGGCAAGAAAACGCGCATGTTGAAAAATCCGAGCTATAGCGGCATCACCACCGAATTCTGGAACAGTTGCGACGCGATCTGCTCGCGCGAGCACTGGACGCTGTGGGGCACGCCGAATTGCGGCAAAGGCCAGCCCATGCAGACGATGGGGACGGGCCACGGAGCGTCGCCCGCGCGGTTTCGCAATATTAAATTAGGGGCGGCGTTCACGAAGTAGGTTTTAGTAGGACAGGCTTCAAGCCTGTCGGGTTTCGTGCCAGCGGGATCGATCATCGAAGAACTAACCCTGACAGGCTGAAGCCTGTCCTACCAAATGCCAGCGGAGATCGATTGACCAAGCGCATTCACAAACTGAGAAATCGCAAGGCCGGCCCGGCTGTCGCCGCACTGCATTTGCTCTCGGATACCGAGCTCCGCCGCATCGCCGAAAAAATCTTCAAATTCAGCGATGCGGACGAGACCGAAGTCGAAATCGGTGTGGTCTCGGACGCGCTGACGCGCTTTGCCAACAATACGATTCACCAGAACGTCGCCGAGCAGGCGCTCAACGTTTCGGTGCGCACCGTGCTCGACGGCCGCACGGCGCGCGCAACCACCAACAAGACCGACGTTGAGTCGCTGCGCCGCGTCGTGGATACCTCGAAGACGCTGGCACGCAGCCAGCCGCGCGATCCCGACCTGCTGCCGATGCCCGGGCCGCAGAAATACGGCAAGGTATCACGCTACTTTGAAAACACGGCCCACGCCACGCCCGCTGATCGCGCCCGCGCCGTTGCCCGCGTCTCGGAAATGGCGGAAAAGAATAAACAAACTGCCGCAGGGATCTTTTCCACGGGAGTAACGCAGGCGGCCATCGCCAATTCCCGCGGACTGTTCGCGTCGCACCGGCAGACGCGCGCGGAATTTTCCATCACCATTCTGGAATCCGATTCCTCCGGCTGGGCTAAGGCCAATTCTCCCGATCTCGAAAGCCTCGATCCCATCGCTCTCGCCCGGAGCGCCAGCGAAAAATCCGCCGCGTCGCGCAAACCGACCGAGGCTGCTCCCGGGCGCTGGACCGTGATTCTCGAGCCCTCTGCCGTGCTCGATCTGGTTGGCTTTCTCTTTTACGATTTCGCGGGAACGGCGGTCGCGGATCAGCGCTCGTGTTTCAATACGCGCATGGGCAAGAAAATCCTGGGCGAGAATATAACGCTGCATGACGACGTGTTTCACCCGTTGCAATCGGGCGCGCCATTCGACGGCGAAGGCATCCCTCGGCAGAAAATCCAGCTGATCGAAAAAGGCGTGCCGAAAAATCTGGTCTATTCGCGCGCCACGGCCAAAAAAATGAAAGCGAAACCCACCGGCCACGGTTTTTCGCTGCCCAACGACATGGGTGAGGCGCCGATGAACCTGGTCTTTGGTGGCGGCGATTCTTCTCTCGATGAAATGATGCGGTCGACCGATCGCGGCATCCTGGTCACGCGCGTGTGGTACATCCGCGATGTCGACCCCTACGAAAAAGTGCTCACCGGAATGACGCGCGACGGAACGTTTCTCGTCCAGAACGGGAAAATTGCCGGCGGCATACGAAATTTCCGGTTCAATCAGGGCATTTTGGAGATGCTTTCCAATGTCGAGATGCTCGGCCCATTGGTGCGCGCCGCCGGGGAAGAGTCGTTTGAGATGGTTGTGCCGGCGATGAAGGTACGGAATTTTAATTTTTCCGAAGTTACGAAGTTCTAGTAGGACGGGCACTCTTGCCTGTCCTCTGTTGGTTCACCTCTCATGCTGTGCCTTCGTCCGATTCGTGGCTGCATCACTATGGGCCGCAAAACCGGACAGGCAAGAGTGACTGTCCTACTGCTTCATCCGAACCCGTATCTAATCCGTACTATCAGATGATTGGAAGAAAAATATTTTTGTCATTCCGAACGAAGTGAGAAATCTCTCTGAGTTGGTGCCAAGAGAAAGAGGGATTCCTCACTCCGTTCGGAATGACAGCGTTTTGGGGGTTTTTTCGTTACCGGGTAAGTGGTGGTACAGTCGAGAAGAACTAGGAAACTCCAGATGGACCGACGCAGATTCATTTCGATAGCCGGAGGAGCGGGGCTGGGCATCCTGCTGCCGTACGCGGTGTACCGCTCGCTGTCGTACGGGTTTGGCGGGCTGCGCGTGGGCGTCAAGGACTACGAGAAATTCGGGCCGGAGGCGGCGCTGAGGGCGATTGCTCCGGTGGACCAGTTTTATATTACGTCGTCGCACGGTGAGCCTGCTGTGGATGTGAACAAGTGGTCGCTGACGATCGACGGCCTGGTGGATGAGCCGCTGCATTTTAATTACGACGATATCCGGAAGCTTTCGCCGTACGAGACCACGCTTACGCTGGAATGCATTTCCAACGAAATTGCGGGCGGGCTGATCGATACGGCCGATTGGCGCGGGACGCTGCTGCGGCCGCTGCTGGAGCGCGCAGCGCTCAAGTCGAATGCCAAGTACGCAATCCTGTACGCGGCCGAGGGCTACACGACCGGGCACACGCTCCAGCGGTTGATGCGCGACGGGAATTTTCTGGCGTATGACATGGACGGCGAGCCGCTGAACCGCATTCACGGGTTTCCGCTGCGCGTGCTGATGCCGGGAATTTATGGAATGAAGATGCCGAAATGGCTGACGCGCATCGAACTGGTGGACAAGGATCACCTGGGCTACTGGGAATGGATGGGCTGGTCGAACACGGGCGAGCGGCAACTGCAGTCGGTGATTGACGATCCGCGCGAGAAGGCGCAGATTGCGGGGCAGAGTTTTGTGATTTCCGGGTGGGCCGTGACGAATAATGTGGGCGTCGCGAAGGTGGAAATCTCGACCGACGGCGGCGGCTCGTGGAATCCCTGCCAGATTTTCAGCAATCCGAAGCCCTCGCAGGTGTGGGCGTTCTGGCGCTACGTGTGGGCGAATCCTCCGCGCGGCAAGCACGAAATCCAGGTGCGTGCCACCGACGCGAACGGCAAACTGCAGACGGCGTCGAAATCGGGCGAATGGCCGGACGGGGCGACGGGGTATCACACGGTGGGAGTGGAGGTTTTGTAGGACAGGCTTCAGCCTGTCTGGTTTTTGCGCTTATAAATTCCCGCTTGAATACACGCTACCGGTTTTCTTAACTCACAAATTGGAAAAGAAGACAGGCTGAAGCCTGTCCTACGGCTGCTGCGCGGCGAACGTCAGGCTGTTCACTGTTTTTGCGATTACGTTTTCCTGGACCTGGATGAGGTCGGAATCGGCCCAGGTCATGCCGAGCAGGGTGAAGGCGTCGTTGCCGCGGAGCAGGGTGAGCAAGGTGACCGACCAGTCGCGGCCGTCGGCCGTGCCGCGGGAATGCTGCTCGACGGCGGGTAGGCCGGCGACAGTGACGTGCTTGTTTGAGATCATACGAAAATTTTCGTACACGCTGCTGAGCGCTTTTGATGTGGTGGCGGCGTGCAAATCCAGCGAATCCTTGGTGCGTTCCCGGCCGATGACCAGCAGGGTCGTTTGATCGTACGTGCCCAGCGCGGCGATTGCGTCGGGCAGGGCCTTGCGCGCTTCGGGAATCAAGTCCCAGCTGGGCGGCTTGAACATCTGGAATCCGTAGGTGAAATTCGCATACAGGTTGCCGCGAATCTCATCGCGAATCATGGGAGGTTCTGGCGGGGCAGGCGGGGGCGGGGGAGCGGGGGCCGGGGCGGCTGCGGCGACTGTTTTGGGCGGGGCGGCGTCGCTCTTTGAAACCGCGGGGGAAAGGCTGGGCACGGGCTTGGGACGATCCTTGGGCACGGCTTTGGGCGCGGTTTTTCCCGCGGAAGCGGACTCCTTCTCGACCGCCGGAGCGAGTGCCGGCTCAGCCGCTGGAGTCGGAGAGGGCGGAAGCGGCGCGGAGGAGGGTGGAGCGGGCGGCGCGCTGGACTTTGCTTTCGGGTCGGAATCTTTCTTGGGCGCGGAAATGTTGATATCCGCGACTTTATCTTTCTGGATCAGGGCAAAACCGTAGGAAGTTTCGACGCGGAACGAATCGTTCTCGAAGCCCACGATGGTGCCGGAGATTTTCGTGCCGTCTTTCAGACGAATTTCGTCGGCGCGGGCCGTCGCGGCGGAAAATAGGATGGCCAGCACGGCCAGTATGGTGAGTGCGCGATCTCGCATGAGTGCAAGTATGGCAAAGGGCGGAATCGGTCGGCAAGAGTTGCTGGTGGCGAGGTTTCCGGGATGGTACCGGGGAGGGAGGAATTCCGAAATTTCAAATTTGAGATTTGAAATTGAAAACCTACGACCTACAACCTACAACCTACAACCTACAACCTACAACCTACAACCTACTGCCTACAACCATCCCCCGCACTGCGGCAGCGATCAGAACCCGGTCCAGACGCCGGCGGCGAATTTTTTCACGGTGGCGAAGCCGAGTTTTTCGTAGAGGCGGACGGCGCGGGTGTTGCCCGAGGTGACGGTCAGTGAAACGGTGTGGAAGCGGCGCACGCGCAGCGCCTGCATGGAGGCTTCCATCAGGCGCCGGCCGAGGCCGCGCCCCTGGTATCCGGGCATCGCGCAAATTTGCGTGGTGTGGCCGACGCCATCGGATACGCGCGAGGTCAAAACCACTCCGGCAATGTGGCTGGCATGCGGCGGGCGCAGGACGAACGAGGCTTCGGGCTGGAACTGGCCGCATCCCGGCAAAATAATAATGTTTTTCAAGAAGCGCAGCGCGCCGGATTCGCTGCGGTATTGATCGTTGATCTCGCCGTCGACGTGATTGGCGTAGGCCAGTTGGATCAATCGCGCGCAGGGCTCAAAGTGGCGGTGATCCCAGCGATCGAGGATGAGCCCCTCGCCGGGGCCCTCGCGAACCAGCCCGGGGAGCACGTCGATGGCCTGCATGTCGGCGGCCGGCGGCAATGGGGCGATCATGAATTGGCGCTGGAAGAGCCGGAAGCCGTAGTCGGCAAGCACCGTATCGAGCGCGTAGCCGAAGGGAATCAGCTGCGCTTCCACGCGATCGAGTTTTGGAATCCCGCTCAGCGTGGTGAGCGTGTCGGTCAGCAGGCGGTGGCTCAGCTCCTGCTGCGAGTAGCGCGGTGAGACGAACAGCCCGCCCACCAGCCCTTTGTGTTCTTCCAAAACGTAAAACGCATATCCGACCGGGCGGCCGTTTTCCAGGATCGCCGATCCGGTGAGCGACCGCGCGTCCACGAATTTCTTGATCAGCTCGATCGACGCCTGATAGTCCCAGCGCAGCTCTTCTTTCCATTGCCTGGCCTCCTCGGTCAGCAACGGTTCCAGTTGCCGGGAAGACAGCTGGCGCAGATCAACCATCTGCATGGGGAAGGTCTCCAGGCTCTGGGTCGCGGCGCACATAACCCTTTTTACCATAGTGACGACCCCGTGTAGTTCAGAAACATTGGCGAGATCGGCGACCCGTGAGGGTTGAACAAGTGTGTTAAGATTCGCCAGCCGAGCGTAGCGTTGTCCGCCCCAGCGTAGGCACCGGCGGGGCGCAGCTTTGCCCGCCGGCCACATTATCGATTGCATGGGCTTCCTTTCCCAACTGCGATATCCCACGGCGTGGTACTCCAAGCTGGTCATCGCCACTTTGGCGCTCGCTTTCTTCGGATTTCTTGCGGCCGCGGCGATTTCCGGGTACGTGGTGTACCGAATCGCCATGCCTGCGCGCAGCCATTCCGAAATGAATCTGCAGAATTTTCCCGGGCACCCCCTGGCCATGCCCTATAGCGTGCCCGGCGAAGGGCAGCGCGACGGCTGGTTTTTCCCCGGATTGAAATCCGCGCCCACCGTGATTCTTTGCCCCGGCTACGAATCGAGCCGCGGGGAACTGCTGACGCTGGCTTCGGCCTTGCAGGATCATCAGTACAACGTACTGCTGATTGATTTCTCCGGGCAGGGAACAAGCGGCGGGCGCTCCACGCTCGGGTTTCAGGAAGTGGGGGAGCTGCGAGCGGCCATGGACGCGGTCGCCGATCGCGGCGACGTGGACGCGCAGCATTTTGGAGTGTGGGGCGCGAACCTGGGCGCGTACGTGGCGCTGTCGGAAGCGGCGCGGGATCCCCGTGTGCGTGCGGTCGCCGCCGAATCTCCCTACAACCATCCGGTGGAAATGGCCGGGTTGCTTGCCAACCGCATGGGGCTGGCCTCGATTCCGTTTATTACCAGCATGGTAAAAATAGGATTCGGCTGGATGAACTCCGACTATCGCAACATCCCCCCGCTCACGCTGCGCATCCAGAAACTCACAGGCGTCGCGCAACTTTATCTGCAAACGCCCGACGAGCCGGGCCTTGCCGCAATCACGAGGAATCTGTTTCAGGCTTCGCCGGTGCCCCACGAGCTGGTGACGCTGGAGCACGGAAACTACGCGGGGATGCTGGACGATGAAAAGCGGTAGTACGAGAACCGGATTGTGAGTTTTTTTCTGGTGAATTTGTCGCCGGCGGGGGCGCAGTAAACAAGCGGATTTAATCTATTAGAAGTGGTGAAAGACGAATATCAAGTCTCGATTTTCCGGGGTCAATTCGTCCAGGCCAATGTCGTATCGACGTTCTATGGTTCGGTCCAACATGCTGCCCCCCAAGATCCATTCAGGCTCTCCTGACCCACGAGTCCATTCCGGAAGTTGTTGATTGAAATAGAAGTTCAAACCGTATGTCCAATTCCTGGAGAGGTCATAAGTAGCAATGTGACTGAGAGTGGGGTCCGCCTCTTTCATTTTTCGCGCGAGCGGCCGGGCGGAAATTCGTGAATCCAGTCGGGGCAGAACGACCACATTTGCCGCTAAGACACACAAGGCAATAAGAAGCACTACACCAAGCAGGGCCGCTGTTGGCTGCTTTTTAAACGCGAGAATTGTCACTACAGATCCAACCACGAATGCGACACCGCCAGCGAGCGCGTATTCAGGGCGATCCATATTGCGGATTCCCACAACTATTTCAGCAAGAAGCGGCAATGAGAGAAATAGGAAAAGCGCTCCCGTCCATCCCAGCAACCGTTGCGCTGTATTCGTCGAATTCTGAAGTAAATGGGAAAGCCGGTTCCCGAGCAACGCAAAAAGTGGAGGGATCGCAGGAACAATGTATCCGGGCAACTTCGATTGTGAGAGGCTAAAAAATAGGACGGGGAATGCCGCCCAACTGGCGAAAAACAGCGTCGGCGATTGGAAATGGGCGCCGGTCTTGAAGCATTTTACTGCGTCGGGGATAGCCCACACCAAAAACAGGATCCAAGGAAAAATCGCAAGCAACAAGATCGGGCCGTAATACCAAAACGGCTGGCGGTGCTCGAAGACGGGAGTAAGGTACCGCTCGAAATTGTGCTGCCAGATGAAGACGCGCAGAAAATCGGGATTGCGCAATGCGCACAGTATGTACCAGGGCAGCGCCGTCGCGCAAAATACGGCAATGATCAGCGGATGCAGGAATCGAAATGCCGCGAGCCATTGGCGGGAGAGCGCGGCCCAGAGCAGCGTTGCGCCTCCGGCAAGGATTACGGCGGCGGGGCCTTTGGCGAGTACGGCCGCGCCGAGGGAAAATCCAAAAGCAATGCGCAAACCAGCGCCGGGGCGCTGTTTTTGAAGGATTTCCACGGCGATTGCCATTGAGGCGGTCAGCAATCCTGCGAAGAGCATATCGGGGCTCGCGGCGCGCGAGAAGCCGATCATGGCGACCGACGTGGGGAGCATGAGCAGCGAGAACCACGCGGCGCGAACGCCGAACGATCGCAGCGCGGTCCACGCGACGGACACGACCGCAAGCAACGCGGCCAGCGCCGAAGGCAGGCGCGCGGCGAATTCGCTGACGCCGAACAGGCGCATGGAAATTCCGGCGGCCCAGTAATAGAGCACCGGCTTTTCAAACCACGGCGTGCCCCACAACCGCGGCGTCACCCAATCGCCCGTTTCGGCCATGGCGCGGGCGATGGCCGCGTAGCGCGGTTCGTCCGGGCCGACCAGGCCCAGCGCGCCGAGGCCGCTGAACAGGCACACGTAGAGGATGACGAGAATCAGCGGCACGCTCCAGAGCGGAATCTGGAAATCGCCTTCCTCGGGGGCGCGCGATCGAATTGGGGCGGCGGAAACCAAGCGAGTGAGTCTAGCATTGGCCGAGGGAGTTTTCAGTACTGTGGCGCGAGAATGCGGCTTTTGCAGGACAGACACTCTTGTCTGTCCGGTTTAGATTTTCGTAGCCATGCACCAAACCGGACAGACAAGAGTGTCTGTC
>JAIQFG010000023.1 GCA_020073375.1 Terriglobia bacterium | reverse complement strand
TTTCCCATGACCGAAAAAATCAGGCGCGCGCCCTTCACTGTGGTCGCATATCCGGCCAGATTGTTGGTGTGGCCGATTGTTCCAGTCTTGGCGAAGATGCGACCGGCAGCGGGCGTATTTTTCATGCGATCGGCGAGCGTGCCGTCTTCCCCGGCCTCCGGCAGCGATGCGCGGTAGAGTTCGCCCCACGGCTGCAATGCGGCGTAGCGCAGGATCTGCACCAGCGCGCGCGGGGTGGCCAGATCCTTGCGCGAAAGCCCGGAACCGTCGCTCAGAGAAACGTCGCCCGGGGCGATGCCGGCGGACGCGAAAAATCCGGCGGCGAATTTCGCGGCCTCGTCATAGGACGCCGCTCCGGTTTTTTCATGCGCGGCGAGAAGAAGCATCAGCTCCGCGTGCAGGTTTTCGCTATTCTTGTTCGTCAGGCGCACGTCGTCGGCGAGCGCCTGCGAAACGCGCTCGGCCAGAATATTTTGCGCGGGCGCATCGGCCTGTGGCGGATCGCCGGCATGGCGGGCGCGCGCGCTGCCATCGATTTTGATGCCGCGCTGGGCGAGCAGATGCGCGAGCAGGGCTGCGGCGTATTCGGCGGGCCGCTCGACGGCGAACGTCAGGACGCGCGGATGCGCTCCGGCAGGCATTGTGCCACTGAGGCGAATCAGCCGGGCGCCTGGATCGCGCACGGCGGCGAGATTTTCCTCAACGCCCGCCGCGCTGGTCTTCACCGAATTTTCAATGGTGTAAAACTCGGCGGCAAGGCCGGCCTCATAGCGAGAGGGATCGCCTTCGCGCGTGCCCGGCCACAATTCCACGGTGAACGTGTTGTCGTTGACGGCGATGGCGGAAACCGCGGCGCCGTAGGACCACTGCATGTCGTCGATGGCCCAACCGCTGGGAAAACGCTCCGGCTGCAACAAGCTGTCGTCGGCGACCACGTCTCCGGTGATTTCCTTGACGCCGCGGGCCACGACCTGCTCGGCGAATTCCGCCAGGGCTTTTTCCGCCGGGCCGTCGCGCTCTTCTTTTTTCACGAAGGGAAATTTCCGGTTGGAAAGATTCGCGTCCCCGGCTCCGATCAGAACCAAGCTGCCGTTCAGCACGCCATTCGAGTCGATTGGACTTGTGGCTGCGATTCGCGTTTTCACACGAAAATCCGGACCTAGCGTGGCCAGCGCCAGGGCCGTGGTGAAGAGTTTTGCGTCCGATGCCGGCATAAAAAAGCTGTCGGCGTTGCGCGCAAACAGCACCGCGCCCGTTGCGGCGTCGGTCACCAGGATGCCCCAATACCCCTTGTCCGCTCCCTGCGCGGAAAGCGCCTGGTCGACGCGCGCGCGGAAACTTGCGACATCCGGGGGTTCGGCGATTTTCCGGCCTGCGGGCTCGCCGCTCGAAGGCGCCGTTTTCATGGGCCGAGTTTGCGCGCGGAGATACCCCGATCCCGCCAGGACAACCCAGAAGAACGCAGCGCATCCAAGTACCATGTGCGCAGGCAATTTTCGGTTCGACCCCATCCAGCCGCTCCCGTGGAACTTTCGCAGGGAAAAATTGATTATAGTCCACACGCTCCCGGGAACTCGAAATGAATATGAACGCCGGAATTGCTTCCCGCGGCCGCCGGCTGTCCTTGCTGGAAGGAAGGCGCCAGCGCAGCGTTGCGCGGGAATCGCAGAAGCCCTATGATGTTTTGGAATCCAGCCCGGGAAAATGCCCCGATCCAATTCAAGGAGAACAATCTCATGCGAAAAATCACCCTGGTCCTGATGGCTGTAGCCCTTGCCGCAGTTCCCCTGCTGGCCGCGCCTGATAATGAAAAAGAAACCGACCGCCTGGAAAACTCAGGCTCCGTGCTGAAGGAAATTCTGGACGTTCCCGACGACATTCCGCAGGACCTGCTGGACAAAGCCGAATGCGTCGTGGTTTTCCCCTCGGTGCTGAAATTCGCCATCGGTTTTGGAGGCAGCTACGGCCGCGGCGCGATGGTGTGCCGCAGCGGGGAACATTTCACCGGGCCGTGGGGGGCTCCCTCGATGGCGGCGCTGGAGGGCGGAAGCTTCGGTTTGCAACTCGGCGGCCAGGCCACCGATTTTGTGCTGCTGATCATGAATCCCCGGGGCGCGCAGGCGATTCTGGCGAATAAAGTGAAGCTGGGCGGAGACATGTCCGCTGCGGCCGGACCCAAGGGAAGGACGGCGTCGGCCGACACGGATGTGACCATGCGCGCCGAAATTCTCTCCTATTCGCGAGCGCGCGGATTGTTCGCGGGGATTTCGCTGGAGGGTTCAACCTTGCGGCCGGACGGCGATGCCAATGAGAAAGTCTACGGAAAGAAAATAGACGCGCGGGATATCGTGCGCCGCGGCACCGTGCCCGTCCCGCCCTCCGCCAAGCAACTGGTGGGCTTGCTGAACAAGAAATCGCCCAAGAACCATTCCGATCCGCAATCGCTGAAGTAAACCTGCGCCCATTCCGGCGCCACGCCCTCACCGGGCGCGGCGCCCGTACGGGCGAATTTGATTCCGGAGAACCTGCAATGCCGCCGGATATCCATGCGTGTGTGGCGCGGATCGATCACATTCAGATTGCCGCCCCGGAAGGTTGCGAATCCGCGGCCAGGGAATTCTATGGCTCGCTTCTGGGCATGAAGGAACTGGAGAAACCTCCCGTCCTGCGCGCGCGTGGCGGCTGCTGGTTTGCGTGCGGCTCGCAGCAGGTGCACATCGGTGTGGAGCGGAATTTTCAGCCCGCCAGGAAGGCGCATCCCGCCTTCGCGGTGCCCGATCTGGATAAACTGCGCGAAACGCTGGCCGCCCGGGGCGTGCCCGTCAAGGACGACGACAACCTTCCCGGCACTCGCCGTTTCTACGCGAAAGACCCGTGGGGAAACCGGATCGAGTTTGTGGAAGCCCTTCCGTAGGTTTGCGCTCGCATTTGTCCCAGGAGAATCCATTATTCGTGTCATTCCGAGGGCCGGTTTGCGGCCCGAGGAATCTCTCTTGGCCTTGAACTCAAAAAGAAAGAGAGCCTCCTCGGCAAAAAAACATGCCTCGGAATGACAACGCGCGTTTTTTTCGCAGTCTGTTAAGATGCAGTTCCGCTGGGCAAGCGCAGGCGCCATTGGCGAACATTTTGTGGAGAAAATCCGGGTGGCCGAAAAACAAATCTGTCCCATCTGCATCAAGCGTCGCGCCGAACGCTATTGCCCGGCCAAGGGCGAAAAAATCTGCGCCATCGACTGCGGAATCGAGCGGGAAGTGAGCATCGATTGCCCCGCCGATTGCACATATTTGATTGCGGCGCACCGCTGGGAGCAGGAGCACCCCAAACCACTGGCCGAAAGCGAAGTTCCGTTTCCGGATGTATCTTTTCCCCCGGAACTGATCCGCATGAGGCAAGGGGTGATGTCCGGAATCGGGTATACGGTCGCTTCCTACGCGCGGGAGCAGCGCTCGCTGAACGATGCCGACATCCTGGCCGCCGGACATGCCCTGGCGGAAACCTACCGCACCCTTGGTTCCGGAATTTATTACGAAAAACCTCCTGACAATGTGGTTGCCGCGGGACTTTACGCCGCGCTCGCGAAATTTATTGAGGAAGAAAAGAAGCACGAGGCGGAACATCCGGAATTCCCCGCGCTGAAAGACCCGGAAATTTTCCACCTCTTCGTCTTCTTCGAGCGCTTTGGACGCCTGCGATCCAACGGGCGGCCGCGCACGCGCGCGTTCCTGGAATTCCTGCGCGCGCAATTCCCCGCCGAAACCGCCGCGGCAAAGGAAGAATCACGGATTATCCTGCCTTGAGTAGGACAGGCTTCAGCCTGTCGGGTTAGGTTCGAGCGCGATAGAATGCGTCTGCGATGAAAGCAGACAGGCTGAAGCCTGGCCTGCTAAAACTCCTTCCGATTTTTTAACCTCAGCGCAGCGCAATTCGCCGACTAGGCGAGAACGCGGAGCGGCGATTGCGCCGAGCACGCGTTTCCCGTTTTCGCCGCCTCACGCGCCGGAACGCTGCACTCCAGCCCAAGACTCAGTTGCTGGCCCCCCTCGTTCGTCCGCGCGGCCTCCGCCGGGCGTGAGCCAAGACGATATTTCTTGCGCAACGCGGCAACTCGCACTGTAATCTCCTTGCGATACGTTTCCGGCGCGTAATTGGACCGGGAAAACCATTCCCGGTAACGCCGCGCGAGCTTCGGGAATTTCGCATCCAGAAAAGGAAAAAACTGCTTTTGCGCCGAGGGCATCAGAAATAGGACGCCACCAGCGAACCATAGCGCCCCGGCATCGCGCGCGGCGCGCGCCAGCGCGTCCAGATCCTCCTGGCGATCGGTAATCCCGGGCAGCAGGGGCATGGCGAAAACGCCGGCGGGGATTCCGGCGCGGCGCAACTCCCGGACCGCGTTCATGCGCAGGTCGGGACGGGGCGCGCGCGGCTCCAGCATCCGCGCCAGGCGCGTGCGCAGCGTGGTGATGCTCAGGTTCACGGAAATGCTGGAGTGTTCGGCGATGCGCCGGAGCAGGTCCAGGTCGCGCAGCACCTGGTCGGATTTCGTGGTGATGGAAACGCTCAGCCCGCGGCGCGCGGCCATCTGTTCGAGAATCGCGCGCGTGGCGCCGTATTCGCGCTCGGCCGGTTGGTAGGGATCGGTGGCCGTGCCGATGGCGATGTGTTCGCCGATAATTTTTTTCGCGGCCAGGTCGCGCGCGGCAATCGCGCCAGCCTCCTGCTTCACGTAAATCTTGCGCTCGAAATCCGCGCCGTCCAGCTCCATATATTCGTGCGTGTACCGCGCGTAGCAGTATTGACAGCCGAATTCACAGCCGCGATAGGGATTCACCGTCCAGGAAAAAGGCACGCGCTCGGAATCGCAATGGTTCAGGATCGAGCGAACCGGCAGCAGAAAATATTCCGTGCCGCGCTTGGCGTCGGCGCGCGGCGAGGAGAAGGCGAGACGGGCGATGCCCCTGCGTTCGGGCGCGGACCCTGGTGGTGGCAGGGCATCCGGCCCGCTGTCCCGATGAGGCGGGACGTCGGGGAATAAGGAGGGTGTGGAGTCGCACCTGCGGCTGCGCGGAAATCCCCTGGAAAGAGGAGAATTCGTGGAAGCCGAAGGAAGCGTGGTAGCAGTGGCCATCACCCGTCTCGCGAAGCACGGGGATAGTATTTCGCTTTTTGTTCGCCACGTCAATCATTATTTCGCCTTTTATTCGCTTTATCCACTTATTCACAGGATCTTCACAACCCCCGCGCAGGTACAGGTAACGCATGGGAATCGCGAGGGCACGGGCCGCGCCGCCCGCGGGAAGGGGGGACTATACTGGTTGAATCCGCAGGGAGACCGCCCATGGAAAAAATTGGCATCCTGATTATCGAAAATGACGAAGCGAGCCAGTCGGCGCTGCGGCAAGTGCTCGATTCCGAGGGCTGGGAACTGCGGATCGTCCCGCAGGCCAATCAGGCGCTGGCCGAGCTATCGAGCGGGGCGTGGTCGCTGGTGATTGTGAACATCGCGATGACGGGGCTCACGGGTCCAGTGTTCCTCACATTGAAGGAACTGGCGCTGGCTCCGGCGGTGGAAGAGGGC
Organism: Terriglobia bacterium; assembly: GCA_020073375.1. Lineage (GTDB taxonomy): Bacteria > Acidobacteriota > Terriglobia > Acidiferrales > UBA7541 > Palsa-360. The sequence goes on along the minus strand of JAIQFG010000023.1, from coordinate 47,518 downwards.
AAGGTCCGCGCGCGCGTCATGTTTTTGCTGCCGGAAGCGTCTTCGCTGGAGGCGCAGCCGATTCTGGAAAAAGCGCGCCTGCCCTACGTGCTCAAGCCGTTTCAATTTCACGACCTTCTGGAAAAAGTAAGCGACCTGCTGATGGAGACCGACTCGCTTGCGAACCCGATTCGCAAAGTGCGGTTTGACGCCAGCGCCGCCGACCGCAAACGCGCCGAGGGCCGCGCCGGGCACCAGTCGGACGTGCGCCAGGGCCGGCGCGACACCGGGATGTTCGCCAAGCGCGATGAATACGTGATGACCGAGGAAGAGATCGCGGAGTACGAAAAATCGGAAAAGGAAGAACGCGAACTGAAGAGAAAGAAACAGCCGATGATTGACCGGTATTGACCGATATTGCCCCCGCAAGTCGCTGCGGATTTTTTAATTCAGATTCAATTCCAGGCATGATTTCGCATACATAGCTTGATCTCCAATCGCGTTACAATTCGCCAGAGAGATTCACGGCGGTTTGGTAGCGCCGGCGTCTCGCCGGCGGTTTTGAATTTCCCGGGCGGCGCATAAACCGCCGGCGAGACACCGGCGCTACAGAGGACGGACAATACTGGTGTCGCGAGTGGCAGCCAGCAGTTCGGCGACCGTTGCACGAAGCACGGGATGCCGGTGGGCCGGCGCCAATTCCGCCAGCGGCACGAGCACGAAACGGCGGCCTGCCATGCGCGGATGCGGAATATCCACACTCTCCGTGTGCATCACGGACTCGCCATAGAAAAGAATATCCATATCCAGAAGGCGGGGGCCGCGCGCGATCAATTTCCTGCTTCCCTGCTGGCGCTCGATGGATTGCAGCGCACCGAGTAATTGATCCGGCCGCAGCAAAGTCTCCCCCTCGACGACGCAATTCAGAAACCATGGCTGATCGAGAAAATCCACCGGCTCGGTTTCGTACATACCCGATCGACGTAGCACACGTACACCCGCCGCGGGCAGGGCTTCGATGGCGCGTTCCAGGTTCGCGGCGCGGTCGCCGAGGTTCGAGCCGAGAGAAAGATAAATGATCGTGCCGCCAGACATACCAAGAAATGAAACCACAGATGGACACGGATGAACACTGATAAAGGCAAAACAACGTCAGGCAAACCTGCAATGAAACTTCTGAAGCGTCCTTACGCGGGAGCTACTTCTTCGTCTCCGCTGCAATTGAGATGGGTATTATTTCGCTTCAAAGGTTTTGTCAGTGTTTATCCGTGTTCATCTGTGGATTCAGAAAAGCCCGTGCTGCTGGCGCGGCGGCTCCATGCCGAAATGTTTGTAGGCCAGGGCGGTGGCAACGCGGCCGCGCGGGGTGCGGTCGAGCAGGCCGAGCTGCATCAGGTAGGGCTCGTAGATTTCCTCGATGGCGTCTTCTTCCTCGCTGATAGACGCGGCAATCGTGCCGAGGCCCACCGGGCCGCCGGAATATTTCTGGAGGATGGCGAGCATAACGTTGCGGTCGACTTCGTCGAGGCCGTGCTCGTCGACGCCGAGCATGTGCAGCGCTTCCTTGGCGACAGCCAGAGTGATTTGTCCCTGGGCGCGCACCTGGGCGAAGTCGCGCGCGCGGCGCAGCAGGCGATTGGCGACGCGCGGCGTGCCGCGGCTGCGGCGGGCAATCTCGAAGGCGCCGTCGTCGTCGATCGCAATTCCCAGGATTGATGCGGAACGCCGGACGATGATGACCAGATCTTCCGGCGTGTAAAACTCCAGGCGATGCACGATGCCGAAACGCGAGCGCAGCGGCGCGGTGACCAGGCCTGCGCGCGTGGTGGCGCCGATCAGCGTGAAGCGGTTCAGGATGAACGGATGAATTCTCGCGCCCGCGCCCTGCCCGATCACCAGGTCGATTCGGTAATCTTCCATCGCGGGATACAGGACTTCCTCGATCGCGGGGACGAGCCGGTGAATTTCGTCCAGAAAAAAAACTTCCTTCTGCTCAAGCGAAGTGAGGATGGCAGTGAGGTCGCCTTTGCGCTCGAGCAGAGGGCCGGAACTGGTCTTGATCACCACGCCCAATTCGCTCGCGATGATTTGCGCGAGCGTCGTCTTGCCCAGGCCCGGAGGACCGTAGAGCAGAACGTGGTCGAGCGCCTCGCCGCGGCTGCGTGCCGCCTGAATGGCGATTTCGATGTTTTCCTTCACGCGCGACTGGCCGATGTAATCGGCGAAACGCTTGGGGCGGACGCTGGCGTCGATGCGCGCGTCTTCATCCAGCAGCGCGCCGCCGATAATCCGGTCTGACGATTTTTCCATTCGCGGTTTGCTTCCGGCGCCGGAATTCATTTATCCCACGCTTCCTATCCAAGAACTGTTCGCACTGGGCCAGGGAATTGCACTCGAGTAGCACAGGCACTCTTGCCTGTGTGCTTTTTGCGTTCGCGGCCAAAGGCGGCGCCGTTGATAAGGCTCGCAAAACCACACAGCCAGGAGTGGCTCTGCTACTGGTTCCTCGCGGCCAATCTGGCCGCGGAATATCGGAATCATCGCGCGGCGCGCGCGCCCTGCTGCGCCGGGGCGCTCAACTGCTGCAGCGTGGCGCGCAGCATGTCCTCGAACGTCTCCACTGCGCCGTCTTTCCTGGCGCGCTCGACGGCCTGCTCGGCGGCGCGCTGCTCGTAGCCGAGATTCAGGAGCGCAGAAACGACGTCGCCCGCCGTGCCCGTGGTGGCGACCGGTTGCCGCGCATCCGCGGGAGTTTCCATCGCTGCAAGCTTGTCGCGCAGCTCGACAACCATGCGTTCCGCGGTTTTGCGGCCAACGCCGGGAATGCGCGTAAGCCGCGCCAGGTCGCCGTTGCGCACCGCGGGTACCAGATCGTCCACGCTCATGCCGGAAAGAATTTTCAGCGCCAGCACCGGCCCCACGCCGGAGGCGGAAATCAGCAGCTCGAACAGATGTTTTTCTCGGGAACTCAGAAACCCGTAGAGCGCAATGGCGTCCTCGCGCACCTGCGTGTGAATCAGCAACGTGACGTTCGAGTGCAGGTCGCCCAGCGCATAAAACGTGGACAGCGGAACGTGCACCAGGTAGCCCACTCCGCCCACGTCTACCAGCACCTGGTTCGGGCGCTTATCCTCGAGCGTTCCGCGAAGTTGTGCAATCATCCCGTGTAAACCCGCTGGCGATTATGGAGGCGCGCTGGCAGGGTGTCAACGAGCCCGCCACAACCATCGCTGAGGGAACTGGGCTCGCAATTTTAGCCAGTCCGGTCATTTTCCGTGTCGATCCGTATTCATCTGTGGATTCAATCGGCGGAAATACTCGCCCGCCAGATCTACGGAATCGATGACGCCGATAACGGCGGAATCGATGGGAGAATTGGGGCGGCCGACGGCGGTCATTGCGGAAAAGCCTTCGGTGGTGAGCAGCACGCGTTCGCCGATGCCGGCATCCACGGCGTCGAGTGCGAGGACGGGATCGCCGCGGTCGGAGCCATCGAGATTGAGCGGCTGGACGACGAGTATTTTGCGGCCCTCGTGGGAGCGGACTTTCTGCGTTGCCACTACATTGCCGATGACGCGGCCGATCAGCATGGGGAGGAGTTTAGTGTCGGGAGTGGAAAGTTGAAAGTGATTATTTTGGATTCGGAAGCGGGAAAAAACCTTCAAGGGCGAAATGGAAATCTAAGCGCCGGGAATATTCACGGAATCGACGATGCCGACGACGGTGGCTTCGGTAGGCAATTCGACGGGCTGGAACGGAAAGCTGGCTTCCTTGCCGCGGCACCAGTAGATGGTTTCGCCGGCTCCGGCGCCGACGGCGTCGAGGGCGACGATGGGACGGCCCTTGTCGCGGCCTCTTTTATCGAGGGGCTGGACGATGAGCAGTTTCTGTCCGGTCAGCGCCGGGTCCTTCACGGTGCAGACGACGTTGCCGATGATGCGTCCGAGAAGCATTTTATTTTTTTCGCGAGGCGGCGAGTTCGGCCTCGTGCAGCGCGTCGAGTTTGACTTCGTCGACGATGCCGATGACGGCGGCGTCGACGGGGCGGTCCTTGCACTCGGAGGCGTTGCGCGCGGAGCTGCCGGAAACGATCAGCACGGTCTCGCCGGTTCCTGAGCCGACCGTATCCACGGCGATCAGGTAGCCGGATTCGTCCGCGCCCTCGGGAGAAATAGGTTTGGCGATGAGGAGTTTCTTGCCTTCCAGGCGCGCGTCCTTGCGCGTGGAAACGACCGTGCCGACGATGCGCGCGAGAATCATGGCGTGTTCAAATCCAGCATTCCAAAACGACGACGAAAAAAATCAGCGCGCGGCGACACACCGCCGTTTCCCGCGGCTGGCGCGCGCGTCCGGCAAGCCTGGCCGCGCCTAATGTCCGGCGCCGACGGGGGTCTTGCCGATGGGGAGCACGTCTTCAAGCGACTGGTGCGGACGCGGGATGACGTGCACGGCAATCAGTTCGCCGACGCGCCGGGCAGCGGCGGCACCCGCATCGGTGGCGGCTTTCACGGCGGCCACGTCGCCGCGAACCATGGCGGTGACATAGCCCGAACCGATTTTTTCCCAGCCCACGAGCGTAACCTTGGCCGCCTTGACCATCGCGTCCGAGGCTTCGATCATCGCGACCAGGCCGCGGGTCTCAATCATGCCCAGTGCTTCGCCCATGCTTCATCCTCCGTGACCGGCCGTTGAAAAAATTCCGGCCAGCGCATCGTCCTTAAATCGTGACATTCAAGAATTCCTTGCACTTTTCCCCACGAGCGGCTCACGCACGCTCATCGCGCCGCGCGATCTTTTCTCACGGCTTCTTCGATCAGCGCCTCCAGCTCCGCGCGCGTTACCGAAATGCGTTCCGGCTCGCCGGACGCTCCGGCCTCGGTGTCGCTGGTCACCGGGCAGCCGGGAGTGACCGTCGCCGCGGTGACCGTGCCGTAGCGCGCGCGCGCCGTGAGCAATTTTTCCACATCGCGGCCAGAAAGCAACACTTGTTTGCCGAGCATCTCGCTGAACAGCGATACCTGCGCGAAATGCTCGACCGTTTCCATGCGGTAAAACGCCGTCAGCAGATCCGCGCCGCTGGTCACCACGCCGTGATTGGCCATCAGGATCGCGTCGAAATTCTGCACCAGGGGCTCCAGCGATTCTGAAAGTTCGGGCGTGCCAGGCGTGCCGTATTCGGCCACGGGAATGCATCCCAGGGCGATCACCAATTCGCTCAGGAGCGCTTTGTTCAGCGGAATTCCGGAGGCGGCGTGCGCCGTGGCGATCGGCGGGTGCGCGTGGCATACGGCGTTCACGTCCGGGCGGCGCGAATAAATCAGCAGATGCATGGCGAGTTCCGAGGAGGGCTCGCGGCGACCGGCCAGTTTTTTCCCTTTGAGATCTGTGATGACCAGGTCGTCCGGCTGCATCAGTCCCTTGCTGATGCCGGTGGGGGAAGTCAGGACGCGGCGGGAATCCAGACGCACGGAGATGTTGCCGTCGGTCGAAGCCACAAACGCGCGGCCGTGAATCCACCGGCCGGCGGTGCAAATTTCGCGGCGGTGCTCGTCTTCGGACTTCAGCGCGCCGGGCGATATGGAATCCGCTAGCATGGGTCAGGAGCGGGCGTCTTTTTCCTCTCTCGATATAGAAATGCGCGTGCCCTGCGAGTCGCCGAAAAACAACCGAGCGGGCCGCGACATCTTACACCGGTCATGCATAAATGCCACGCTCCTTCAGCGCATAGGCCACGCGGTCGATGGCCAGCATGTAGGCGGCGACGCGATTGTTCACCTTGTGCTTCTCGGCGTAACGCACGACTTCCTCGAAACTGTTTTCGATGACGTTCTTCAGCCGGTCGTTGACTTCCTTCTCGGTCCAGAAGAATCCCTGGCGGTCCTGCACCCACTCAAAGTAGCTGACGGTGACGCCGCCGGCATTGGCCAGGATGTCCGGGATCACGAAGATGCCCTTGCGGTCCACGATGTCGTCCGCCAAGGAAGTAGTCGGGCCGTTCGCGCCCTCGCACAGGATGCGGGTCTGCAGGCGGTGCGCGTTTTCGGAAGTGATCTGGTTTTCAACGGCCGCGGGAATGACGATGTCGGCGGGCTGAAACAGGATTTCGTTGGCGGACATTTTCTCGCCGCCGTCGGGGAAATCCGGCAGGGGTTTGCGCTGGGTGACGGTCCAATCGAACAATTTCGGTATGTCGAATCCGTGTTCGTTGTAGAGCGCGCCGTGAATATCGGCAACGCCGACGATCTTGTAGCCGGCTTCAAACAGGAGTTTCGCCGACATCGAGCCCACGTTGCCGAAACCCTGTACGATCACGCGCGTGCTCACGTGCATCATGCGGAATTTGGCGAGGGCGCGGTCGCAGTTGAACAGCACGCCGCGGCCGGTGGCCTCATGACGGCCGCGCGATCCACCCAGGTCGATGGGCTTGCCCGTAACGACCGCCGTGGTCGTGTGGCGCATGTGCATCGAGTAGGTGTCCATGATCCAGGCCATGGTCTGCTCGTTGGTGCCCAAGTCCGGCGCGGGAACGTCGCGCTCGGGTCCAAACCACTCGATGAGTTCGGCGGTATAGCGGCGCGTGATGCGCTCGAGTTCGCCGTTGGAGAGTTTGCCGGGATCGCAAATCACTCCGCCCTTGGCGCCACCGAAGGGAATATTGACCACCGCGCATTTCCAGGTCATCCAACTGGCCAGCGCGCGCACTTCATCGAGCGTCACGTTGGGAGCGAATCGAATGCCACCCTTGCCCGGCCCTCGGACAATGGAATGGTGCACGCGATAGCCGATGAACACTTCCAGGTGGCCGTTATCGAGCATCACCGGGATATACACGGTGATTTCCTTATTCGGAAATTTCAGGAAACGGTACAGGCCTTCTTCCAGACCCAGCTTCTGGGCGGCGGTTTCAAAGCGTGCATCAGCGGATTGATAAACGTTGAGTTCGTTTTGGACAGCGAGCGCGGTCACGGCGAATGCTCCTCGGAACTTGGCTCGGTTCCCAGCGGTTCCCGGACAGGCAAACCCACGCAGTTAGACCGTCATTGCGACCCAGAAAGCCTGCGGCAAAACCCCGAGCGGCAAGTATACGAACCAACCCAACGGGGCGCAAGGAAAGGAATGAATTCGTGCTGTACTCATTTAAAGAATGGCCAGAATCCGGAGGTCGGGGCTTCAGCCCCGACGAAAAGTATCAGCGATAAGGGGTTTCAACCCCTGAAGCTTCAGGGGCTGAAGCCCACAACTTACGAAGCCGGAACGTCCGAGCTGAAGCTCGGACCTCCGACTGCTCACAGAAATTTCAAACCAGGACGGCATCACATTTGCCAGACTAGCGGCGGGAAGCGCGGTGCTCCACAAATTCCTCGATCAGAAGCCGCGAGAGCCTTGCCGCGTCATGGCGCACCACGCCGTGCTCCTCAAGCAGATTATCGAGCAGGCAGCGCACGCCCAGATTCTGCAGTTCGCCGACGTTCACGCGAACCGGCTCGGCGCCCTGTGCGCGGTAGCGGCGGGCAACATCCGGCGAGACGGGCTGGTTGCTGGCCACCACCCAATCGAACAGCTTGCGGCGCGCGTGTTTATATATTGCGCCCACATGATCGGAGAGCGAATATCCTTCGCTCTCTCCCGGCTGCGTCATCAGGTTGGCAATGTAAATTCGCGTGGCCGAGGAAGCTTCAATCGCTTCCGCAACTCCGGAAACCAGAAGATTCGGGAGGATGCTGGTGTACAGCGAGCCGGGGCCGATCAGGATCAGGTCAGCTTGTGCAATCGCTTCGAGAACCTCGGGCAGTGGGCGGACATGCCGCGGATGGAGACGCAGGCGGCGAATTTTCTTTCCGCATTTGGCGATGCGCGTTTCGCCGGAGACGACACTGCCATCGGTCATCACGGCTTCCAGCGAAACATTCTCAATCGTGGTGGGAAAAATTCGGCCGCGAATGGCCAGGACTTCCCCGCTTACGCGCACGGCTTCGGCAAAATCGCCGGTCACGTGGCTGAGCGCGGTCAGAAAAAGATTTCCGAAGCTGTGGCCGCGCAAACCGCGGCCCGAATCGAAGCGGTATTGAAACAGCCGCCCCAACAGCGCTTCGTCCTGCGAGAGCGCCACCATGCAATTGCGAATGTCGCCGGGCGGCAGCACGCGATACTCGCGCCGCAGCCGGCCGGAACTTCCACCGTCGTCCGTAACCGTGACAATCGCCGCAAGATCGACGATCGGATGGCGATCGATTTCCCGGGGCCGCCTGGCGACGTAATGCTTCAAACCTGAAAGCAGAGTCGACAGGCCCGTGCCGCCGCCAATGGCCACCACGCGCACTCCGTGTGTTCCCGGATTGGCCCGAGCGCGCTGCTTCTTGGTTTGTTTCATCGGGAGTGCATCGCCGGCTTGGAGAGGCCGCGGCCGCGCAAGAGTTAACTGCCGGAAGCTTCACGTTCGGGATAAAGCAGTTCCGTGAAGCGCGGATCTTCCTGTAGAAACGCGAAATCCTCGTCGTTGCGCGCGTGGTAGCGGTTTTCGGGGCGCAACTGAATGGCGATTTTCAAATTGTCCATCGCCGATTCGGCTTCGCCGGTCAGGCAATCCAGGGCAGCCATGGCGTAAAAAACAAAATCGGCTTTCGGAGCCATTTTCTTGGCGCGCAGCAGATGATCGCGCGCTTCGTCCCAGCGCCCCAGATTCATCATGGCCACGCCAGCCTGGTAATGTTCCTCCGGCGTGCGCAACGAGGGGGCGGCCTGCTTGGCCATGCGTTGTTCGGTGATGCGCAGATGAACCTGCGCGCGGTCGGCAAGTTCCTTGCTGGGGCCGACCATCGCTTTTTCGAGCAATTCCTTGGCCTTGGCCAGTTTTTGCTGTTGAAAATGCTGCACGGCCTGTTCGTACAGCTTCAATTGCTGCTCGAAATGCGGGTCCACCATCTGGCGAACCGCTTCGGCATGCGCCGCGGTCTTCTTATCAACTTTACTTTTCAATGATTTAGAGTTTCGAGAAGAGCCACTTGCTCCGTGCGCGTCGCCGCGTTTTGTCTTTCGGGTAGGAGCCATTTTCCGCAGTCTAGCAGAGGCAGTCCGCGCCGTCAACGCACCCGCCGGCTCGAACCGATTGCAGACCCGATTTCAGGAACGTATGCGCAGCAGAAAATACCGCAAAATTTTGAAGTTGCGGGGGAAAGATGCCCGTGCGCCTCTCCCCGGCTAATCCATTATCTCCGTGCCGCCGACGCTTTCGCCGGTGCCGCCATAGGCGCCGTGGAGGCGTCCGGCGGCGGTTCGGGCATCAGTTCTTTCTTCACTGCGTCGGAAAGTTTATCGCTGCCCGCGACCAGCAGTGCCACCTGCCACATCTGCGTATCGTTCAACTGGCTCTTGAAGGCGGGCATTCCGGTGAGGCGAATTCCATTCACGATTTTCCAATAGCTTTCTTGCGGAGGATCGTCGGAAACGCCTTTGCCCTTGAACAGCAACGGGGCATGCGGAAACATGTTGTCGGCAATCACCGGAGGAGTGTGGTCAGGTAGGCCGTGGCACACGGCGCAATTCTCCTTGTAGAGTTTAGCTCCGGCAATGAGTGTTTCATCATTGGCTGCGATGGGTGGCGGCGGGATATTGGCTTTCTCAATGTGCGCGCGCAGTGAACGGGTTGCGAGCATATGCTCAAATGGCATCATCGGATCGCCCGCCGCCGCCGGAGCCATGCCGGACACAAAATAGTAATAACCGCCCCCTGCCAGCAGCGCCATGCCGAGCAGCATACCGACTACTAAAGTCTTGAACACAAGCGTTCTCCCCCATGATTGCGATAGGCAGCGAGATCTAATCCTAGCAGGCGGCTCACATCAGGGAAATAGCTATTCAAGAACAAGGTTAGAAGGCGCTTATTAGGATAGCGCGTGCAAACCCTTGCTCGGATGCTCCCTATTGGCTCCGCCCGCTTCGGATGAATCAGCCTCATTCGCCGCCTTTTGGCAAGCTCCCCCAGTGGGATGGCCCGGCCCGCCCTGCAGTAGCCTGCTGCCTGTCGAGCAACATGGCCGGGTTTGAGGATTGGCCTGCTCACAGGCGTATGCTATAAAAGAACTTCCGGTTCGACCGGACAACTGTGCCCTTTATTAATTTTCCTGCGCGCGAAATTAATTGCAAGCTGGTCTACTACGGCCCAGGTCTGGGCGGAAAAACCGCCAACCTGCAGTGGATCTATGACCACACGGGCTCGGCGCAAAAGGGCAAGATGATTTCGCTGGCGACGGAAACCGACCGCACTTTGTTCTTCGATTTTCTGCCCATCGATCTGGGAACGGTCCGCGGATTCAAGACGCGCATTCATCTCTATACCGTTCCGGGGCAGGTGTTCTACGAAGCCAGCCGCAAGCTCATCCTGAAGGGCGCCGATGGCGTGGTGTTTGTCGCGGATTCGCAGGAAGAACGGCTGGACGCCAATCTCGAAACGCTTGAAAACCTGCGCGAGCACCTCAAGGAACACAAACTCGATTTCGGCACCATCCCATATGTCCTGCAGCTGAACAAGCGAGACCTTCCGGGGGTGCTCCCCGTCGAAGAACTTACCAAAAAACTTCAGGTGAAGGGCGAGCCCGTTCTGGAGGGCGTGGCCGTGACCGGGCAGGGAGTGTTTGAGACCCTGCGGGAAGTCGCCAAACTGGTCCTGGCCGAATTGAAAAAAGGCGCCTGACCCGGATCGCAAGTCCCGGCAAGCTTCCATCGGCAAACCCCATCTTTGCAAGGCCCGGCTATGGCGGGCCGCCATGCCTGGTCCTGTCCAAAAGTGCAGTGTCACTATATGGCACGCGGTGATTTTTATTTCCAGCCGCGGACTTTCTTCCGATTTATAATCGGGTGAACGAGTGACGCCACTGCGGCCGCTCGGCACGAGCCATGAACATCTCTTTTCAACCCACGCTGGTGCCTCCGGAAACCGTGTCCGGGAAACACAATATTTCCGAGATTGAGGACCAGCTACGCAAACTTGAGCGGCGCGACTGGTGGCTCTGGAGCATGGCCGTCATCGTTATGCTCCTGCTCACGTTTGCGGTTTTTTCGCTAAGTTTCCCCGACCTGATCAAAGTGGACGACCCGTTTTTTCAAGCCAGCCTGACGCGAGCCGTGCGCGGCCTGGTCGGGCTGGTACTGCTGTTCAACGGGTACACAATTTATCAGCAAGTAATGGTGAAAAAACTGCGCAGCCAGTTTTCCCAGCAACTGGCGGAGATGCGGACCCTGCATATTCGCGCGGAGAATTATCAAAGGATGGCGATGCACGATCCCCTTACCGGACTTTCCAACCGGCGCATGGCCGAGGAACGGCTGGCCGCGGAAGCTTCGCGGTCCTGCCGCTACGGCCATCCGTTGACCGTGGTGTCGTTCGACCTGGATAATTTCAAGCACATCAACGACACCTACGGGCATCCCGCGGGAGACCTGGTGCTCAAGGAATTTGCGCGGCGCTTGGGCTCGGCGGTTCGGCTGTCGGACTTTGCTTCGCGCATGGGCGGCGATGAATTCCTGGCCCTGCTGCCGGAGTGCCCCACCAGCCAAGTCGACCACCTGCTGTCGAGGCTGCGCCCCATGGAAGTCGAGTACGACGATCACAAGATCCCGATTTGTTTCTCGGCGGGATGGGTGGGCTACGAACACGGTGAAACCACCCAGGAGTTTCTGGCGCGCGCCGATCGCACTTTGTATGCGGAAAAGCGCGCAGGAAAGTCGCGCGTCAAGGAGACCACCGCGGTCCACTAGGATTGCCGCCCCCTGCCTGTGAGCAGGACTTGCCGTTGCCGAGCGCGTTCCCCCCCTAAACCCTGGCGCAGATCGGCATGCCGTTTCATGCGCAATACCGGTCTTGGCGCGGACTCAATCGTGGCGTTCGTTTCTTGAACGCCGATTGCGCCTAGCAATCTTGCAGTTACTTGCGGGAAAAAAGGAAAACGGATTTGCGGTGAACGCATTTCCCCGGTGCATGACATGACATCCAATCCTTCCAATCGCAGGCGCAGCCAGCGCCTGTTCATTCAGGTGGCCGTACAGATCCAGTGGCGATCGGCCAACAAGTCTGAATGCTCGGAAGACGCCCACACGGTGGTTGTGAATGCGCATGGCGCGCTGGTGGAAATGGCTGTTCCACTGGATCAGGGGCAGCGCGTAACTTTGATCAATGTTCGGACCAAGGAAAACATCGCTTCCGAAGTGAAACTGGTTACCCCGGGAGAAACCCGAAAATTCAACGTGGCCCTGGAATTCGTGGATCCCAACCCCGGTTTCTGGCACATCAGCTTCCCGCCGGAAGACTGGTCGGCCCACCGCCCGGCTCCACTGAAGAAGGCCTGATCCTCAGGAAGATGCGCCGCACGTGGGTGCCCGCATCCGCCAAGTCAAGTCTATACATCTATAGTTAAATCAATAAGTTACAAGAAATTCGATTTATCGCCCGGGTGTGGAGAGCTGAAAAAAAGGGAGGTGAGAACCTGTTGGTTCTCACCTCCCGGGGTGGGGTGGGGTGTTGCTGGGTAAACTCAATAAAGACGAAAAATTAAAACAACATCCTGCGATATGCTCACGGAATAACACGTCGCAGGTTGGGTGTCAACAAAAATATGACACGAAAAGAGACAACCCCTCTCCGCCACAAAATGCATTCCTAACCCGGCAGCTTTGGCTTGGCCTGGTCCAGGACTTCGCGAACGCGCCGGCAGAGAAGGCCGGGGCTGTACGGTTTCCGCAAAATGGTTATGCCGCGGTCGGCGATCTCCGCCAGCGCGCCCAATTCATTGCTGTACCCGGTGGCAAAGATGACGGATACGCCCGGTTTGATGGCCGTGATGGCCGCATAGGCCTGCGGCCCGCTCATCCGGGGCATGATTACGTCGAATAAGATGAGCGAAATATCGTGGCTATGCTCGGTGAACACGGCTACGGCTTCCTCGCCGTCCTTGGCGAGCAGAACTTGATAGCCGAGAGCGGTGAGCGCGGCCAGCGCCATTTCGCGGATGCCCTCGTGGTCGTCGGCGAGCAAGATTGTTTCGCTGCCCCCGCGGACAGGCTCGTTTTCCACGACGGGATGGAGATACTCCGATTTGTCGCCCGTCTCATCCGCCGGAAAAAAAAGCCGGAATGAACTGCCAATCCCCGGCTCGCTTTCCACAAGAATATATCCGCCGTGCTGCTTCACGATGCCGAAGACCGTGGCCAAGCCAAGTCCCGTCCCTTTTCCGGTTCCCTTGGTGGTGAAGAACGGCTCGAAGATGCGTTCGCGCACGGCCGCGTCCATGCCGATGCCCGTGTCGCTGACCCGCAGTTCGGCGTAGGGCCCGGGCTTCAGGCCCGGCGCGCTTCGGCATTGCTCTTTGGTGAATTCTGCGTTGCGGGTTTCGATCGTCAGCAGGCCGCCTTCCGGCATGGCGTCGCGCGAATTGATGCACAAATTCATCAGCACTTGCTCGACTTGCGTGGGATCGGCCCGCACGTCGTGCAGATTCCCGGCAAGAACATTCCTGATCTCGATGTCCTTGCCGATCACCTTGTCGAGCAGATTTAGCACCTCCTGAACCGTTTGATTGAGGTTGAGAATGCGGGGTTCGAGGATTTGCCGCCGGGCAAAGGCAAGCAGTTGCCAGACCAGCGCGGTGACGCGGTCGCACTGCGCGTGGATCTTCTCGAAGTAGGTGAGCAAAGGCAGCCCGCTGGAGGCGGCTTGCTCCTTCCCCAATTCGGCCCATCCCAGGATGGCGCCGATCACGTTGTTGAAATCGTGAGCGATGCCGCCGGCCAGTTGGCCGATGGCCTCGAACTTCTGGGCGTGCCGCAACTGCTGTTCCAGCGCGCGGCGTTCGGTGATGTCCCGCGAAACGCTGGCCACGTACCGGCCCTGGCCGGTCTCCGGGTCCTTCACCTGGAAGCCGACGAAATCCACGGGAATGGCCTGCCCGGTGAGGCGGTGGCGAAATCGCAATTCCCCCGCCCAGTGTCCAGCCGATCGCAGCGCCGGCAAAATTGTGTTGCACAGCAGGGGCAGATCGTCGGGAATAACGTAGTCGATCGAGTGCGTGCCCGTCACTGCTTCGGCGCCGGCAATACCCAGCAGGGCGCGGCCCGCCGGATTCACGTATTCCACGTTGTCGTTCAGGTCGGCCACAGCGATAAAATCGCGGCTATTTTCCACCAGGGTGAAGAATTTCTGGCGTTCGGCCTCCGCGCGTTTACGTTCGGTAATATCCTGCGCCACCACCAGGGCGGCGGCGTTTCCCGAATACTCCATCTTGTGCAGGAACATCTCCACGTCGATCACCGAGCCGTCCTTGCGGCGATGATGCCACTGGCGCCCGTGCTGCTCCGGCGCAAATCCGTTCTGAAATGCCGCGAAAAGGCGGGGGACCTCTTCGGTCGGATGCAGGTCTCCGGCGTGCATTTGTAGAAATTCCAGGCGGTCGTACCCGTAGTGGGAAATCGCCGCGTCGTTGACCTGAAGCACCTGCAGGCTGGCCCATTCCAGGACCCACATGGGCAGCGGATTGTGCGCGAAGAGCAGCAAGGAATTGGCCTCACTGCGGCGGTGCGTCTCGATCATGAAGTTGCGCGCGTCACGAAGGGCTTTTTCTTCCAGGGCGCGCGCCACCACCAGGGGAAGGCGGGCCAAGTGGTCTTTCAGGACGAAATCCGTGACGCCCTGCTTGATGCAGTCGACGGCCACCTCTTCCCCGAGAAATCCCGTGACCAAAATAAAGGGAACGTCGTGGCCGGCCTGGCGCATCGCGGAAAACGCCTCCATGCCGGTCCAGCCCGGCAGCTGGTAATCGGCCAGCACAATGTCAAACGGAAATCGCGCGAGGTGATTGAGAAACTCCGCGCGGGCCGCGAATATTCTTGGCTTGCAGTGAAATCCCGAGTGTTCCAGCTCATGGAGATTCAATTCCGCGTCGGCCACGGAGTTTTCAATCAACACTACGTGCAGCGGAGCCGACATATTCCAGAGTTTGGTCAGGGAATCCCCGACAATGGTTTGATTCATTCGGCCTGCTCCGCGCGCGAGTCCAGGGATTGCCGGGGTGGCGCCTGATTCACCCGGAGCCAGTAAGTCCCCAGGGTGCGCAGGGTTTCGCGAAACCGGTCAAAATCGACCGGCTTCTGAATATAACTGTTCACGCCCAGGTCGTAGCTCGCGGTCAAGTCGTTATCCTCTCGGGATGACGTCAGGACGATGACGGGCATCGAGCGCGTGCGGCAATCCTGCTTGAGCACACGCAGCACGGACAGGCCGTCCACCTTGGGCAGTTTCAGATCGAGGAGGATCAGCCGGGGCAGAGGCCGTCCGGAACGCTCCAAGTATGGCTCCTTGCAGAAAAGAAAATTCAAGGCCTGCTCGCCGTCGCGCACCACGTGGATGCGGTCGATCAGCGGGCTGTCGCGCAGCGCGTGGATGGTCAGATCAACGTCCGCGGAGCTGTCGTCCACGAGCAGGATTTCGATACCTTCCGTGTTCACGCGCCACCTCCCGGAACTTCCAACGGAACGGGCGCGGCGGGAAGCGGGTGCGCCAGGGTCAGGTAAAAAGTGGCGCCGTTGCGCGGGCTGGACTCGGCCCGGATCGCGCCTCCGTGTTTTTGCAGGATGCGCTGGACGATAGCCAGGCCCACTCCGGTGCCCTCGAATTCCTCGTCGGTGTGCAGGCGCTGGAAAACCTGGAAGAGCTTGTCGGCGTATTTCATGTCGAACCCGACGCCGTTGTCGCGCACGAAGATCACGGGCTCGGCCTCGCCGGGGACTTCGCCGATTTCGATGACCGCCTTTTCCCGTCGGAGCGAAAATTTCAACGCGTTCGAGAGCAGATTGAAAAATACCTGGCGCATCAGCCCAGGATCGCACTGCGCGGGCGACAGGCGTCCCACGCGCCATTCCACATTTCTGCCGCGCGTCTCCGCCTCCATGCTCTGAATGGTTTCGGCGGCCAAGGCGTTCAAATCCGTGGGCGCGATTTTCAGCGAGCCGCGTCCGACGCGCGCCAAATTCAGCAGGTCGTCCACCAGGCAGCCCATGTGCAGCGTGGCCGCGCGCACTCGCTGCAGGTGCTGCCTGGCGCCGTCCGGAAGCTGCTCGCCGAACTCCTCGACCAGAATCCTCGAGAATCCGTCCATGTGGCGAAGCGGCGCCCGCAGGTCATGCGAGACTGAATAGGTGAACGATTCCAGATCGCGGTTGGCGGCCTCCAGCTGCGCCGTGCGCACCTTTACGCGAAACTCGAGTTCCGCATTCAGCTTGCGGATTTCCTGTTCGGCCCGCTTGCGTTCGGAAATGTCCACGATGCTGGCGCGCACCAGGTTCCGTCCGGAAAACGGCAGGCGAACCAGCGAAATTTCGCAGGGAATGTCCGTGCCGGCGGCGCTGCGATGCATCCATTCAAACCTTGGCGTTTCGTGGTCCAGCGCCTTTTGCAGTTCCGCTCCGGCGGCTTCCGAAGTGGGCCGCCCGTCCGGCTGGAACGGCGGGCTGACCTGCGCGGGCCCGACGCCAAGCAACTCGCCGTGCGTCATGCCGAACATGCGTTCGGCATTTTCGTTCGCGTCAGTGAAGCGGCCCACGTCCAGATCCAGAACCACGATGGCCTCCGGCGCATGCTCCACCAGCGTCCGGTAGCGCAGTTCGCTTTCGCGGAGCGATTGATTGGTCGCCGTCAACGCCGCCGTGCGCTCGGCCACGCGGTGCTCCAGTTCCTCGCTCAAGCGGCGCAGACTGGCTTCGGCTTGAGCGCGCTGCTCGACTTCCCCGATCAGCCGGTGGTTGTAATCGATGAGCCACTGCGTGCCGGGCAGGGCCAGCGCGCGCGGCACCATGCGAATCAGCAGGATCGCGGTGATCACCGAAATGCCGGCCGTCACGGCTTTCCACGCCCCGGCCAGCCAATAGGAGGGAAACCAGACGGTCCAGACTTCCATCAAGTGGGTGCCGCCGCAGGCCACGATGAAAGCTCCGAAGCAGAGAAACATCCAGCTGAACGGAATGTCCCGCCGCTTGCGCGTGAAATGCAGCAATGTAATGGGAATGGAAAGGTAGGAAAACGCGATCACAGAATCCGATAGCACATGCAGGGCTATCAGGCTCGGGGTCCACAAATAGCAGGTTCCGTGCGGCATCAGGCCGCCCGGAAAAATCAGGTTTTTCAGGAACTGCATTGCCGCCCCCGTCCCGCGAGACTGTACAAAGGAGTGAAGAGCCGTGCCGATTCAACGCGCAGCCCCGCGAACACTCCACTCGGGGTCTATCGGCACTTGGAGGGAATTTCTTGAGCAGGGAGGATGCAGCCGCCCGATTGGCGGGGCTGGGGTTAGGCCACGCTGGTTTGCTTCACGGCGGGAACGAAGGTGCCACCCAGCTGCTTGTTCCGTTTTTCCTGGTCCATGCGCTCGTCGACGATGCGCAGCAACTCCTCCAGCGAAGGCTGGCGAATGGAGGGCACGCCGGCGAAACCCATGCTGAAGGAGACGCGAAAGTGCCAGGAAGAAAGCTCGTTGGTGAAATCCACGCGCTGCTGAATTCGCCTGCGGACTTGCTGCTCGGAATCCTTTCCGGCATCGGTCATCAGCACGCAGAATTCGTCGCCGCCCATGCGGGCGATGATGTCGGACTGCCGGAAACTGTTTCGCAGCAGATTGGAAGCCACCACGAGCGCGCGGTTGCCTTCCAGATGCCCGAAGGTGTCGTTGATCGATTTCAGATTGTCGACGTCCAGATAGACCAGCATGCCGGCGCCCTTGCGCAGCACCACGCGCAAGTGCTGCCCGGCAAGAGCGAAAAATCCCCGGCGATTGTGCAGGCCGGTCAAATCGTCAATCAGGGAGAGGCTTTGCAGTTCTTTCTGCAGGCGGTGCCGTTCGATGGAGTAGCGCAGCGACCGGGCCAGCATGGCGCAGTCCAGGCGCGCCTTGATCAGAAAATCCTGCGCCCCGAGCTGCAGTGACTCCACCGCCATAGTTTCGTCCTCAAAATCCGAGAGGATAACCAGCGGCAGATCGGGCGCGGCGGCGCGAGCGGCTTCCACCAGGGCGCGCCCCTGGCTTTGTTTCGCGTCCAGGTCGAGCAGCAAAATGTCCGCCTCTCCGCAGGAAATCCGTTCGGCGGCAAGATCGAGGCCGGAAACCTGCGTGATTTGAAACACGGCCGGCCCGGTCGATTCGAGCAGTTCGCAGATCCCGCGCACTTCCTGAAAAGCGCTGACGAAAAGAACGCGGATCACTCCCCCGTTCGTGGGTAGCACATAGCCTCATGATTCCCCGCCGCGCTGGTAAGAAAGAAGGCGCTCATCAACACGATCCGGCGCAAGCCGCACCGATGCCGGGCAGCCTGGCAAACCAGGGAATCCACTTTCTGGAAGGGGTAAGTTCAGTGTTGCCCCGCGTGGAAAAGTTGTCAAGGGCCGCGACTGGGGATGGGATGTCAACGATACTCCATAATGGCCAACAGCGCGGTTCGCAAAAGCCCCGCGTTTGAAAAGCGTCAAATTCGGGGAAACCAACATTCAACTACATGGGCCGGCCCAGTACGCCCAGCAGGCGTATGTTGCGGGAACGCGAAAGGGTCGTAGCGCCGGCATCTTGCCGGCAATTTGTCCGTTAAGCAAAGCTGCAAAACCGCCGGCGGGACGCCGGCGCCACAAAAATCGATGCGTCGCCTCAATGGGGTTCTTAAACAAATGACCAAACGCGTTGTCATTCCGAACCCGCTCCTGCGGGTGAGGAATCTCTCCTGGTTTATCGTCGAGGGATACTACTTCGCGGGAGAGGCGGTTGCCGCATCACCAGCGCGCGAAGCCCAATACCGTCGCAGGTCGCCGACCAGGTAGAGCGAGCCGGTAATGAAGATCACATCCCCGGGAGCGGCTAGTTCGAGGGCGCGTTCCAGCGCCCGGTTGGGATCGGGAATCATTTCCATGCGGCGCGCGTGATGGCCCGTCATTTCCGCGAGCACGGGGGCGGAGATGGCGCGAGGCTGCGCCGGGGCCGTGATAATAACGGCGGAAGCGCGGGGAAACAGCATGCCGGCAATTTCATCGACGGCTTTGTCGCGCACGGCGCCGTAGATCAGGAAAATATTCCGGCCGGGAAGAAACGCGTCCCAAAAGACGGCGATTTCGCGCGCCCCGGCGGGATTGTGCGTGCCGTCCACGTAAATGTCGGGCCGCTCGGCGAGGCGCTCGAGGCGGCCGGGCCAGCGCGTGGCGGCGATGCCGCGCGAGATGGCGGCGTCATCGATGGGCGCTCCGCGGTCGGCCAACATGCGCGAGGCGGCAATCGCGGTGAGCGCGTTGCGCACCTGGAAGCGGCCCGCGAGCGGCAGGGCCACGGGGATGCGCGCGCCCGATTCGGTGTCGATGGCTGTGAACGAAAAGCAGCCGTCGCGCGAGGTCACGTCTTCCAGGCGAAATGTATTTTCGATTTCCACCAGGAATGCGCCTTGCTCGCCGACGCGCCGCCGGATGACCACGCGCGCAATCAGGTGCTCGGCGGCGCTGACCACACGCGCCCCAGGCTTGATGATGCCCGCTTTTTCGCGCGCGATTTCCTCGATGGAATGGCCCAGGTAATTTTCGTGGTCCAGATCGATCTGTGTGATCACGGCGACTTCCGGCAGGAGGACGTTCGTCGCATCCAGCCGGCCGCCCATGCCCACTTCGCAGACGGCGAATTCGGCGCCGGACTTGGCGAAATACTCGAACGCCAGCGCGGTAACGCACTCGAAAAATGTGGGATGCGCGGCGAGGCGCCCGGCGGCGAGCAGCTCCTCGATCACGCCGTACAGCCGCGTGAACGTGGCCGCGAAATCAGTTTCGGAAATTTCTCGCCCATCCAGGCGAATGCGCTCGTTGATGCGTTCCAGGTGCGGCGAAGTGTAGAGGCCCGTGCGCAGGCCCGCCGCCCGCAGGATCGAATCGATCATCGCGGCCGTCGAGCCTTTTCCGTTCGTGCCTGCGACGTGCACCGATTCAAAGGCGCGCTGCGGCTGCCCCAGCGCTTCGCACAGCGTGGTGATCCCGGCGAGATCGAACTTCGCGGCGCTCGCCTGCCGCGGCGATGCGAGTTCGCGCCCCAAACTGAGAAGATACCGGACCGATTCTTCGTATGTCATGCGGCTAAACCCAATTTCTCAAACTCAACAAAGCAGTCCACTCCGAGTCGCCCAGATCTGAAGCGGAATTTTGTGGCGCCGGCGCCACAAATTCGTTCATCCTCCGCACAATACTTTCCCGACCCGATTCGAGCCGAACTCGTCCCCGACCATTTGAATTTAAGCCTGGAAAAAATCGAGCGCCGACGAGATGTAAGCTTTCAAATCCTTGCGGTGGACCACGGCGTCCAGAAAACCGTGCTCGAGAAGGAATTCCGAGGTCTGAAATCCCTTGGGAAGTTTCTGGCGCATGGTTTGTTCGATCACGCGCGGCCCGGCAAAGCCGATCAGCGCCCCGGGCTCGGCGATATTGATGTCTCCCAGCATGGCGTAGCTCGCCGTCACGCCGCCCGTAGTGGGATCGGTAAGGATGGAGATGAACGGCAGGCGCACTTCATCCAGGCGCGCCAGCGCGGCGGACACCTTCGCCAGCTGCATCAGGCTGATGGTGCCCTCCATCATGCGCGCTCCGCCCGAACAGGAAACAATCACCAGCGCCAGTTTCTTGGCGATGGCCATTTCGATCGCGCGCGTTACTTTTTCGCCGACCACCGCGCCCATCGAGCCGCCGATGAAGGCGAACTCCATCGAACAGCAAATCACCAGGCGCCCGCCGAGCAAGCCTTCGGCCGTGATGATCGCGTCGGACATCTTCAATTTCCGGCGAGCGTCCTTCAGGCGCGCGGCGTAGGGTTTGGTGTCGGTAAAGTGCAGCGGGTCGTTCGATGCCAGCGCGGCGTCATGCTCGATCCACCGTGAATCGAGCAGCAGTTCGAGCCGCTGCGTGGCGCTCAGGCGGAAATGGTGCTGGCACTTGGGGCAGACGCGCCAGTTGGCTTCCAGGTCCTTTTTCCAGATGGTTGCGCGGCAGGTATCGCACTTGGTCCACAGCCCTTCGGTCTTGACGCGCCGCTCGTCGGGCGGCGTGGGCTGCTCGATCCGCTTCTTTTCTCGCTTGAACCAGGCCATAGAAGTTAATCGGGTGTGGGCTCTACTTGGAGCCCATCGAAAATATAGTGCGGGCAGGCCGCGGAAAGGTCAAGCGGCGCGGGTCTAAGTAGGACAGACACTCTTGTCTGTCCGGTTTAAATCCTCATCGCCACGCACCAAACCGAACAGACAGGAGTGTCTGTCCTACTTCTCTTCCGCGGGCGTGTTCGTTGCCGGACCCTCGCCGAGGATTTCCAGCGTGACGTCCTCATCCTTGGCGCCGTCGTAATGGATCTGCTTGCCATAATGCGTGACGAAGCTCCCCGCGGGCATGGGGACCGTCTTATCGGGATCGAATTTGGTTCCTGTCCCGACCCACCAAGTCCCTTTGATCACTGTGATAAACCGGTCATTGGGGTGAAAGTGGGGATGGCTCATGTGGTGCGCGTGCCATGTGGCCAGCACGATGTAGAGCCCGGGTTTGTCGGGATCTCCATGAAGCACGACCTGGCTGATTCCGCTGGGCGAGTCCACCCAATGGAGCTGGTCCGGCATCTTGATGCTGATCGCGGCCGGATTCAAGTCGGTGGCCTTCACCGTGCTAAGCGAAACGACTGTGGCAATCCCCAGGACAATCACCCAGGAGCGCCGGAATATCGCGAAACTTCCCATCGCTACCTCCCCCATCTATCAAACCTAGTCCAAACTTAGTCCAAACTTCGTCCAATCTTCTTCCAATCCGCGACCGATCTCCGTTCAGTCTCCCACAGCCTTCTGGAAATCGGAAAATGGAACCACAACGCCGTGCAGCGGCGCAATCGTCGCGACATCCAGTTTCAGGCGCAGGAGCTGCTTCTTCAGATTGTCTTCAAACATCTTGGGGCGCGGCCCCGTGGGCGCCGGTACCCCGGGAGCGTCCGGCGTGAAATCGTCGGCCTCCACCAGGATTTTATCTTTGGGCAAATACGCCATCATGATGTCGCCGTTGTGCATGTCGCCTTCCACGCGGTAAATCTCGATGGACCGGTCTGCCTCGGTCAAAACGTATTTCCCCTTTACCGGAATGAATTCGGCCTTCTTCGGATTTTTCGCCAATTCATCCGGATCGAGGGTGTGCGGCGCCGCAAAGATTTTCTGGTAGGACGCGACATTCATCTCGTTGGTGATAATCGTGGCACCGGCCGCAACGTACGCGCGGACGCCGCCGAAGTGGTCGAAGTGGTGATGCGTGTTGATCAAGTACTTGATCGGCTTGTCCGGAACCAGCCTGTGCGCCTCGGCCATCACGGCCATCGACCGCGCATCGCCCAGCGGCGCTTCAATCATCGCCAGGTAGGTCGGAAATTCCACCAGCACGCTGTTGTGCGATCCTCCGCCCATGAACCACACGCCGTCCCCCAGCTTCTGCGACACCACGCGCACAGGAGGCGCGCTCGCCGTTTTCACCGCATCGGGCACCGAAACCGAAAGGCCCGGGTTCGCCTTCACGTTCGTTACGGTCAATTCCAGCACGGGGAATCCGCCCTGGCTCTGCACGATGCTCGTCGGGAACTTCACGCCGCCGAAATCCTTGTAACCCGAATACACCGTCTCAACGGGCATGTCGCCAAGAACGGGATTGGGCAGCCAGGTCTCGGTCCGGGTGACCATGTTGTCGGCGTCGATCGTGCCGTTCACCGTGAATTTTCCGGTCTTGAACGAAATGACGGACCCGACCGTCCCCTTCCTCATGGTGGCGTTATTTTCCAGGGCCGCTTTCAGAAAACCGTTCGGAGAGAGCCAGATCTGCAGCTGCCGCTCGGCGGCCGCGCCCAGTTGCGGCACCGGCGCGTTGCCCGGCTGGTCCCAGGCGAATGACCCGCTGACGAAGTTGACCTGCTTATCCTCGCCGCCAAACGGCCGCCCTCCGCCTTTCACAGGCGGGTTCGGTTCGACGCGCGTCAACTCTTCCTTCGCCGATTTGGAGGCGTAGTCGATGGTCTTGGTGTAGCTGGTGATGTTCGTCACGGGCCAGGCCGCAGTAGGCGTGTAGGATTGCCCAAACGTGTCGAGTTTCCCACTCCCGGAATATTGGATCGATTGAACGTCGCCCATCGCCTTCACGGCCGCCTGCAGCTTGGCCTTGGCGTCCTGCGCGGACACAGTTCCGGCATAGAGCGCAATCAGGGCCACCACAACCCACATTTTCTTCGCCATGGCTCCTCCGCTGACTTCCGATTCGTCTTGAATTTCCGGTATGGGCGGGATCATACGCCAAAGTGCGCGGTAAGTGAAGGCGCGGCCCCCAGACATTGACGCCGGAGAAGGGCCATCCTAAGATGAAGTTGCTCGCGAAAGCTGACTCCAGATGTCTCTTCCATTTCGGTTTCCGAAATCCATCGTGGGATCTCTCTTCTTATTTTTGGCCCTGCTCTCAAGTGCTCCGTGCGCTTATTCCGAACAAGTCAAAAACCTCAAGCCGCAAGGATATGTCAACGATTTCGCGGGCGTGCTGAGCGCGCAGGCCACGGAAAAATTGACCGCGCTGTGCGCCGAAGTCGATCGGAAGACGAAGGCGCAGATTGCTGTGGTCACCGTATCTTCGCTCGAAGGGGAGCCCATCGAGCAATACTCGATTGACCTAGCGACGGAATGGGGCGTGGGGCCGAAGCAGCAGGCGCGCGGCGTCATGATTCTACTCGCTCCCAACGATCGGAAAGATCGCGTCGAAGTGGGTTACGGCCTTGAGGCAGTCTTGCCGGACGGCAAGGTAGGCGGCTTCTTGCGCGAAGCCGTGCCGTTCTTGCGCCAGGGTGATTACAGCGGCGCCATGCTGCTCATCACGCAGCGTGTTGCGATTACCATTGCCGAAGATCAAAACGTCACGCTGGATACGCTTTCCGGCGGAGCGGCCCCTTCCGCCGAGCCCGATGAATCGCTTCCGGTCTCGAGCATGGTTTGGCTGGTCATCATCGTTGTTTTTGTTTTTTTTCCAATTTCCGGTTTCTTCCTTAGGCTTGTGTTCGGCGGAATGATCGGGCCGCGCCGCCGCGGAGGCGGATGGGGGATGGGCGGACCCTGGGTTGGCGGGGGCGGCTCCTGGGGAGGCGGGGGCGGAGGTGGCGGGTTTGGCGGCTTCGGCGGGGGATCGTTTGGAGGGGGCGGCGCGAGTGGGAGTTGGTGAACGGCGCGCAAGAAGGAGCTGTATTTGACAAATCCTAAGCTCGACGAATTCGTCCAAAAACTGAAAACCGCGGCCGGAGACAATCTAAGAGCCGTGATCCTGTACGGTTCGGCGGTAACTGGAGAATTTCATTCCCGGCACTCGGATCTTAACGTGCTTTGCGTCGTTGACCGCGCCGATGCGCGAAGGATCGAAGCGTTGCATGAACCGGTGCAATGGTGGAGCAAGCAGGGGCATGGACCTCCGCTGATTTTTACGCTGGAGGAACTGACCCGGTCCGCGGATGTCTTCGCCATGGAATTGCTGGACATGAAGGCCCATCATCAAGTTTTATTCGGCGCGGACGTGCTGGCGGACATTTCCGTGCCGCTGCACTACCATGCCATTCAAGTTGAGCGCGAGTTGCGGACCGGCTGGTTGCGTCTGCGCCATGCCATGCTGGCCGCGCCCCGAAAACCGAAGCTGTATCTGGACCTTATGGCCTCCTCGTTTTCGTCGTTCACGACGCTGTTTCGCCACGCCCTGATCGCGATGGGCGAGGCGCCCGCGGCAAACAAGCGCGAGGCCATCGCGCGGATAGGCCAGTTCGCCGGCGGCGATCCGGGCGGTTTTCATACGATTCTTGATTTTCGCGAAGGGAAAAAGGAGCCGCAGGAAATCGACATCGGCAAAACCTTGAACTTATATTTCGCGTTTGTGGAAGCGGTGACGGACAAGTTCGACCGCTGGCTGGATACGAAAGCATAGCCGAGGGCGCGGCGGGAACTAAAACCTGGGAATTGCGGCGCCCGGCATGAAATTTCGCGGGGCGGTCGAAATCGATAACATTGGGGCAGGTGCAGGTTCGGGAGGACGCGCATGAAAAAGGGACTTGTGGTTCTGGCGGTGGTCGTAATCGTCGCGCTCATGGTTGGCGGGTCGTACGTGAGCAGCCGCAATGAAATGGTGCGGAAAAATGAAACGGTGAAATCGGACTGGGCACAAGTGGACGTAGTTCTGCAGCGGCGCGCCGATCTGATCCCGAACCTTGTGGAAGCCGTGAAGGGTTTCGCGGCGCAGGAACAAACCGTGTTTCACGACATCGCCGCGGCGCGTTCCGCGCTGCTGGGCGCGCAGACGCCCGCGGATAAAATCGCCGCCAACGGCCAGCTCGACGGAGCGATCGGCCGCCTGCTGCTGATTGTCGAAAACTATCCGCAATTAAAATCGAACGAAAATTTCCTGCGTCTGCAGGATGAGCTGGCGGGCACGGAAAACCGGATCGCCGTCGAACGCAAGCGCTACAACGACGCCATCCAGGACTACAACACCTACATCGGGCTCTTTCCCAACAGCATCTTCGCCGGGTGGGCCGGCTTCCAGCGCAACAACGCTTACTTCACGGCGACGGAGGCTACGCGCGAAGCGCCCAAAGTGCAATTCCCCGCGCCCGCCCGGTGAGACCGAGGGTTTTGTAGCGCCGGTGTCCCGCCGGCAGGGTTTGCCGTTTTCCAGCGCGAAAAAATGCCGGCGAGACGCCGGCGCTACAAGGCCTTTGCGGATCCCCTACCTGAACTCCGCGCGAAACCGTGGGCGAACAAAGTGGGATGAATGCGGAGCAGAAAGCAGAACGGCCTAATTCTTGTCCTTCGCGGTCTTGTAGCCCTTCTTGGCCACATCCGGGGCGCGCGCGTCGAGCGAGGCTTTTGTAAACATCTGCGCCTCCAGGCTGGAATTGTATTTGCACCCGGTCATGAACGTTTGCGTGATTTTGCGGCCGTCGCGCGCGCGCACGATGTTCATCGCGGTCTTCACGCCGTCGGAGGCGATGTATTGCGTGTAGCTGGTGACGACCTCGGAGCGCTCGCGCGTTTCCGGATTGCGCGTGGCCACCACCCAGCGCAGCGGCAGGTGCGTGTTCTTATCCACTGCCAGGCGCATGCTGCGATGATCGCTGTCGGTGAATTCGATCCATTCCGCTTCCTTCAGGTCGATCAGGTCGGTTCCGCCGTACATCGCCTCGACGCCAGGCTCGTTGCGGCGCGCGCGCAACATGCTGTTCATTCCGGTTTTCAGCTGGTCGGTGAAATTTTTGATCACGTCCTCGGGCTGGTTCGATACGCCGGCCTTGTCCAGCATCCAGCCTTCATTCCCGTTGAAGACGGTGATCATCACGCCGCCGTGCGTGATCATCAGCTCGTCCACGTCCATCAGGAAACCGAGGAACGTGTGCTCGCCCTTGGAAATATATTCGGTGCGGTTTTTGTCCGGAAGCAGCCAGAGGTCGCGGAACGGCGTGTAGCCCATCAGATCCTCGTTGGTCCCGAACTGCGCGATGCGCCCCTCGCAGGTGTAGTCATGCACGTCCAGGTACGCCTGTCCGCCCAGCGCGCCGATCACCTGCTGCAAAACCTGCTTGGCCTTTGCCGCGCTTTGCTCCGGCAACAATTCCTGCGCGCGCGCCTGGATTCCAAAGGCCGCGCCCAGCATCAGGATCAAGCACGCGCATCCCGCCGTCCGCAAATTCAACCGCACTGGGTAATACCTCCACATACATTGAGGGCTTGGATGGCGATAATGGTTGCCAAGGCGGAATTGCGCCGACTACTTCGCCATCTGCGCCAGCCGCGCGGCCGACATCAGATCGCGAAACAACGCCTGCGCCAGCGCGTCCTCCGGCATCCGTTCCGGATGCCATTGCACGCCCACAACCCAGTTTTCATCCATGGTCCACTCGACCGCCTCGACCACGCCGTCCGCCGAACGCGCGGTGACGCGCAGGCCCAGCCCCGGCTCCAGCACCGATTGATGATGCCAGGAATTCACCTCGGCTTGCGGCGCAACGGAAAGTTTGCGCACGCGGCCCTGGCCGATCTGCGCGCCGTGGATCATGTCCGGAGTCTCGGTGCCGTCGGGGAGTTCATCCTCCTCGGGGCTGTGGCAGATCGTTGTTCCGAGTTCAGTGGGAATATCCTGCACCAGGCTCCCGCCAAGAAACACATTGAGCGACTGGATGCCGTAGCAGATCGCGAGCACGGGCTTGCCTGAGGTGAACGCGTGCTCCAGCACCGCGAAGTCAGTGCGTTCGCGCGCGGCATCGGCATCGGCGGTGGCGGGGTGGCGCTTCGCCGCGAAGTGCGCAGGGTCCAAATCCGCGGGGCTGCCGCTCAATACAAACGCATCCAGATTTTCCGCCTGGCGCTTCAGGTCCGAAGGAGTTGAAGCTAGCGAAACCAGCACGGGCTCGCCGCCTGCTTGCTCGACTGCGCGAAGATACCTGTCAATTTTGCTGCGTTGATTCGCCGCTTCTTCGGCGGCGGTGCGCCACGGCACCCCGACACGGGGACGCGCTTGCATTTGCTGGGCCATGCGGAGCCATCCTAGCATCGCGCGGAAAGAGCGGCAATAACCGCCGCAGCAGTGGGTTGTTCAATTGGAATGGCGCGGCACGCGGACAGGATCGAAGTTCAAAACGAAATTCAAATCGATTCTCAAATCAAGGAGTCTGGAACTGCTCGTCGATGTCCACCTGGTAGCCGGCCACCAGGCGATTGGTTTCGTTGGCCATGCCCACGACGGCCATCAATTCGTGGAACATGGCGGGGGTCATGCCCTTGTTGCGGGCCGAGGCCGTGTGCGATGCGATGCAGTACGAACATTGATTGGTGACGCTGACGGCGATGTAGAGCATCTCCTTGGTGAGAGGGTCGAGAGCGCCGGGAGCCATGATTTGCTTGACCGATTCCCAGGTGCGCTTAAGCGTCGCGGGATCGTTTGCCAGCGCTTTCCAGAAATTATTGATGAAGTCCGTCTTTCGCGTGGCGCGTATGTCGTCGTACACGGCGCGGACCTCTGGGCTGGCATCCGCATACTCCACAAGCTGGTGCACGGCCATGGCGTTTCTCCCCTTTGCGGATGAAAATTTACAGGCGGTCCGAAAGTAGCTGGGAAACGGCGCAGTTGGAGGGGCACGGCATTGCCGCGCCCTTACGGCCGCACGCCACTTTTGCATATTGCCTGGGCAGTCGCGTACTCAATCCATCGAGCGCATCCACTGTACCCATGAATGGCCCCTAATTCAGGTCGCGTGAAATCATGAATTTGAACGTCAGTTTATCGGCGCCGGGCGTCACGCCAATCCCAAAGCCCGTTTCAATGTTCCAGACTTTGCCCGAGCGATTCATGACTGCCCAGACTTCGTGAAATTGCTCGCTGCCGGGAAGGAATTTGTGCAGCGGGCCCATGTCCGCGTACTCCTCGATGGAGGCGGCGTATTTTTCGTTGATGTTGTAGGCGATTCGCGTGGCCGGCACGAATTCCAGGTTTCCGAAACCGCCGGTGTAGTCGGTATCCACGATCGGATTGAAAATCAGGTCCACCGGTTTCAGGTGCAGGCCCACGATCGGCCGGACTTCGGAAGTGATGTGCCTGGACTCCCAGTACGAATAGTTGACGCTGAACTCGAAATTGGCGCCATAGAAGAACGTGTGGTCGTCGGCATGAGGTCGCACGAACAATTCGCGGAGTTTGAAACCGTTAATCGATCCGCCGTGCCCCGGAGAATAAATGGTGTACACCGGCATATACAGCCCCTGCTCGAACCAGTCGGTCACGCCATAGGCCCACTCGGCAGTGCCGTTAAACGAATGGTTGGCAACCAGCCCTCCGGGAAAAGCGGGATCCTTATGCCCAATGCCGATGAAGTTGCTGTGAATCATCAGGTTGAATTTGCCCTTTTCGGCGATCGCGGCGTCGTACACCTGGATCTCGTCGGTCTGCGCGTAGGCCGCGGCGGGGCCCGCAAGCAGCACCGCCAGCACGAAGATCGCCCGCGCGTCGAATCTGGAAATGAGCTTCTTTAGAAAGCAAAACAATCCCGTCCCCTGCTTCAAAGACATGTGCCCTCGCTTATCAAGATGGATTCAAAAGGTCCGATCAGGATAGCTCACACTGGAAATGGCGTAAACCCGCTTTTCAAAATAAATAAGCGGGGTACAATATGTGTTTCAATCTGACCGATGGCCCGAATACACGCAATTTCCCTCCGGATCGACGCCCGGCGCTGCCCGCTATGCGGTTGCAAGGACGTGCTGCGCTCCCACAGGAAAGGCGTGCTGGAGTGGCTCATGCTGCCGCCGTTGCTGCTGCGGCCGTTCCGCTGCCGGCAATGCAGCGCGCGGCATCTGGGATTCTTCTTCCGCCCGCGCCGCGTGCGGGATTCGGAAATCGTGGCCCCTCAGTATCACCAGGAATCCAGCGAGTAGCAGCTTCAACAAAGGCCGGAAATTCAATTCCTTAATCAATCTAGTTGATTTCGTCCGAGCTTTGGTAACGCTGGCGCTACGAAAGTCGCAATGTTCGCGAAAGCGGCAACCTATGCGCGGGGATGGGCCTTGTCGTAGACCTCGAGAAGCTGGCGGATCGAGGCATGAGTATAGCGCTGCGTGGTGGAAAGCGAGGAGTGGCCCAGCAACTCCTGAATGGCTCGAAGATCGGCCCCGTCCGTCAGCAGGTGCGTGGCGAACGCGTGCCGCAGCGAATGCGGATGCAAATCCCAATTGATATTGAATAGTCGCGCGTATTTTTTCAGGATGCGCGCCACCGACCGCTGCGTGAGCCGCGTGCCGAAATGATTGAGAAACACGGCCCGGAGATCGCCACGTCCCTTGGCCCGGAGCAGGATGGAGTCGCGGACCGGGTCGTACGCCTGCATGGCCTGCTCCGCCTTGCTGCCATATGGCACGATGCGTTCCTTATTCCCCTTGCCGCGCACGCGCAGCATCAATTCCTTGCGGTCCATGTCCTGCAGATTCAGGCCCGTCAATTCGCTGACGCGGAGTCCGGAAGCGTAAAGCAGTTCCAGGATGGCGCGGTCCCGTTTGACCAGCAGGCGATTCTGTTCGGCTGACTCGGGACGCTTGCGGGAGGACTCTGGGGGCGGCGCGGCCACCACTCCGTCCAGGAAGGTATTCAAATCCTCGGCGCTCATCACCGACGGAATTCTCTTGGGCAGCTTGGGAGTGGCCACCAGGCGCGCCGGATTCCGCGGCACCATGCCCTCGCGCACAGCGAATTTGAAAAACGACCGGATCGCCGCCAGTTTTCGGGCAATCGAAGACCGCTCCAGTTTTTGATCGTGAAGGTGGGCGACAAATTCGCGGATCAGCAGGTGCGTCACTTCCACAAGGTCGGGCGGCTGGGCTCCGGGCGGCGTCAGAAAAAAAAGAAACTGGGAGAGGTCGCTTTCATAGTTGCGCAGCGTATGCGGAGAGGCATGGCGCACCACGCGCAAATAATTCAAGAATTGATTTACCTCGGATTTCATTTTCTCTGAGGGGCCCCTGATATCCCCAAATCACCCCTGATTCCCTGCCCGGTTGGCGCGGCGGTTACAGTTTGGCGGATCCCACCGGTTCGGGAACGGCCGCTTCGGGAGCTTCCGCCACGGCGCTTTCCCAGTCGCACCCTTCCTTCACGCAGGCGCGCACCGCTCCGAATTTCCCGCGCTTTTCCACAATGAAGTGCGCCCCGCACTTGGGACACGGCTCGGCGATGGGCAGGTGCGGCGTGGTGAAATCGCACTCCGGATATTTGTTGCAGCCGTAGAACACGCGCCGCCGGCCCTTCTTCGCCACGCGCTCGGTCAATTCGCCGGTGTCGCACTTCGGACACTTGATGCCCAGGGTCTTGGAGCGGATGTACTTGCACTTGGGATAGGCGGTGCAGCCGATAAATTCGCCGTACTGGCCGTGTTTCTTCACCAGTTGGGATTCGCACTCGGGACACTTTTCGTCCAGCAATTCGTCCGGCTGCAGGGCCTTGCGCGTTCCGGCCTTCAGGCGCCGGGTCGTCTTGCAGTCGGGATAACCCGTGCACGCCAGGAACGCTCCCCAGCGGCCGCGCTTGATGACCATTTCGCGCCCGCAGTTGTCGCAGGTTTCAATCTTAGGCACTCCGTTTTCAGTTTCCGGCGGAAGCTCGGGTGACAGGTCCCGGATGAAATCGCAATCCGGATAGCGCGAGCAACCCAGGAAAAATCCGTGGCGGCTGATGCGCTCGAGCAGTTCGCCCTGCCCGCACTTCTCGCATTTTTGCCCCGTCGGAATGCCCGCCTTGTACGACTCCATCTCGTCATCGGCCTGTTCCAGGTCTTTCGCAAAACGTCCGTAGAATTCCTTCACTGCTTTTTTCCACGGCAGTTTGCCTTCTTCGATTTCGTCCAGTTCCTCTTCCATGCGGGCGGTGAAGCCGACGTCGAAGATATCCTCGAAACTCTTGACCAGCAGCGTGCTCACCTTTTCACCGAGCATGGTTGGAGAGAACCGGCCCTGATCCTTGGTCACGTATTCGCGGTCGACCAGCGTCGAGATAATTGACGCATAGGTGGAGGGGCGCCCGATGCCTTTTTCTTCCAGTTCCTTCACCAGCGTGGCGTCGTTGTAGCGAGGCGGCGGCTCGGTAAAGTGCTGCTCGGGGCGCACATTTTCCAGGCGCAGAATTTCGCCTTCCGTGACGGCCGGCAGCAGGGCCTTGCTGGCATCGTCGGGCTCCTCATCGTCCTCGGCCGACACCTGGTAGACGGCCAGATAGCCGTCAAACTTCTGCACCGATCCGGTGGCCCGGAACGTGTAGTCGCCCGCGGTCACGTCCACGGTCGTCTGGTCAAAAACGGCCGGCACCATCTGCGAGGCCACAAAACGCTGCCAGATGAGCTGGTACAGTTTATAAAGATCTTCGCTCAGGTACTGCTTCACGTCGGCAGGAGTCAGCGACGCGTCGGTCGGGCGGATGGCTTCGTGCGCGTCCTGCGCGTCCTTCTTGGACTTGAAAAAGTTCGGCTTTTCCGGCAGGTAGGTCGCGCCGAAACTCGTGCCGATCAGCCCGCGCACCTGGTCGA
Source organism: Terriglobia bacterium (assembly GCA_020073375.1). Taxonomy (GTDB): domain Bacteria; phylum Acidobacteriota; class Terriglobia; order Acidiferrales; family UBA7541; genus Palsa-360. The sequence continues at coordinate 15,404 of JAIQFG010000023.1, read as the reverse complement.
GCGCCTCATTGGAAACGCGCACCGAATCGGTGCGCATGTACGTGATCAGCGCGATCGAGCCTTGCTCGCCCAGCTCCACGCCTTCATACAAACGTTGCGCAAGAGACATGGTGCGTTTGGCCGTGTAGCGCAGGCGATTGTAGGCGGCCTGCTGCAATTTCGACGTGGTAAAAGGAGGCGGCGCGTTGCGGCGCTTCTCCTTTTGCGTCACGCTGGCCACCTTCCACGACCCGCCGTTGGTGGCGGCGACGATGGCGTCGGCTTCGGCCTGGGTGTGGATTTCCACGTCCTCGCCCTTGAATTTCGTGAGCTTGGCCTCAAAGATCGGCGGATTTCCCGCGCCCAGCAGCGCGTGGATGGTCCAATACTCCACCGGATTGAACGCGCGGATTTCCGCCTCGCGGTCCACGATCAGGCGCAGCGCCACGGTTTGCACGCGCCCGGCCGAAAGCCCCCGGCGGACCTTGTCCCACAGCAGCGGCGATATTTTGTAGCCCACCAGGCGGTCCAGCACGCGGCGCGCCTGCTGCGCGTCCACCAGATTTTCGTTGATTTCGCCGGGATGCTCGAATGCGGCCTTGATGGCCTTGGGGGTGATTTCGTTGAACATCACGCGGAAGATATTCTTTCGCGCGATAACGGGTTTGCCGCGCGCGATCACTTTCTTCACCGGCTTCTTGGCTTTCTTCTTGCCCTTCTTGCCGGCTGCCTTGGCTTCGGCTTTCGCTTCCGCCTTCTCTTTTTCCAGCTCTTCCTCGGTGGGAAACTCCAGCTTCGGCCCGCTGAGCACACTGGCCAGGTGCGAGCAGATGGCCTCCCCTTCGCGGTCCGGATCGCCCGCCAGATAGACGGCGTCGGCGGTCGAGGCGGCTTTCTGCAGCATCTGCACTACGTCGCTCTTGGACGGGCTGACCTCATAGGTCGGCTCGAATCCATGGGCGATATCGATGCCTAGCTCCTTCTTCGGCAGGTCCATGACGTGCCCGTAAGAGGCTTTGACCGTGTAGTTGCGGCCCAGATATTTGTTGATCGTCTTCGCTTTCGCGGGCGATTCAACGATGACCAGTGACTTTCCCATGTGAACTTTTGTAGACCGAAACGCCTCCCGAGGGAAGCGCTGATTCCTTTCTGTTTCCTTAGCGTGGGGCCCAAGTCCCCCGTTTGTCAACGATGGATAGATGCGGGATGTGTCGTTTTCGATGCTAAAGTGCGCCGCACAAGCCGGTAGAAGCCAGAAAATTCAGTGGTTTAGAAGGTGTTTGGCTATTTCATGGCCGCTTCCCCTACTGCAAAACCTTGATGAATTGCTTCCCCGGCATCTGCCGCACCATGCCCTTCATTTCCATTTCACACAGCGCCGCCAGAACTTCCGAGGAGCTCAATTCCGACTTTTCCACCAGTTCGTCCACGTGGATGGAATCGTCCTCGGCTAGCAAGGCGAAGATTTTTTTCTCCACGGGAGAAAGCGCCTTCACGAACAGGGAGGCGCGCTCTTCCACCGTCGTGGCGTCGACCGGGAACAGTTCCGCGCGGATTTCCGTCGGCAGTTCCTCCACCACGTCCTCCCAGGACGTCACCAGCTTGGCGCCCTGCTTGATCAATTGATTCGGCGCGAAGCTGACGTCCACCGTGACGTTGCCCGGGACGCCGTACACCTCCCGGCCGAACTCCATCCCCAGCCGCGCCGTAATCAGCGACCCCGAATACTGCGCCCCTTGCACGACGACCACCCCGAGCGACATCCCCGCGACCACGCGGTTGCGCACCGGAAAATTTTCAGGCGCCGGATGCGATCCCAGCGGGAATTCGCTGATCAGCGCGCCGCGCTTTTCCACTTCCGCGAATAACTTCTTGTTTTCCTTCGGATACATGACGTCGACGCCCGTTCCCAGCACGCCCACCGTCGCGCCTTGGGAAGCCTTCACCGCTCCCTGATGCGAACAGCTGTCAATGCCGCGCGCCATTCCGCTGACGACGGTGAGGCCGCGCTCGGCCAGGTCGCGCCCCAGCCGCTCGGCCATTTGGTTCCCGTACGGGGTCGGCCGCCGCGTCCCGACCATGGAGATGGAATGCCGGTTCAGGACGCTCACGTCGCCCCGGACATACAGCAGTGGGGGAGGATCGTAAATCTCCAGCAGCCGCTGCGGGTATTCCGGGTCGCTCCAATTGACCAGGCTGCAGCCAAGCTTGCGCACACGGTCCAGCTCGGCCTCGGCTTCCTTATGTGCGTTGCGGGAAGCGATGGCATGGGCCGGCGCTGCGGGGAGCTGGCAGGCTTCCAGCTCGGTGAGCGAAGCGCGAAAAACCTTCTCCGGCGAACCGAATTGGCGCAGAAGTTTCCCAATCAGGCGCGAGCCAAGGCCCGGCGTCATCGAGAGGGACAACCAGTCCAAGGAGAGGTCGAGTTCCACGCATATAGGACGCTATCCTATTGTCATCATTCGTGTCAAGCTCCGAAGGGCATTTTACTGCAAATGTTTGCGCATTCTGGGAAGGGGCCGCGCCCATCGATCAACCCCCGGTTCGGGACAGCCGGCATGATAATCAAATACATGTACATGTAGCGCTCGCCTTCAGGCGGGCATCTGCCTGCACCCAAAGTGCCCGCCTGAAGGCGGGCGCTACATTGCCTTGCGACTTGCCGTTGCACGGATATATTGGCTGGCGTATGCTTTCGGGCAATTCGATGAACGAAGATAAATTTCAGTTCAATCAAAGGCTCGCATCCCGGGGAGGACGCATGGAATCGCCAAAAGACTCTGGAACACCGCAACTGACGCGCCGCGAGGCCATGGGACGTGTCGCGCTGACCGGCCTGGGCGTCGCTTCGGCGCTGTCTGCAGCCGGGGAACTGGCCAGGCTAGCCGCGCAAGGCCCGGCCGTGGTGAATCCGATCCCCCCGCCGGCAACCGACTCGAAATTTCCCATGCCTCCGGCCTGGAACAAGGAACTCAAGCAGGTCGCTCCGAACGTCTACGCCTACATGCAGGGCGGCGGACCGGGCCTCAGCGCCGCAGGCGTTTCGAACGCCCTGATGGTCTCGGGCAAGGACTCCTTGCTTGCCGTGGATGCCACGCAGGGGCCAATCCCCGCTCGGGCGTTCATTGCCGCCGCGAAACAGGCCACCGGGGGAAAGGAATTCACGCGCCTGGTGAACACGCACCACCATGGCGACCACGTCAGCGGCAACCAATTCTTCAACCACGCCGAAATCATGAGCCATCCCTATTGCCGCGACGAATGCATCAAGGCCGCCCCCACCACGCCCAAGACATGGACCGTGACACCGGGAGTCGCCGACAAGGAGGAACCGCGCGTGCTCGTCCCTCCGTCGGTTACCTTCAAGGATGACTTGACCTATTTTATCGACGGCACAGAGATGCAATTCCGTTTCGCCGGACCGGCGCACACCTGGGGCGACATGATGGCCTATTTTCCCAAGTACAAAATCCTGTTTGCGGGAGACGTTGGATTTTTCTGGGTCGCGCCCTACGCGAACAACAGCTACATCACCAAGTGGATTGAAGTCTGCGACAAGATTCAGGGCTGGGACGTCGACATGATCATCCCCGGCCACGGCCCCATCGGCGGCAAAAAGGAATTGGCCGAAATGGCCAACTACTTCCGCGTCCTGGGAGTCGAGACCCGCAAGCGCTACGACGCCAAAATGAGCGCCGGAGCAGCCGCCGCGGAAATTCGCCTGGGACGCTTTGACAACTGGATCGGTCCCGAGCGGCTGATCATGGACGTAGTGCGCTGGTACGAGGAATGGGACAGCACGCTCACGCCGGATTACAACGCCATGGCCGTGCGCGAAGCCACCATCGAATACAACGAAGTGAAAAAGAAGAGCGGGGCGATGGGCGAGATGATTCCGCTCTCGCGCATGGTGGCGGTGGCCGAGGCGTGCTAGCTTTAAGTAGGATAGGCTTCAGCCTGTCTTGTTTTGATTATCGGCGCGGTGCATCAAAACCGACAGGCTGAAGCCTGTCCTACCAGTTCACGCCACGCCTTCAATGATGCGGATGTCCCGTTCGGCCGCGCCTTCCATGATTTTGCACGCATCCTGGTAGGCCTTGCTCTCAAACGTTTTCGTGGCCTGCTCCACGCTATCGAACTCGATGACCACGGTTCGCAGGCTCTTTCCCGCTTCATACGTCTTGGTGGGATTTCCGCGCCCCAGAAATCGCCCGCCGCCGCCCTGGATCGCGGGGCCGGCGAACTTGGCGTATTCGGCAATCTTGTCGGGGTTCGAGATCGAACGGTAGAAACAGATCCAATATCCTTTGGCCATGATGTTCTCCTCGTGGGAATTATTTATTGAATCGCAGACTGCATATATTAACCCGACAGGCTGAACAGGGACGGGGAAAAATTCGCCGGGAGCCGCCTCATGTAGCATAGCCACTCCTGGCTGTGTGGTTTTGTTTGCCACGCACACGCCTGGGAGTCCACCGCGATTGCAAAAACCACACAGCCAGGAGTGGCTGTGCTACGCGACATTCCCATTCACAGCCGCAGCAGTTTGGTCAGCGTACCGCCCAGGATAGCTTCCTTTTGCGCGTCGCTCAGGAACGCCGCATTCAGCACCAGGTCCACGCTCGAATGCCATTTGAACGGCATGTCGGTTCCGAACACGACTTGCCCCGAACCGCATTCGGCCACCAGGTGGCGCAAACCCTCCGGGGAAATGATGATCGTGTCGACCAGAATCTGGCTGTGAAAATATTCGCTGGGCTGTTTCTTGTTCGCGCAATCGGCGTTGGCGCGCACTTCGCAGGCCACTTCCGAGCGGCCCAGGTACGATGGCAGATAGCCGCCTCCGTGCGCCGCGACGATTTTCAGGTTGGGGAAGCGGTCGAGCGTCCCGTTGAACATCATGCGCGTCAGGAACACGGTGGTCTCCAGCGGATTGCCGATGATATTTCCCAGATCGCCCTTGCCCTTGAGCGCGCCTTCCTTGATCACATTTTCCGCGCTCTGCGGGTGCATGAACACCACCACTCCCAGTTCCTCGGCCTTGGCCCAGAACGGATCGTACTTGGGCGTGGAAATGTCCTCGCCCATAACGTGCCCGCCGATGCAAGCGCCGCGCGCGCCGAGTTTTTTCACTGCATATTCCAGCTGCTGCGCCGCCAGATCCGGAAATTGCAGCGAGACCGAGCTGACCGCCACGTAGCGGTCCGGATGCGCCGCGCACCATTCCGACATTTTTTCGTCCTGAAGTTTGACGACTTTTCCTGCGAGGTCGCGGTCAGTGACGGCGTAGAACCAGAAACCGTTCATGCTCAGCACTTGCACATCCACGCCCAGGTCGTCGATCGCCTTGATCCGGTCCGCCCCCATGACGTTGGGCCCGCGCGCGCGTCCGCCGCCCACGGTTTCATACGGCGTGCCCTTCACCAGGTCGGCCACTTCCGGGATCACGCAGTGCGCGTGAATATCCACGACCTTCACGCGGCGCCCGCCAATGGAAACTTCGCGTCGCGCTCCCGCCGCTCCCGCCCCGGGCCCCGCTCCCTGAAACGGCGAGCGGGCAAACGCGTTTCCCGCCAGCAGCGCCCCGGTCGTCGCGCCCGCAACCGTCTTCAGAAAATCCCTGCGATTTCGCATGGTTCGCTCCATTTCCTTTTCCCTGAAGGTTGCGGCTGCACGTCGGGGACATCCGTTCCCAGGGAGCGCCAAAATTGAGTTTTCATTCACCCGTACTTGCAGATTGAATTTCCGCTAGTAAACCCCTTGGCGGGATGGAAGTCAAGAAGACGCAATGAACCGGGTTGTTTCAATTTCGGGATAGAGCTTTGGACTCAAGAGGGGTGGTTTCAATGGGTCGTTGCAACGCTTGCTCAAATCGTTCTTCTAATAGTTTACAAGGCTGATTTCGTTTGCGGGCGTCAATCAAAACAAAGCCTCTGTTTAGGTTCTGGTTGACTGCTGCCGAACGGATAAATTCTCAAGGGGAAGTATTGCTGGATCTATCGTTTAGAGGGCGCTGCACCGACCGGTCGAGCCGGCAGCGCTTATCGGAATGCGGAACCTTATCTGTTTAGGCTAGGATTACGTCCCGGCCGCACAAGCTATCGCCTTCTTTGGTCCGGACAACAAGCCACAGGGCCGTTTCGCGCCGGCGCGCAGTTGAGAACCGATTACGAAGCCCTGCAAGCTGCGATAAACTTGAATTCCGCCGGGCGAGCTTCGATCTGCCTCAAGCAGTCCTGCCCGCAGTCTTCGCGCATCGGCCAGCGCGAACATTGACTGAGCCGCAGGCAAGGCGTGCCCAACATCGCCTGCATCCCCATGGACTTGGCATCCACTTCAACCATCGCTGCCTGGTGCGTCTCAGGGCAAGTCACCAGCCTGCTCCCCCGAATCCTGAAGTAGACTTGAATTCCATGGATAACATGCTGCAGCAGATACGCTGCCAACATTGCGAGCACGACAAGAGCAGCAAATACGCCGCCGTCGATTATTACAATCAGTAATTCCATACGCGCCTCCTTCAAATTGCAAGCCGCATGGAGAGCTATCTCTCTGACTAGCTAAATGAGATCACTTTTGCAGAAGGATGTATGTGACTCATATCACGTGACTGGGTGACTTTGATGGGTACTTTTAAGTAACTGCTCCGTCGAACCCCAAGAGGACAAGGGCGGCACGGTTGCCGCCACATTCTGATAAACGATGTCGGCTCGACCGGTTGAGCGGGGATGGATCTTCCGGTTCGGCGCCTCTCGCTAGACCCTTTTTGCTGGACTTTACGATGCAAAAGGTGCAGAACATTTTTGTGCCACGGGAGGAACCGATCGAAATGGTTACAAAAACGGATTTGCACAGCCGGATTGCGGACGATCGAATGGAAAGAGTTGCTGCAGCCGCCGAAACAGTGTTTGTCAACGAATTTACCGACGGATTGCTCGACCCAGCCAAGCCCATGCTTGGTCCCGTAAGAGACGGCGGTCACGTCGTTGCAAACACCGCGCCGGGATGCTGGGGACCAATGATTACTCCTGCAATTCGCGGCGGACATGAAGTTACCCGCCCAGTCGCCGTTGCAGGGGCCGAAGTTGGGGACGCTCTGGCTATTCGCATCAAAGAAATTGTCGTAACCTCCCTCGCGACTTCGTCCGGGAATGACCAAATGATGACCGGGCGATTCCTGGGAGACCCCTACGTGGCAGGGCGTTGTCCGGGATGCGGGACACTGAATCCGGAGACGCGTGTCGAGGGAATCGGGCAGACTGCAATTCGCTGCGTAAATTGCGGGGCGGACTGCTCACCGTTCACGATTACAAACGGATACACGATTGCCTTTGACGAGATTCGCTCGATCGGCCTGACCTTGCATCGGAATGCGGCTGAACAAATAGCCCGCAATGCAAAATCCTACGCAGCGCTCCCTGAAAAATCCGTACAGAACTCGATTCTGACGTTTGCTCCGCATGACCTGGTCGGACTCGTGGCTCGCTTGAGGCCATTCATGGGGCAGTTCGGGACCACGCCGGCGATTCGCATGCCGGACTCTCACAATGCAGGCGACTTCGGGTCGTTTCTAATCGGCGCACCGCACGAATATGCAATTACCGCCGAACAGCTTGAGGATCGCACGGACGGACACATGGACATCGACATTGTCCGAGCGGGAGCGATTGCGGTTTGCCCCGTGAAAGTAAAAGGTGGCGGCATATACATGGGCGACATGCATGCCCTGCAGGGCGACGGCGAAATCGCCGGCCATACGGCTGATGTCTCCGGAATCGTCACGCTGCAAGTGCAAGTGATCAAAGGCTTGACGATTGACGGGCCGATACTGCTGCCGATAGCCGAAGATTTGCCTTACCTTGCACAACCATTGTCCCGCGCAGAACGATCACGGGCAGAGGCCTTAGCCAGGGATTGGGGCGTGGAACATCTGGAGGAATCCGCCCCCATCTCATTTGTGGGCACCGGTTCGGATTTGAATGCCGCGACGGAAAATGGCCTGGCGCGGGCCGCTCGCCTTTTGGATATGACGGTCGCGGAAGTAAAGAATCGCGCAACGATTACCGGCGGGATTGAAATTGGCAGGCACCCGGGCGTCGTGCAGGTGACTTTCCGGGCGCCTGTGGACCGGCTTGACCGTCTAGGCTTGATGCCCTTCTTAAAGGAACAGTACGGTCTTGCGGAGTAAGATTCTTAGCCATGTCGCAGCCAATTTCTCAGATTTCTTCTCAGAAAGGCTTCCAGTCTGTCGCGATCCGTCGACTGGTTGAAACCTCAGGGACTATCGGAAACCGGGCCCCAGAGCCCATGCAGATCAGTCAGCCACATTGCAATCCGGGGATTGTTCTGGCGCCGCCCGCCGGCCCTGGCTAAGAGAAATTCTTCCGGCGAAACTCGATAGCTGCAACCTCGGCCGCCACCGCGTCCATCACGTCGACCACCGTCTCCACCTTGAACTCGAAGACCGCAAAAAAGCTCGTGAAATAATGAATGTCCGTGGGCTTGTCCGTCTCCAAGATCATGTAGCCGCCGTAATCGCCCACGCGGATCACGAACTGATGGATGGTAAAGCTCGCCGGCTTTTTCCAGTCCTTGAAAATCTCAAGCACGCGGTCATGCGCGGCTTCATAGTCTCTTGCGGATGCTGCCGGGCGCTCGCGCCAGGAAATGACGTATTTCATGATCGGCCTCCTTTAGGGCCCTGCTGCCGGGCTCCCAATTGTGCTGCGCGGATCGCCCGGATTAGTCCTGCCCAACTATCGTTTGGTGACGGAGTGCCGAAGGTCGGAGCACGCGGATTCTACTGAATCGATCCCCGGGATGCAATCCAAGTAGGACAGACACTCTTGTCTGTCCGGTTTAGATTTTCGATGCCGCGCACAAAACCGGACAGACAAGAGTGTTTGCCCTACAAAAACCTGCCCACCTCGCCGGTTCGCGCTACTTCACGGGGTTGACGCGCCGCGCGGCATGCGCAAACATATCGGGAATGTGGAAGCCCTGGTCGCGCGTTCGCCAATGCCCGAGGTGCGGCAGCTTCGAGGTCTACCGTCATCGGGCGCGCGTTTCGCTCAAACGAGTCCTGCTGCAAATGGTCCTGGTGCGGCACTACTCCTGCAGAAATTGCAACAGCTTATATTACGGTTATCTGTTCAGCAGCAGGAAGGCCGGACAGAATGCGACGCGAAACTGACCGGCCGAATCCTTTCCGCCCGGCTCGCGCCGTTACATCTTCATCTTCATTTCGTTGTACATGACCTCGGTCAAGGTCGGAGCAGGCATGTTGCCCTGCGCGTTGGCCACGGGAGGCGCGGTGGATTCGCCCTGAGCGGTCTTGATTTCGTCGAGGGATTTTCCTTGAGCGGACATGGCCTTGATCTTGTCCCACTTGTCCGAAATGAACGCCAGTTTTTTCTTCACGTCGTCCTTGGTCATCAGATCGCCGTGGCCCGTGACGTAGACGTCGGCGTCGAGGGCGATCATGCCCTTGGCACTTTCCATCCAGCCCGCGGCTGAGCCGTGTTTATCGACGTGGATATTGGTGTCGGGACGGTTGGTGACCAGCAGGTCTCCGCCGAGCACCACCTTCTGATCGGGGAAGAACACGATCAGGTCCCCGCTGGTGTGGGCCGGCGCAAAGTGCAGCAGCCGCACGTGCACGCCGTCGATGGTCATGCTCTCGTCCTTTGCGATCAGCTTGTTGGGCAGGCGATCCTGCGGAGCGGCGCCGCGGCCTCCGGCGGAAGCCTCCATTTCCTTCTTGCAATTTTCTTGGGCTATGATCGTCAGGCCCGGGGGAAATCCGGCGAGGCCGTTGACGTGGTCGCCATCGCTGTGCGTGACGATCGCGGTGTCCACCGGCTTCGGCGTGATCTTGGCGATTTCGGCCTGAACTTCCTTTGAGGAATCCACCGTCGTTTTCGTATCCACGACGATCACGCCTGCCGCTCCCACGATAATTCCCGTGTTGCCGCCCGCCCCGCCCTGGGTCCAGTAGATGTTGTCCTTGATTTTCGCCACCTTCAGCGGCACGGGCTGCTGCTGCGCGGCGGCCGCCGTGGCCAGCGCAGCCAGCGCCGCGCCCATCGCCAACCCGAGTGCGAGTTTCCGTTTAGAGTTCATTGGTCCTTCCCTCCTCACATTTTTCCTTACTTTAGGATAATGAGCCACGGACCACATCGGGACGGCAGGCGCGCACAGGCCTGCCCGTTGGGCGAAGTATATACCGAACTGCACTGTAATGACCTCCATCCGGGCTTCGCGGGGAGATTAGCCGAACAAGGAGCTATTTCGTGCAAGGCCTGGCTGCGCGTTGGGAAAATTGCCGAAAGCTGGAAGAGCTCGAAAGGCCGCACAAGAATCTAATTTCTACAGACAATCTTTCGGATGACCAGAGTATTGAGGCATCATGCCTGGGAACGAATCCTGCGAAGGGCGGGGCAACCACGATGACGGTCAGGCCACCCTGCGATGAAGGGGCGATTCTATCCGGGACACCCCCGATGCCCGCTGCCGAAAACGGCAACTGGATTTTGGCCGCCACGATTCTCGGCACCAGCATGGCGTTCATTGACGGAACGGTCGTGAACGTAGCTCTTCCCGCACTGCAATCGGCGCTGCACGCCACGGTCAGCGACATTCAGTGGGTAGTGGAGGCCTATGCGCTGCTTCTCGCCTCCTTGTTGCTGGTTGGCGGATCGCTGGGAGACCGCTACGGACGAAGAAGAATTTTTATCTATGGCGTGCTGTTGTTTGCCGCGGCCTCGGCGTGTTGTGGGTTCGCGGCTTCCATTTCACTGCTTGTCGTCGCGCGCGGCGCGCAAGGCGTGGGAGCGGCGCTGCTGGTGCCGGGCAGCCTGGCGCTGATCAGCGCATCGTTTTCCGCCGGCGAGCGTGGCCGGGCGATTGGCACCTGGTCGGGTTTCACGGCGATCACGGCGGCCATCGGGCCCGTGCTTGGCGGATGGCTTGTGGATCATGCGTCGTGGCGCTGGGTGTTTTTCATCAGTGTTCCGATCGCGCTGGTCGTGACCGGGATCGCGCTGTGGCGCGTGCCCGAGAGCCGGAACGATGCAATGAGTGGCAGGCTCGACTGGCTGGGAGCCTTGCTCGCCACAGCGGGCCTGGGCGCAATCACTTTCTCATTAATTGAAGCGCCGCGAGGCGGAATCGCCGTGAGCCTGGCAGGTGTCGCCGGGATTGCCGCCCTTGCCGTTTTTCTGGTGGTGGAGGCACGAACCGCTTCGCCGATGGTCTCGCTGGCGCTGTTCCGGTCGCGCAATTTCAGCGGCGCGAATCTGCTCACGTTCTTTCTCTATGCGGCATTTGGTGGCATCCTGTTTTTTCTGCCTCTCAATCTGATCCAGGTGCAGCGCTACCCGGCCACCGAAGCCGGAGCCGCTCTGCTCCCCCTAATTTTGGTGATCTTCCTTCTCTCTCGCTGGTCCGGGGGCCTGATCAGCCGGTATGGGACAAAAGTGCCGCTTACGGCAGGGCCGCTGGTCGCCGCGCTTGGTTTTGCGCTGCTGCTGCGTCCAGGAATTGGTGGTTCCTATTGGACCACCTTTTTTCCAGCGCTCGTGGTCTTGGGTTTGGGCATGGCAATCAGTGTAGCTCCGCTTACCACCACGGTGATGAATGCTGTGCCGGAAAACCAGGCGGGAATCGCCTCAGGAGTGAATAACGCCGTATCGCGAATTGCGGGACTCCTTGCGGTCGCCGTCTTCGGCCTCCTGCTGGTCGCGGGATTCAATCGTGCATTGAACCGGCGAATCGACGTGCTTTCTCTTTCGCCCGCCGAGCGAGCCGATTTGGATCGGAATCGCCCCAGCCTTGCTGCCATCCGGAGCGAGAATCCGCAAGTGAATCAGGCCGTCGCTGCATCTTTCCTTTCCGGATATCGAATCGTTCTTTGGACTGCCATTGGATTGACGCTCGCCAGCGCGCTCAGCGCCCGGGGAATGGATCCTAAGCCGGCCCGGCAGAGTTAGCGGGGTGCGTGTGTTGCGCGGGCACGGCTTGCTGCAACCCAAAACCTCCCGTGCTAGAATGCGCCCGCCAGATTATTCAAACGATATGGCAACCAGAGGGGAAACAATTTCCGCCCATGGCGCACGACGTATTTATCAGCTACGCTTCCGGTGACAAGACCGTCGCGGACGCGGTGTGCGCCTCGCTCGAATCGCATGGCGTGCGCTGCTGGATCGCACCGCGCGACGTCCTGCCGGGGCTGCACTACGGCGAAGCCATCATCGACGCCATCCATGAATGCCGCATCATGGTGCTGGTGTTTTCCTCAAAGGCAAACCTCTCCGGCCACATTCCGAAGGAGATCGAACGCGCGGTCAGCCAGGGATCGACCATCATGCCGCTGCGCATCGAGGACGTGCTCCCTGCGAAGTCGCTCGATTATTTTATCGGCAGCGTACACTGGCTGGACGCGCTGACGCCGCCGCTCGAAGCACACCTGGAAAGACTCTCCGCGAACGTGCGGACGTTGCTGGCGCGCGGCGTCCCGGTTGCGAAGTCAAATACTGCGTTCGGTGAGCGGATGGCGGCCCCGCCGCCGCAAATGCAACCCATGCCGGCGGCGGCCCCGTCTCGTCCCGCGCCTCCCGCCAAGCAGCCCACATGGATGTACGCCGCGATCGGGTCGCTGATCGCCATCGTTCTGGTGCTTGGCTTCGTGATGCTGCGGTCCAGATCGGAGACGCCCTCCGCCGACCATTCCGCATCTCTCTCCACGACTTCTTCAGCAACTCCGCCGGGCAGCCCGCCGGTGGCGGCCCAGACAAACGCGCGGCCTGCGCCGGTGATGCCGGAAGCGGCAGGCCCTGCGATTGCAACCGCGTCAAAAATCGCAGCGTCAACCGCTGCCGCAAACGCCGCGGCAAAAAAAGCGAGCGCAACAGCCGCGGAGCCACCGGCCAAACCCGCCTCACCTAACCAACCGAGTCCGGCGAAGGCCGCGCCCGTCGCCGAGCATTCCCGCAACCTCGTGTTTCACGAAACGGCTGGTTCGACCGTCAAGCTCGAACAGCTCATCGGAGATCAGGACAAGGAGCGGCACCAGCCCACCGGCAACCAGACCAACACGCGGTACGGCATCGAAGGCGCGGAGCTCGGCACTTCGTTTGAGCATGATGGACACGCTTACTTCCTTTTCGGTGACATCGTGGGAGACATGCCCCGATGGCCCGATGCCCTCGCCACTTCGGACGCAACCGATCCGGAATCCGGCGTCCACCTGGATTTTCTGACCAGGGCCAAAGGAAGGTATGTCTCCATTCAGCCCGCCGGGATAAACATGGGCGCCAATGGCGTGCCCCTTGCCGGCATCAGCCTGAAGGACCAGGTATATGTCGCAGTTCGCACGAACGATCCGAGGAACCGCAGAACGGAACATTCCGTTCTGACGAAATTCACTCCCCCCGCGAATTTTGAATCCCTTCGCACGATCTCGCAAATGCCCTCCGGGCGATTCCTGAAAATGTCGCTGCACGAACAGCCGGAAGGCGCCACCGGATTTCCGCCGGGCGGGCCCTGGGTGTTGATGTGGGGCACGGGCGCATACCGCGAGAGCGACGCGTATCTGGCGATCGTCCCGGCCGCCCAATTTGAATCGGGCGCTGGAACAAAATTTTTCGCGGGGATGGACACGGCCGGGGCTCCGAAGTGGAGCGGCGCCGAAGCGGACGCGCAACCGGTGGTCAAGGACGGCACGCTTGGCGATCTGTCGGTCACCTGGTGCAAAGACCTGGGCCTGTGGCTGATGACCTATGACCGCCGCACCGCCCCCGCGGGGATTACGTTTTCCTATTCGCGCACGCCGTGGGGGCCGTGGAGCGAGCCGCAACTGATTTTCAACGGCTTGGTCAATGGCGCGCTCGGAAAATACATTCACAATCCTCGCGCAAGACCGAATGACGGGCTCGCAGGCCCCCTCCACATGCTGCGAAATGAGGCCGATCCGGAAGCCGTCATCGGGGGAGCCTACGCACCCTACATGGTCGAACGCTGGACCAGGCTGCGCGGCAACGAACTGGACATTTACTACACGATGTCCACGCTCAATCCGTACGTCGTGGTCCTGATGAAGTCGCGTCTTTCAGTCGAGTAGGCATGTCTACCATCCGCGACATTGTGGCCGCCGGATATACCCTCTTCGCAATTCCATCCGTATTGCGGAACCTTGCATGAGCGGCGCCGGCCAGACAATGCGATCTGCAATAAAACTTCCGCCCGCCTGGGCCATCGGATTCACCGGGCACCGAACCCTTCCCGACGAACAAAAATCCCGCGCGGCGATACGAAAAGCGCTCGAGGAATGGAAGGCCAAAATTCCGGGCGTGGCCTACGGTATCTCGTCGGTGGCCGCGGGCGGAGATCTTCTGTTTGCCGAAACCTGCCTGGCGATGCATTTCCCGCTCCGGATTTTTTTGCCGATGCCCAGGGAACGATTCCGCGAGGATTTCGACGGCCCCACCTGGGAGCGCGTCGAGCGCGTGCTCGCCCAGGCGTTGTCGGTGGAAGTGACCGGAGAGAGCGAGCAAGCGCCGCAGCGCTACTACGAGTGCGGCATCGAAACCGTGCAGCAGAGCCAGTTGCTGATCGCGCTGTGGGACGGCGGCCCCAGCCAAGGCCTGGGCGGCACGGCCGACATGGTTCGCTTCGCCGAGGAGCAGGGGCGGCAGATCATCTGGATCCACAGCGTCACGGGAGAGGTGCGCGCGCTGAACGAGAAGCCTGATTTGCTGCGCGATCCGGAACTCGACTTCCTGAATGGTCTCGACGAACCTGCTTCGGCGCTGCCCGCAAACACTCCCTATGCTCTGGCGCGGGCGTGGCTAGCAAAAGTGGACGAAACCGCGGGGCGCGTGGCCCCGCAATTCCGGCGGCTTGCGGCAATCCCCATTTTTTGCACGGCGGGCGCGGCGCTGCTGAGCGGGCGAATTTCTTTCAGCGGCTCAAGCGTGGTCTGGCTATGGATAGGGACTTCGCTGGGCCTGCTGGCGGCGGGGCTTCCCATTCTTACGAGGCTGAACCGCCGGCAATCGGTCTGGATCCGGACACGAACCGCCGCGGAAATTTGCCGCTCGTGTCTGGCGCTGTGGAAGACGCCGGCGCTGTATGACGCGGTGGGCCCGGAAACCGTGCCGGAACTTGCCGGAGTCTTGGCGGCGCTGAATTTTCTGAATTTGTCGGACGTCTCGTCGCGGCAATCGACGCTGGAGGAATTCAAGCGCGCCTATCGCGAGGAGCGCGTGCAGCACCAGATCGCGTATTTCGACCGGCACGCCAGCCAGGCCGCGGATAAAGTCCGCAAATACAAAATCGTCACGTGGGTGAGCACTTCGCTGGGCGCAGCGCTCAACCTCTGGATTTTGATGAACGCGCACGGCCTGAACCACTGGATTCAGCCGAGC
>JAIQFG010000111.1 GCA_020073375.1 Terriglobia bacterium | reverse complement strand
CCTTCCGGCGATGCTCCTTCCGGCGATGCTCCCTCCGGAAATGCTTCCGGCGGCAAGCAAGAACAAAAGCGCTGGAATTCGATAACTTTCCTGAACGACCGCCGCATTGCCATCGTGGAAGGGCCGAGCATCGCTCCCCTGCTGCAACATCCCGCTGAAAATGGCCCGGGCGGAGATCCCGCGCGGGACCGCGCGGCGCGCGTGGCCGGCGCGGCCGTATTTGCAATCACGCGCGTGCCTCCGATTCCAGAAAATTATTCTCCCGGCGGAATTCAGTCCGCGCAGTTGCTGAACCTGGCGCGGTCCCTGCAGTGGATCACGCTGGCGGCGCGGCCGGAGGGAAATGATCTGCGCGTTTCGCTGGAAGGAGAATGCCTGAGCGCGATGGACGCGCGCCAGCTGCAGGCGGCGCTGGAATTATTTCGGTTGATCGGGAGCGCTGGGCTGGCAAGTTCCAAGACGCGCCAGTCCATGGATCCTGCCACGCTGAGCGTGCTGGAAACCATGCTGAAAAGCGCCGATGTCAGCGCATCCGCGGAAAGGGTTCGGATTCTGGTGGAGCTGACGCCGGACATATTGAAGCTGGGGGAGGCTCGGAAACCGCAATAAGGCCGCAAGTATTCCTTCGCAAAATCAAATCCCACCTTCGGGATTCTCACCAGGAAAAATTATGAACGGGGAAAATTAGTCTGCGGCGGAGGCCTGGCGGAGGTAGCGCATCGGGTTGACCGGGGCGCCATTGATGCGAACTTCGTAGTGGACGTGGGGGCCAGTGGAGCGTCCGCTGACGCCGACGTTGCCGATGGTGTCGCCCCGGCGAAGTTGCTCACCGACCACGACGCTGTAGGTCGAGAGATGCCCGTACCAGGTGGTTACACCGTATCCGTGGTCCACGACCACCAGCCGTCCGTAGCCGGCGCGTTCGTTCGCCTCAATCACCACGCCATCGGCCGCTACATGCACCGAATCGCCGTACTGAGACGAAATATCCACGCCTGTATGGAAGGCGCCTTCCCCGCTGAACGGATCCATGCGCTCGCCAAAGCTGCCGGTCAGATGACCGATCACGGGCCAGAGCGACGGGGTGGAGGTCAGATCTCCCAGGCCGCCCGTGGAGAGCAATTGCAGGCTGCCCACCGGGAGGGCCGCGGACCCTGCATTCTTCTGCAGGAAGTTGAACTGCTCCATGGAGTGCTCAAAGTCCGGGGTCGTGCTGGCCTGGGCCTCGTTCACGCCAAACGGGCTCTGGCGGAACCGCATGAAGCCGTAGGTCATGGCCACTTCGGTGGCCAGCGATTGCAGGGAGTTCAACCGTTCGTTGGTATCCTGCGCGCTCGATTGCAACTGCTCGTAATTGTGCTTCAGGGTGTCTTGCTGGCGTCGCAGGGCGTTATAATTGCCGACTTTCCAAAGCATGCGTGTATAGGAGCCGGCGGCGGCAAAAACCGTGACGCCTCCCACAACTGCAAGCACTGCCAGCAGATACAGCACGTACACGGGCACGCTGATCTTTCGGAGCGTTCCCTTCCGTGTGGACGCAACGTAAACTGTATATGCTTCGGGCTTCATATTAGAATGTGCAAATCCTACTTTTTAAGATCCGATGAGGCGAACATGCCGCTTATACCCTGAGCGGCATCCTGTGCTTCTAAAAGCCGTGATGGCCGTTTGAACCGCGAGCCTTGGTTCGAAACCACCGTAAGTCTAGTTTCACAAGCTGCGCGGAGTCAACCCTTATTTCCCGCTTCAGGATGTGCAAAACTTCATCCGAAGCTTTCGTTCCCGAATCGGTCCTGAGTGCTGTGCGACGAATCTGTGTCCATGCCGGCTGGGCCGGCTGCTGCAGGATTCCATTTCGACTCGATACCGTTCCGGTTGCAACTATGAGAGCATACCGGGGGGATTTCAAACAACTGTACTTATGGCCAGACTTAGGATCATGGAAGACCAGCTGATCGAACGGGTGCGTGGGAGGGTTCCACACCTTGCTGGCGGCCTGCGCGTGGGGATCGGGGACGACGCGGCGGTGATGGCGCCACGTAAAGGGATGGAATGGGTGGTCACGGTTGACGCCTTTCTGGAAGGCGTGCACTTCCTGCGGAAGGTCCACTCCCCCAGGGATGTCGGGTACAAATCCCTGGCCCGCGCCACCAGCGACATTGCGGCCATGGGGGCGCAACCGCGCTACTTTTTGCTTTCGCTAGCTCTTCCCTCCGAATGCACCAGCCGGTGGCTCGACGAGTTTCTGAGCGGGATGGCGGCGGCCGCCCGCCGGTTCGGTTTGACTCTGGCGGGGGGCGATACGACCAAGTATCCGTCCGTCCTGATCAACTTGACGGTCATCGGGGAGAGCGACCCCGGGCGAGCGGTGCTGCGTTCCGGGGCGCGGCCCGGCGACATTATCTTTGTAAGCGGCAGGCTGGGGGAGGCGGAACTGGGCCTGCGCCTTGTCCAGCTCGGGATCGGCAAGAACAGGCGTTGGAAGAAACTCCTCGGCAAACATGTCCATCCCGAACCGAGGCTGGCGCTTGGACAGTGGCTGACCGGGCGCCGGTATGCCACCGCGATGATCGATACTTCCGATGGGCTTTCGACCGATCTGGGGCACATTTGCGCGGCGAGCGGAGTGGGCGCAAGCGTGTTTGCGGAAAAAATTCCGCTGGTGAATGTGCCGCCTGGCTTGCAGCGGATGGGACTGGCCCCCTTGCAGTTGGCCGTCGATGGCGGGGAAGACTACGAGCTTCTGTTCACGGTACCAAAGCGGCTGGCTGGGCGCGTGCCAAGAAAAGTGGCGGGCGTGCCGGTGACGGCGATCGGTGAAATCACGCGCAGGAAAGAAATAGTGTTGGTTGGTTCCCGAGGCAATGTCAAACCTTTGCGGCCGGGCGGGTGGGATCCGTTCCGGTAGCGTTCGGGGCGCGGCGGGATCCGAAGCATCCACGGGATATCAATTGTTTTTTGCTTTCTCTGCGGATTCAATCGTCTGCCTGGCGCGGGCGGAATCGCGGCCGTTGGGGTCTTCGTCCAGATACAAGTGGTATTCCTTCAGGGCATCGTCGGGCTGGTTCGTGGCTTCGAGGGCCTTCGCCGCGACAATATGCACACTGGCAAGGCCCGGATGCGGGACGCCGTGGGCGGCGCGCGCGTGGGCGATGGCCGCGCCGAAATTGTGCAGCTGCAATTCCGCGTATGCCGCATAGGTCAGAGCCCAGGCATTCAAGGACTCGCTCAGCAGGGACTTTGTGAGCAGCGCATCCATTTCCTCGAAATTATGGTCGGCAAGAGAGAGGCGCGCCAGATTGCGATAGCCCTCGGCGAAGCGGTCATCAATCTGAACGGATTTTTCAAACGATGCGCGGGCCGCGCGCGCATCGCCCAGCGCCATTTGCGCAACGCCCATGCCGTTGTAGGCCAGGCTGTACTTGCCGTAAATCCCGGTGGCGCTGGAAAAGTGTTTTTTGGCTGCGTCATAATCCTTTTTTTTCAGGGCCTTTGAACCGGCCTGAAATTCCTTCTCGGCTTTGGAGGGGATGTTGATGCTTGCGGCGGAAATAACACCGGAGGTGCCCTCTTTCGCAACGCTGTATTGCCCGCTGGCGAGTTTGGACATGACTACTATGGTTTCCACGTCGCGCGATTGCTGCTGCATGATCTCGATCGTGCGGGTGGATTCCGCGATGCCGTCCCCCGTGATGCGGATTTCGTGCGGCCCCGTAAGAGTATGGAAAGTGACCGTTCCGCTGTTGTCCGTCTGCAGGGATTCGTGGTCCGTGGGTGCGTTGCGGGAAACGAAGGAATAATCGCTGGAAATCTCAACGACGATACCGGCCGGGGCGCGATTTTGCGTTTCGTCGATGCTGATGTTGAGGATCAGGTCGGCGGGGTGCGGCGGCTGTTGCCCGCCATTGGAGATGTCGATGCTTTGGGCGAATGCCGGCGGCAAGATGCAGCACGCGGCGAGCAGGAGAAGAATTTTTCCGATCAATAATTCACCTCCAGGGGCAGAGGCAGCGGGCACCTGCGATCATCCGACGGGCGGGACAAAATCACAAGACGAATTGTGTGCGCGGGTCGGCGGTTCTGCCAGGCAGGGTGCCGCGTGCGCCCTGGACGACGGCGGAAGGCGACAATCGAAGCAAAGGCGAAAGTTAAATGGAAAGTAACGATACGAAGGATTCAAAATTATCCTCAGCCTGCGCCTGAATTGTGTTGACATGGGCGTTACCGGGTGCTATTTCGCTATCATGCAGTAGGGGGCCTGAGGAGGCGGAGTCCTCGGGTGTTTGAGTGTGTCCTAAACTTTCTCCTTGTTGAGAGAAGTTCCAAGCTTCGTCGCTCTGATGCGTTAACGGGAGGTTTCCTTTGGGAGACTCCCCGGGGCATTACGAATCTCAAGGGGGTTCCTATGAAGAGGTTTTTGCAACGATGGTCTGTTGTTGTGGTGGTGTGTTGTCTTGTGGCAATTTTTGCTTTGGCTGTGACTCCTATGGGATTTGCGCAGGAAACTACTGGGGGCATTAAAGTTTTCGTAAAGGATAAGACGGGCGCCACAGTGCCGAATGCAACCGTAGAACTATCAGGCCCAGCCTTGATCGTTCCCCGGTCCTTGACTGCGGACGACTCCGGGTACGTTTATTTCCAGCAGTTGCCTCCCGGAACTTATGCGATGGCGGCATCCGCGCCGAGTTTCCGGACGTATCGTGTTTCCGGCATCCAGTTGGACGTCGGGAAACTGCCAACCTTCGACTTGGCGCTGGAACTGGGCGAAGTGACGCAAACCATCGAAGTCACTTCCAGCGCGGTGCTCATCGACACGACTTCCAGCAATACCGCCACGGCCATCCCGCAGGCGGAAATCGACATGGTCCCCAAGGGACGCTCCTACCAGACCCTGATCCCGTTGGCGCCGGGCGCCCGCCAGGAGCCTCTGCAAAGCTCGCGCACGGATCGTTCCAGAGCGAATGGCTTCCAGATTGACGGGGCCAGCGACGCGGAGAACTCCTACCTGGTCGAGGGCCTCGACACCAGCGACATTCAGGCCGGCGGCATCAAGCAGAACGTGATTTTTGAATTTATTCAGGAAGTCCAGATCAAGACCAGCGGACTGGCCGCGGAATACGGCGGAGCGGCGGGCGGCGTGGTCAACGTTATCCAGAAGCGCGGCAGCAACGAATGGCACGGCTCACTCGTCGCACACTATGCGGGCAGCCCGCTCGATTCCAACGACGTTTGCGCGACAACGCCGCAAACTTCCTATGAGTCGACAAATGTGCCGACCACTTCGCAGCTGCAATGCGGTTTGAAGCAGGACCCGTCCGTCAGTCTAGATACTTCAAAGCGTCTGGACTCACCCGCCCAGTATTACATCGAGAAAAAGGATA
The DNA here is from genome assembly GCA_020073375.1 of Terriglobia bacterium. GTDB lineage: Bacteria > Acidobacteriota > Terriglobia > Acidiferrales > UBA7541 > Palsa-360. Next base: position 4,237 of record JAIQFG010000111.1, on the reverse strand, counting down.
GCTATTACACGCTGGAACCGGGGTACGAAATCGGCGGACCGATCCTGAAGGACAAGCTATGGTTGTTTTCCTCATACGTCCCCACGATCAACAAGATTTCGCGCACCTTGAATTTCACGGGAGTCAATCCCGGGCCGCACAGCTTCACTCGCAACTTTACCGCTCAAAACATGCTCAACCGGCTGGACTACCAACCGTTCAGCAAATTGCGCCTGTATGGCAGCTGGCAATATGGCTATTCGCGAATCACGGGACAGCTGCCAACGGTGCCCGATTCGGTGACGGGCCAGGTGAACGCCATCGATGGGCAGGATCCGACAACTTTTCGGCCGGACACCGGCTCTGTGAACCCCTCCAATCTTCTGTTCTTCGGCGGCGACTGGACCATCAACCCCCACGCTGTGGTTACCGCGAAGTACGGCTATTTTTATTACGACACTTCCGATCGCGGGAAACCGGCGGGAATCCGCTACCTTTACCAGAACTCGCTGAATGCCTCTACCACCGATGCGTTTGGCAATCCGGTAATTAATGCCGGCAATCAGGTTGCGGCTACTCCGTTCGAGCAATCAGCAGGGTTTGCGAACATTGCACCGAACCAGCAAACTCTGTTTGACGTATTCTCGCGCAAGCAGTTCACCACTGATTTTTCCTATACGATGAGCAAGTGGGGAACGCACAACTTCAAGGCGGGGTACTCGCTCAGCGATCTTTACAACAACGTCAACGTCGGATACAACACAGCCCTGGTCAACGTTTACTGGGGAGACACATTTAATTCTACACAGGGAACCCCTTGCCCGACCGCTATTTCCGGCCCCAATAACGGGCAGTGCCGCGGACCCTTTGGGTACTTTACGATCCAGGACGGCATCAATACAGCCGGAGTCGCCGCCAGCAAGAACCACGGCATTTTCTTCCAGGACAGCTGGACGATCGGCCGCGGCCTGACGATCAACCCGGGCGTGCGTTTCGATAAGGAATTCCTCCCCGACTACGCTCCCGGCTACCCGTCCCTCAATTTTGGGTTCGGCGCAAAAGTAGCCCCGCGTATCGGAGTCGCCTACGATCTCTTCCACAATGGGAAGGTCAAGATTTTCGGTGACTACGCAAAGTTTTACGACATCATGAAGTTCTCGCTCCCGCGCGGTTCGTTCGGCGGCGAATACTGGCATGATTGCTCGTACAGCTTGAATACCTACGATACTTCGCAGATCACACCAACAGCGCCGGGCGGTCACGCCTGCGGCCCCGCGGCTGGTCCGGCTCCGGGAATAACTACTACTGTGGGAACGTTCATCGAGCAGAAGAATTGGCGCGCGGCCGTCCCGCCGAGCACCGTCGATCCGGGAATTGACCTGAATATCAAGCCGACTTCCACGCATGAGTACATCGTGGGCGGAACCTGGGCGATTTCGCCGAACATGGAACTCGATGTTCGCTACGCCCGCAAGCGGCTGGACAACACCATCGAGGACATGTCCATCGACGACAACACCTACTACATCGGCAATCCGGGCAGCCCATTTTCCGATCTACTTCACCGCCCTTTGCCGTCTGCCGGGTTTGCCACCGCCCTTTGCCCGACTTGCCCAGCGCAGCCCAAAGCGATCCGCAGGTATGACGGCATTGAGACTCGCCTGAGCTACCATCACGGCACTGGGATCTACATCCAGGGCACATACACCTACAGCCGCCTTCACGGGAACTATTCGGGTCTGACCGATACCGACGTGACCGACGCCAGCGGCGGCCGCCACAACGACAATAACAACCGGTCGTTTGACATCCCGGAAATGCAGTACACCACCAGCGGAAAAGTCACTGACGGGCCCCTGGCCACCGACCGGCCGAACGGCGTCACCTTCGACGGATACTACTCGCTGAAGTGGCTGCACATGACCACGCGATTCGGCGGGACACAGTTCATCGAACAGGGCACGCCAAAGTCCACCTGCGTTCCGGTCTATGACAGCACTTCGTCCTGCATGTATTGGGATCAGCGCGGAACGTTTGCAAATATCCATCGGGATGCGACCACCGGCAATCTGGTCCTCGACAGCGTCACTGCGGGGGCCCGGACACCGATCTTCGCCCAAACCAATTTCAACATCGCCCACGACATCAGCATCAATAAGAATAATGAGGCGCAGAAGCTCACGTTTGAATTGAACGTGATCAACTTGCTCAATAACGACTCGCCGCTGGCTTACAACCCGAATCCATTCGCCAGCACCAACGAGTGGTTGAAATTTTATACCGCTGCGAATGCCGCCAATATCGACTTCCCGACAGTTCTGGGAGGATTTAACCCCATCACGGAAGGGAATTTCGAGGCTACAGTTCCCCCCCTCCCCGGTGGCGCCGCCGATCCGAGGCATGCAAACATCATTTACAACAACCGCTACGGTCTGCCGTTCCTGTTCCAGAACCGGCGGAGCATGCGGCTGAGCGTGACCTTTACGTTCTAACGCAGAACTAGATTAATTTTTCTCAAAGCGGGCCGGCTGCTATTGCCGGCCCGCTTTTTTTTCGTCGCAGAATGGGAGAAGACTACTTAAGCGGAAGAAGTCGAGTAGCACGGCCACTCCTGGCCGCGTGATTTTTTGCGGTTGCGGGATGAATTGATGAAGCACGCGTGGTCTGGAAAATCACACAGCCAGGAGTGGCTGTGCTACCGAGGGCCGCGCCCCACAAAGATCGTTTCTGAAGCAGGGACTGGTCAACTGCGCGGAGCTGGCGGTGTCGCGGGGCTCTGCGCGGGAGAATTGATCCTGGCTGGAGCCTGGCCGGGGAGAGTTTTTTCCGGCGAAGGCGGATTGCCCGCCGGTGCGGCCTCCTGATTCACGGGTGTTTCCCCGCCCTCGGTGGGCGCGCTGTCCGGAGTATCGACGACCACGCTCTTGGTGAGCGCCACTTTTTCCAGCGGCACGACGTTCTGGAACGCCTCGATGGGTTTGCCGGCCAGCGCGCCCTGCATGAATGAGAGCCAGATGGGCAGCGCGGCCACGGCGCCGGTTTCCGGTTTGCCTAGCGAAACGGACTTGTCGTCAAAGCCGACCCAGACGCCGGCGGTGATTTCCGGGGTGAAGCCGATGAACCAGGCGTCGGTGAAATCGTTCGTGGTGCCCGTTTTTCCGCCAGCGGGGCGGCCCAGGGCGCGGGCGGGCATGCCGGTGCCGTACTGCACGACGTCCTCGAGCATGGCGGTCATGGTGCGGGCGACGTCGGGCTCGATCACGTCATGGACGGCGGGATGCGCCTGCTCGAGTAGCGCGCCGTCATAGCTGGTGACACGGCGGATCATGTGCGGGTCGATGCGGATGCCGTCGTCGGGAAACACGGTGAACGCGGACGTGTGTTCGAGCAGATTCAGGTCGGCGGCGCCGAGCGTGATGGGCAAGTAGGGCGGCAGCGGGCTGGTGATGCCGAAGCGGCGCGCCATGTCGATCACGTTGTTCATGCCGACTTTTTCGGCCAGCTTCACGGCGGGAACGTTGCGCGAGCCTTCCAGGGCGCGGCGCAGCGTGATCATGCCCTCGAATTTTTCGTCGTAGTTGTGCGGCGAGTACGCCTGGCCGCCGCTCATGGTGGTGAACGGCGCGTCGAGAATGGTATCGAACGGGGTGAAGCCCTGCTCGACTGCCGCGGAGTAGACGTAAATTTTAAATGACGATCCGACCTGGCGCTGCGCCTGCGTGGCGCGATTGAATTTCGATTCGTCGAAGCTGTAGCCGCCGACCATGGCTTTGATTTCGCCGGTGGCGTTGTCGATGGCCAGCATGGCGGCCTGCGGCCCCACGTTTTGCTCGAGCTGCACGCGGGCCACGGCGCCGTTGATCTCTTTGATGCTGACTTGCACCAGATCGCCGGGCTTCAGCAGGTCGGCGGGGGATTTCGCGCTGGTCCAGGCAAAATCGGGTTGCGTGAGCAGCGCGCGATACTGGCCGAGCTTGATGGTGGCGGCTTTCGAGTCGACCGCGGTGACCAGGCCTTCGACGTAGTCGCCTTTGTTCATGGGCCAGCGCCAGTCGTCGTCCTCGTAGGAATCCAGCGTGTCGGATTTTTGCGCCAGAATATTGTCGAGCCGGCCGCGCCAGCCGTGGCGGCGGTCGTAGGCGTGCAGTCCGTCGCGGACGGCCTGGTTGGCGGCGCGCTGCATGGCCACGTTCAGCGTGGTATAGACGCGCAAGCCGCGCTGGTGCACGGTTTCGGTGCCGTAGGTGCTTTCCAGATA
>JAIQFG010000022.1 GCA_020073375.1 Terriglobia bacterium | reverse complement strand
GTTCGAAGGGCGGGCGGCCGTGCTGGCCGGAAGAACCGGACGGCGCGCCGGAATCGGTTCGCGCGCTTCCCGAACCGCCCTGCAGGACTTCGCCCTCGAGCGGAATAATCGCCGGCGTGTTTTCGGCAAGTGGGGCCGCGGAAGTGTACTCGGGCGCGGAAGCAGCGGCCTCCGCAGCCGCGGGAGAATACGGAACAGCCTCGGAAACCGCCGCGGGCTCGGTGACGCCGCCGTTGACGGTCGACGGCGGAAACACTTCGCCGCCCTGCTGCTGCATTTTGTGGACTTTGGCCTCGACCGGTGCGGCCACGTGGTCGTAGTCTTCCAGATGCTCGAGGAAATCGCTGACGTACAGGAAGGCGTCGCTATCCAGGCCAATATCCACAAAGGCCGACTGCATACCGGGGAGAACTCGTGTTACGCGTCCTTTGTAGAGGCTTCCGACTAAAGCAAATTCTTTTTCGCGTTCGATGTATATTTCACAAAGCTGGCCATCTTCCACAATCGCGACCCGGGTCTCGTGCGGGGCCGCGGAAATCACTAGCTCCTTCGACATGAAAACTCCTCGGAGGGCATCGGCGCAATACGGCTGCGCGCACCGGGTGTGGACTCTGCTCGCCTTCGCCAAATCGTTGGCTTTGGCGCGTCTGCGGCTGGGAGCTCACTGGAATCCGGGTGCGCTGGGTCCCGCGATGCGGGACGGCCGGGGAAGCTGATTGTACGTTTGATCTTCCGCTGGGCACGCGATGCTTGCCTCACCGTCAAATGTTAAATTCTTTTTATTCTTTCCGCCGGGCCGCCTGCTGAATTTGCACCGCGGCGCGGGCCGGAAAGCACTGCCAACGGCTTAGTTGACGAAACGCCGGATGCGGACGTTCATCACCAGCCCTAATGCCAGAAACACGAACAATGTGGCCGAGCCGCCGTAACTCATCAGCGGCAGAGGAATCCCGGTAACCGGCATCATCCCGATCACCATGGCCACATTCACCAAAACGTGAAACCCCAAGACTGCCGCCACGCCCATGACCAGAAACATCCCCGCCCGATCGTTCGCGCGCTGGGCATTCTGAACCAATCGCAGCAGCAGGAACATATACAGTAGCAGCGCGACGAAGACTCCGGCAAAGCCAAGCTCTTCGGCGAGCGCCGCCAATATAAAATCCGAATACCGCACCGGCACGAAGCCCAGTTGATTCTGGCTCCCGTGTCCAAGCCCCTTGCCCCAAAACCCGCCGGATCCCACGGCGATCTTCGATTGCAAAATTTGATAGCCCGCGCCGCGCGGATCGTCTTCCGGCCTCAGGAATGTTGTAACACGTTCCTTTTGATATGGCTTCAGGAAATGATAGCCCACGGGGACCATGACCGCGGCTAGCGCCAGTATGGCTAAACTGTGCTTCCATTGCAAGCCGGCCAGAAAAGCGCCCACCGCCACCAGAGGCAGCAGCACCAGGGCCGTGCCCAGGTCCGGCTGTTTCATGATCAGAACGATCGGCAAACCCACAATCGCCGCCGCTTTCACCAAATCCGCCAGGCCCAATTGATCGCTGCGCACTTCGGAAAAAAAGCGAGCCATCACCACGATGATAATCAGCTTCACCAATTCCGATACCTGCAGGAGTCCGCCCAGAATGGGCAACCAGCGCTTGGCGCCAAACCGCGAGTGGCCCATGGCCAGCACCGCGATCAGCGCGATGATGGCAATCAGATACAGGACCGGCGCCTGATCCATAATCAGGTGGTAATCCAGGCGCGAAAGCAGAAGCATCAGAACGACGCCCAGGCCGATCCATTCGAGCTGGTGCTTGTGCATTCCGGCCAGGTAACTGGCGTGGGTCGCCGACCAGATTTCCAGCGTGCCCACGCCGCAAATCGAGAACGCGATGGCCAGCAGCCACCAGTCGTAATCTTGAATGCCGCCGCTTTTATGCATCGGGATTTAGCGCTCCGGTTGCGTCACTGCGACCGCTGCATCTTTTTTCGAGATGGCCAGAACCTCGGGTTGCGCGGCATTGGTCGTGTACTGGCGATCGAGCGGCCCGGCCTTCTTGGCATAGTAGGCCTTGACGACGTCGCGGACGATGGGTGCGGCCGAGGTGCTGCCCCAGCCGCCGCGCTGGACCAGGGCGGCCACAACGATTTCCGGATTCCGCCGGGGAGCCAGGCCGACGAACCAGCCGTTTTCCTTTAATTTCTTGCCCGTTTTATTCTGGTGGTCAAAGCTCTCGACCTGGGCCGTGCCGGTCTTGCCGGAGAAGTCGACATTCTCAAGCTTTACCAAGCCGGACGTTGTGCCGTCCGGTTCGTTGACCACTCCCCACATGCCGTCGGTGACCTGGCGAACGGTGTCGTCCGAGATCGGAAAATAGCCGGTCTTCAAGCCGGTTTGATTTTTCAGCAGGTGCGGCTGAATCAACGTGCCACCACTGGCCACGGCGGCGACCATTCTCGCAAGCTGGATTGGCGTGACCATCACCGCGCCCTGGCCGATCGCGACCGAGATCGTCGAGCCCGGATACCACTTGTGGTGATACACGCGCTGCACCCAATCCTCGGACGGAACCAGGCCGGCTTCTTCTCCCGGCAGATCGATGCCCGTGCGGCGACCTAGTCCAAGGCCATTGGCATACTTGGCGATGAGATCGATCCCCAGCATTTTGCCCACGTTATAGAAGAAAACATCGCAGGAAGCGACGATCCCCTTGTGCAGGTCCACGTTGCCATGGGCGTGATCGCAATGGAAGGTTCGGCCGTAAAAGTTCGCGTATCCGGGGCAATATACCGAATAGGTCTCGGGTATCGCCTTGGACTCAAGCATGGCCGTGGCCATCGCAATCTTGAACACGGAGCCGGGTGCGAGTTGCGCTTGAATTGCCCGGTTGAGCAGAGGCGTTTCAGGGTCGGAGTTGAGCTCCGCCCATTCCGCGTTTTGAATTCGCACCGCAAAATCCTTGGGGTTGAACGTCGGTCGGCTGACCATCGCCAGAACTTCCCCCGTGCGTCCATCCAGGGCGACGAGGGCCCCTTCTTTATTGGCGAAATCGGCTTCCGCGATGGCCTGCAGATCGTAGTCAATCGTCAATTGAATCGGCTTCCCCGGAATGGCGTCCTGCTGTTCCAGGCGGCCCACTTCCTTGCCGATGCTGTTGACGATCACGCGGCGCATTCCGTCGGTGCCCATCAAGGTTTCGTTGTATTGCCGTTCCAGGCCGGATTTTCCGACCGTGTCGCCGGGCTTCAGTTTGGAATCCGAGGCTTCCACCTGCTCCGCGCTTACCTCTCCCGTGTAGCCGACCGCGCTGGCCAGCAGGTCGCCGTGCGGATAGCGGCGGCGATGCACCATCAGCATTTCGAGTACGGGGATGTCGGAGCGATGCGATTCGATAAAGGCGATGTCAGACGGGCTGGCTTCGGGCTTGATGACGATGGGCTGAAACTTGGGCATCGCCTTGGAAGCGTCAATTTGCTGTTTCAGTTCGTCGAGGGTCATGCCCAGGCCGTCGGCGATTTGCGGCAAGGACTTTTCGACCTGCGCGGGATCGTCGCGCAACAGCAGGACGCTGAACGACGGATAATTGTCCACCAGGACGCGGCCTTCGCGGTCCAGCATGGAGCCCCGAGGAGCGATGATGGGAATCGACCGCACGCGGTTGCGCTCCGCCATTTGCGCATACCGTTCGGAATCCACGATCTGCAGCTTCCAGAAGCCGAACAGAAGCAGCGCAACCATTGCAACAATTACGTAGGAAACAACGGCCAGCCGCCCCTGCGGCAGCCGCTTTTCATTTTGAAGTGAGATTGCCAATTCCGCTCCGGGAAACGCGGCACTCCACCCTGCGCCGCTTACAGCTAACCACCGTCCACACTAGCACTTGGAATATTGGTGTGCAAGACGTTGCACATCGTATCGGATAACAGTGTGTCGGGGGAGGAATGCGTGATTCTAGTTCGATGGTTTCGTGAGCGTGCCCGGCGCGTCGGGGCACGGTCCGCCGCGGCGGATGCCCCTACCCGCGATTTGAGAAATCATTGCGGCTTGCGAAATTTATCCAGCAGCGGGAACAATCCCATGGCAATGACGGCGTTGACCAGCGAGGCGATCAGCAAGGGAATGTTAAAATACGTCTCGTTATGCTGCGCCAGCAGCAGGCCCCGGCTGAACGTGAATATGGCGTGATGGAACCACACGAAGCCGATGGTCAACAGGAAGCGCGCGATCGGGTGTTCGACGTCCACGCGCGCGCCGATCGACGAGCCCAGATACCCGGTCAATGTTTTTGCGATGCCGTACAGGCCCAGCGGCGTGCGGCTCAGGCTGTCCTGCAGCAGGCCCACAACCATTCCCAACAGCAGGCCCGACGACGGGTTGCGCTTGCTGAGCGCAAAATACACGGTAACCAAGAGCGGCAATTCCAGATAACTGGCCCACCGGAAATGAACCGGGAAAAATGCCTGCAGCACCAGCGCCAGCAGCACGGCAGCGGGAACCACGCCGCCGTAGTACTTGTGCACTTCAATGTGGGGCTCTGGCCCGATGTAAACTTCGGTGGATTCCATAATCTTGTGTCTCAGACCTTTTGCCGTTGTTCTGGCGTGCGTCTCGTCCCAATTCAGCCGGGATGTCGTCCGAAATCGTGAAGCCCTCGCCCGTCTTGCTTATTGCGGCTCGGGGGCTGCCGGCGCAGGTGTCACTGCCGGTGTTACCTCGGGTGTCTCCACTGGCGCCTTCACCGGGACCTTTGCCGGGGGCTTGGGCGCAGATTTCGCAGGGGCTTTTGCCGCTGCCTCCGCCGGGGCGCTTGCCGTTTTCACCGGAGGCTTTGCCGGTAGGGCTTCCGTTTTCGCGTCGGATTCCTTTTTCAAGTTCAAATCGTCCCGCGTCAGCAGAACCAGGACTTCCTCGAGCCGGTCCAGGTGCGCGGCGGGCTTCACGCGTATTTTCATGAACGGCGTTTTGCGGTCCGGCGAAACATCCGCCACCGTGCCGACGGGAAGATCCTTGGGAAAAATGCGGTCCTGGCCGGAGGTCAATACGGCCTCCCCGGGAGAAACTTTTTCATCGTTGCTGATGTATTCCAAATCCAGCAGGGGTTCGCCGGTGCCTTTTACTGGGCCTTGCGTGCGCGTATCGGCCAGCAGCGCGCCCACCCCGCTGTCTTTATCGCCCAGCAGCAGGACCTGCGAGGTGTCCGGAAATACGGCAACTACTTTTCCCACCACGCCGTCGGGTGTGATTACGCCCATGTCGCGCCGGATGCCTTCGCGCGAGCCGCGGCTGATATATACGAGCTGGCTGTTAGAATCCGGGCTGCCGCCAATCACGCGCGCGGCCAACATGGAAACTTCGGTGTGGGCGTTGCGGAAATTGAGCAACGCGGCCAGGCGATCGGCTTCGAGTGCGCGGCCTTCGAGTTCCGCGTTGCGTATTTTCAGCCGGTCGAGTTCGGCGCGCAGGGTCTCGTTATCATCCCTTGCGTGCCGCAAGCCCACATATCCGCCCCAGCCGTGGCCGATGCCATTAACCACCCAGGACGACAGGCGCTGCAAGGGCGAAACCAGCTCCACTGCCCATACGCGGATCAGCCGCACCTGGCCTTCGCGTCTGATTTGCACCGCCAGCAGCAGCAACTGCACGGCCACCACGCCCGCCAGCAGCGTCAGGGATTTGTGTCTTGCGGGAATCGCCATCATGGGAGAAAACGACCAGCCTTCTTCAAATCGGTTTGCAATTGCGCGGCCATCTCAATCCTGGAATCAATCCCTTAATTGCCCTTAATCAATGGAAACCAGGCGCAACAGCCGGAAATCGCTGAGCATCTTGCCCGTGCCCAGAACCACCGAGGCCAGCGGATCGTCCGCGATCGATACGGGCAGCCCGGTTTCCTCGCGGATGCGCTTGTCGAGATTCTTGAGCAGCGCGCCGCCGCCGGTGAGCACGATGCCGCGGTCGCTGATGTCGGCCGAGAGTTCGGGCGGGGTGCGCTCCAGGGCCACGCGGCAAGCATTCAAAATTGTAGCGACGCATTCGGAAAGCGCTTCGCGGATTTCACTGTCGTCAATCGTGACCGTTCGTGGCACGCCCTCGATCAGGTTGCGCCCCTTCACTTCCATGGTCAGCGGCTTTTCCAGCGGGTAGGCCGATCCGATTTCCATTTTGATCTGCTCGGCGGTGCGTTCGCCGACCAGCAGGTTGTACTTGCGCTTCAGGTAATGCATCACGGCTTCGTCCATCTCATTGCCCGCGACGCGCACCGAGCGCGAGTAGACGATGCCGCTCATGGAAATCACGGCGATGTCCGTGGTGCCGCCGCCGATGTCCACCACCATGTTTCCGGAAGGCTCCTCGATCGGCAGCCCCGCGCCGATGGCCGCGGCCATGGCCTGCTCCACCAGGTAGACTTCGCTGGCGCGCGCCCGGTAGGCTGAGTCCTGCACCGCGCGCTTTTCCACCGGCGTGATTTCGCTGGGCACGCCGATCACGATGCGCGGGTGCACCAGCATGCGCCGGTTATGCGCCTTCTGAATGAAGTAGGTGAGCATTTTTTCGGTGACCTTGAAGTCGGCGATCACGCCGTCCTTCATCGGCTTGATGGCCACCACGTTGCCCGGCGTGCGGCCCAGCATTTCCTTGGCTTCCTTCCCGACCGCGACGACTTCGGCGCTGTTCTTGTTGATGGCCACGATCGAAGGCTCGTTCACCACGATGCCTTTGCCCTTTGCGTAGACCAGCGTGTTGGCCGTGCCCAGATCGATCGCCAGGTCGGAAGAAAATAGGCTGAAGACCGACCGCAGGTTGTAACCGTTCTTGTTCATTTTTCCCTCAGTTTTCCGGCGGGCTCCGTATCCCGTCTGCGTCGGGACATGCAGCGTAAACATAGAGCCCGCGACTCTTGGCGACGGGCTCATGCAGAACCCGCAGCTTTGACCGGCGGGTTCCAAGTAGAGCCCGCAGCTTTGACCGGCGGGCTCTAAGTAGAGCCCGCACCCGTCCGGGCTCTTGCCGCGGCTTGGGCTGGCCGCGTGCGGGAGGGCGCCGCCCGGCCGCCCCGTCCCTTTTCGGGCGGGCCCCAATTGGAGCCCGCGACCGTTTAAAAATTTTCCCGCCGCTGTTCCGGCTACGGAATCACAATCTCGACGCGCTTGATGGCCGTGCCGCCCCGGCGATTCTGTCCGGTGATGACCACACTCTGGCTGCCGCGCGCCAGCGACGACGTAAAATATTTGAACGAGCCGTCCGGGCGGATGTCCGCTACCGGTTCTCCGTTTACGATCAGCGCCGCGCCCGGCTCGGTGTGCCCGCTGATCTCTACAACGTTACCATGTAACTCAGGCTTGGCAATTTCCAGCATCATCTCCTGGCCCTTGCCTTGTGTCGCGAGCGTAAACTTGAATGTATCGCTCGGCGCGCTCACCCGCTTGTCGGAATCGGTCGCCAGCACGTCCCAGAAATAGTCTCCCGGGTCCAGGCCGGTCAGGTCCGCCGAGGTTCCCGTCAGTTTTCGGTCCTCCACGATCCGCGAAAACATGGACGTGGTGCTCACGCGCAATTCGTAGCTGGCCGCATTCGATACCGGCTTCCACTCGAAGTGCACCGGGGCGTGCTTGGGGTCCGGCACGATCAGGGGCTGCAAATTCATGGGCTGGGCCAGGTCCGGCGGCGCGAGCACTTCGCTCTTGACCACGGGCCCTCCGGACTGCGGCACCGTCACTCGTTCCCAGCGCCCGATTTCCACATGCTGGCGCCCGTCGTTGGTGGCCAATACTGCCGACCCGGCGGACACCGTGATTTCCGACTGGCTGGTGGCGGGATCGATGCGCGCGGCGGCGCGGCTATTCTGCTTTACAGATGCCACGGCATTGGAGAACGAAACTTCAGCATTGGATTTCGGAGAATCCCAGGTCCCGGTGGTCAGGTCCACGGCACCCGAAGTGATGTGCATCCCGACGCGGGTTTCGCTGTCCCGGCCCACGGAATTTTCCTCCACCGTCACCAGCGTTTCGGCCTGTACCGTATACGTAGTGCCATCAGCAAAGGTGATGCGCGCCGCGCCGTCGCCGCTGGTCTGGATCAGGTCGCCCTTGTCGAGCGCCATGCGGTAATCGGCCGTGACCCAATTCACCGAGTTCGCCTTCTTCACCTGCACGCGCCCGTCCAGGTTCACGAACTTCGCCTGCTTCGGCGTCAGATCGGCGCTTGCGCCGGTTCCCCCTCCCAGTTCCTGTGAAACTTTACCCAAGGCCGCGCTGAACGGTTCTGGATAAATCATATATAAGATGGCCAGCACGATCGCGAACACCAGGACGGCGTACATGGCCACGGTGCGATAGGTAACAGTTTTCCAATAGACCTCGACATGCGAGGTCTTTTGCCGGGGCAGATTCGGTGGTCGTTGGATCGGCATCAATATTAACTACTGGCAATCTAACTGCTGGAAATTCAGTCAATCTCAAAATTAGCATAGCGGTCTGGGTGCGGCAAACCTGTGAGCTATCAGCAGTTTCCCGGAGAGCAATACGGGGACGTTCTCGGCAAAACCCGGCCGCGCCGTGCCGCTTGCCGGGGAGCAGGCGCGCGCTTGCAGCAGCGAACCCGCAGCAACGATTCCATCGCGAACCGGTTGACGCAGGCCTCGCGCCAGCGTACTATTTCAATGCGTACATATGCCCTGGGGGCGTTCCTCATGCCAAGAGTCGCAGTAGAAAACAATAGCCGGATGTCCTTGCGGATTCGCGCCGAGGAAAAAGCCCTGCTCCTGCGCGCGGTGGCTCTGAAGCACACCGACCTCACCGATTTTGTCCTGCGCCACGCTTTGCGCGCAGCCAGGGACGTGATCGAGGAGGCGGACCATTTGCAACTTTCCGAACGGGATAGTTTGCGGGTGCTGGAATTGCTGGAGAATCCTCCCTCCCCGAACGCTAGGTTGGTGGCGGCTGCCCGGGCTCTGCCAAAGCGGCGGCCCTAGCCGTGGCGGCTTGGCACGAAGAGCCGATCCGGAAGAAACACGATCGGGAGTCGTTTGATTGCGGCGAGGAAGCGCTGAATGATTTCTTGCGACGTTACGCCCGCAGGAGCCACGAGCTGGGCGGTTCCAAGACCTTCCTTGCGGTTGAAGATTCGGAATACAAGACTGTTCTTGGATACTACAGTGTATGCCCCGCTTCGGTTGACTACGCCCGTACACCGGAGGTCGTGAGCCGCGGTTTGGCGCGTTATGACGTTCCAGGCTTCCGGCTGGCGCGCCTGGCGGTGAATCGAAAGGCGCAAGGGCACGGGATGGGCGGGCAACTTCTGCTCGCGGCGGGCCGGCGCTGCCTGCTGGCCTCGGCGGAAGTCGGCGGCGTTGTGCTTGTTATCGACGCGAAAAACGAAAGGGTCGCGGGATGGTACGCCAGCTATGGCGCTATTCCGCTGCTGGATGCCCCTTTGTCCCTACTGCTGCCGCTGGCAACAATCGAAGCTGCGCTCAAAAAAGCCGGGGAATATTGAAGCCATCCTCAGAGTGTTGCGCGTCTGACTCGCGCTGCCTAAATTCACAGCACCCCTGCCTGCCGCATCACGGCTTCCGACTTCACTCGGATTTCACGCGCCACCTCAAACGGCTCCCCCTGCTGGAATTTCGGCAGGAACAGTTCCACCGAGAGCGGCCCCGAATATCCTTTTTCGGCCAGTTTGCCGAGGATCCGCGTCAGCGGGCTGATGCCGTCGCCGGGGATAATTCGCGTGTTGGTATCCAATAATTCCCTGGGCATGTCCGGAACGTCCTGGAAATGAACGTGGGCGATTTCCCCGGTGCGGATCAGGTCCAGGTCCTCGAATTTGTTCAGGCCGGACCAGAAGTGGTAGCAGTCGAGCATGGGTTCGATGCTCGGGTGCGCGGCGGCGCGCGTCATCTTCAGCAGCGTGGGCAGCGTGGAAATGAAGGTGGACGAGCGCACGAATTCGAGGCGCAGGGACATATTGAACTGCTTGGCCACGTCTCCGGCCTCGTAGATGTTGTCCACGCCCGTCATGTAATCGTCTTCGGTGATTTTTTGCGTGCAGGTGGTGGGCGAGTACACACGGGTCAAGCCCATCGCCGCGTACATTTCGCAGCGCATCTTGAGATTTTCCAGCGCGGCGGCGCGATGGGGATTCGGTTCCCAAAGCTGTGTCACGCCCGTCGCCGCTTGCACAATCGTCAGGCCCAGATCGCTGATCACGCGGCGGGCGGCTGCCAGGTCGTCGGTCTTCAGAAACTCATCGAGCAGTACATTCGTGATTTCGACCTGCTTGATTCCCGCGCGTGCCCAGCCCTCCAGCGATTTCCGGTAGCCCGCCCCTGCAGACGTGTTCTGGTGGATGGCCAGCGTCATCTTCTTCTCCGGCGCCGCGACGGGCACGGCGCCCGCAGCGGCCAGCGCCACGGGAGTCAGCAGCATGTCTCGTCTTGAAAATTCGGTCATAGATTCAATCCTTTGTCAAAAATACGATTACATCTTCCTCAAACTTGCTGGGCCAAGCGCGCCGCTGATTCCGGTGGCACAGGCTTCAGCCTGTGCCACCAACCCCAGCTGAATCTCAGTTTACGCTTTTGGTACTGGCGGCCAGATTCGCAGGGCGCTATTCGGTCCGTTGGGCGCGTGAATCAGATTGGGCACCACGGAATGCGATCCGAAACCCAATGGCGAATTCGCCACCGCCGGCGCATAATCCCGGTCGAATCCTTCCTTCGATGCGAATTCATACACGATTCCGTGCTTGGCCCATCCCGCCACCGAATTCAGCTTGCGCACGCGGACGCAAGACGGCTTTGCGCACATTGTCGGCAGCCGATGCAGCACATAGCCCGCGTGCATTTCTTCCTCGAACTCCAGTTCGCAGTCAAAGCTCCCTACCTGAATGCACGGCGTGCCGAGCATCCCTTCCTTATACGAAGCGCCCGCGGTGCCTTCGCGCCGGCCCGTCTCGGTAAATAGATTCACGCGCTCGCCTATCCGCATCGCCAGCATTTTCTTGGCTTGCTCGGGCAGTGCGGCATGCAGCACGCTCGGCACCGGGTCGCCAAACACGTTGGCATCGGCCGCGGCAATCAGCAGCATGTAATGAAATCCCTTGCCCACCTTGGGATCGTCCACGTGGTGGTAGCGCGTCGCGTTCGCAGCGCCGCCTTCCAGATCCATCGAAGCGTAATGCGCCGCCCACAGATATCCGGGGCGCTTCAACAGGTCCGGCAAATACGTCCCGTGCAACCAGGAAAAATATTCTTCCCGGCCTCTCTCGGGCAAATCGTACCACGTAATCCAGAGGCCTCGGTCGGGCGGCGCGGCTGATCGTGGATTCTTCCGCATTGCGGATTTTGACTGCGAATCCTGACCGAACGATTGATTCGCAGCCGCAAGCCCCGCCGCCGCGCCGCCCGCGGCCTTCAGGAAATTCCGGCGCGCCCGGTTCGCTTCCACGTCATGCTTTTTCATCACGCCTCCATGGCTTTGCAAGTTTCGGAAAAAATAAAATCATTGTCATTCCGGGGCATGTTTCTTGCCGAGGAATCCCTCTTTCTCTTGCGTTGCCGGCTTAAATGTTCAACTTCAGCAGCTTCGCCGCCGTCTCCCCAAAAATCCCGGCGCGCTGCGCCTCGTCCAGGCCAGGAACCGCGAGAATCCGGTCCACAGGAGTGCGGTTCCAGAGCGTGGGATAATCGGTCCCCACGACCACCTGGCCCGCGCCCACCACCGCGATCAGGTGCCGCATATCCTCCGGCGAAAAAAGCACGGAATCGTAGTACAGCTGTTTCAGATATTCGGCCACGGGCTTTTTCAGGGGCTTGCATAGATTGGGAAAGGCGATCTGGCACTGGTCGCCGCGGCTCGGATACGACGGCAGGTAGCCGCCGCCGTGCGCCGCGCAGATCTTTAACCGCGGAAACAGATCGAGCGTTCCATCTTCGATCAAATGCGTGAGGGCGAGCGTGGTTTCCAGGGGATGCCCGACTACGTTGTCCAGGTATCCGTTCCCCTTCAATCTTTTTGCGTCGATCGGCTCGCCCGCAGATTGCGGATGGATAAAGATCAGGGTGTCGAGTTCCTCAGCCTTGGCCCAGAACGGATGAAATTTCGGATCGGAAAGATCGACGCCACTCACGCTGCCCCCGATGGCGAAGCCGCGCATCCCCAGCTTCTTCACACCCACTTCCATCTGCTCCGCGGCCAATGCGGGATGCTGCAGGGCCACTGCGCCCAGCCCGATGAAGCGTTTCGGATTCGCCGCGCACCACTCCGCGATTTTTTCGTTCTGCAGCTGAATAAGCTGCCGCGACAAATCCTCGTCGGCCCAATACCAGAACGGATTCACCGAAACGGCCTGCACGTCGATTCCCATTTCGTCCAAGTCGGCGATCCGTTTGCGCACATCGTTGCGAATGTTGGCCGGGTTGTCGGGGCTCCCGCCGGCCACGTCGCCGGGCCGGCCCTCGCGCGCGATGCGGTCCTTCGCCAGTTCCCAGGCTTCCGGCACGCGAACGTGTGCGTGGATATCGATCACCGGCACGCGCCGGCCGTTCAGGCTGATGTCGCGGTGTTTGCGGCCGCCGGCAGCCGGAGCGGAGGTTTGGGGCCAGCCGCGCGCAAATCCCCGAGAGATTTCGGCGCAGCAGCAATTCGCAAAAACAATTCCCGCCGCCGTGCCGGTTGCGTTTTTCAGGAATTCCCTGCGTGTCGGCATGTCCAGGTCACGATGTTTGCGGAATTCAATTTCCGTTTTGAACGTCCGGATGCGCCTACTTATACACCGAAGACAGGGTTGGTGGAACGAGGTTGTTTGCGGCGACGATTCCGCGCGAAAGGAAAGCTGCCCTATCCGCCCGGAAAGGCGCGGTGCGCAGAGGCCTTCACCGTGCCGATACTGAAACCAGGGCCCGGCTGCGGATATTGCGGGTTGGCGCGATCGTGCTCCGAAGCGAATCAATGGGGCGAACCTATGGTAGGATTGTTGATTCAAGGACAACCGGAGGGATGAATCTGTGGCGCAGCATATCTTGCGCAAGGACCTGAAGAAGGACGAAATCCGTGAGTCGCTGGTTCACGGGGTCGAGTCGGTCGCTTCGCATCAGCAGGCGTTGTGGGTGGTGGTGACGGTGGCGCTGGTGGTGGCGCTGGGGGTGTTTGGCTGGAGCAGCTACACCAAGCGGCAGACGGCGAAAGCTTCCGCGGCGCTGGACGATGCGATGAAGGTGTTTCAGGCGCGCGTGCGCGCTCCGAGCGAGCAGGCCGATCCGGGCGAGATCACCTACGTCGACGAGAAGAATAAATATACCGATGCGGAAAAGAAATTTCTGGATGCGGCCGCCCAGTACGGGCGGACCAAGCCGGGGCAAATCGCGCGGTATTACGCGGCGCTTTCGGAAATTCAGCTGAAACAATATCCGGCGGCGGAAAGCAACCTGGGCCAGCTTTCGGGCGCGGATGAAAGCCTGGCGGGGCTGGCGAAATTCCAACTCGCGGGCGTGTACCTGCAGGAAAATAAATCCGCGCAGGCCGTGGAGATCTACAAGCAGCTGGCGGACAAGCCCACCGAATTCGTCCCTAAGCCGATCGCGCTGCTGGCGCTGGCCGACCAGTACCGCAAGAGCGACCCGGCGCAGGCAGCGAAACTTTACAATCAGGTGAAGACCGAGTTTCCGGATGCCGCCGCCCAAGCCGACCAGGGCCTCGAACTGCTCAACGCGAAGAGTTGAACGGTTCGCCTGCTGCGACCAATTCCAATCGATCCCGCACTTACCAGAAATCGGTTTTCTCTGCGCACTTTGGGTTCTCTGTGTTGAAAGCTTTAGCCGAGCATCGGAAAAAACCTTTAACATAGAGAACACTGAGTTCACAGAGGGCAAAGAGAGGATCGCCACGTGAGGAGATTTGTTTGAGATTCGCATCCCCCCTCGCTTTTTCTTTGCTCGACTTGCTATCTTTCACTCCCTGAAAATGGCCGGATTCTGAGGAATACAGCCACGCCCGCCGGGTGCGAGCCGTAGACGGGCTTCAGATCGTTCCCCACGCCATAGACCGTGACTTGCGCTCCAAAGGCCGTGGCCAGATGCGGGATCAGGTCCACGTCGCGGTCGTAGCCGAAGGTGTAGGCCTGGACGCGGCCGATGGGTTGTTCCTGGAAATTGGGAGGGAGCGGGGTTTCGCCGAGCAGAAGCTCATTGGAGCGATCCGCGTTTTCGATCCGCGTCCAGGCATAATTTCGCGAACGGAAGCGCGCCGTCGACTCCAGCGTGTAGCTGTTGAAGATGGAGCGGTCTTGCACTGACCGCGTGCGTCCCCAAACCGCGGTGGTGGCCCAATTTCCGTCGTGGAAGGGATGGTTGTACATGACGGACGCCGTCATGCGATCCTGGTCCTCGGCGGGAAATAAAGCTTCGGGGCCGGCGATGCGTCCGTAGGAAAACTGGCCGCTCCAATTTTTCCCTGGCTGCAGCGTAAGGCGGGTGGACCACGAATCGATTTTTCCCTGGCTGATGGTCCAGCGGTTTTCGCCGGGTTCGCGGCCGTGAAAGCCGGAGGCTTCGATCCGCACGATGCGATAAGTCAGGCCCGCCGTGAAGACATCCGCCGCGATGTGGGTTGAGTCCTGCTGATGATGGCCAAGCGTGGCCAGGGGATCTTCCAATGCTGAGGCGCGGTGGGGGAACGCCACCGGCCCCAGCGAGGGATCGCCGATGGGCGCGGCGTAGAAAGAGAGCAAGCCGTTGTTTCCCAGCTTCAGATCGTAGATGGCGGCAAGTTCCATGAAGAAATTATGCGGATGCTGGGCGTCGGCAATTGCGTTTCCGAAAGCGGTCTCGCCTTGCTGAAACAGGAGCGGGTATTGGCGGCCGGTCACAGTCGCGGGCTCGAAACTCAGCATCGCGCGGGCGGTGAACACTCCCGGGCCGAGCGGGCGCTGCGCCATGCCCATCATCCAGTTGACCGAGAATAGTTTGTCGCCGCCGCGCGCGCTCGATTGCTGCTGGGCGAGCAGGAAGGCATTGGCGTGAAACATCAATGCCCACGCGCCTTTTTTCGCCATCAGCATGGGCGCGGGAGTCGAGTCCGGCTCGGCGCCGGTGCCCGACGTGTCGTGCCGGACGATTTCCTGCAGGAAATTTTCCGGATGCATGGCGATGAGCGGGTTTTCGCCCATGTCCATCCCCGGCATTTGCATATCCTGCATGCCCGGCATTCCCTGCATGGCGCCGGTCTTTTTATCTTGCTGCGCCCGGGCCAGCGCGGGAAGAACCAGGAGCACACAAATCAATATGATCCAGTGCCGCATCAGAATTTCTCCTGAGGAAATATGCTTTCGTCGGAAAACGATCGGTTTCTCTGTGACCTCAGTGTTCTCTGTGTTAAGGGTTTCTCGCCGCCTACAGCAAGGCTTTCAACACAGAGGACACAGAGAGCACGGAGAAATGCTCGGGAAAGGGAATTGGAGAGATTCTAAATGCGCAGACTTCGATTGAGGGGGCTTGCGTCTCGGAGGGGAAAGGAAGCGACATCATCGCGCGCGTCGTGAGCGTGCGCGGAAACGCCAGTGGCAGGCCGAATCGCCTGGAGCGGTGCGACGAAATTAAAACGAGGAGCTTTAAAAAGATTTCTCTTCGCCGAAACGAAGGAATTTTCATCACAAGCCTGCCGCTCGCAGGGACCCATTTCGCCGATTGATGGGTGACTGCTTGTTTCATTGCGTATCGCGGAAACCGATTGAGGGGTTCCGGCACGGGCCGTTTCCGGCATGGCCATTCCGGCCATATCCATGGCGCTCATATTCATTTCATCGGAAGACGGATTTGGGTAGGCGGTTTGCCGCGAATGGCAGTCCGATTTCGACGATGGAAACGAGCAACGGATATCGCATGCCGCGGCCAGCGCGGACACCGACAGCAGCAGACCCACCAGGGAGCTCGCGAATGCGCGTTTTAACATTGTTCCGTTCACAATCCTACGCCAGGCGATTATTGGCCTGCAAGCTTGTGTGTCAGGAAATGCTTGGACGTAAGATTGGGTGGGAACGCCCATCACATAGTTTCACTTGCTCCGGTTATTTTCCGCGCAGACGTACTCCTGAATTTGCCAATCGGTGTGGAGTTTGAAGGTGATCTGCGCCGTCCAGGGCTTGGTGTATGTTTTGGGATCGTCGATGGTGACATCGTCCACCAGCGTGTCGCGATCGGTGCGGCGGAGGCGTTCGATGACGTGCATGGCGTCGGAATGCGGAAGGCCCATGGGGTCGAGCCATGTTTTGTCGTTCAAGCCCACCGTATCGATGACCAGCGTGTCGCCCTCGTACTTGCCGATGGAATGGCCCATGTAGGTGGGCTCAAGGTCGGCCGGATGCGCGCGGCCATCCATGAAAATCTGGCGGGGGATGGCCTGATATTCATAAATGATGACGATTCGTCCCGGCGCCTGCACGATCTCCCAGGGAAACGGTTGCAGCATGGTGCGGGGGACGCCGGGGGGAATGCATTTCTCGGTCGGGTCCACGCTCTGGTCCGGATCGTGGTGCGAATTGTCATAGACCCGCTGCTGGAATAATTTCTCGGCCTCGGGCTGCAACGGGGGATCTTCCTTTGGGAGGATGGACCGGGAATATTTGCGGATGAACCAGACGCCGGAAAAATCGGAAACGGCGGAGGCGGCTGCGGGCTTGGCGTTGGCCCGGCGCTGCGCTGACTGCGAAAATAAGACGGGCGTGGAGGCGAGCGCCGTCAAAGCAAGAACCCAGCCGAAGGAATGAATTCGCACCGTGGACCTCTCGAACCCCGCGTTGCATGGAAATTCTAACTAAAAGTTATTTCAAGAATGAGCAGTCCATCCAACTAGATAGGCTGCCAGGGGCTAAAGCCCAGTTTTTCGCCGTGCCGTGTTGTCGCGGCTGAAGCCGCGACCCACAAAACTTGTCCATGAGATGGGTTCTATTTAAATCCCTGACCGTCGTATTTTTGTCCGTTCGGCAGGGTGATGCTCACCAGGCGCATGACTTTCGTCTTGTTCTTGGCGGGGGAGCCGCTCACGGTGACCAGGTCGCCGGCATTGAGCATTTCCTTCTTCCATCCGGACCGGATAAGCATGTTGGGGCTATTGCCCTCGATGCGCCAGGGCTCAACGCTGCCGTCGTCGTTCTTCACGTCGATATAAATGAAGACGTGGGGATTGGTCCATTCAAAATTGGTGATGGTGCCCTTCAGCGTGATTTGGTGTTCGAGGTCGTAAGAGGCGCTGGAGTGGTGCGCGAGAAGCGGGCGCGAAATGCCGCCCGCGCACAGCAAGAAAGCGAGCACCGGAATAAGCCTGCGTTTCATGTCGAACCCTCGCAACACCACGACTGGATTTTCTCCGACGGAAATTCCCGCTTGCCCCTAATATACACCAGGGCGAGAGGAAAATTCCCGGTGCCAGGCGGCAAATTTGTTGTATGCGGTGCCGGAGAGACGTACGATGCGGAACCGAAAGGTCCAATTCAAATTGGCGGCGGCGCTGGCGATGCCGTCAAACCGGCAGGATACGCTGAAAAGCCGTGGAGGAGGAGTATCGATGGATGCGAAGCGGGAGCGGAAAGAGAATCCGCTGGTTTATCCCCACGCAAGAAGCGGAAGCCGGCATTGGGCGGAGTTTCTGGTTGCGGTGCTGGCGGTGGCCGGGGTTGCGGCAATTTCATTTTCCGGATGGCGCCGCGCCTGGGCCGCTCAGACCATTCCGCCTGTCAAGATGGAAGCGCCGAAGTTCGAGGTGGATCCATCATGGCCGCACATGCCGAACGGATGGACGCTGGGGCAGGTATCGAGCGCGGCGAGCGACGCCGACGGCAACATCTGGATCATTCACCGGTATCGAACCGTGAAGCCCGGAGTGAAGACGGGGCCTCCGGTGATGGAATTCGATGCGGCGGGGAACTACGTGCGTGGCTGGGGCGGGGAATCCGGGGACGCCTACACTTGGCCCACGAGCGAGCACGGAATTACCGTGGACTACAAAGGCTACGTGTGGATCAGCGGCAATGGGAACGACGATCAAATTCTGAAATTCACGAAAGACGGAAAATTTGTGATGCAGATCGGTCATGCCGCGAAAAAGAAAACCAACGCGGATACGACCAGCCTTTGGAAGCCGGCGGATATTTATGTGTATCCCAAAACGAACGAACTCTTTGTCTCGGACGGGTACGGAAACAAGCGGATTATTGTTTTCGACGCGGATACGGGGGCGTACAGGCGCATGTGGGGAGCATTCGGAAATGTTCCGATGGACGATCCCCCGCGCCCGCCGGCGCTGACCGGCGAGGCCGCAAAGGCAGCGGCGGCGGAAGAAGAAGCCAATCGGACTCTGGCCACGGGATTCGATCCGAAAGATCCGGGGCCTTCGCAATTTGTGCCGCCCGTGCACGGAGTGAAAGTCTCAAATGACGGGCTGGTGTATGTCGCCGACCGCGGCGGCAAGCGCGTGCAGGTATTTACCGTCGAGGGCAAATACATTACGCAGGTATGGATCGATCGCTGGTGCTTGGTGGAGGGCGGCGGGTGCAACAACGGCAACACAGCCGCGAGCGTGGCGTTTTCGGCCGATCCGACGCAGCGATTCCTGTACGTGGCCAGCCGCAGCCCCGCTCGCATCTGGGTACTCGACCGGAAGACGCTGCAAGCCCTGGATTCGTTCGGGCGGCCGGGCATTGCTCCAGGAGAATTCGACGTGCTCCATCACATGACCACGGACGGCAAGGGAAACCTCTACACATCGGAAGTGGAAGACGGCAGGCGCGTGCAAAAATTCGTGTTTAAGGGGCTATTTCCGGTGAAATTGCCGGCGAACGGACCGAATTAGATTCGTGGCTGCGGGATTTGCAGCGCCTGCTTTCGGGTGGTCATGCGCTCACTCCAAATGTGCCCGCCTGAAGGCGGGCGCTACAACAGGAGCTTTGTCCGGCGCGCCGCGACGGCGTGCAATTCATTGGCATGATCGCTGACCTGGCATAGAATCGCATCATGGCGCTCGCTTCCTATGCAATGGATGTGTCCAATTCGCGTGGCCGGCGTTATCCGGAGGCGCCGCATCCATATCGCAACGCGTATGCGCGGGACCGCGACCGCGTGATTCATTCGCGGGCGTTCCGGCGGCTGGAAGCGAAGACGCAAGTTTTCACTACGCGGTACTCGGATCATTTCCGCAACCGGCTCACGCATACGTTGGAAGTTTCGCAGATCGCGCGGACGGTAGCCGGAGCGCTGGGTCTCAACACCGATCTGGCGGAAGCGCTTTCCCTGGCGCATGACATCGGGCATCCTCCGTTCGGGCATGCGGGGGAGCGAAAACTGGACGAATTGCTGCGGCCGCACGGCGAGCGGTTCAATCACAACCTGCAGGCGCTGCGCATTGTCGAGGAGTTCGAGCAGCGGTATCTGGATTTCCCGGGATTGAATCTGACCTTTGAAGTGCGCGAAGGGATCGTAAAGCACTCGCGCGATTATGACGCCGCGAAATTTCCGGAGCTCGCGGAATATCTGCTCGACGAGAGGCCTCCGCTGGAAGCGCAGCTGATCGATTTCGTGGATGAAATTGCCTACAACAGCGCCGATCTGGACGACGGCTATGAATCGAAACTGCTCGACATTGAAATGATCTGCGCGGGCGTGCCGCTGTTTGCCGGATTCTATCGTGAAGTGCACCGGGCGCACCCCGGGGCTCGCGATAAATTGAAATTCAACGAAGCGGTGAAACGCACGTTGGACCGCATGGCGACCGACCTGATCGAGAACACGCGGATGCAAGTTGCCGAGTCCGGCGCGCGGACGGTGGAAGATATCCGGCGCGCATCGAGGCGCCTCGCCGGATTCAGCCTGAAGGTCGCGACGGAAAACGCGACGTTGAAAAAATTCCTGCACACGCGGCTCTACAATCATCCATCCATCGTGGCCGACCGCGAGCGCTCGGTGGACGCGCTGGCGCAACTGTTCGCCTATTACCTCGAACACCCGGAGGCGATGCCGAAGTCCTACACCGAACTCGCCCAGCGGAACCCTCCCCATCGCGTCGTTAGCGACTACATCGCGGGAATGACCGATCATTTTCTGCTGCGGCAATATACTGAGTTGCTGGGGGCGGGATCGGCACGATCGGCGGATTAAACCAGCCACTCAAAGTCCAGGGTGCGTACGCAAATCCTTGACCCCATTATAGCAATTATGCGATACTTTCCGGAGCGAGGCTCTTCCGGAATTGAATGGCGAATTCCAGATTGAGTACGTGGAACTGCCCAACGGCCGCGCGCCGGCCCGGGAGTTCGTGGATTCGCTGGACGACAAGGCATCCGCCCGAATCGACGCGTTTATCGAGCGATTGCGCGTTTCCGGCAACCGGATGACGGGAAAATTCGTGAAGAAGCTCACGGACGATATTTTCGAGCTGAGGGTCAAGCAATTCGACAGGATTTTCCGGATTCTCTTCTTTTTTCAGCCGGGGAGGCTGATCGTGATCGCATCGGGATTTCAAAAGAAGACCCAGCAAACCCCTCCGGGAGAAATCGCCAAGGCAGCGCAGCTGATGAGGCTTTGGATGAAATATCGCAATCATTACTCCGGATCAAAATTAGAAATCGAAAGCATCTTGAAGGAGTTGGGATTATGAGGCGCGATAAACACCGGGAACACGTCGAGCAGCGCGCGCGAAAGAGCGCCGCCTACCGCAAGGCCTACGCGCGGACCTTGCAGCAGATCGATCTGGCCTTGCTGGTGCGCGAAATGCGCGAGAATGCAGGGCTAACGCAGGCCGAACTTGCGCGGAAGGTTGGGACGACGCAGTCGGTGATTGCTCGTCTGGAGGACGCGGAATATACGGGTCATTCTCTAACGATGCTGGAGCGGATCGCCGCGGCCTGCGGCGTCGGGCTGAGGTTACACGCGAGGAAGGAACCTCATTTCGATCGTGAGGTTGCTCTTGTATAGCAAATTCCGCCGGGGTTCCGGACGTGCCTGATTCGCTGCAACGGTGAAGGAACCCGTCCGTAGCTTCCTTGACAACCCTAGTGCGACCCCTAATAATAGATGGCAGCGAAAGGATCAGGGTCTTTCGCGTGAACGGCGCAAACCGATGTTTCTAGACGTCAAAGAGCTGGCAGTTCGCAAAATCCGGATCCGGAAGAGCTATGCCCCGGGTACGGTCGACTACCATACCGGGGATTTCCGGCAAGTGGAGCCTCTCGAGGTGCGGGCAACCGCTGAGCTGATCGAGGGGCAGATCCGTGTCACCGGGGAGTTGCACACACGGCTGGAGATGGTGTGCGCGCGGTGCCTGGAGCCCGTGCACGAAGACGTATCCCGGGAATTCGACCTGTTTTACCGGCCTCTGGCCTCGATGACCAAGGAAGAAGAGGAACGGCTCAAGCTGGACGATACGGAAATCGCGTTTTTCGAGGGCGAAGGCATGTTTCTGGCCGACATCCTGGCCGAGCAGGTCCTGCTGGCATTGCCCATGAAAGCCATTTGCCGGAGCGATTGCCGGGGACTTTGCCCGCAATGTGGAGTGAATCTCAATAACGAGGAATGCCGCTGCGAAAGCCATATCGGTGATTCACGAATGGCGCCCCTGGCTCGCCTGAAACAGGACTGGTTCAAAAAGCAATAGAAATCGAGGCGGAAACGCCATAGAATGCCCATTCCCTTATGGGCGTGTGTGGGCTTTAATTGAAGCCTGACTTAATCCGGGCTCTACTTTAAGCCCGCCAGAATCCGGGCTCTACTTGGAGCCCGCCAGAATAGAAGACAGAAGGAGTTTGTATGCCTAATCCGAAACGACGACATTCACATGCCCGGAAGAACAAGAGGCGGGCGCACGACTTTTTGGTTCCGCCGGCGCTTGCCAAGTGCCCCAACTGCCACGAAATGAAGCAGCCTCACCAGGCTTGCCCGCAGTGTGGTTACTATAAAGGCCGGGAAGTTGTGGATACAGGGGCCTAGAGCCCGGGTATTTACGGCCCGCCGGAAGATTCGGGTGCGGGCTATACTTGTAGCCCGCCGGAAAACTGAATGATCACCATCGCAGTGGATGCTATGGGGGGAGACAACGCGCCGCGTCCTGAAGTCGAGGGCGCAATCGCGGCGGCGCGCGAACTCGGCGTGCGCATCCTGCTGGTCGGGCTTTCGCCGGAGCTTAAGAAAGAGCTGGCCAAGCATTCCCACCGCGGATTGCCCATCGAGATCGTGCCGGCGAGTGAAGTCATCACCATGGACGATTCGCCGTCGCAGGCCTTCCGCAAGAAGAAGGACAGTTCGGCGCACGTGGCCGCGAAACTGGTTCGTGGCGGGCAAGCCGACGCCTTCATCAGCGCGGGCAACACGGGCGCGGTGATGGCGGTGGCGCGGTTTGGGCTGGGCCTGCTGCCTTCGGTGGAACGTCCGGCGTTGGCGGCGCCGTTTCCAACGTCGGTGGGCGGGACGGCCGTGCTGCTGGACGTTGGCGCGAATGTGGATTCCAAGCCCGCGCACCTGGTGCAGTTCGCGGTGATGGGCGAAATTTATTACCGGGCGATTTTCGGCACACGGCGCCCGAAAGTGGCGTTGCTCTCGATCGGGGAAGAAGAGTCCAAGGGCAACGAATTGACGCGCGAGGCATTCGCGCGGCTGAAGCTGTCTCCGCTGAATTTCACGGGCAACGTGGAAGGGCGCGACATTTTCAACGGCTCGGTAGACGTCATCGTTTGCGACGGATTTATCGGAAATATCGCGCTGAAGATCAGCGAAGGCGTTGCCGCGCATATCGCGGGCATGTTGAAGCAAGCTTTGCAGAGCACACTGAGTTCGCAGGTTGGATACGTGCTTTCGCGCAAGGCGTTCAAGAGCTTTCGCAAGAAGATCGACTACTCGGAATACGGCGGCGCGCCCTTACTAGGGGTAAAAGGCGTGGCCATTATCGGGCACGGAAGCTCCAACGCGCTGGCGATTCGGAACGCCGTGCGCGTGGCGACCGAACTGGTCCGGGGCGGGGTCAACGAAAAGATCGAGCAAGAGATTTCCGCGCTTCCAGTCCCAGTGGAAGCCTAAACGGCGAAACGGCGGCAAATTCAATGGGAAAATTAGCGTTTTTGTTTCCGGGACAGGCTTCCCAGTACCCGGGCATGGGCAAGGAACTGGCCGGATCGTATCCGGCAGCCCGAAGTGTGTTTGACGAAGCCGATAAGGTCCTGGGATTTTCGATTTCCGAGTTGTGCTTCACCGGCAGTGAAGAAGCGCTGAAGCTGACGGCGAATACGCAGCCCGCGATCCTGACGCTGTCGGTGGCCGCGTATCGCGTGCTTGCGGAAAAGGGCGTGAAGCCGGATTTCGTCGCCGGGCACAGCCTGGGCGAATATTCCGCGTTGGTGGCCGCGGGCGCGCTGGAATTCGCGGACGCGGTGCGCCTGGTGCGCCGGCGCGGCGAGTACATGCAGACGGCGGTGCCCGAGGGCGTGGGCGCGATGGCGGCGATCCTGGGGCTCGCCCCCGCGCAGGTCACCGAAATCTGCCGCAAGGCGACGAATGGGCAAGTGGTGTCGCCGGCGAACCTGAATTCTCCCGAACAGACCGTCATTTCCGGAAACGCCGAGGCCGTGAAGCGAGCCGTGGAAATGGCTTCGGCCGGAGGCGCCAAGCGCGCCGTGATGCTTCCGGTGTCCGCGCCGTTTCATAGCGCGCTGATGGCTCCGGCGGCCGAGCGGCTGCAGGGCGATCTGAAAGGGGCGGCGTTTCATGCGCTGCGCGTGCCGCTGGTGACCAACGCCGACGCCGAGATTATTTCCAGCGGCGACGAGGCGCGGGAATCGCTGATTCGCCAGGTGACGCTGCCTGTGCGCTGGGAAGAGTCGGTGCGCGTGCTCATCGACGAGGGCGTGAATACGTTTGTGGAAGTGGGGCCGGGGCGCGTGCTGACCGGACTGCTGCGGCAGATTGACCGGTCGGTGCACGTGTTCAACGTCGAGGATGAAAAATCGCTGCACTTGACGCTGGAGAAGCTGGCGCAGGCGCAGTCGGAGTCGGCGGAAGCGTAGTGGTAGGACGGGCTTCAGCCTGTCTGGGGTTGGTTTTTTCCAAGGTCACGTCTAAATCAAAAGCGACAGGCTGAAGCCTGTCCTACTCAAATTCATGTTCAGCTTGAAGGACAAAGTGGCGCTGGTTACCGGCGCATCGCAGGGAATCGGGCGCGCGACGTCGTTGGCCTTGGCGCAGGCGGGAGCGCGCGTCACGCTGGCCGCGCGGAATACAGAAAAGCTCGCGGGCGTGGTCGCGGAAATCGCGGCGGCGGGCGGTGAGGCGCTGGCGGTGCCGATGGACGTGGCCGACGGTGAGCAGGTGAAATCCGGTTTCCGGCAGGCAATCGAAAAATTCGGCAAGCTCGATATTTTGGTGAACAACGCGGCGATCGCGCGCGACGGCCTGGCCGTGCGCATGAAGCCGGACGACTGGGAAGCGGTGCTGCGTACGAATCTTACGGGCGCGCATCTGTGCGCGCAGCAGGCGCTTTCGGTGATGATGCGCGCGCGGTACGGTCGGATCATCAACGTGACATCCGTGGTGGCCGAGACCGGAAACGCCGGGCAGGCAAATTACGTTGCGGCGAAGGCGGGATTGATCGGGCTGACGCGAGCTCTGGCCGTGGAGGTGGCGTCGCGAAATATTACGGTGAATGCAGTGGCTCCGGGTTTCGTCGTCTCGCCAATGACCGACCCGCTGCCGCAGAGCGTGAAGGACGCGCTGCTGGCGCGGGTGCCCTTGGGGCGCATGGGCACGGATGCGGAAATTGCCGCGGCCATCGTGTTCTTGGCCAGCGATGAGGCCGCGTACATCACGGGCACGGTGCTGGACGTGAACGGCGGATTGCGGATGGGATAGCGGCCCTGCCGGTTGATAATCCCGAACCGGAGCATTTCTTTAGGGAGCAGGCATCAACACAAATCGGCTCACGACTAGAATCAGAGTTAAGTTGACCTGAGGCAAGCCCGTACATAGAATATCCGGGGCTTAAAGACAGGGCGCGATTGAGTCCAAGAGAAAATTAAAGGAAGAGGCGCATAGCGCCTAGCGGAGGCATACCAAGATGGCCAGTGTGGAAGAACGCGTAAAGCAGATTATTGTGGAGCAACTCGGCGTGGATGAGGGGGAAGTGACGTCCACCGCGTCCTTCGTGGACGATCTGGGCGCGGACTCCCTGGATACGGTGGAGCTGGTGATGGCCTTTGAAGAAGCCTTCGGCATCGAGATTCCTGATGAGGACGCCGAAAAGATCGCCACGGTGAAGGACGCGGTCGAATACATCCAAAAGCACGCCTCGGCCAAGAAGTAGTTCGCCGGCCGCCGCAAGTTCAACGGGAGAGAGTCGAAAACGTGAGCCGCCGGGTTGTCGTAACGGGTGTCGGGCTGGTCTGCGGATTGGGGATCGGCACGGATGATGTGTGGAAAGGCATCCAGGCCGGGCGGAGCGGCATCCGCACGATCACGCATTTCGACACCACTGCGTTTGACTGCACGATTGCCGGTGAAGTGCGCGACTTCGATCCCCTCCACTGGGCCGAAAAAAAAGAGCTGAAAAAAATCGCGCGGTTCATCCAGCTGGCCCTGGCGGCCACCGATTTTGCCGTGCGCATGGCGGACCTGACGGTCACGCCGGAGATGGCCGAATCGACCGGGGTGTACGTGGCCAGCGGAATCGGCGGATTCGACGTCATCGAGCGCGAGCACTCCAAGCTGATCCAGGGCGGGCCCGGACGCATCTCCCCGTTTTTCATTCCCGCGGCGATTATCAATCTTGCCTCCGGGCACATTTCCATCCGCTATGGCGCGAAGGGACCGAATTCGGCGACGGCCACGGCCTGCTCGGCATCGGCGCACGCGGTGGGCGATTCGTTCCGCCTGATCCAGCACGGCGATGCGGAAGTGATGATCTGCGGAGGAGCCGAAGCGGCCATCACACCGATGGGCGTTGGCGGATTCGCGGCGATGAAGGCGCTCTCGACGCGCAACGACGAACCGGAACGCGCCAGCCGCCCGTTTGACGCCGACCGTGACGGATTCGTGATGGGCGAAGGCGCAGGTATTTTGGTGCTTGAGTCGCTGGAATACGCCGAGCGGCGCGGCGCGCCGATTCTGGCCGAGGTGGCCGGGTACGGAATGTCGGGAGACGCGCACCACATCACGGCGCCGGAAGCGAACGGCGATGGGGCTTACCGCGTGATGCGCGCGGCGATCCGTGACGCGAAAATCGAGCCGCACGAAATCGGGTACGTCAACGCGCACGGCACTTCCACCCCGCTGGGCGATGCGATCGAAACCAAGGCCATGAAACGCGTGTTCGGCGAAAACGCCGGCAAGGTCGCCGTCAGCTCGACCAAATCCATGACCGGGCATTTACTTGGCGGTGCGGGGGGCCTGGAAGCCGGGATCAGCGTGCTGGCGCTGCGCGACCAGATTTTGCCGCCCACGATCAATCAGGAAACGCCGGATCCCGAGTGCGATCTCGACTACGTGCCCAATCGCGCGCGCCATGCGGCGGTCGATTACGCGCTATCGAATTCATTTGGATTCGGCGGCACGAACGCCGCGCTGCTGTTCAAGCGCTGGTCGGGGCGGTAGGTTTGGCGTCGCGCGACCGGTTTCGATGCTGGTTTGGTCATGCGGACTTTTTCGCGAAGATCGTGGTTCTGTAGCGCCGGCGTCCCGCCGGCTCTTTTTGTGCGCGCGTCGCGGCGCAAACCTTCCGGCGAGACGCCGGCGCTACCTTTGGCCCCACACTGTGCGGCTTGACGAACCCCGATTTTTAGCCGCCTACGCGGCAAGAAATGTAGTGTAAGCCGGTGGTTGCAATTATGAGGCGCCGATGAAGATTGTCGTCTGCATCAAGCAAGTGCCCGCCAAGGACGCTCCCCTTTCGATTGCCGACGCGTGGATTCGCGAAACCGATATTGGATTTGAGATGAATGAGCCGGACAGCTACGCGCTCGAGGAAGCCCTCCGGCTGAAGGAAAAACATACGGGAGAAGTCATCGCCGTTTCCATGGGCCCGGAGCGCGTGAAGCAGACGATCAAGGAAGCGCTGGCGAAGGGCGCGGACCGCGGGATTCATATCGTGGACGACAAAGCGCACATGCTCGATCCGCTGGGCGCGGCGAAATCGCTCGCGGCGGCAATTGAGCGCGAAAAGCCGGACCTGGTCCTAACCGGATTGCAGAGCGACGATCAGGGATTTGGGCAGACCGGTGTGCTGGTGTCGGAACTTTTAAAACTTCCGCACGCGACGCTGATCATGCAGATCAATCTCCAGAATAATGTGCAAGGCCAGGGCCTGCGCGTGAAGCGGGAGCTGGAAGCCGGATGGTTCCAGTGGGTCGAGTTGCCGCTTCCGGCCGTGCTGACGATTCAGTCCGGAATCAACAAGGTGCGCTACGCGACGCTGAAAGGCATCATGGCGGCAAAGAAAAAGGAAATCGCAAGCGTCACGCGCGAATCGCTGGGCGTGGCGCACGAATCGACGCAGCACATCGAGCGCGTCTACGTGCCGGTGAAAACCAAGAAGACCGAATTT
The DNA here is from genome assembly GCA_020073375.1 of Terriglobia bacterium. Taxonomy (GTDB): domain Bacteria; phylum Acidobacteriota; class Terriglobia; order Acidiferrales; family UBA7541; genus Palsa-360. The sequence goes on along the minus strand of JAIQFG010000022.1, from coordinate 27,651 downwards.
TTGACCGGCACGCCGAAAGAAGCCGCCGCGAAACTGCTCGAAAAGCTGCGTCACGAAGCGCGGGTGCTGTGACCGCGATTTCCCTACGACCATGAATATTCTCCTGATCACCGAACAGCGCGAAGGGCAATGGAACAAGACCAGTTTTGAGACGCTGGTTGCGGCGCAGCAGATTGCTGAACAGACCGCGAGCCGGCTCGCGGCCGTGGTCATCGGAAAAGGCGTTGCTGCGCTGGCTGCGGAACTTGCGGCATTCAAGCTCGATGAAGTGCTGCTGGTCGAGCACGACCTGCTCGCCGCGTACACGCCGGACGGCTACACCGTCGCACTGCGGCAGGCCATCACGCAGGCCAAACCCGATCTGGTGCTGCTGCCGCACACCTACCAGGTGCGCGATTTTGCGCCGCAGCTGGCCGCATCGCTGGGCAAGGGCATGATCGGCGACTCGATCGGCTACCGGCACGAAAACGGGAAGCTGATTTTTGTGCGCCAGATGTTTCAGGGGAAAACTGTCGCCGACGTGGTGTTCGACGGCGCGGGGCCATGGTTTGCGACGTTTCAGGCGGGCGCGTTTCGCGCGGACCTGGTTGCGCAAGGAGCTGCGAAAGCCGCGATCACCCCAGTTGCCGTCGAAATGAAACCGGAACAGATTCGTACCAAGCCGCTGGAAATTTTTCGCGAGGCCAAGCAGGCCGTCGATCTTACGCAGGCGCCCATCCTCGTCTCGGTGGGAAGGGGCATCAAAGCTCCGGAAAATATTCCGCTCGCGGAAAAACTGGCGAAGCTGCTGGGAGGCGAAGTCTCCGCGTCGCGCCCGATCTGCGATGAAGGCTGGCTGCCCATGGACCGCCAGATTGGCAGCTCCGGGCAGACGGTCGCGCCGAAATTGTATCTTGCGCTGGGGATCAGCGGCGCCATTCAGCACGTCGTGGGCATGAAGGGCTCGCGAACGATCGCGGCTATTAACAAGGACCAGAACGCGCCGATTTTCGAGGTCGCCGATTACGGAATTGTGGGCGATCTGTTTGAGGTTGTGCCCGCGCTGATTGAAGAGCTGGAGAGGAAATAACTTCCTCCAGAATTAAGAATCAAGACCGGAGGTACGGACAATGACATGGATGCATGTGGTTGCCGCGTGGCGCGGAAGGCTTCGTTTTGGAGTTGTGCTGTTGGGCTGCCTGGCGAGTGTGCCGGCGGCTTTCGCGCAATATCCCACCCAATCCCAGGTCGGCAAGGACGGCATGACGGTGCTGCTGGAGAATTACGCGAGCGCGCCGCTCTCGACACCGACGCACGGGGGAAAAGCCTCGGCCGACATTGATTATAAGGGGCAACTGGGGCGCGTAACTTCCATGCGCTCGGAGCCGGGGGACGCTCCGCTGGCGAACGGGCGATTCTTCGTCAACGACCAGAGCGGCACGCTCTATGTCATGGAAAAGTTCACGAAGAAGTTCACCCCCTACATTAAATTCGCGGAAGTGTTTCCCAAATTCGAGTCCGACACGGGAAATACCGCGGGAATCGTTTCCATCGCGTTCGATCCCGGGTACGCGAAAAACGGGATATTTTATACCGTGCACGTCGAGAAGCCGGACATGGAGGGATCGGCGACACCGACCAACGCTCACCTGGCAAGTCTGGACTTGAAGGGATATGAAACGACTCCTGCCGTGATGCCTCCCGCCGGAGCCGTGCACCTGGAATCGGTGCTGGTGGAATGGACGGACACGAATATCAAGAACGACACGTTTGAGGGAACCGCGCGGGAACTTCTGCGCGTTTCATTTGACCGCAATCATCCCATGGCCGACATGATTTTCAATCCGCTGGCCAAGCCCGGGAACGGCGATTACGGCAACCTCTACATTTCCGTGGGCGACGGCGCGCAGGGCGAGACTCCTGGCCCCAGCCACACGCTGCCGCAGCAGCTCAATACGCTGCTGGGAAAAATTCTGCGGATCACGCCGGACACCAAGCTGCACCCGAACGATATGCTCAGCGCCAACGGGCGTTACCGCATTCCTTCGACCGGCACGGATCCGAATCCCTTCGTGAAGGTGAGCGGCGCGCGCGGCGAAATCTATGCGTACGGATTGCGCAATCCGGCGCGCATGGCGTGGGACGTTCCGACGAAAACTTTCCTGGTGAACGACATCGGCTTGCACTACTGGGAAGAGGTGAACATCGTCACCAAGGGCGCCAATTACGGGTATTCGGAGCGCGAGGGCAACGAGCAATTGTTCGTGGATGACGCCGGAAAGACGGGCAGCCTGAAGACTCCGCCGGTGGCGTTTCCTGACCGCGACCTGCTGAAAGTGGACGGCATCGATGAGCCGGTCGCCCCGGTTTATCCCGCCGCGGTTTACAGCCATCAGGAGGGCGATTCAATCGGCAGCGGATACGTCTACCGCGGCAAGCTGATGCCGAAGCTCGACGGAAAATATATTTTCAACGACATGACCACGGGACGCATTTTTTACGTCGATCTGCCGGAGATGATTGCCACACACGGGCAGCGCAACCACCAGGCGCAAATCCACGAGTTGCAGATGGTGTTTAAGAGCCCCTTCGACAAATCCGCGCAGATTGCCAAAAAGAGCCGAATGTACGACATCGTGGCGGAGGCCTACGCGCACAAGGGCGGCACGCCGGCGGCGGATCATGTGCTGCCCGGAGGGTCCGCCGCGACTACCGGCTGGAAAGATGCCGAGCACAAGCAGCCGAAAACCGATCCCGAGGGCGTTGCGTATGGCGGCGGGCGCGCGGATGTGCGCCTGGCGCAGAGCAGCGACGGGGAACTGTACGTGTTGAGCAAGCCCGATGGGATGATCCGGAAAATGGCCTCGGTGACGGCTTCGCCGGCGAAGTAGGACAGGATTCAGCCTGTCGGTTTATTCTTCCGTGCGGAAACCAAAAGCAGACAGGCTGAAGCCTGTCCTACTTAACTCTTGATCGAGGAAAATTTCTCGACGCGGCGCAGTTCCGGAAAATTCCAGGCCCACAATCCCGTGACCAGCAGGGTTCCGATTCCGCCGAGGATCACGGCTGGGACCGCGCCAAACCACTGCGCGGTGAGTCCCGATTCAAATTGTCCAATTTCGTTGGAAGCGCCGATGAACATCATTTCCACGGCGCTGACGCGGCCGCGCATTTCGTCGGGCGTGGCCAGCTGCACCAGCGTGGAGCGGACCACGACGCTGACCATGTCCATGGAGCCGACCAGGATGAGCGCCACCATGGAAAGGACCAGGCTGCGCGAAATGCCGAACAGAATGGTGAACGCGCCGAACCCGGCGACGCACCAGAGCATGGTCACGCCAGCGCGGCGGCGAAAGGGACGGTGCGCCAGCAGCAGCGCCATGCTGCCCGCGCCGATTGCGGGAGACGCGCGCAGCAAGCCCAGGCCCCAGGGCCCGGTGCGCAGCACTTCGCTGGCGAACACGGGCAGCAGCGCCACCGCGCCGCCCAGCAGCACCGCGAACAGATCCAGCGAAATCGAGCCCAGGATGATTTTCTTTTCCGCGATGTAGTGGAGCCCTGCGAGCACGGATTTCAAGGTCATCGGCTCCCTGGGCCGCGGCTTTGACCGCAGCTTTACCTGGGTCATCAGGAACACGGCGCCGGCCGCGGCCAGGATCGCGGTCGCGTAAACCGCCGCGGGGCCTTTGGCCACGGCGTAGATCAACCCGCCCAGCGACGGCCCCATGATCGTCGCGGCCTGATTCACCGAACTATTCCATGCGATGGCATTCTGCAAATGCTCTTCCGGAACGATTTGCGGAACCATGGCGCGGCTCACCGGACTGTTGAATGCGCGCACCACGCCGAGCAGCACAACCACCACATAGATGGGAAGAACCGTGCGCGATTGATGAAACGCGGTGAACAGCAACAAGCCGGAGCACACGCCGAACCCGACGTAGCAAACCACCAGGAGCTTGTTACGGGGAAACCGGTCCGCGGCATGCCCCGAAACCAGAAACAACAGAATGCCAGGGGAAAATTGCGCCAGGCCCACCAGCCCCAAGTCCAGGGGGCGCCTGGTGATTTCGTAGATCTGCCAGCCGACCGCGACCGACTGCATTTCGAGTCCGGCAATGATGAAAAAGCGCGCCAGTTGGTAGAAAACAAAGTCAGGATAGGTAAAAGCCACGCGCCCGGCGCGTGAGGAGTTCCCGGAGTCATCCATCGCATTCTACTGTGCCATAAATTATCGATTTCGACGAGGCCTGCCGGGAGGCGCCGCCCTGCGGGGTTCGATCTGGAAGCCTTTCAGGAATAATTCAGGTGAGTGGGGCAGAATCTTATTTTTCGTGCGGCAGGGCCGGTCCGCCCGCGCAATGATGTGCGGACGGGGAAGGTTAGAAAATGGGGGGCGAGTATGGGTGGGGCAGGCGGCGGCGTGCTAGAATCGCGCGCAGCAAATGTCCCCTTCAACCGTGCCTTAATTATATATTTCCTGAGTACGCAATGTCCGGGAAAGTAGGAACGGGGACTTGCCACGCGGCGGCTCCCGCGGCGGCGATTCGATCGCGCCGGCAGTCCTGGAAATAGCTCCGTCAAGACACTCGGCAAAAGGAGAGAACCTATGAAGGTTTCCGCATTTGGTCGGTATGCATTCGTTGTGGCAGTGGCAGTGTTGAGCGCTGGTATTGCACGGGGCGCGGATGCTCCCCCTGCTCCGCCGGCGGGAGGGTATCACCTGCTCAAGACGATTTCGCTACCCGATGCGCCAGGCGGCGCGGAATATTATGACTACATCACGGTGGATGCCGCAGCGCGGCGCGTGTATATTTCGCACGGCGCGGAAGTGGTGGTGCTGAACGCCGACGATTATTCCGTCGTGGGCAGGATCACGGGATTGACGCGCTGCCACGGCGTCGCCCTGGCCCCCAAACTGGGCAAAGGATTCATCACGGACGGCGACTCGCGGCCCGGGGCCACAGTCCAGGAAGTGGCGATCTTCGATTTGAAGACCTTGAAGGTCACTGGGCACGTAAAGACCGGGCAGAATGACACCGACGCGATCGTTTATGAGCCGGTGACAGGGCACGTTTTTACCTTCAACGGCGATAGCCACAACACAACAGTGATCGATCCGGTGAAAGAAACCGTGATCACCAATATCGATCTCGGGGGAGCCGTGGAATTTCCGGCCGCCGACGGCAAAGGGATGATCTACGACAACAATCCCGGAACCAACGATGTGGTGGCCATCGACGCGCGCACGAACACGGTGAAGGGCCGCTGGCCCACCGCGCCGGCCGGGGCACCAACGTCCATGGCCATGGATCTGAAAACCCGGCGGCTGTTTTCGGCCGGACGCGGCCCGCAATTCGTAGTCATGATGGACGCGGATACGGGAAAAGTTCTGCAGTCGTATCCGATTTCGGCTGGCGTGGACGCGAACGCGTTTGAACCAGCTACGGGCATGCTGTTCGTGGCCACGCGCGAAGGCATGCTGCACATTTATCACGAGGATTCCCCGGACAAGCTCAGCGAAGTCGAGTCGGTCAAGACCGAGTACGGGGCCAAGACGCTGCAGGTGGACACCAAGACGCACCGGATCTTTCTGAGCACGTCGGCATTTAATCCTCCGGCCGCTCCCACCGAAAAACAGCCGCATCCGCTGGCGACGGCCAAGCCCGGGAATTTCCACGTGTTGGTTTATGGGAAGTAGGTTTTTCGCGGGGGCGAAAAGTTATATCATCAGGTGAACGGCACAAGGAATACCGTCCCGGGCGTTAACCCGGGACGGTTTTCTTGTTTTGGCCGACTGAGGAGGAGAAGCCATGAAGCGGATTCTGATTTCATTCGCTATTGCGGCGGTGTTACTTGCGGGCCAGGCGAGCCGCGCCCAGATGCAGACCGAAATCACGCTGATCGCTCCGGGCGGGGCGCGCGCGCCGCTCGATAAGCTCATTCCCGCATTCGAGAAAAAGACGGGCTACAAGGTGAAGGCGACATTCGGGTCAGGCCTGGGAACGAAAAAACAGGTAATGCAAGGCGAGGCTTTCGACGTGCCCGTCGTGCAGCCGCCGCTGGCGGAAGTCGTGGCCTCGGGCAATGTCGTCCCCGCGAGCGAGACGCCGCTGGCGACTGTTGCCGTGGGAGTGGCCGTGCGCAAGGGCGCGGCAAAACCCGACATCTCCACGCCCGAAGCCGTCAAGAAGATGCTGCTTGCGGCGAAATCGATAACGTATCCCGATGCGGCGGGCGGCGCGGCGGCCGGAGTCAGCTTCAACGAAACTCTGAAAAAAATGGGGCTGGCCGAGCAGCTGCAGCCGAAGATCAAAGTGGCCCAGGGCGGCGCGGGGGCCATGGGCATGGTGGCCAAGGGGGAAGTAGAAATCGGCCTGACGTTTGTGAGCGAAATGCGAGATGACGGAATCGACGTCGTGGGGCCATTGCCGCGCGCGATTTCCACGCCGACCGGCCTGGTGGGATATGTTTCCTCCCACGCGAAGGATCCAGCGGCGGCGAAGGCGCTGCTTGAGTTTCTTTCCTCGCCGGAGGCGGCCGCCGCATACCAGGCCGAGGGGATGCAGCCGGGGCGGTGAAGGGGGGCCGGCCCCGCATCGAACAGATGCGGGAATGCTCCGGCAACGCGGATTCAGGCCGACCATGGATCGACGACAGGAACGCTTAGATCTTCAAAATGGCGCGTATTCCGCGTTGCCAGCGTGGCATGGCAGGCAAGGGCGATCCCGGCAATCATCGTGTCGCGCAAGTCAGTTGGGCGCCCCTTCTTTTGGCGCGCCGCCATGAGCCCGGCGGCGAGTCGCGCGGCAGCAGCATCGAAATTGGCCACCCTTTCCGCGATTTCTTCCGTCACGATTGCTTCAAACGCCTCCGTCAGCATCGCGCGCCGCCTGCCTGCAGCCAGGATCCGAATCCCGAATTGAATTTCCAGGATTGTTACCGAAGTGATCCAGACGGATGTCCGAGGCTGCCGGTCGAGCCAAGCAACCACCTGTGGATCCGGGGTTTGGCGCATTAGGGCCGACAGGACGTTGGTATCGAGAAGGGTCATCGATCGAAGGACGCGGGTTTGACGTAATGGCCGCGCAACTCAGGAATATCGGACTTGAGGCCGGCCCTGCGGAACCGGGAAGCGATGCCGGAACCGAGGCCTCCGAGGGGAACCTCTTCTTGTTTTACAGCCTCGCGGAGGATGTCCCGGACTTCTTCTTCCATGCTGCGGCCGTGGCGCCCGGCGCGGCGTTTCAGGCGGGATTTCACGGATTCCTCGACGTTGCGAACCACGAGTTGGGCCATGGCGTCCTCCAATGACGATATCATGATATCACAAATAACGATGGCTCGTGCACCTGCCACCTCCAGAGGGCTCGTGATCCGTGCGGAGTTGCGACGATTCCTGCGGCTCCCTCTCCCGTTCCATCCGCGTCGCACAATCTCGCTAATTTTATTTCCAAGTAACAGCGCAATCGGGTACCGTTTACGGGGAACATGAGCGCCAAGGCAACGCTCGTCGTTCCCGATGAGGAGGATGGATGAAGCGGTTAGCGATCGTGGTCCTGGCGTTCGGGATTTGGACGGGCAACGCGCAGGCGCAGGATGCCCCCGCAGCCCTGAAGACGCAGAAGGAAAAATTGAGTTACGCCATCGGCATGGAAATGGGCAAGGGCGTGAAGGCCCAGGAGATGGATGTGGATCCCGAGCTGATTTCGCGCGGGCTGAAGGACGCGCTTTCGGGCGCAAAATCGCTGATGAGCGACGACGAGCTGCAGACCGTGATCGGTGCCCTGCGTGAAGAGATGCGGCAGAAGCAGATGCAGGCCGAGGAAGCGGCGGCCGAGGACAACCGCAAGCAGGGCGAAGCGTTCCTGGCCGATAATGGGAAAAAAACGGGCGTGGTGACCACTGCGAGCGGCCTGCAATACAAGATCATTACCGCGGGCACGGGCAAGAAGCCGGTGGAGACTGACACGGTGCTGTGCAATTACAAGGGAACGTTTTTGGATGGAACCGAATTCGACAGCTCGACCGAGGCCGGAAAACCGGTGCCATTCGACATCAAGACGGTGATTCCCGGTTTTAAGGAAGCATTGCAGATGATGCCGGTTGGATCGAAATGGCAGATTGTTGTGCCCGCGAGCCTGGCGTATGGCGCGCGCGGGGCGGGGAACGTGATCGGGCCGAACGCGACGCTGATTTTTGAAGTGGAGTTGGTCGGAATTCAGGATGCGGCGGCTCCCGCGGGTGCGAAGTAGGTTTGCCTGGTGACACACTGCAGCTGTCTCGGATTAGCCCAAGTTCTCGTCATTCCGAACGAAGTGAGGAATCCCTCTGGGCATGGGAACCAAGAGAAAAAGGGATTCCTCACTTCGTTCGGAATGACGCTGCTTTAGTTGTGTCGGAACTTTTCGGAAAGTTGATCGCCGTGGCGAAATTCTTGCGCTGATTTGACGGGACCGTCCAACATGGGAGTCATTCAGAAAAAAATGTCCCCGGCATTCATCTGCGAAGGGACACGCACGCCGATCGGGCGCTACGGCGGGGCGCTGGCGCAGGTTCGCGCGGACGATCTGGCGGCGGCGCCGCTGCGGGCGCTGCGCGGGAAATTCGCGAAGAGCGATTGGGCGACGGTGGACGAAGTGATTTTCGGTTGCGCGAATCAGTCGGGGGAAGACAACCGCAACGTGGCGCGCATGGCCTTGTTGCTTGCGGGAATTCCGTGGAGCGTTCCGGGGATGACCGTCAACCGGCTGTGCGGCTCCGGAATGGAAGCGGTGGCGGTGGCTGCGCGCGCCATCGCCGCAGGCGAAATTTCGCTGGCCATCGCCGGCGGCGTTGAGAGCATGAGCCGTGCGCCGTTCGTGATGCCCAAGGCTGCGTCCCCTTTTTCGCGCGCGGCGGAAATTTACGATACGACCATCGGATGGCGCTTTCCCAATCCGGAAATGGTGAAACTCTATCGGACGTCGTCCATGCCGGAGACGGCGGAGAACGTCGCGGAAAAATATGGGATCGACCGCGCTTCCCAGGACTGTTTCGCGCTGCGCTCGCAACAGAAGGCCGCGCAGGCGCAGAAGGCGGGAATTCTGGCGGAGGAAATCACGCCGGTCGAGATTCCCGGAGCGAAGGGATCGCTGAAAACCGTTTCCGAGGATGAGCATCCGCGTCCGGACACGACGCTCGAGGCGTTGGCGAAATTGCCCGCGCCGTTCCGAGCCGGGGGCACGGTGACGGCCGGCAACGCATCGGGAATCAACGACGGCGCGTGCGCGATGTTCGTGGCTTCGGAGGAGGCGGCGGCGAAATTTGGACTGAAGCCCATCGCGCGAGTGCTCGGCGCGGCGACTGCCGGTGTTGAGCCCGACTACATGGGCATCGGGCCGATTTACGCGGTGCGGAAGCTAATGGCGCGATTGAAGCTGGCGATGGCGGACATGGACGTGTTTGAGTTGAACGAAGCGTTCGCGGCGCAGGCGCTGGCGGTGATGCGCGAGTTGGGGTTGCCTGACGACAGCGAGAAAGTGAATCCCAACGGCGGGGCCATCGCGCTGGGGCACCCGCTGGGAATGAGCGGGGCGCGGTTGGTGCTGACGGCGGCGCGGCAGATCCAGCGGATCAAGGGGCGCTACGCCTTGGCTTCGATGTGCATTGGCGTGGGGCAGGGGATTGCGATGGTACTGGAGCGCGTGTAGCGTTAATTTCTCGTCACCTCATTTTATTTTCCTACGTAGCGGGACGGGCATTTCAGTAGGACAGGCTTCAGCCTGTCGGTTTTGATTTGTGCCGATGAAAACCTAAACCCGACAGGCTGAAGCCTGTCCTACTTTTGCTCCTTCATTCGTGCCACGCATCGCTGCAGGTGGTCATGCATCTCATCCGGTGTGCCGAGGTGGATGCGGCCGTGGCCGGGCAGCACGGAGGAAAAGCGGTAAGCCAGCAATTTTTCCATTGAATGAGTTTGTTCCTTCCAGGAGTACCAGCAGACATCGCGAAAGGCGGTGAGCGTTTCGCGCTCGGCGGACCAAGCCAGGTGATCGCCGGTGAAGAGGACATTGTCGCGGTAGAGAAGCACTTGATGGCCGCGCGTGTGACCGGGAGTGGGGATCAGCAAGAGCTCGTCGTCGATGCGCTGCGGGCCGGTTCCGGTGATGACGCGCTCGATGCCGCGGGACGAGGCGGCGTCTCCTTCGTGCATGATGCGCGGGCAATGAAAGTGCGCGGCGAATTTGGCGTGGTCGGCAATGTCGTCGCGGTGGGAGAGGAACATCAGATTCACGCCGCCCATTTCTTCGATCCGCTTCACCAAGGGCGCATTGAAGCGCGGTGAATCGACCAGGACATTGCCGCCCCGTTCCCTGGGCCGCACGATCAGGTAGGCCCATGCGCCGAAACTTGCCTCGGAGTTAAATCCACAATAGTAGACCTCATCCACCACGTGCACGGGAAAGGCCTCGACTCCCTGGCGGGCGTTGCGATGCGAGACCGTGCCGATCGACGCCGTGGGGCACGCGACCAGCGCCATGAACGCGCGATGCTGCTCGCCCGGATTGCGCGGCTGACGGTACACGCTGGACTGTCCGCCGTGATCGCGGAAGCTGGCCGGGGCAATCTGGCGGCAGGCGTCGCAGTCGATGCAGGTGGAATCGACGTAAAAATCACCGTCGACGTTTTCGGCGAGCCGCTGGGTCATTTGCGCCATGCTCTTTAGATTCCCGATTTCCGCGGGAGGTCGTACCGCCGGCCGTCTTTCGGGCCTCGGTGCGCCGATACCGAAATATCTTATAATCCTTGCCGGTCGAAGCGAAGGCGATATATGTTCGCAACCTACACAGAGGTGAAGAATTGGCGGCCAAAGCGAAACCCGTGAAATCGAAGTCACGCGTGAAATCCGCGCCGGCGAAAAAAGCGCCTGCGCGGGAAAAGAAATTGAAGATTGCGATTGCCGGGTTCGGCACGGTGGGCCGCTCGGTCGTCAAACTTCTGCTGCAGGAGGCGAACGACTGCTTTGAGCTCACGCATATTTTTAACCGCGGCGTGAGCCGGAAGAAAGTCGATTGGGTGCCTGCAAGCGTGCGCTGGACCGACAGCGTCAACGAAGTGATCTCCTCCGACATCGACGTGTTTGTCGAGCTGGCCGGAGGAGTGAAGCCGGCTGGGGACTGGATTCGCAAGGCGCTGCGCGCGGGGAAATCGGTGGTCACGGCGAACAAGCAGCTGATCGCCGAGAGCGGGCCCGAGTTGGTGGACCTGGCGCGCGAATCGGGCCGGCGCCTCGAGTATGGCGCGTCGGTGGCCGGGGGAATCCCCGCAATTATCGGGATTCAAGAGGGACTGGCCGGAGACCGGTTGTACAAGATTGCGGGTGTGCTGAACGGCACCTGCAACTACATCCTCACAAAAATGGAGTCAACCGGGGCGAGTTTTGAATCGGCGCTGAAAGAGGCGCAGGATCTGGGTTTTGCCGAGGCCGATCCGACCGCGGACGTCGAGGGATACGACGCGCGCGCCAAGCTCGTGATCCTGACGCAAGCCGGGCTGCGCGCCCGCGTGAAAAGCGAACAGATTCCATGCTGGCCGATTTCAGCCGTGCAGGCCGTAGACTTTGCCTACGCGCGGGAATTGGGCTGCGCCATACGGCAGATTTCGCTGGCACGGAAAGAAACCGACGACGGGTTGAGCGTGCGCGCGTTTGTGCGGCCCGCGCTGGTTCCGGCGTCCTCGCTGGTGGCGCACGTCGAGGGCAGCAAGAATCTGGTGATGGCCACCGGACAATACGCCGGGCAAATGGTGTTTTCGGGATTTGGGGCGGGAGGAGACCCCACGGCCGTGGCGGTGATTTCCGATCTGTATTCGATCGCGCGCAGTGGCAGCAAGCCGCCGAGCAACGTGCCGGAGGTCGAGACGCCCAAGGACGTGAGCGGGGAATTTACCGCTCCCTACTACTTGCGATTCGTGGTGAAAGACCGGCCCGGGATTATCGCCGCCGTCGCCACCGTGCTTTCGCGGTACGGCATCGGCATTGACGCGGTATTGCAGCGGCCGGGATACCCGCATTCCGCGCTGCCGTTCATCATTACGCTCGAAACTTGCCGCAGCGCGCAGCTCGGGTGTGCGTTGCAGGAAATCAACCGGCTGGATTTTCATGTGGAGCCGGTGCTGTGCATGCCTATCCTGCTCGATTAAAACTGAGGTAGAATCCGGCCAATGGAATAGCTGTAACCCGGAGGCGCCATGAAATTCATTTCTAAATGTCTGGGTGTTCTGATTCTGGCCGCGTCGCTCGTTTCCCTGGCTCGTGGAGCGACCGTGACGGGCACGGTGAAAGGCCCGGACGGCGCATCATTCCGGGGTGCGTTCGTTCAGGCCCAGAATACGAGCACACGAGTTTTGGTCAGCGTGCTGACGGACAAGGATGGCCGCTACCGGATTGAAAATCTGCCCGCTGGGGACTATCAGATCCAGGTCAAGGCGGTGGGGTATCGCGGCGATCCGCGCAGCAATGTGAAATTGGCGGCGGACCAGAGTGCCTCGTATGAATTTGCGCTGCAGCCGGGCGCGGTGCGGTGGAGCGACTTGTCGCAATACCAGGGCGAGGTCCTATTCCCGGAAGCGAAGGGGAAGGAATTGCTGGTGGGGCGGTGTTTCGCGTGCCACGGGTTTCAATCGCGCATGGCCTCGGTGCGGCGCGATGAAGACGGCTGGCGCGACCGCGTCGACTACATGGTGACCACCATGCACTTCTTTTTGGGTGGCGTCGGGCGCTCGTTCAGCGAAGAAGACAAGGCGAACGTGGCGTCCTACATTAACTCGCTGTTCGGCGAGGATTCAGTTCTCCCGAAATCCCCGGCGGACATGCCGCGCTACAAGGACCTGGTGCGATCCTTCGGCGACGACGCGATGAAGATTGTTTACGTGGAATATGAATTGCCCGGCCCGAACCGCATGCCATGGAGCGCCTTCCCCGACAAAGACGGAAATTATTGGATGCCCTATTACGGGCGAGCCGACAGGATCGGACGGCTGGACCCGAAGACCGGAGAGGTACAGGAATACGCGGTTCCATTCGGAGGCACGGCCGCGATTCACTCCGCGGTGCCCACCGCGGACGGCAGCGTGTGGCTGACCGAACAAGGATCGAACCGGATCGGACGTTGGGATCCCGCCACTCGCGCGATTGTGGAATTTCAGGACCCATATACTCCGGGAAAAGAGGGAACCGTGGCGGGAGGATCCAAGCACACCTTGCGCGTCGATTCGCAGGGCCGGGTGTGGGCGACCGGCGGGCCGCTGACCGTTTTCGATCCGAAGACGAAGGCGTTTACGCAATTCAAGGAAGTCCCGTCCGCGTACGGCCTCGCGCTGGACAAGGACGGCAATTGCTGGTTCGCGGAGTACGTTCCCAACGGAAAGATCGGGAAAGTGGATGGAAAAACCATGAAGGTTTCGTTGTGGGATGTCCCGACCGCCGATGCCCGCCCGCGGCGCATCCAGGTGGATACGGACGGCACGATCTGGTTCGCTGAATTTCAATCCGGCAAGATTGGGCAATTCGATCCGAAAACCGAAAAATTCAGGGAGTTTGAGTTGCCCGGGCCGGAAGCGACGCCCTACGCATTGGCGATCGGCGGCAATCACACGCTCTGGTATTCCTCCGAGCACCTGGACGTGATTGGAAATCTCGATCCCAAGACCGGGCACGTAACCGAATACCCGTTCCCGCAATCGGAAAACACCATGCGTGAATTTTATTTGGATTCGCAGGGGCGCATGTGGTTCGGGACGCCGGCGAATAATAAAGTTGGGTATTTTTATCTGGCTGGATCGGCGCAACGGGCGAGCGATTGACGTAAGCGTGTTCCGACTCGGTTAAAGATCGCGGAGCACACGGAACGAGCCGCGAAAAAATCAAGTCACCTCGGAGCCGCCAAATCCCCCCGCCACCAGCGCGCGGAATACACCAGCAAGGCTGCTGCCAACCATCCCGCCGCGTACATAGGCTGCGCACCCCAGCGCATCACTGGCGAATGCATCAGGCCGAACCAGGAAAAAACTGCTGCGATGACGCACCAGAGGGCGGCGCGTCCGAAATTCCGGTCGATCAATTCAGTAATCATGGCCGTGACCACCAGAACGAGGAATAGAAATCCGTTGCCGAGTCCCTGCAGCGACGACCAGTAGATCGAGCGGTTGAGCGCGGACGTCACTTCCGGATTCTGGATGGAAAGCTTTAACGCGGGCAGGGCGGAACTCACCGCCGACGCCACCACCGCCCCGGTTGGCAGAACGAGTCCCAGCAGCATGGCGTTCCAATATTTTTGCTCCACGCGATGCAGCGTGGCGCGGCCCACGCCCACGGCCACGTAGCCGATCATCGCCGCGAGAATGGCCCAGGGAAAAAGCTGGGAGATGAACAGCGTCAGGCCGCTCATGGACACGGCCAGGTAAATGATTGCCGTCCAGAAACAAAATCCGATGCGCGCGCCCATCGCCTTGTAGGGCGGATGCAGCGCGGCGATCACCGGCGTGATGATGCTTCCGGCGGCGCCGCACGCGAATGTTCCCAGCCCGTCGGCGGCCACGATCAGACGGACATCGTAATTATCGCCGGCTGCGCTGGCGCCTTCCACCGATGCGATGTCCTGCAGCACCTGATAAATCGACATGGGCGCGATCACCGACAGGTAGGGAATCGCGAGGCCCATGGCCTGCAGCAAGCCCGGCGTGCGCACGAACGGAAGCTGCAGGGAAACTCCCTGCCACGCCGGGTGAACGTAGCCGATGGACAATCCGATGGCGAGAGGCACGAGCCACGCGAGCAGGAATGGAGGGATTCTCCATTTTGTGACCGGCACATTGGCGAGTCCGGCGACGGCGATTATCGCGAGCGCGACAATGCCGACCAACGGCTGATCGAATATACGCTGCAGCAGCACCATCGCCAGGTACGTGTACATGGCCGCGCCGAAGACGGTCATCGTTGCCGGCTTGGGTATGAATTTGCGGATCGCCCCGGCGAACGGCGCGGCCGCCAGCTTGATCACTCCCGTCCAGACGACTGCTGCCGCGCCGATTCGCCAGGCCAGGTCTTGGTCGCGTGTCTGCAAATATACCGGAAGCAGGATGGCCAGCGTGTAGGCGATCATTCCCGGGACGTTGTTGATGTAGACGTGCGCAGTCACATTGGCGCGGCCCTCGCGCTTCGCCAGCCCGACACCGAGTCCCGCTAGCGCGAACGAGCCGGCCACGAATCCCAGAGCGTAGCCGGGAAGCAGATGTCCCACGCTAAAGCCCATGGAAATGCCGACCGGGACCAGAAGAATCGCGGGGATGATCGTCTGGGCGACGTTGAAACCGACTTGGGCGACGGTGGCGTCAATGTCTCCTCGGGTCAGGGCCCACCAGCGCGGCGACGGTTCCGGTCCGGATTCGGGCATGCACACTCTCTCAGGAAATTCGTTGAGGAACTAGAATCTCAAATTTGATAAGAAGTCATATCATAAACGATCAGGCACTCGCACCGTATGGCCCGCCAGGGGCTGAAGCCCTGTTTTTCTTCGTGTCTTGATGTCGCGGCTGAAGCCGCGACCCACAAAACCCATTTATGAGACGGCTTCATCTCAAATCTTGAATGACTCCAAGGCTTCCGGGACGAACAGTTCCTGCGGCTGCAGCAGGCGCTTGGAAAGGCCCTGCTCGAAGGAATAGCGCAGGAACGTGCTAAGGCCATGCACGTTCGGCTCGAATCCGTAGGGCCAGAAATCCTTGCCCATCAAGTCGCGCGTCTGCTCAGCGTGGCGGATCTGCCAGGGGAGCATGGTTTTGAGCGCGGCGGGCTCGAACAGGTCCTCGTAGACTTCGCGCTGGGCCTGGACGAACGCTTTGTAGAGCGATTGCGCGATCCAGCGGTGCTGCTCGTAGACTTCGCGGCGAATCACGATGGTGTGCATGATCGGAAAGATTTTCGTACGCTGGTAGTATTCGCGCTCCACGGGTTCGTAGTCCTCGAACAGGCGGCCGACGGCGGGGTTTCCCTGCATGAAGGCGGACGGAGCGCGTGGAGAGTAGATGGCGTCGATTTCTCCGTCCACAAGCATCTGATTGAGCGTTTTATTTTCGGCGATGTTTTCGAGGCGGATTTCGGGCGGCAGAGCGACGGATTGCTTTTCGGTGCGGCCGGGCTGCTCCTCACCGCCGCGGAAATAGGCGACGCTGGAAACGGGGACGCCGTAGTCGTCGCTCAAAATTCCGCGAATCCACACGCCCGCGGTGAGCTGGTATTCCGGGTTGCCCACGCGCTTTCCGATCAGATCTTTCGGCTCGCGGATGCCGCTGTTGCGGTTCACGTAGATGCAGGAGTGGCGGAAGGAGCGCGACGGAAATACGGGAATGGCCACGAACGGCCGGGGTTCGCGGAACATGGACAGCGTGTAGGAGGAGAGAGACATTTCGGCCACGTCGAATTCGCGATGGCGGATCATGCGGAAAAAAGTTTCCTCGACCGGGATATTGATGTAGGTCAGGTCGATACCGTCGACCGGGATGCGGTCTTCCAGGAGCGCGCGCGTGCGGTCATAATTCCAGCAGGCCAGCGATAATCGAAGTTTGGACATGGTTTGGAACTTTCCGCGTGCAATTGATGTGCACGCGCGCCAGCGATAAGAGCAAACGGCGATTCCCTTTGTCAAGCGATATGGATTTTGTAGGACAGCCACTCTTGTCTGTCCCTTTCACCTGGGCAGGTTTGACGCGGACAGACAAGAGTGTCTGTCCTACGAAGCACCGAACCGTTCCATGGTGGCAGCAAATGTATCAAATGCCATAAGATGGACATCTCATGAGAATGGCCGGTGGATTCGGCGGGATCGGGACGCAGCGCGGGATGGGCGGGCACGCGGAGAGGAGTCCGCGTTCGCGCGAGGGGAGCAACGCGCCTGCGTCGAAAGACGGCAAGGCCAATCTGAGCCGGGCGTGGGATCAGTTGCCGGCTATCCTGGCTCTGATGAAGCCGCGGCGCGGGCTGCTGGCGATGGGCCTGGTGCTGATGGCCGTCAACCGCGTTTCCGGGCTCGTCCTTCCTGCATCGCAAAAATATCTGTTCGACAATGTGTTTTCCAAGCATCAGACGAATCTGCTGATACCGCTGGTGGCGGCCGTACTGCTCGCCACGCTGATTCAAGGGTTAACGTCTTATGCTCTGACGCAACTGCTCTCAAAAGCCGCGCAGCGGATGATCACCGAACTGCGGCGCAAGGTGCAGGAGCATGTGGGGCGGCTGCCGGTGGCGTACTACGACGCGAACAAGACCGGCGCGCTCGTCTCACGCATCATGAGCGACGTCGAGGGCGTGCGCAATCTGATCGGCACGGGACTGGTCGAGTTTCTGGGCGGGCTGCTCACGGCCACGATCGCGCTGGTGCTGCTGCTGCGCATTAGCCCGCTGATGACGGGCGTGGCATTTTCCCTGCTGCTGATTTCCATGCTCTCCCTGCGCAAGGCGTTCGGCACCATCCGGCCGATTTTCCGCGAGCGCTCCAAAATCAACGCCGAAGTCAGCGGGCGGCTCACCGAATCGCTTTCCGGCGTGCGCGTGGTGAAGGGCTACCATGCGGAGGCCCGCGAGCACGACGTTTTCACGACGGGCGTGAACCGGCTGCTCGACAACGTTCTGCGCTCGCTGACCACCATGTCCATGATGAGTTTTTCGACCACGGCGCTGCTCGGAGTGTCCGGAGCATTGGTCATGCTGATCGGCGCGCACGAAATTCAGGCCGGGACGCTGACCGTCGGCGGCTACGTCAGCTACATGGCGTTTCTCGCGTTCCTGGTGGCGCCGGTATTTCAGGTCGTGGGCATTGGCACGCAACTCACCGAGGCTATCGCGGGCCTGGAGCGCACGCGCGAAGTGCTCGATGAGCGGCCCGAGGACGAAGACCCGCGCCGCACGGTCACGCTGCCCGATATCGCCGGCGAACTGGCCTTCGATCACGTCAGTTTTTCGTACGAGGAAGGAAAGCCGGTGCTGATGGACGTCAGTTTTCTGGCGCAGCCCGGTACGGTGACGGCGCTGGTGGGTTCGTCCGGGTCGGGGAAATCCACGATGATCGGACTGATCGCCGCATTTCATGTGCCGGTCGAGGGGCGCGTGCTGGTCGACGGTGTGGACCTGGCCACGGTGCGCCTGGATTCCTATCGCACTCGGCTGGGCGTAGTGCTGCAGGAGTCGTTTTTGTTTGACGGCTCGATTCGCGAAAACGTGGCGTTTTCGCGGCCTTTCGCCAACGAAGAGGAAATTCTGGCGGCGTGCCGCATCGCCCGCGTCGACGAATTCGCCGAACGCTTTCCGGAACAGTACGACACGATCATCGGCGAGCGCGGCGTGAAGCTCAGCGGCGGGCAGCGCCAGCGCGTCTCGATTGCGCGCGCGATTTTGGCCAACCCGCGCATCTTGATTCTGGACGAGGCGACGTCCAGCCTCGATTCCGAATCCGAGATGCTGATCCAGGAAGGCCTGGCGCAACTGATGCGCGGGCGTACCACGTTCGTGATCGCGCACCGGCTGTCGACAATTCGGCGGGCGGACCAGATTCTGGTGGTCGAAGCCGGAAAAATCGTCGAGCGCGGGACGCACGCGTTTTTGTATGCGGCGAACGGGCGCTACCGCGAGCTCTATGACAAGCAGCATGGCCTGGAAGCCAATCTGTTTTTGGCTACGGGCGAAGGCGACCTGCCCGAGCCTGCCGAAGCGGACCCCGCTTCGGTGCGCAATTCCGCCGACCCCGATGTGCTGCGACTGATCCGCAATCCTCCCGCATAGCCGAAATGCCTTCCCTCGGCCAATACGACGAGTGTTGGAGCGAATTTCGACGGCGCAACAACCTGTGTCTACTCTTACTTGCCGGTTATTTGCCCGTCGTTGGAGGCGTTGCAATCACTTCCGCATGGTTGTTTCACTCGGAAAGAGGCGGGATGATCGCCTTTTTCGCATATGCGCTAGTTTTTGCTTGGGCAACTGTGAGGGTTCGGCTGCTGAAGTGCCCACGCTGCGGGAAAGTGTACTCTTCTAACTTTTCATTGGGTCGGCGCTGTGTTCACTGCGGACTTGCCCGATACTCAAGCTGACCTCAGTTGGCAGATACGCGCGAAGAATTCAAAAGATTTAACACAGAGGTCACGGAGGGAGGACACAGAGGGCACAGAGAAGATCAAAGGAATTCAAGAAAAGGAGTGACCGGTCTTCTCCTTAAATTCCTTGCTTTTCTCTGTGTTCTCTGTGCCCTCGGTGTTCTCTGTGTTAAAGCTTTTGGTTTAGATGCGGAACGGAAAAATTTTAACGCAAGGCGCACACGCGATGGCCTTGGTGTGGGGGAATGGACCCGGCCAGAGTGTGCCGATCGCTCCGCGTGGACTTTACTTGATGTTGGGGATTTCGAGTTCCGGGTTTTCCGCGGCGCGTTGGCGCACCAGCGTAATGAAGGCGGTGGAGGAGCGGGGCAGCGTGCGATCCCGGCGGTAAACCAGCCCCAGTTCGCGCCACAATTCCAGGTCGGCGATGGGGATCAGCTTCACTTCGCCGGCGCGGACTTCGTTGCGTGCGAAGCTCGCGCTGATCAGCGAAACACCCAGTCCGGCGGCAACGAAACACTTGATCATGCCCACGCTGGTCAGTTCCATGGTGATCTGCAACTGCGCGCGGTAGGGCCGGAAATGCTTGTCCAGCAACTGGCGCGTGTAGCCGGTGCGCGGGAAAATCAAGGGCTGCTCGGCAATGTCCTTCATGCGGACGCTCTTGAGCTTGGCCAGCGGGCTGCGCGGGCTCACCATGAGCATCACGCGGTCGCGGAAGATCGAATGGATTTTCAGGCTGGGCGACTTGGCGGGCAGGGTCACGATGCCCACGTCGACCGTGCCGTCCTCCACCTTCTGCAGCACTTTATGACTGAAGTTGCGGTAAATGCTGATCTGCACGGAGGGATAGAGCTTGTGATACTCCGCGAAAATATCGGGAAGGACGTACAGGCAAGTTGCTTCGTTCGCGCCCAGGGCGAGGACGCCGCGGGGAGTGGTGGCCTTGTCGGCCACGGCGCGCAGCGATTCGGCGCGCATATTGACCATGCGCACGGCGTATTCAAACAAGGTTTCCCCCGCCGAAGTCAGGCGCACGGATTTGCGGCCGCGGTCGAAAAGTTTTTCACCGTATTCCTGCTCGAGCTGGCGCACTTGGGCGCTGACGGCGGGCTGCGACCGGAATAGCTTCTGTCCCGCGCGCGAAAAGCTGCCGAGTTTCGCGATTTCAATGAATGTGGTGAGCTGGTCGAAATCCATAATTTTGAAGTGGAAGTATAACAGAAGGGTGGGCCATCCTGGTTATCAATTCAAAATTTCGATCCTACCGATAGCAAATCCAGGGGTCATTGTCCGTGGGACAATCGGGCCGCGGCAATGGTAAGATGGACGCTTTCCGGAAATCGGTCAGGAACCGGGGTCGAGGTGTCTGCGCCACCGGTTTCAGGGGTGGCGCTTACTTTCGCGCGGCTGCCAGCGATCAAGACAAGGCCAATTCATGAAGGAACTTTATCCATTTCGAGGCTTGCCGGAAGCTCAGGGTCTCTACCGGCCCGAGCACGAGCATGACGCTTGCGGCATCGGCTTTGTGGCCAGCATCGAGGGCCGCAAATCGCACGACATCGTTCTGAAGGGCGTGCAGATTCTGATCAATTTGGCGCATCGCGGCGCATGCGGATGCGATCCGCAAACCGGTGACGGCGCCGGCATCCTGATTCAAATTCCGCACGCGTTCTTCGAGAAAGAAGCGGCGACACTTGGATTTTCGCTGCCTGCGCCGGGCGAATACGGCGTGGGCATGGTATTCCTTCCGGTGGACCCGCACGACCGTCTGCTGTGCGAAGGGATCATCGAGAAATTCGCGAAGGAAGAAGGCCTGACCGTGCTGGGCTGGCGTGACACGCCCATAAACGGCAACATGATCGGCCGGTTGGCGCGCGCTTCTCAGCCGTATATCGAGCAGGTGTTCATCCGCAGGGCGCCGGGCATGGATCAGGACGCGCTGGAGCGCAAGTTGTATGTGGTGCGCAAGCGCGCCGAAGCCGAGGTGCTGGCCATCGACATGAAAGAGAAGGAATTTTTTTACATTCCGTCTCTCTCCTCGCGCACGATTGTCTACAAGGGGCTGCTGCTCGCGCCGCAAATCACCGATTTTTACAAGGAACTGCTCGATCCCGAACTGACCAGCGGGCTTTGCCTGGTGCACCAGCGGTTTTCGACCAACACGTTTCCGAGCTGGAAGCTGGCGCACCCGTACCGCTACATCTGCCACAACGGCGAAATCAACACGCTGCGCGGAAACATGAACTGGATGCACGCGCGGCAGTCCGTGCTGGCTTCGCCCCTGTTCGGCGACGACATCAAGAAACTTTTGCCCATCATTACCGCCGGCGGCAGCGATTCCGCCATGCTCGACAACGCCGTGGAGCTGCTGACGCTTTCCGGCCGTTCGCTTCCGCACGTGATGTCCATGCTGATTCCGGAAGCCTGGGATCATGACGCCACCATGCCCGAGGACATCAAGGCGTTTTACGAATACCACGCGTCGCTGATGGAGCCGTGGGATGGCCCGGCGGCGGTCGCGTTCACCGACGGAAGAATCATCGGCGCGAAGCTCGACCGCAACGGCCTGCGGCCCGGGCGATTCCTGGTGACCAACGACGGCCTGGTGGTGCTGGCCTCGGAGGCGGGCGTGCTGCCCATCAAACCCGAGGACGTGGCCATGAAGGGCAGGCTCGCGCCTGGCAGAATTTTCCTGGTCGATACCGAGCAGAAGCGGCTGATTACCGACGAGGAAGCGAAGAAGCAGCTTGCAGCGCGCCAGCCGTACGCGCAGTGGCTCAAGGAAAATCAGATCACGCTCGACCATCTGCCCAGCCCGACGCACGTGCTGCCGACCAATCACGACACGATCCTGATGCGGCAGCGCGCCTTCGGCTACACGGATGAGGATTTGAAGACGATCCTTTCGCCCTCAGCGCAGCTGGGCGAAGAGCCAATCGGCTCGATGGGCATCGATACGCCGCTGGCGTGCCTGTCCGACAAGCCGCAACTGCTGTTCAATTATTTCAAGCAGACCTTCGCGCAGGTCACCAACCCGGCCATCGACTCGATTCGCGAGGGTTTGGTGATGTCGCTGAACTCTTATATCGGAAGTGAAGGCAACATCCTGGACGAAACGCCCAAGAATTGCCACACGCTGAAACTGCGGCATCCGGTGATTTCCAACTGGCGCCTGGAAAAATTGCGTCGCGTCAGCTGGGGAAGTTTCCTGGCGGCGAGCCTGCCCATGCTGTTCCGCGTGAAAGGTGGGGAAGAGCAGCTGGATCTGGCGATTGAAACGCTGTGCCGGCGCGCTTCACTGGCGATCAAGTCGGGCTACACGCTGCTGATTTTGTCCGACCGCGGCGTGGACAACGAATACGCGCCGATCCCGAGCCTGCTGGCGCTTTCCGCGGTGCACAACCATTTGATTCGCGAAGAAACGCGCAACCAGGTGGCTCTGATCGTGGAATCGGGCGAGCCGCGCGAAGTGATGCACTTCGCCTTGCTGCTGGGCTACGGCGCGAGCGCCGTCAATCCGTATCTTGCGATTGAAACTTTGGAAGACAGGCACAGGGCTGGCGCATTCCCTCCGGAATACACGTGGGATAAGGTCTTCAAAAGTTACATGAAGGCCATCGACAAGGGGCTGCTCAAGACATTCTCGAAGATGGGCATTTCCACGCTGCAGAGTTACCAGGGCGCGCAGATCTTCGAGACGGTTGGCCTCAACCAATCGCTTGTCGAGAAATATTTTACGGGCACGTCGTCGCGCATCGAAGGCGTGGGCATCGAGGTGCTCGCGCGCGAAGCGCTGATGAAGCACGAATTCGCGATGCAGCCGGCGCACGAGTCGGATACCGAACTGCGCGTGGGCGGCGAATATCAATACCGCGTGCGCGGCGAGCGCCACCTGCTGAATCCCTCAACCGTCAGCAAGCTGCAACATGCGGTGCGGAATTCCAAGTTCGAGACGTTCCGCGAATTCGCGGACATCGTGAACCAGCAGAATCGCGACCTGCAGATGCTGCGCGGGATGTTCGACTTCAGACCCGCAAACCCGCCTGTGCCGCTCGAGGAAGTTGAGCCGGCCGCGGAAATCGTGAAGCGCTTTGCCACCGGCGCGATGTCCTTCGGCTCGATCAGCAAGGAAGCGCACGAAACGCTGGCCATCGCCATGAATCGCATCGGCGGAAAATCGAATACCGGCGAGGGTGGCGAGGACGAAGCGCGGTTTATTCCCGATGCAAATGGCGACCTGCGCCGCAGCGCCATCAAGCAGGTGGCTTCGGCGCGCTTTGGCGTGACCACCAATTACCTGATCAACGCAGACGACCTGCAGATCAAGATCGCGCAGGGCGCCAAGCCCGGCGAAGGCGGCCAGCTGCCCGGCCATAAAGTCGACGACGTGATCGCCCGCGTGCGCCACTCGATTCCGGGAGTAGGACTGATTTCTCCGCCGCCGCACCACGATATTTATTCCATCGAGGATTTGGCGCAGCTGATTTTCGATTTGAAAAACGTGAATCCGCAGGCGCGTATTTCCGTGAAGCTCGTCGCTGAAGTGGGCGTGGGCACGGTGGCCGCGGGCGTGGCTAAGGCTCACGCGGACGTGATCCTGATTAGCGGCTATGACGGCGGGACGGGAGCTTCGCCCATCAGTTCGATCCGCCACGCAGGCATCCCCTGGGAACTCGGCCTCGCCGAGACGCAGCAAGTCCTGGTGATGAACGATTTGCGCAGCCGCGTGCGACTGCAGGTGGACGGCAAGTTGCAGACCGGGCGCGACGTCGCCATCGGTGCGCTGCTGGGTGCGGAGGAGTTCGGGTTTGCCACCACGCCGCTGATCGCCATGGGCTGCATCATGATGCGCAAATGCCATCTGAATACTTGCCCGGTGGGCGTCGCTACGCAGGATCCGGAACTTCGCAAAAAATTCCAGGGCACGCCGGAAAATGTGATCAATTTCCTGTTCTACGTGGCCGAGGACCTGCGCCTGATCATGGCCGAACTCGGCTTCCGCAAAATGGACGAAATGATCGGCCGCGTGGATTGCCTGGTGCAACGCACGGACGTGGACCACTGGAAAGCGAAGAGCATCGACCTGTCGTCGGTGCTTTACAATCCGCCGATGCCCAGCCACGTGGGCCGTCGCTGCACGCAGGCGCAGGACCATGGGCTGTACGACGCGCTGGATATCAAGCTGATCGAGCAGGCCGGCGAGGCGATTGAAAATCTCACTCCGGTTTCGCTCAGTCTGCCGATTCGCAACGTGCACCGCACCGTGGGCGCGATGCTCAGCGGGCGAATCGCGCGGCGGCGCGGCTCCGACGGACTGCCGGGCGACACCATCCGCGTGCAATTTCACGGCTGTGCGGGACAAAGCTTCGGTGCGTTCCTGGCCAACGGCGTAACGCTGACGCTGGAGGGCGAAGCCAACGACTACGTGGGCAAGGGCCTCTCCGGCGGACGGCTGATTATTTATCCTCCGCGCAATTCCACCTTTGTTCCGGAAGAAAATATATTGGTGGGCAACGTGTGCCTGTACGGCGCGACCAGCGGAGAAGTTTTTCTGAACGGAATGGCCGGAGAGCGCTTCGCCGTGCGCAATTCCGGAGCCACGGCCGTCGTGGAGGGCGTCGGCGACCACGGCTGCGAGTACATGACGCGGGGACTGGTGGTGGTGCTGGGCAAGACGGGCCGCAATTTTGCCGCGGGCATGACCGGCGGCATCGCGTATGTGCTGGATCAAACCGGCGAGTTCGCGTCGGTATGCTGCAACCGCACCGACGTGGACCTGGAACCCGCGAGCGACGAGAAGGACATTGAACTCGTGCACGGCCTGGTGACGCGCCATGCGGAGTTCACAGACAGCCCGCAGGCGAAATGGATTTTGAAACACTGGGACACCGTGGCGCAGAAATTCGTCAAGATTTTTCCTCACGAATACAAACGCGTGCTGGGCATTCCGCGGATTCCCGCGGGGGTGCTGGCCGCGCAGGCCGGAAAATCGCAAGCGCAGGGGCAGGTGATTCGTGGGTAAGGTCACCGGCTTCAAGGAATTTACACGCGAAATGCCCGTGCGGAGGCCCGTCGCGGAGCGCGTGCACGATTATTTCGAGGTCTACCAGCCGTTTCCGGAAGAAAAAGTGCGCACGCAGGCGGCGCGCTGCATGGATTGCGGCATTCCGTTTTGCCACACCGGCTGCCCGGTCACCAACATCATTCCGGACTGGAACGACCTGGTCTACCGCGATCGCTGGAAGGAAGCGATTCGCGTGCTGCATTCCACAAACAATTTTCCGGAGTTTACCGGGCGCATCTGCCCGGCGCCGTGCGAAGCGGCCTGCGTGCTGGGCATCAACGAGCCGCCGGTCACGATCAAGCTGATCGAGAAAACCATCGTGGACCGCGCCTGGGAAGAGGGCTGGATCAAGCCCGAAATTCCGGAGGCGCGCACGGGCAAGCGCATCGCCGTCGTCGGCTCGGGTCCGTCCGGCCTGGCTGCCGCACAGCAACTCAATCGCGCGGGGCACGTGGTCACCGTGTTTGAAAAGGCGGACCGCATCGGCGGCCTGCTGCGCTACGGCATTCCTGATTTCAAGCTGGAAAAGCGCGTGCTCAACCGGCGCCTCGATCAGATGATCGAGGAGGGAGTGAATTTCCAGACCGGAGCGCATGTGGGAGGGAATATTCACGCGCAGGACCTGCGCAAGGAATTTGACGCCGTGCTGCTGTCGGGGGGGGCGGAAAATCCGCGCGACCTCAACGTGCCCGGGCGGGAACTCAAGGGCATTTATTTCGCCATGCAGTTTCTGCCGCAGCAGAATAAGGTGGTGGCCGGAGACACGGTCGAGGGACAGATTCTTGCCACTGGCAAACGCGTGGTGATCATCGGCGGCGGCGATACGGGCGCCGATTGCCTGGGCACTTCGCACCGGCAGCAGGCCAAATCCGTGCACCAATTCGAGATCATGCCCATGCCTCCGGGCGAGCGCCACCCAAGCACGCCGTGGCCGCTGTGGCCGCTGCAACTGCGTACCGAAAGCGCTCATGAAGAGGGCGGCAAGCGCGACTGGGCCCTCAACACCGCGAAATTTACGGGCGACGCGGACGGCAACGTGAAACAACTGCACGCGATTCGCGTCGGCCCGCCGCCGAAATTCGAATCGCAGCCAGGGACGGAATTTGTGATGGACGTCGATCTGGTGCTGCTCGCGCTGGGCTTCACGGGCCCGGTGAAAAATGGAATGCTCGAGCAATTCGGCGTGAACCTCGATGCCCGCGGCAACGTCGCCACCGGGGCGGATTACATGAGTTCGGTTCCGGGCGTGTTTGCGGCCGGTGACATGCGTCGCGGGCAGTCGCTCGTAGTGTGGGCGATTTCGGAAGGGCGCAAGGCCGCGATCTCGATTGATAAGTACTTGATGGGAAGTTCCAGCCTGGCGTAGGGTCTTCGGTAGGGGACCGTCACACTTAAATTGAATGGTTCGTGATGTTGCCGCTGTAGCGGCACGGCATTGCCGTGCCCCTACGGTCGAAATATTCTCGCGAAGGCCCGCAAGCTGGGGGGCCGGTAGGACTGGCTTCAGCCTGTCGAATTTCGCCCGCTTCGACCTAAAACCGACAGGCTGAAGCCTTTCCTACTGTTGCACTACTGCAGCCGCGGCTCCTGGCCAGCGGGCTGGGGGCGACGCTCGGAGGATGGCGGCACGATGCTCTTCATCCGCAGCGTGGTGACGAGGCTTCCGTAGACTTCCTCGTTATGCACGATGTTCAGCATCAGCAGGCCCATGCGCGTCTGCTGCACCACGCGGCCGTTTTCCTGCGTGATGGTGATGACGTCGCTGCCGTTTGCGTCGGTCAGCGTATTGTAGGCCCCATCGCAATAGTCATACGAGGCGTGCAGCGCTTTCTGGATCTGGTCCTTGGTGGTCAGGGATTTCTCAAGGTCGGGGCCGTCGTTGGGATTTTTCTCGCCCTTGGCCTCGGCGCACCACAGATAATTGTATTTGGCGACGTGCGCGAGCTGCTGCCCGAACGTGCGCACTTCTTCCTGCGGGCCGGGCCGCAAGCCGAAGAACTCCTCGGGCATTTTCTCGCCGGAACGGGTGATGTTGCCCTTGATGCCGTTGTAGAAATTGCGAACCGCGCCGGCCACGGTCGGCGGAGGAGCTGCGGTTTTCGCCTCCGGCTGCTGCGCCATCGCGGGAGCAACCAGGCACCCTCCGAGCAGCGCGAGAATTCCCAATCCGTTGGCGCATCGAGGCGCGTATTTCCGAAATTCCTTCATTCCGATATTCCTCCTAAAATGGGGGCAGGTTGCAACGGCCCCGCCGGTCCGGCGCGTTTCGGCTTCCCATTAAGATGAACCAAGACGCGCCGGAGCGCAAGAAGTTCGCGCTTGCCGGATTTCGGGTCACTCGCGCCCCGCGCGGCCTGTTCCTTGCGCCCCGTTGACATGGCCGGAAGCGCGACCTACCATGCCCGTGCTCAATTCAATTCCTTGCGGGCAGGAATCATCCAGAAGGAGCACATCGTGAGCGACTGGTAATATGCGCAAACAAG
>JAIQFG010000021.1 GCA_020073375.1 Terriglobia bacterium | reverse complement strand
GACGAAACAATAAAAAATCCGCCGGCGATGACGGCGCACTGCAGCACGGCGCGCGGGATGGTCTTCAATGGATTTCGCGCCTCCGCGCCAAGCGTCGTGGCGCTCTCAAATCCCACAAAGCTGAACATGGCCAGCACAAGTCCGAGCCGCAATCCGCTGCCGGTCATCCCACTCAAGTGGATCTGGTCGGGATCCCAATGCACTCCGTGGCGGATCAGAACGGGTATGACCACCGCGAGGATTACAAGCAGTGACACGGCCTCAATCCACAGCATCAATCGAGCGGAGATTTTGACGTCCCGCCACGCGGTCCAGACAGACGCTCCAGTAACCAGCAGAGCCAGAGCCACCGTGGAAAATTCGCGGCCCGCAAAGTGAACTGCAAGCAGGTTTGCAAAATTATAGAATCCGCCAATGACGCTCGATGCGGTGGCAACATAGGCCAGCAGCAGGCTCCAGGCGGCGACCGCGCCCATCCAGGGAGGCAAGATCATCGACGCATACGTGTACAGCGATCCGGGAGAAGCGGAATGCTTCGCGAACCGGCTGACGCACCAGGCCACCAGCAGGATCGCGATCGTCGCCAGGAAGTAAGCGAGCCAGGTGCCGTTGCCCGCCAGCGCCGCCACCAGCGGAATCGTGGCTGCCGGAGTCGAGGTAGGCGCAACGGTGGAAACCGATTGCGCCAACGTTTCCATCGGCGAGAGAATCTCGCCGCGCAATCCGTAATCCCCAGTGTGAATTTTTGGCGCGGTTGCGGGCAGGCTGGGGGCGGAAGAAGGCGGATTCACGGAATTGTGGTCGGCGGCCATGCCGTACCATACCCGCTTCGGGTGGCAGACACAAGGAACGGCGTGGAAAAGCAGCCTTAAAAAAAAGATGTTCTGCATCCAAAAAATGGCGGGAACCCATTTGGCGGAGCAGCAAAAATTCCAGAATACTCCTCTCCTCCCGAAGACCGGTTGCATACCAGCATCCATACACAAAATTCTCATAAATTGGTGTATGCGAAAATGATGCTCGGCTGCCGCAACGCCGGAGCGGAAACTCCGCCTCTGAAGAGGCGGACCGCAGCAACAGAGCCTCGCAAAAGATCAATTGCCGACCGAGCCGATAATACAGCTCAGGTTTTCAGGCTCTGGGATTTCCGCGGCGCGTAGAGAACCCGGTCCCCACAACTCAACTTCGTTGAATGCATTCCCCTCATGTGCTAGCGTCGGCGCATCTTTCTTCCGTGAATGGGAAGCGCCCTTGAGTTCCGTGGAGACTGCATGAATCGCGCGGCCACCGTCAGCGATCTGATCGACCAGCGACCCTTGAGCCGTTTTCAAATGGCGACCATGGCGCTGTGCGGCATGGTGATCGTCCTCGACGGCTTTGACGCGCAGAGCATCGGATTCCTGGCTCCATCCATGGCGGGTTCCATGCACATTCCGGTGCGCACTTTCGGCCCGGTGTTTGGCGCGGCGCTGTTCGGATTGATGATTTCGTCGATGACCGCGGGCCTGTTTGCCGATCGCTGGGGCCGCAAGTGGCCGATCGTCGCCAGCACAATTTCGTTCGGCGTTTTTGCCGCTCTTACGCCGCGCGCGACGTCCCTCTCACAACTGGAACTGCTGAGATTTCTAACGGGCCTTGGCCTGGGAGGCGCGCTGGCCAACGTCGTCGCGCTGCTCTCGGAGTATGCCCCGAAGCGCATGCTCTCGGTGTACGTGAGCATCCTTTTTTGCGGGATGCCGCTCGGCGCAATCCTCGGCGGGGTGGTGGCTTGGGTGATTCTTCCGCGGTGGGGCTGGCAATCGGTCTTCTATGCGGGAGGCATCCTGCCGTTGGCAGTTTCGTTCGTCTTGATTTTGACGCTTCCCGAGTCGGTGCGTTTCCTCGAGGTGCGCGGGGCCGATCACCGGAAAATCGCGAAAATCATGGCGCGAATTTCCCCGGACCTGGCCGACCCGGATTTGTATGCCGGGTTGTCGCGCGCAGATCGCCGCAAATCCATGCCTGTAATCCACCTGTTCAAGGATGGGCGCGCGCTCGGCACGATTCTGCTTTGGATTCCCTTTTTCATGAACCTGCTGATCCTGTATTTCGTGGTGAGCTGGCTGCCGTCCCTGTTGCAGCAGGCGGGAGCGCCCGTTTCGGCGGGAATTACGGCGGTCGTGTTGTTCAGCGCCGGGGGATTGGCCGGGTCGTTCGTGGCCGGGTACATGATGGAACGTTGGGGAGCGTTCACGGTCCTGCTGGTGGAATTCGCGGGGTCCACGCTGCTCATTGCGGCGCTCGCATTTTCGCAAACGCTTCTGCTGACAATGATCATCACGCTGGTTCTGGGATTCGCGGTGCAAAGCGCGCAGGGGGGTCTGGGCGCGGTCGCCGCCATGTTTTATCCCACCGCGATTCGATCGACAGGAGTGGGCTGGGCGCTTGGGGTTGGCAGGATCGGTTCGATTATCGGCCCCATGCTCGGCGGCCTGATGCTGACGTTGCGATGGGGACCGCGGCAAATTTTGCTGGCCGGAGCGATCCCCGCGCTGTGCGCCGCGGCCGCAACCTTGCTGAGCCTGCTGCGAAAGAAAAAAATGCCCGGGGATCGTACGGAAACGGAAGCCATCGAAGAGTTGCGGGCTTGAGTAGGACAGGCTTCAGCCTGTCGGTTTTGACTTTGACGGGGAGCAAAAATTCGACAAGCTGAAGCGTGTCCTACTCAAACAGCGTCCGCTTTTCCCTTTGCGGCGACGAAATCTTGCCGCCGCCTTTGCGCTGCCACAGTTCCCGAAACTGTTCGATCGTGCCCGGCCCGTAGCCGGCATAGTGATTGTTCGCGAACGCCAGAATCTGAATTTTGCGTTTGTGAACCGGCTTCAGGACCTCAACCCACTCGGTCAAGTCCGCGCCGCGGTCCAGAATCGTTTTGGTCCACGTTTTGGTTTTCTCCTCGATTCCCTTGCGGTCTCCGATCCAGCGCACGTAAGCGAAGTCCGCCGTGATGGGATCAAATTTTTCAAACAGCTGGCGGGGGCGCGGCATCCAAACGTGGTCCACCAGCGCAAGCGCAACATGCCGCTCTCTGAGCGCATCGACAAATTCCGGCACGAGCCAGTTCTTGTTTCGTATTTCCAGGGCAAACCGGTAGCCCTTCGGAAGTTTTTTCAGAAATGGCACAAGCCGCGCAAGAAATTCCGCGACGCCGGCAAACGCCTTCTTGTTGAAGTACCCGAACTGAAACAGCAGAGGGCCCAGTTTTTCCCCGAGGCAATCCATCGCCTGAAAATACTGTTTGACGTCCTGATCGCAATCGCGCAGAGCCTTTTCGTGCGTGATGATTTGCGGCACTTTCGCGGCAAACAGAAATCCCGGCGGAGTTTTCGCGTACCAGCCCTTCACGGTGGAGATGGCGGGCGTGCGGTAAAACGTGCTGTCGACCTCCACGGTGTCGAACTGCGTTGCGTAGTAACTCAGGTATTCGGACGGTTTCATCCCCGGCGGATAGAAAGCGCTTTCCCATCCCGCCGCCGTGAATGCGGAGGTGCCCAGTCGAATCTCGGTTTCGGCCGTCATGGCTGGCGATTCTATCGCAGTTGTTGCCGCGGCCATAAGCCGCTCGCGGTCTCTCTACGGTTCCTTTTTGCCACCTGTTGGCGGACAACTTAACCCCTTGACTCAATCATCAAAGGGAGTGGGGGAACCATAATCGGGATAAGCCTTGGCCGGCCTAAATCGGGGGCTGCCAGGGATAATTCGAACAGGAGCATGTATGACAAGCCCAGCACGGAAAACCGATCATCGCATTTTTTCAAAAACACTCGTGTTTCTTGGTTTAGGCGTGGCGTTTTCGTTTGGCGCCGCGTCCTTGTTCGCTCAGCAGAATCAACCCGGCGAAGTTCAAGCGGACATCGAACAGCAAAATCCGCAGGAGCAGCCGCCACAAGATCAACCGGCGACGATCCCACCGGGGACGAGCCAGGCCGGCCCACCGGCCACGCTAACGCTGCCTGCAGGCACCATCATCCGCGTGCGCTCGGATGAATGGCTCTCCAGCGACCGCAACGCCCCTGGCGACACTTTTAGCGCTGTTCTGGACCAGCCGCTTGTGGTGGACGGCTGGGTGGTGGCGCGCCGCGGACAGGCTGAAACCGGCACGGTGGCCATTGCCAAGAAAGCAGGGCGCGGCAACGGAACTTCCCAGCTGGGAGTGCAAATTGGCGAACTGACGCTGGTTGACGGCCAGCAAGTGCCCCTGCAAACGCAGATGCTGCAAACCACCGCGGGCACCTCGCACGGTCAGGAGGCCGCCATCGTCGGAACCACGACAGGAGTGGGCGCGGCGATTGGGGCCGTGGCCGAGGGCGGCTCCGGTGCGGCCATTGGCGCCGGCGTGGGTGCGGCCGCAGGCCTGATCGGAGTGCTGGCTACTCGTGGCAAGCCGACCGTCCTTGCTCCCGAAACTGTTCTATCGTTCCGTTTGCAAGCTCCCGTTACGATCAATACCGAGCGCAGCCAGTTCGCGTTCCTGCCTGTTTCTCAAGGAGACTATGATTCGCACTCGCCCAACGGCGGCCGACAACATTTGACTGGCCCCAGAGGCCCCGCGTATCCGCCGCCTCCGTACTACTACGGTTATCCCTACGCATATCCGTACGGCTTTTATCCGGGAGCATTGGGTTTCGGATTTTACGGAGCCTACGGGTACGGTCCACGATTTGGGAGATTTCGGCGGTAATTGTTCGCAGCCGGCGGGCAGAATTCGATCTGCGGCTCCAGTAGGACAGGCTTCAGCCTGTCGGGGTTATGCGCGGGGATGATCCATTCTGCCGCAACTAAACCCCGACAGGCTGAAGCCTGTCCTACTTAGAATCGCACCTCTTTCTCATGAAATTTTGGTGCTAATCCTCCGCCACGCGCGCAAGGTCTCTCCCACGGTCCAGGCCTGCGCGATGCAGCCGTTGGGCGCAAACGGCTCATCGCCGTCGAAAATTTCTCCGGCCGTGCCGAGCCCGGCGGCAGCGATGTGGCGCAGCATCGGATCCAGGAAGGACATCGCCATCGCGGCATCCTGATAGACGCGCAGGTGAGCGAGCGCGAACGGACCCAGCAACCAGCCCCACGCCGTGCCCTGGTGGTAAGCCGCATCGCGCTGCGCGACGCCGCCCCCGTAATGTCCCACATACCCGGGTTCCTTCCGGCCCAGGCTGCGCAAACCAAACGATGTGAGAAGCTCTCGCGCGCACACATCGACAACAGCCCTCTGGCGGTCCGGCGACAAGGGAGACTCGGGCAGCGACACCGCAAAAATCTGATTGGGGCGCAGCGCCGCGTTGCCGATTTCCGTGCCCCACGGGCCGTCCACCACATCGAAGCAGAATTGTTTTTGGGGATTCCAAAACCGGTCGAACCCGGCTCGCGCGCGGGCCGCGAGAATTTCATAACGATCCGAGGCGCGCCCAAGCGCCCGCGCGAACAGGGCCATGGACCATGCGGCGTTGAACCACAGCGCGTTGATTTCCACCGGCTTGCCGATGCGCGGCGTCACCGCGCGGCCTTCGACCTTCGCATCCATCCAGGTAAGCGCTGCGCCGGCCTCTCCCGCGTACAACAAGCCGTCGCCAGAATCGACGTGAATGTTGTAGCGTGTGCCGCTCACATGCGCATCCACGATGGCTTCCAGCACGGGAAACAGTTCGCTCACAAGCGCGGTATCGCCGGTGGCCTCGAAATATTCACGGATGGCCAGGAAATACCACAGCGTGGCGTCCGCCGTGTTGTAGGCAGGCGCGACGCCGCCGCTCGGAAAATTGTTCGGCAGCATCCCTTCGTTCACGAAGCGCGCAAACGCCAGCAGGATATTTCGCGCCACCGCGGGACGCCCCGTCGCCAGGCAAAGCCCCGGAAGAGCGATCATCGCGTCGCGCCCCCAATCACCGAACCAGGGGTAGCCCGCCAGGATTGTTTGCGCCTCGGGAAAATCCGTTAGAGGCCGAGAGGCGATGAATTGATCGGCCGCAAACGCCAGTTGCTCGATGGCCGGTGGCGCGGTCCGAGCAAGCTTAGTGTCCGCCCGCCTGAATTCACTGAGCAGTGAGCGCGTCTGATCATGCCGCGCAGAGTAAGCCGCTTCGCCGTCGAGCAATGGCGATGCGTCCGTGCTCGCAACGATCGCGAACGACTTCCCCGGAGCCAGCGTCGCTTTGAATTCCCCGGCAAGGAAATGGTCGGTGTGATCGCGGAGCCCGCGCGCCCGCTCCATCGCAAGATCGAAATTGCGGTACCACTCTCCAGCCGATCCGGCCGTGCCGCTGCTGCTCAAAATATAAAATGGCGTGGCGCCGTCAAACGCCGCGATGCGCAATCCGTGTTCCACGCCCGAAATTGCCATGGGGAATGCTTCGGCGGCGGTCGCGCAATGCTCAGCGCCGTAATCCACCAGGGCTTTTATCGATAGATTGAGGGGAGCAGTCGCCCGCGCGAGGCGGTAAAGAACGTAGGTCGTGTTCGCGCCCGCTTGCATGAAAACGCGCTTTTCCAAGAGCGCATCGGCCAAGGCAAACGTCCACACCGGCGTGCTGCCTTCCAGATGAAACCGCTCGACCAGGCGGAAGCCTTCGGGAGCAACCTCGCCGCCCACCCACCGGTTGGTGGCCAATTGGAATTGCTCGCCGCCGTACGACGCCGTCTCATCCACCTTGGCCAGTAGCAGTGTACGGCCAAGCGGCGGCTGCAGCGCGGCGAACAGCAGCCCGTGGTAACAGCGCGTCTCAAGCCCCGCGACCGTTCCGAGGGCATATCCCCCAATCCCGTTGGTCACCAGCCACTCGCGCGATTCTGCCTGCGGCAGATCGCCGCAGAGTTCGCGGCCGAAATCGACCACGGAGGGAAAACCCGAATCATTGCTATCGGCGGGGCGCCTCACGCAGGAATGATGAAGCCTTTGGGGCTCCTGGAGCTACAAAAAATAAGGGAATGGGGTAGCTAAAAGGAAACCCAAAGTGCTGGCTTCCAGGTCAGGTAGCGGAACAGACGCTCAGGGATACCAGATACTTTCGTAACGCACTGAAATCAATTGGTTTAGTGAAATGAGCATCGCACCCCGCATCGTGCGAACGCTTGCGATCCTTCAGCGTGTCATCCGCCGTCACCGCCGCAATGGGCAGATGTGCCAGATGCCTCTGTTTGCGCGCCCAGTGGACTAGCATGAGGCCGCTCTTCTCCCCGAGGTGAATATCCAGCAGGACGGCATCCGGCAAGGGCTCGGTGGCGATGCCCATGAATCCCTCTTCCAAGTTCTTCGCCGGGACCGGCTCGTAGCCTTCCTTCTCCAGCCAGTGGGTGAGCATCTGTCGGAAATACAAGTCGTCTTCCACAACCAAGATCCTGGGTCTCATCTGTTTGCCTTAGCGGGGCAAGTTCGGCGGAATTGGCCGTGGGCTGCACCGGTGCGAGAAGGTCCGCAGACGCCACATCGTCAAAATTGAGATTAACTTTAGTCGGAATCCGGTCCGGCGTAGGGAAAGCCCCTGCGGCGCATACCTATAATCCATCGCCAGGCATGAACTTTGCGAGCGATTTGGGTCAAATTCCCATGAATTTTAGGGAATTGCGCGCAGGGGGAATGCGTGCATCCCGGCTACTTCTGGCTGGGGCGGGTGATGGCCACGGGCTCGGGAGCCTCAGCACTGGTGTCCAGCTTTGCGGCCCAATGCGACAGGTGATTGAGCGAAGTTTCGTGCGTGCGGTCCAGCTGCAACGGGGTGATGGAAGCGGCGCCGTCGAAAATCGCTGCGTAATCGCTTGCCGGATCGAGCCCGTCAATGTGCTCCTGCTCGAGCAGCCAGAAATAGCTGCGGCCGCGAGGATCGGTGCCCTCCTGCAGGATATTACGGGTAACTTTCTTGGACTGGCGCGTAAAGCGTACCTCGCCGTTCCAGACCAGCGGCACGTTTACGTTCAGCAGAACGCCTTGGGGCATGCCATCGGCGAGCACCAGTTGCGCCAGGTCCCGCGCGAATTTCGCGGCGTGCTCGAACCGGAATCCCCGGCCCTTGTGCGCCACCGAGACGGCAATGGCCGGGATGTGGTTGATGGCCGCTTCCATGGCCGCGCCCACCGTCCCGGAATAAAATACGTTTTCGCCCAGGTTCCCGCCCCGGTTAACCCCGGAAATCACCAAATCCGGCCGGTTCGGCAGCAGTTTATTTAGAGCCAGAATCACCGAATCCGCCGGCGTGCCCTCCACGGCCCATTCCCGCTCGGCTACCTGTTCCCAGAAGATCGGCTGGCGCAGCGTGAGCGATTGGGCCGCCGCGCTGCGTTCATGGCTCGGCGCGACCACGCTGATGGTGCCCAGGCCTTCGACCGCCTGGACCAGGGCGCGCAAGCCTTCTGCCTGTATGCCGTCGTCGTTGGTTATGAGAATGTGTGCCATAGCGTTTAATTAGATGCGTGGGAAGCCTATTTCGTGCCTGTTTGAACGGCTACCGGTCACCTGTGAAAGGTCCTGCAGGCTGGCTCAGCTTGGATCCATCCAGCCTAAATACTGTAGCAGTAAGGGATGAAGTCCAACAAGATAGACAGCACGGACAGTTTCCTAAATCGACTGCAAATGAAGCTTACGGATTGAATGGTAGGGGGAAGAAAATGGTCGGGACGACTGGATTTGAACCAGCGACCTCACGCACCCCAAGCGTGCGCGCTACCAGGCTGCGCTACGTCCCGACTGGCTTTTGTAGCTCGCCTCTATAGAGGCGAGGGTTTTCTCCTGGTGAGGGCAAAATCCCCGCCTCTGAAGAGGCGGGCTACAGCACAGAAAAACAGGTCTTCAGCGTATCACTCGGATTCCAGAGCCGTCAACAATGAGCGCAGCGAATCCCGCAGGTCCAGCAGCGTTCTGCGGTTCAACATGGCCTGTTGCTGAGAAACGGCATGAGCCTCGGACTCCATGGCGTTTGCGCCGCCGTTTGGGCTGGCGGTTGCCAGAGCCGAACCTTTCGGCTCGCCGGATGGATCGCTCAGGTGGCGCCGTGCCCCGGCGATCGTAAATCCTTGATCATACAGAAGTCGCTTGATGACAAACACCGTCTCAATATCCTCGCGGCGGTAGAGCCGGTGGCCCTTGGGGCTTTTCACCGGCTGGAGCATGGGAAACTCCGTCTCCCAGAATCGCAGGACGAACGGTTTGGTCGAGGTCAGGCGGCTGACTTCGCCGATCCGGAACAAATTCTTGTCCGGAAGAGAGGCTTCGGTTTGTAGGTTGCCTTCCATGGTTTGTCCCGAACGCTTATCACAGCTGGCTGCAAGTACAGCCCGCACCCGTATCCTAAACCGATTTCAGCATGTGTCAACGGTTACGTAGGACAGGATTCAGCCTGTCTGGTTTGGCGATGCGCGATGAAAAGCAAAACCGACAGGCTGAAGCCTCTCCTACTTTTTCCGCGCCTCCGCGCCTCCGAGGGATCCAAGCTTCACGACGGCTTTTTCTCCCGCGTTTTGCGCCCCTTATACGGGCGGCCCGGCACGGGCGCGCGGCTGCGCTCGCGATCGCGCTTTTCCTTCATGCGCTGAAGGAAGCGGATAGGCGCGCCCAGGAAATCAAACGTCTTGCGCAACTGGTTTTCCAGAAACCGTTCGTAGCTGAAATGCAGCCGCTTGGATTGGTTGGTGAACAGGATGAACGTCGGCGGCGATGCCCCGGCCTGCGTCACGTAGTAAATCTTCACCTTGCGCGACGCGGGCGACGTGCCGCGGTCCAGATCCACCGCCGCAAGCCAGCGATTCAGCTCGCCGGTCGAAATGCGCCGACGGCGGGCGTCGGCCACGCGGTTGATCAGGTCGAATAATTTTTCGGTGCGCTCGCCGGTCTTCGCCGAGAGAAAAACAATGGGCGCGTAGTCGAGAAATTTGAAGCGCGTGCGCACGATCGCTTCGTAGTCCTCTACCAGCTGCGCGGGATTCACTTTTCCGGTGAATGCTTTCTTGCGCACCAGCGAGGTGTGCTTGCGCGACCGGGTGCGGGCTGTACTTGTAGCCCGTCGATACGAAGACTCGACCACGTGCGGCTTCGTTTCCTGGCTCTTGAGCTCGCGCGCGGCCTTTTCCGCCGCGGCCTCCACAGCCAGATCCCACTTATTCATTACGATGATTACCGAGCAGCCGGATTGTTCGGCGTAGCCGGCGATGTTGGCGTCGCTCGCGGTCACACCCAGGCTTGCGTCCACAATCAGCAGCGCCACGTCGGCCTGCTCCAGGTGTCGCCGCGCCATGATTACGCTCAGTTTTTCGGCGATGAGTTTCGTCTTGCCCTTGCGGCGAATCCCGGCCGTATCGACGAACCGGTACGAACGCTCGCCACGATTCACGATCGTGTCCACGGCGTCGCGCGTCGTTCCCGGAATGTCCGAGACGATGGAGCGTTCCTCGCCCGCGAGGCGATTCAGCATCGTCGACTTTCCGACATTCGGACGTCCGATGATCGCCACGTTAATTTGGCGCGCGATTTCGTTTGCCGGCTCGCGAGCTTCTTCCAATGCTCCGGAAATTTCCATCAGATCGTCCGCTGATTCGGCTTCCAAATCGGGCGCTCCAAGCGGGGCCTGCAGCCGGCTGGTGATGGTCTCGAGCAGTTCATCAAACCCGTAGCCGTGCTCCGCGGAAACCGGAAACACACCGTTGGAAAGCTCGTAAAACGGCGCCGCCAGCGACTCCTGCATCTGCGTATCGACTTTATTCGCCAGAATCGCCAAAGGCTTGCCTGTACGGCGGAGCAACTGAGCCAGTTCCATGTCCAGCGGCATCAGCCCCGCGCGCACATCCACCACAAGCAGCAACAGCGTCGCATTTTCGATGGCCACCTGCGCCTGCCGCAATATTTCGCGAGGGATCTCGGCCTTGTCGTCCGGCACGATACCGCCGGTG
Organism: Terriglobia bacterium; assembly: GCA_020073375.1. Lineage (GTDB taxonomy): Bacteria > Acidobacteriota > Terriglobia > Acidiferrales > UBA7541 > Palsa-360. The sequence goes on along the minus strand of JAIQFG010000021.1, from coordinate 44,710 downwards.
TCGACCACTTCAAACGTGCGCCCCTGCCAGGTCGCCGTGCCGTAAATGCGGTCGCGCGTAATCCCCGGCTCGTCGGTCACGATCGAGCGCCGCGTGCCGGTCAGGCGATTAAAAATAGTCGATTTGCCCACATTGGGGCGGCCGACGATCACTACCGATGGAAGTTTTTCAGTCATGAAACGTATATGCTGCCTTTCGCGAGGGCGCCGAACCTTACAAACCAGCTCACGGTGGCGAGAAACAGGCTGAAACGTGAGGGAGTGCCATTATATGCTATTTCTAGAGGTTTGATCGATCGGTGAACGCCCGCATCTAATTTCACGAGGCTAAATCTAACCAATGCGACGCCTCTTCAGATGGTCTGCCTATTTCCTGGTCGTACTTCTTGTCTTGGCGCCGATCCTAGCTGCTTACCTGGGGCGGGCAATTGGCCCGGGCCTTCTCCATCCTCAAAATGTGAATCCAGTGCGTGTGGAGCAAACGGAACAAATGCTTCAGCGCACCCAAGCGATTAAGGAAGATTTCATCGTTCGCGCACAAGATGGAATCGAACTGCGCGGATGGAAAGTCCGGTCACAATCTCCCAACGGGGATTGGATCCTATTATTTCATGGTGTCTCGGACAATCGCACGGGCGTTTTGGGATACGCAGAACTCCTTTTGCGCAATGGCTAAAACGTCGTCATGATGGATGCGCGCGCGCATGGTAAGAGCGGCGGCGACATGGCGACATACGGCTGGAAGGAGCGCTACGACACCGTAGCCATTACAAACGCCCTGTGTTTCCAGGAAAGTGTGCGGCATCTGGGAGCTTTGGGTGTCTCCATGGGAGCGGCGATCGCATTGCAATCCGCGGCGGTCGAACCGCGAATCGAGGCGGTTGTTGCGGAAGATCCATTCGCGAATTTGCGGGAAGTAAGCTACGACTACGGCGGCCTGCACTTCAGCCCGTTCCTTGGAAAAACGCTGTTCCGGCCGGCAACGATCTATGCGGTCAGCGGATTATCGAAAGCGGGCGGCTTTCCACCGGACGATGTCTCTCCTGAAAAAGCTGTCGCAGCCCGCCCCTTTCCGGTTCTCTTGATCTGCGGCACGCGCGATCACACGATTCCTTGCCGGCACGCGGAGGCGATTTATAGCGCCGCTCACGGGCGGAAAGAGTTGTGGGTCGTGGATGGAGCTGAACATGCCTCCGCGCTCGGTCGCTCCCCAGCAGAGTATGAAAACCGCGTGATTCACTTTCTGGAAAGTGTCCTCTCCGGCCCCTGATTGGAATTGCTTCTTCCCCCTCGAATTTGGATTTCCAGGGACCGGAACAAATTTCCCGCACTGGTGTCTATAGACCCAGCAATCACATTTTGCGCGCCGCGAGGAGGCGTCCATGGACTGGAACCTGATGGGCATGCTTCATGCGATGAGCTGGACGGCCAAGGGTGTGGTACTCATGCTGCTCCTGATGTCGGTGATTTCGATTTGCGTGGCGGCCGAGCGCGGGCTGCGTTACCGCGCGGCGCGGCATCAGTCGGTGCTGTTCGTGAATCAAGTTACCCCCGTGCTTGAAAAGGGAAAACTCGATGAGGCGATCTCCGTCGCGGGACAAAACCGCAAGAGCCACATCGCCGCGATGGTCGCGACGGGGCTGACGGAATTCCGGTCGGCCCCGTCGCATGCTTCGCGCACCGAACTCATCGATGCGGCCGAGCGCGGCCTGGACCGTTCGATCGCCACGATCCACGCGGAATTGAAGAGCGGCTTGAGCGGCCTGGCGACAATCGGCTCGACGGCCCCGTTCGTAGGCCTGTTCGGCACCGTAGTGGGAATCATGAACGCCTTCCGCGCCTCAGGCCCCGCGCGGGGAGCGGGAATCACGAGCGTCGCCTCGGGAATTTCCGAAGCCTTGGTCACGACCGCGCTAGGTTTGCTCGTCGCCGTGCCGGCCGTGTGGTGCTACAACTATTTCACCAGCAAAGTCGAGAATTTCGACGTGGAGATGGAAAATTCCTCGATGGAACTGGTGAGCTACCTTGTGCGGATCGACCAGAGAAAATAATCTGAGCGGGGAATTTTCCCGCAACTGCTGGCCAAGTCTTGGCCTTCTCAGCGCGGAAGGATAGTATTGCTGGAAGGAAAAAACCAAGAAAGGCCGGGCATGGGAAACGTCGAGAAACGAAAATCGCAAGGGCCGCTCACCGGCCTCAAGGTCATCGATCTCTCGCAGATCATGGCGGGGCCGACCTGTTCGATGCTGCTCGCCGACATGGGCGCGGACGTCATCAAAGTGGAAAAATTTCCAGGCGGGGACGACTCGCGCCGCATGGTGCCGCCGACCATTTCCGAGGAATCGGCTGCGTTCCTGATCATGAACCGCAACAAGCGCGGCATCGCTCTCGACCTGAAGACGGAGGCGGGGCGGAAGGTTCTATCGCGGCTGTTGCAGGACGCGGACGTGCTGATCGAAAATTACCGCAGCGGCACGATGGAGCGCATGGGATTCGGCTACGACGCCGTGCACGCGCTGAATCCGCGGCTCGTCTATTGCTCGATTTCAGGATTTGGGCGGACCGGGCCATACGCCGACCGCGGCGGCTTCGATCTGGTGGCCCAGGGCATGAGCGGGCTCATGAGCATCACGGGCGAAGGGCCGGGCTGCCCGCCGATGAAAATCGGCGCGCCCGTCACGGACATTACCGCCGGAATTCTGGCGTGCGTGGGCGTGCTGGCCGCGCTGCAATCGCGCGCGTCCACGGGCGCGGGTCAACTGGTGGACACTTCCCTGTTTGAGGCGGGCATTGTATTTACGTACTGGCAATCGGCGATCTGCTTTGCCACTGGGCAGGCGCCGGGGCCGATGGGCACCGCACATCCGCTGAATGCGCCCTATCAGGCGTTTCCCGCCTCCGACGGCTGGATCACCGTGGGCGCGGCGAACCAGGCAAATTGGCTGCGGCTGATCGAAGCGCTCGAAGCTCCGGAACTGGCGAACGATCCTCGCTTTGCCGCCAACGCCGACCGGATGCGCAATTTGCCGGCGCTGCAGGCGGCGCTGACGCCGCTATTTAAATTGCGCACTTCGGATGAATGGCTGCGCCGCTTGGACCAAGCCGGTGTGCCCGCAGGACCGGTGCTGAATATCGCGCAGATGCACGCCGATCCGCAGGCTTTGGCAAGGGAAATGATCGTTGAGACGACTCATCCCGTGGCCGGGCTCGTGCCGTCGCTGGGGTTGCCCATCAAATTTTCTGAGACACCGGGAGCGGTGCGGCGCGCGGCGCCCGTGCTCGGCGAGCACACGCGCGAGGTGCTTCGCGAGCACGGATTCTCGGACGCCGAAGCCGACGAAATGGCCGCGCAAGGCGCCATAAAAATTTCCGGCACGGCAAAGGCAAACACCCGATGAGCGAAGAACTCCTCTACGAAATTCACGACGACATCGGACGCATCACGTTCAACCGGCCGCAGGCGCGAAATTCGTTCACTTTTGCAATGTACGAGCGGCTTCGGGAAATTTGCACGCAAATCGGAAAAGATTCCTCCGTAAAGGCGCTGGTGCTGACCGGCGCGGGAGGGAAAGCGTTCGCCGCGGGCACGGACATTTCGCAGTTCCGGGAATTTTCCTCGGGCGAAGACGTGATGGGCTACGAAGCGCGCATCGAGCGCACGGTCAGCGCGCTGGAAACCTGCCCCGTGCCCACGATCGCCGCGATCGGCGGGGCGTGCACCGGCGGCGGATTCACGATTGCGGGCTGCTGCGACCTGCGCATCGGCACGGCTGACGCGCGCTTTGGCGTGCCCATCAGCCGCACGCTGGGCAACTGCCTTTCGATTGCGAATTACACACGGCTGGTTTCGCTGCTGGGGCCGGCGCGCGTGAAGGACATTATTTTTACCGCGCGGCTGATCGAGGCGGAGGAGGCCGGCAAGATCGGATTACTCAATGAAATTTTACCGGATTACGAAAGTTTGCAGCGGCGCGCGGACGAACTTGCGCGAACCGTGGCGTCTCACGCGCCGCTCACGCTGCGCGCCACAAAAGAGGCGCTGCGCCGCATCAAGGAACGAATGATTCCCGGAGAAGATCGCGACCTGATCCTCATGTGCTACCAGAGCGGGGACTTCCGCGAAGGCATGGACGCGTTCCTGAACAAGCGTCAGCCGAAATGGACGGGAAAGTAGTTCCAGTAGCACAGGCTTCAGCCTATGGGGTTACTTTTTGAATGGGCAGAATTTAAACCCACAGGCTGAAGCCCGTGCCATTGACAGGCAGCCGCTACGTTTTTGGGGTTTCTTTTACAATTCGCGGAACAGGCCGGTTGAGCTCGGCCCGCGTGGGTTCTTTCTTCTTCGGTTTCTTCTTTTCACGGCCTCGTGCGTCTTTGTTTCCCATGAGCAAAGTTTGCCACAGGTCGTCCAACTTGGCTAGAGCGGGTCTAATTCGGTCCCATTGGCCAGAACGACTTTGGTGAGGCGCAGATCTGGGGCGCCGCTCTTCACCGGGTTGCCGATGATGGTAATGGCGTCGCCCGGTTTCAACGTGTTGCGGCTCCATCCGCGGCGCGCCAGGCGGTTCGGATTATTGGTTTCGGCGAGCCAGTTTACGGTGTGGCCTGCGTCGTCGGTGACGGCCACGCGAATTTCGGCGTGCGGGTTGATGAATTCGTAGCTTATGACCACGCCCTTGAGGGTCAGCGATTTCTCCATGTCGTAGGCGGCGGTGCCGTGATGCGCGCAGACTGCGCCCTGATAGAACACCAGGAGTAGGCCTGCGACCATCCAGCGAATTAGAGTTCGGGTCACGCCGCCTCCTTATGCGCGATTCGCGTCAAAGAAAAACTTAACACAGAAGACACTGAGAAAACCCATGGAGAGGACCGGGTCGCCGGGGAACAGTGGGTAATGGAGCATGCAGAGATCCCTGTTTCCTTCTTCTTCTCTGCACTTCTCTGTGCCCTCTGTGTTCTCTGTGTTAAATTTTTTGAAGTTCCGCTAGCGTATCCACCCATTTGAGCCTAAGGGAGGCGCGCGCCTACTTCCCCTGCCCCTGCATCTGCAAATTCTCGTCAAAATTCGCATTGTCCGCGCAAGCGTGTTCCAGAATTTCCCAATCCGGACGCAGCGCGAAAATCACCTTCGTCTTCCACGGCCTGGTAAATGTTTTCGGGTCTTCCATGGTGATGTCGTCCTGCAGGGTGTCATGATCGACGCGGCGAAATCGTTCGACGACATGCAAATCCTCGCTATGGCGGTGGCCCAGCCGGTCGAGCCACGTTTTGTCATTGAATCCCACGGTGTCCACCACGAACGTGTCTCCCTCCCACTTGCCGATCGAGTGCCCCATGTACGTTGGATTCCAATCGCTGGGATGGCCGCGGCCGTCGGTCCAGATTTCGCGCAGCAGGTGATCGAACTCGAACCGCAAAAACACGCGTCCCGGAATCTGAATAATTTCCATGGGAACCGGATGCAGATATATCCGCGGCACGCCTGGCGGATAACATCCGTGCGCGCCCAGTTTGGTGGGATTCACGGGATCGGTGGAATCGGGAACGGCGCGCGGCCCGTACGCGGGGCGCGTGGCCTCAAATTGCTGCTGCCCCCGGGGCGTGAGCGGAGGAACCTCGCCGGGAAAGGCAGCCGTATTCGGCTGAAATCCGCGCGGGTTCTGCGTATCCCATACGCCGGTCAAGTCGTGCGCATTCTCGCCGGCTTTGTGCTTCCCGGCGGCAGACCGCGCGTTTTGTTGTGCGGATTGCCGAGATTTTCCGGACACCGGAAATACCAGCGCAATTCCGATCCATAAAACGGAAAGGATTATGCTGCCCGGAATTCGCCCTTGGCCGCCCATGTTTACGGCAGATTCGCGATTTTCCTGGCGTCGCCGGTGAGCTGCAAAATGTGCATGCCCGTGTTGGCGCGGTCCACGATGTAGATGTACCCGCGGTCGTCCAGTTCCACGTTGTTGGTCTGGACGGCGATTTTGCATTTCTGGTTGTCGCCGGTGCCAACGCAGCGTTTGTCCGTGTTGGCGTTGACGGCAGGAATGTAGTAGCCGGCTTCAGTGGGGTGAAACGGATCGCGAATGTCCACCGCGCGCACGCCGGCGTTGAAGTGCGCGACGAAGATGATCTTCTTGTAATAGATCGGGGACATGCTTTCGTTGGTGGAATGCGTGCCGAACCGTCCGCCGCGGCTGCAGAAATTGCCGCTTGCTTCCGGAACCGTCCATGTGGAAATGCCGATCGGATGGGACTCTTCCGAAATGTCGAAGATGCGCATGATCTGGCGGGGCGCGCGGCATTCGTTGTCTGTAGACTCACCGACCGTAATCAGGAAATTCTTTTTTCCTTGCGCGCCGTTCTTGGCGAATTCCGGAACGTCCATTCCGATGAGCGGGTAGGTCGTGTGAGAGCCCGCTTCATCCGGCATATCGAATCGGGCGATGACTGGATATTCGAGATTCGCTTCGGTGGGGTCCTTGGGCCCTTTCAGCAATTTGTCGCGATCCAGAATCTCGAAGATACCCCCGTGAGCAGTGCCGTAGCCTGCATACACGCGGTTGCCCGCGTGCCCGGTGGAAATTGCTCCATGCATGTCGATGGGCTGGAAGCCGGTTGAGCCGGGCTCCTGGCCGGGCAGTCCGAAATCGCGGACGAAAATAGGCTCGCTCGGATCACTCAAGTCGTAAACCTGCATCATGCGCTTGGCGCGCCAGCCGGGCTTGCCCGAAACAAGGAAGGCAATTCCGCTGTCGCATTCCCACCAGCTCTTGTGCGTATCTACCAGTCCGCTGAGCACCACAGTGAGCCGGCTGGGCTTGGCCGGATCGCTGACGTCCCATATTTCGTGAGAATTCGTGCCCCGAGTGCGCAACAGATAAGTCTTGTTCTTATCTCCGTGCGGCAGCGTCGCTCCATCGCACAAGCGCGTCATCTGCGCGCCGCCAGTCTCTCCCGGGCCGGGCACGCGAGGATCGCCCGGAATGTGCGCCAGGTATTTCGGGGTCTTCGGATCGGTCACGTCCACGATGGACGTCCCGTTGTCCTCCATTTTTCCGGTGAGCGAATTCATCGCCGAGCCGCCGTGATGGCCGATGTACGCAATCCAGCGATTGCCCTGCTTGTGGATCGAGGGCTGATAAGCACTGCGTCCCTGCAAATCGCTATAGCCGACCAGCTCCATGTTCTTGCTCTCAGGCTGCGATTGCGCCGCGGCCGGCGCACCTGCAAATCCGATCATCAGAAATAAAATCGACAAACCGATGCTCAGGATACAGCGGGCGTTCTCTCGACGCGGCATGGTTCCTCCTGTTTCAAAATGGCTGCGCGCCGTGAAAACTCCGGCGCGGCAATTTCGCGCGAACTCATTCCAAATATGGCGTATCTTGCGTCCTGCGGGGGTTTCCCGGACTGGGAGTGTACACCCGAAGCAGCCGTCCGGGAACAAGTGGAATTTGATACATTGGCCCCAGCGAGTCGGAGCAGGTTTTGTGAGGCCCGAAAACTTGGCTCACACATGAAATATTTCAATTCAGCGATGCGTACAGATTGATGGATGCGAGGAGACATCCCGAGGGGATGAGCCCCGCGGAACAAGCTGGCGTCCGGGAGCAAATTGCCCGGGCGCAGTCCGGAGACGCGGAAGCGTGGGGCGAACTGTATCGCCTCCACGCGCCCGCCATATTCCGGTTTTGCCGGCGAGCGATGCCCACTCGCGAAGACGCGGAAGACGCCACCATGGATATCTTCATTAAAGTCCGGCAGAAGCTCTCGCAATACGATCCCGGTCGGCCGTTCAGCGCGTGGCTGTATACGGTGGCCGCGAATCACTGCTGGGATCTGCTGCGGCGGAGAAAAGTGCGGCAGGACCTCGAAACCGGAGAGGTCGAAAACATGCCGCTCGCGCATCCCGACCCCGGCCAACTGGAACAGTTGATTGAGAAGCACACCAGCCAGGAAGTGCGCCGCGCGCTGGATCATCTGCCCACGCGATCGCGCATGGCGCTGGTCCTGCGCTACTACGCGGAGATGAGTTACGACGAAATTGCCGACACGCTGGGCGTGCGCCGCACCTTCGTGGGAGTGGTCCTGCTTAGGGCGCGCCACCAGTTGCGCGACATCCTGGGAGGGCACGGCGCGGCGAATGCCGCGGCCGGAGGGGCAGCATGATTCATTTTGATGAGATGGCGTGCCTGCTTTATCTGGACGGCCAGCTGGAGGATTTGCGTGCGCGGGAACTGCTTTCGCATACGCGGGAATGCGGCGCGTGCCGTGAGCTGTTGCGCTCATTGGAACATGAATCGAAATTTTTGGCAGGGGCATTGACCGAGGAGGACGAGTTAGTTCCGGCGCGGCTGCTTGGCTCGCAAGCCCGAAGCGCGCCGTCCTGGGTCTGGTCGCTCGCCTTCGCGGCGTTTGCCGCGGGCGCTTATTGGGTGTGGAACGATGGCATTGGTCCCTGGCTCGATCAATTAAACAATGCGGGATTTGGCGGAACGAACCTGATGAGCATGATGCTGTTCAGCGGGGCGTTCTGGGAAGGTTGGGGTGATCTTGTGGATATTCTACAAATTGCAGCTTTGCTTGGGGTAGTGATCCTGGCGCTGGGGCTGGTGAGGCGGCGGCTGCGGCGCCCCGCGGCCGTCGCGCTGGTTCTGCCGGCGCTGCTGGTGGCGATGGCGCTGCCGCAACCGGCCGGCGCGGCCGATGTGCGGCGCGGGCGCGCCGTCCTGGTTCCGTCCGGCGAAACTATTCACAACGATTTGATTGCCACCGGACCTTCGGTGCGCATTGACGGCACGGTGGAAGGCGACTTGATTGTTTTCACCCGGGAGCTAACCGTGACCGGCCACGTCACCGGCGACGTCATCGCGTTTGCCGGGCAGGCGCTGATCGACGGCGCCGTGGACGGAAATGCTCGCGTGTTTTCGCAACACGCCACCTTACAAGGCTCGATCGGAAAAAATGTCACGGCTTTTGCCAGCTCCATCACGGTAACGCCGGGCGGAAACGTTGGCGGCGGAATGATTGCTCTTGCCGGCGAGGCGGACCTTGAGGGGAAGATCCACCGCGATCTGATGGGAATGATCGGCAGGAGCGATCTGGACGGATTTATCGGCGGGCAGGTGTGGATACGCGGGGGAAATCTCGATGTGGCTTCCACGGCGGAAATCGACGGGCCGGCGACGTTTATGGGCCGCCAGCAGCCGTCGGTGGCAGCGGGAGCCAAACTGGCTAGCCCCATGCGAACGGAAATTACCCAGGAAGTTGGCCGGTCGAGGCGCTCGGCGGCGCGGCAGGTGATCCACGCAATCATCGGCTACGGGGCGGCGCTGCTTGCCGGAATCCTGCTGCTCACTGTGTTTCCCGGATTCTTCCGGACCACGCTGCGGGAAGCAGGCGCGATCGGGATGCCGCTGGGCGTGGGGGCGCTGGCGTTTATTTCGGGAATTTTTGTGTTCGTGCTTGGAATCCTGCTCTTGTTCATTGGCGTAACCGCGGGACTGGCCGGCGCATTGCTCTATGCTCCGATCCTGTACCTGGCGCAAATTTTCGTGGGCACCTGGCTGGGAAACAAGATTCTGGGCGTGACGTCCACCCAAACCGGAGCCGCGATCGGCCGCATGGCTCTGGGGCTGTTGATCCTGCACGTGGCCAGGCTCATTCCGGTGCTGGGCGGCCTGACGTGGCTAGTGGTTCTGCTATGGGGGACCGGCGCCGTGCTGATGGGATTTTACCGGATGTCGCGCTTGGAGAGTGCCCCGCTGCCAGCCTGATCGCAGTAACACGGGCACTCTTGCCTGTGCGGTTTTTGCAAAGCCGGTTGCATCGCCGGCCTGTGAGCGGTCTGTAATATCACACAGCCAGCCCCTCGCAGGGGCTCGGGATAAAGAGTGGCTGTGCTACTCGAATCCTGAAATAATTCGGGCCGGAACCCGCTTGGCGCGTTCCGGCCCTTTGCTTTTTGCGCGATGCATGCGGGTGCGGCCGACGATCGGGGGCTAAGGCTTCAGCACAACCTTGGTCGCAACCATGGTCCGTGTGCCGCTGACATTAAACAATTGCCCGCGCGCGGAAACCAGGCCGGAAACCGGTATCTGCGTGAACACAATGGCTGCATTGTTCTCGGACAGAATTGTCTGCGGGGAAGTCTGCACCTGTATCTGCGTTACTCCGTGACCAGAAAATATCGAGGGGATGCTTCCGAGGTTGATATTGGGCGCGCCGACCGATTGAACGTTTGCGCTAATCCGCGACGACCGCAGGCGGACCCGGTCCGCGGTAATCGAGGTTCCCGAGGAACCGGCGTTGCGCCGGATGGACACCTGCTGGCCGATGCTCAGATCGGTTGGCGCGGCAAAAAGAAATCCCGCGGTGCTGACTTGCACGTTGTCGGCATGAGCCAGGTCGATGTCGAAAGGCGTCTGGGGCGCGGCACTGTAGTGCACGGTCGCAACGTCGCCGGTATGCAGTCCCGATACGCTCACGGATTCCGCGAGTGTCACAATGCTGAACTGCAGTTGCCCCACGTTCGTGGCGGTAATCATGCCTTCGATTTCCGCGTCGCTGTTATCGCTATCCTCGCACACCAGATTCCGCGCGCCCAGCGTCCCGTCCGCGTGGATCCCGATATCGACACTCAAAATCTGGTTCACGTGAATGCCGGAGAATGCCGTGATCGTGCAGGCGCTGCCGGGAACCTGGAAAAAACTCGTGGAACCGTCGACGGCCAGCGAAAACGTGCCGGTTGCATTTTGAAAAGTGAATGAATTGTGCGCGGCATCCAGTGCCGTGACCTGCCCGACCACGTCTTCCGCCCCCACCAGAGGGGCTCCTGCTCCCGCGGGTGTGAACGGCGAGGCCGTGACACCGTTCTTGAAGTCGGCGCCCAGCGTGGCGCTCAGCAGGTTGTCCAGATTGACGTCCAGCAATACCCCGGCGGTACTGTTCGCCGCGACGGGCGCCATTTGCAGCGAAGCAGTGGTCGACAAATTTGCGACCGACGTCGGCGCGATCGTGCAAACCGAGCCCACGGCGCAGCCTCCGATGGCGGCATTCGTGTCGTTCTCGATCGTGAGCAAGGGGTTGGCGAACGTCAGGGTGACACCCGTGTAAGCGCCGGCGGGAACATTGGCGGCGGTGGCCAGGAAGGCCACGTCGGTTTGCAGGCGCGTCAGTTCAATGGTCGTGGAGCCGGAAAAGATGGACACATTTCCCGGTGTGAGCGTCGCGCCCGTCAGCGTTACCTCGGCGGAAAGAACACTTACAGTCGATGGAGGAGTATCGGTCACGGCCAGAACCACGGACGAGTTTCCGGACTGATTCTGCGAGCCAAACGGATTGCCATTCGCTCGGCAACCCGCGAACAGAGCGCAAACGCACAGCGCGAGAATCGTTAAAATCGAACGAAACCGAAGCATGGTCCCTCAATCGCCTGGAAGCAAACTGCGTGCAGCGAAATCCCCCCTGCTGCCACTATTTAAAGCTAGCATAGCGTGTGATTTAGGTCAGGGGAAAAGCAACTGTTGAGTGAGCAAAGAGTTCCTGTACCAATGGCCACTTTGAGCCTGGCTGGAATGGGCCTTGTTTAGGACAGGCCTCAGCCTGTCGGGGTTTGTCGCGGCTTGGCACACTTGGAAAACCGACAGGCTGAAGGCTGTCCTACTTGAGTGCGGAATGCGCTCGCTAAATTAATTCCAGGCTGCGACCGGTTTCCGCGATGATTTCGCAGGCGCGTTCCAGTTCCGCACGCTTATGTGTTGCGGTGACGATGGCACGCAAGCGCGCCTTGCCCTCCGCAACGGTCGGAAAGCCCACCGACGGTGCGTACACCCCCGCTTCATAGAGGCGGCGAGAAAATTCAAATGCTTTTGCGGCATCTCCCACATGAATTGGCGTGATGGGCGTTTGGGTCGCGCCGATGGAAAAGCCCAGCTTTTTTAACCGGCGCTGAAAAAATTTCGTGTTGGCCCAGAGTTTTTTGATCAGCTTTTCGCCGTCAGACGAGTCGAGCAGTGTGAACGCGGCCTGGCAGGTGGCGATGACCGACGGCGGATGTCCGGTGGAATACAGGAACGGCCGCGCGCGGCGGTACAGAAAATCGACCAGGGAGCGTGACCCGCAGACGTACCCGCCCATCGCGCCAATGGCCTTGCTGAGCGTGCCAACCTGGATGTGGACGCGGCCGTGGCAGCCGAGATGGTCCACCGTGCCGCGGCCGTTGCGGCCAAGCACGCCGGAGGAATGCGCGTCGTCGACCATCATGATGCAGTTGAATTTTTCGGCAAGATCGCACAATTCGGGCAGAGGAGCGATGTCGCCGTCCATCGAAAATACCCCGTCGGTGATCAGCAGCTTGTGTCCGGGCCAGTTTTCCGTTTCCTTGCAGATGCGTTCGCAGTCGGCGGCGTCCTTGTGCTTGAACACCTTGATCGTGGCGCGCGACAGCCGGCAGCCGTCGATGATGGACGCGTGATTCAGCTCGTCAGAAATGATCAGGTCGTCTTTCCCTAGGACGGCCGCGACGGTTCCGGCGTTTGCCGTGAATCCGGACTGAAAAACCACGCAAGCTTCGGTGCCCTTGAACTTGGCGATCTGCTCCTCGAGCGCCATGTGCAGGTCCATCGTGCCGGCGATGGTGCGCACCGCTCCGGCACCGACGCCGTGCGTGCGGATCGCCTCGATCGCCGCCCGGCGCAGCGATTTGTGGGTTGTCAGACCAAGATAATTATTCGAGCTGAGGTTTATGACCTCTTTACCGTCAAAGCGCGCGACGGGCCTTTGCTCGCCGTCGAGCACGCGCAGGCGGAAATGCAGGCCTTTGGCGTCCAGTTCGCGGAGTTGATCCTGCAAGTAGGAGAGCGGGTCGGAATGCGTAACGGTCATGGCGATCTTCCTCGTCGCGGCTCACGTGCGCCGGCCGGTGATGGGAATTTTTATTGTACGCGCTCGAACGGGTACCCCGCCGCCTCCAATGCCGAGGTCAGGTCCGCGACATGCTCGGGCCCGCGCGTTTCCATCGTAATGTCGATCACCGTGTCGCCCAGCACCACGCCATAATACGCGCGGTCGTACTTGGTCTCCACAATGTTTGCTTTCTGGTCGGCGATCACGCCGGCAAGCCGCTGCAGCGCGCCCGGATGATCCGGCAGGTGGATGCGAAGCCGCACCAGCCGACCGTCCTTGACCAGGCCGCGCTCGATGATCAGCGAGAGCAGCGAAACATCGATGTTTCCGGCGCTGACCAGGACGCCAAGTTTTTTACCGTGATTCGGCGTCTTCTTGTTCAACACCGCCGCGGTGGCCGCCGCGCCCGCGCCCTCCGCGAGCATTTTTTCCTTTTCCAGCAACTGCAAAATCGCGCTGGCGATCTCTTCCTCGTCCACGGTCACGATTTCGTCGACATACTTACGGACCAGTGGAAATGTGAGCGTTCCCGCGACCCGAACCGCGATGCCGTCGGCGATAGTCTTGTTTGCCGGCAGCGTGACCAGTTTGTTTTGCTCGAGCGCCACCTTCATCGATGGCAGCTTGGATGACTGCACGCCGATGATCCGAATCTTCGGATTCGTCTCTTTCACCGCGCAGGCAATGCCGGAAATCAATCCGCCGCCACCCACGGGAATTACCAGCGCGTCGAGGTCTCCGTGCTGCGAGAGCATTTCCAGGCCCAGCGTGCCCTGCCCGGCGATCACCGCTTCGTCGTCAAACGGATGAATGAACGTTAGTCCGTGCTCCTTGGACCGCCGCAGGGCTTCCTCGCACGCCTCGTCGTAATTTGCGCCAACCAGGATTACTTCCGCGCCGTAGCCCCGCGTCGCGGAAACCTTCACCAGCGGTGTGGTGAGCGGCATGCAGATCTGCGCCTTAATGCCGCGCTTGGTGGCGTGATAAGCCACCGCCTGCGCGTGATTTCCCGCCGATGCGGCGATCACGCCGCGGCGCCGCTCGTCCTCGGTAAGCAGCAGAATCTTGTTGAGCGCGCCGCGTTCCTTGAACGCGCCCGTCATCTGCAGGTTTTCCAGCTTCAGAAAGACGGCGTTCCCCGTCTGCTGCGAAAACTTTTCCGAATGCACGAAGGGCGTAAGCACAATCGAGCCCCGGATGCGTTCCATGGCATCCTGAATCGAGCGAAGCGTCACCATCGGCAATGTCCCGGACGTCTGTTGCGTTTGCATTCTGCCAACCCTGTCGAATTCCCTCTCATCGTGATGGTTCCATCAAATTACCGGGCAAGCCCCAACGCCCCGCGACACCCGGTCATCTCCCATGGAATTTCCGAAGCGCTATAGCATTACACAACGGGTGGGCCGAGGCCAAATGGTGATTGTATTTGCGCGAGCAAAGCTCAGGGGAGCCGAACAGGGCTGTTCTTCCGGCCCACATCCACAAGTATGAACATGACTCTAAACCCTCCCCCTTTCAAACCAAGGGTGAGGCTCCCGCCGGGGCCACTGGGTTCCCTTCCGTTTATTACGCATTCGGACAAGTTCTATTGTCCCTTGGATGCCCTTCCCAGTAGCCTTTTCTAGGAGGGCAAAATGGCGGATTTGCGAGTTCCCAGATTATTGTTTTTTGCGATTCTTGCCGCGGGGCTCTTGCAGTTTGTTAAATATTTCCCGCTCTTGCCGGATCGCATGGCCTCGCACTTTGCGGCCTCCGGCGCCGCCAATGGCTGGATGACCAAATCGCAATTCCTGCTGACTTACGCGATCATCCTGCTGCCTGCGCTTTTCGTCGAATTCTGGCTGCACCGCAGGATCGCGGCAACGCCCGAGAAGCGCCTCAACCTGCCGAACAAACAATACTGGCTGGCCCCGGAGCGACGCGCTGAAACGTTCGCTTATTTTGAAAAATTCTTTGCCTGGTATGGCTGCGCATTCCTGCTTCTGGAAATCTCAGCGATGGGGCTGGCCATGCGCGCCAACTTCCAGAGCCCGCCGCGGATGCCGGCCGTGCCGATTGTTTCAGCGATTGCGGCCTTTCTGGTCTTCAATGTGGTGTGCATTGTGGGAATGCTCCGGCGGTTCTCCAGGACAAAAAAAATCCAGTGAGCTGCCAATGTGCAGACGCGACTTCTGGCGCAGAGCTATCCCTTCCGCTACAATCGCGCACGGTCCGGCTGCGTGCTCAATCTTCGCTCCGGACGAACGGGAGACACGCTTGAGCTTCAGCCAGCGCCTGCGGGATATTCGCGACGGGTTTGAGCCCGCGTTCTGGGTGGCAAACGTCAGTGAAATATTCGAGCGTCTGGCCTATTATGGCGCGTTTTCCTCCCTCGCCAATTATCTCCACGAATCGCTGAGCATTCCCACGGAGCAAACCGGATCGCTTGCGGGATTGTTTGGCGGCATGGTCTGGTTCCTTGCGATTTTAGGAGGCGCCGTCGCGGACCGGCTCGGTTTTCGGCGCGCGCTTTCCTCCGCTTATCTCATTCTCGGCTGCGCGTATTTTCTGCTGGGGTCGCTGGGAGCCTCGTGGATGGCGCCCGTTCGCGCGGCCGTGCCGCTCACCGGCCT
The DNA here is from genome assembly GCA_020073375.1 of Terriglobia bacterium. Lineage (GTDB taxonomy): Bacteria > Acidobacteriota > Terriglobia > Acidiferrales > UBA7541 > Palsa-360. The sequence continues at coordinate 29,199 of JAIQFG010000021.1, read as the reverse complement.
GGTGGCGTTTGTGCTGGTGTTGCCGGCGCTGGGTATTTCGATGGTGAAGCCGTGCGTGGTGGGCACCACGGCTCGCGCATCGAAGGAAAATGTGCGGTCGATCGGCTACTCGATTTACTACACGCTGGTGAATATCGGAGGCACGGCAGGGCCGTTCATCGCGTCCTGGGCGCACCGGCATCTGGGCGTCGAAAACGTGTTTCGCGTTTCCGCTCTCAGCGTACTGCTGATGTTCTTCGCGGTGCTGCTGTTTTTCCGGGAGCCGCGCCGTTCCGGTGAAATTCAGACGGCCAGCCTGGCGGAAACGGCGAAAAATCTGTTCACGGTAATGACCAACCCGCGCTTCATGATTTTCTTGCTGATTTTTTCGGGCTACTGGATCGTTTTCTGGCAGCAATACATCATTTTGCCGATCTATATTCACGGATACATCGATCCGCACGCCGACGTCGAGATGATTCTGATCACCGACGCGCTTACCGTGATCTGTTTCCAGTTCCTGATGACGTACGTAACGCAAAAAATCCCGGCGTTTCGCGCCATCACCATCGGAATCCTGATTTCGGCGCTGGCCTGGCTGATTGTGGCGTTTCATCCGGCGGTGTGGGCCGTGGTGGTTTCCATATTCGTCGTGGCGCTGGGCGAAATCATGCTTTCGCCGCGATATTACGAATATATTTCGCGCCTCGCGCCCCCCGGGCAGCAGGGAACGTATATGGGGTTCGCATTTCTGCCGATTGGCATCGGATCGCTGGCGGGCGGATGGCTCGGCGGCCGCCTGATGCATTATTTTGGCGAAGTGACGCACCACCCAGAGCAGGTGTGGTGGGCGGTGACCGGAATCGGCGTCGCCACCACGCTGCTGATGTGGCTGTACCATTTCCTGGTGAAGACCGACCTGCCCGCCGCGGACGCCTGACGTGGCGCCGGCGCCACGACGCTGCTCCCCTCGCAAAATCCACCTAGTGACAGGGAGGCCTTTCGTGCAAAGCAAATGATTCGGCCCGCCGTTTTTCTCCGCAATGAAGTAACGAAAAGACTACATCGTTGCAAGCTCGCGTTCTTTTCACGGCATTTCAATCGCATCATGATTGCGGCATGAAGGGTCAGGCATGAAGGATCGTCTCCTCATCGGAATATTGCTTGCGGCTGTGGCTCTGGTTTACGGCAATACGCTGCGAAACCAGTTCACCATGGACGACACGCTGTACGTCATGGGCAATCCTCAAACCACGCAGCCCTCCCTGCAATTGCTGTTTTCCGAAAACAAGATCACCTCCGTCTATCGGCCGCTCACCTTCGCTTCGATCGCGCTCAGTTGGGCTCTGGGAGGGACCGAACCGCTGGGCTATCATCTGCTGAATCTCCTGCTGCACGCGGCGGTTGTCTGGCTGCTGTATCTGCTGCTGCGGGAAATATTTGCCGGGCATCCGCAGGGGAAAAACGCGGCCTTCGCGGCAGCGTTGCTTTTTGCCGTGCACCCGATCCACAGCGAAGCGGTCGCCTCGGTCATGGGCCGTGCCGAGATGATGGCCGCGGGATTCCTCTTGGCAGGATGGATCCTGCACCTTCGCGATCGCGAAATTCCCGCGCTCCTGTGTTTTGCCCTGGCGATGCTCTCGAAGGAATCGGCCGTGGCCGCATTTCCGCTGGTGTTGCTGGGCGATTACGCCACCGGGCGCTGGAAATCACCCCGGCGCTACGCCGCCATTGCGGGAGTCACGGCGCTGTACCTCGCGCTTCTGCGGAATGGGCAGGGAGGACACTTCGGCCAGCCGACCATCTCGCTGCTTGACAACCCGCTCGCCAGCCTTCCCCCATTTTGGAGAATTCTCAACGCCCTGCGCGTCGCCTGGAAATACGTTTGGCTGCATTTTTATCCTGTGGTGCTTTCCTGCGATTACTCCTTCAATCAGATTCCGATGTACCGCGACTTCCGGCACACGCTTCCCGCGGCCCTGGCCGCGGCTGCCGTCGTGGCCATCTGGATTTGGGCAATACGGAAACACCGCGCGGGATTGGCCCTGGCAGGAGGGATTTATCTGGCTGGCTTCGCGGCAACTGCAAATATCCTGATGCCAACCGGAACCATCATGGGCGAGCGGCTGGCCTATCTGCCTTCCGCGGGATTCTGCGCGCTGGCGGCGCTCGCATGGATTTGGCTGATGGAACGGCAACGCATGCTCGCCTGGGGATTACTCACAGTGGTGTTGCTGGCGCTGGCCGTAAGAACCGTGGCGCGCAATGGGGACTGGCGCGACAATCTGGCGCTGTATTCGTCCGCGGTGCGCGCTGTCCCGAACAGCGCCAAGATGCACTCCAATCTAGGGGGCGAATACATGATCCGCAATCAATTTGACCTGGCGCGCGATGAATTTCAGACCGCGCTGCGGATCTATCCCGATTCGCCCGATACGCTGGCTTCTTTTGGCCTGCTGGAATTGCGGCTGGGAAATTATCAGTCTGCGGGATCGCTGATGGAAAAGGCGCTGCGCATGAGCGCTCGGGACAATCCTCATTACGATTCCATGGTCGTGGATTTCGCAGTAATTCTCTCGAAAACCGATCACGTTGAGGCCGCGCTCGACTTCCTGAACCGCGAGATCGCCGAAGCGCCCGGCTTCGCGCGCGCCTGGTCCACCCGCGCCGGGATCCGGTTTCAGCGCAACGAACTTGGCCCCGCGCGGAATGACGCCGAAGCAGCCCTGCGGATCGATCCCGGCGACGCTCAGGCGCAGCAAGTCTTGCAGCAGGTGCAATCAGGTTCCGCGGCGCGCTCGCACTGAAAAATCTAGGCGGAGTGTGAAAGCGACCGGTCGAGCGCGGCGAGCGCCTGATCGGTAGTGACCAGCCGCACTCCGAGCGCGGTCAATTCCGCGATGGTTTTCGCTCCCTCTTCCGCCTGCAGCGTCTCGATGGCATCGCTCACCAGAGCCACGCGACGCCCTCGCTCAAGCAATCCCATCGCCGCCAAGCGCACGCAATATTCGGTCACCACGCCAAAAATGAAAATCTCCGCGTCCGCGTCGGTAAACTGGAGCGCGCGCTCCAGCACGGTTTCCGCATGAGGATTGTCAAAAACGTTGAGGGTCTGCTTTTCCAGGATCACCTGCTGGTACTTCGAGAGGTCCGAGGGAACGACGGCGCCCGCTTCGTTGGGGATCGTGCAGACGCGATCCGCGAGCGTTTCGGGGATAATCTTCGCGCCGGCCGTGCCGCGCACGCAGTGCGGCGGAAACTGTTTGAATTCGGGATCGTCGGGAGGGTGCAAGCACGCATCGCCAACGATCAAAACGCGCCCCTGGCGGCCCGCATCGGTCAGCCGCTTCAGGTTCGAGATGATCTTCTCTGCTCCGGGAACGTATAGGTTTCCGCCCAGCAGCATGAAATCCGCCTGCGTATCGACGTCCCAGAAAATCACCGACCGCGAAACCATGAAGCGCTCCCAGTAGGACAGGCTTCAGCCTGTCGGTTTTCGTTCAACGCGGCCTCAACCCCAAAGGCTGAAGCCTGTGCCACTAAGTCCGCGCCGCAGCCCGCAAGCGGCGCCGCGCATCGCTCAGCAAATTTTCGAGTTTTTCGCTGTGCGAAACCGGGCTCGAATCCGGTTCGGTGGTTAAACTACGCAATCGCTCCGACAGCTGCGATACCTGTTTGCGGCAGCGTTCGCGCGCCTCAAATAGATTCGTGCGCGCCACGCACCGTTTGCCGCCCGTCATAACGGGCTGAAGCAATTTCTCCGCATTCGGAAACTGCTCATCCTCAAGGCCGATGATATCGCTCTCGAATTGGCCGCCGGGCCGGTGAAATCGATAGACTTGTTTCCTGCCCGGATAGGTGACTTTTTCTGTGCTGAATTTTGCCGCTGAACGCACCGCCCCGTGGTATTCGATTTCCACGAGCTTGTAAATCACACCTAGCGAGGGTGAATCGATCGAGTTCACCAGCGCCGTCCCCACGCCGAATCCGTCGATGGGCGCGCCTTCGGCCAACAACTGGGCGATGCGCTCTTCCTCCAGATCGCCCGAAGCGAAAATGATCACGCTTTGCCAGCCCGACTGGTCCAGCCGTTTGCGGGCCCATTTACTGTCGGCGGCGAAATCTCCGCTATCGAGACGAATCCCCCTGGGCTTGCGACCCAGGGCAATAATTTTATCCACCGCTGCGCGAACGTCGTAAGTGTCCACCAGGAGAACGGCCTGATCGGGAAAAACTTCGAGGAACTTGCGAAACGCTTCGCCCTCGTCCTCGTGAGCCATGATCCAGGAATGCGCCTGCGTGCCGTAGACGTGAATTCCGAATTGCATGCCGGCGGCGACATTGGAGGTGCCCAGACAGCCACCGATCATTGCCGCGCGCGCGGCCAGCACTCCCGCTTCGGTTCCGTGGGCGCGGCGAGTGCCGAATTCGATCACGTTTTTTCCGGCCGCGGCCTGCGTCACGCGCGCGGCTTTGCTGGCAATCATGGTCTGAAAATTAATGGCGGCGAGCAAGGACGTTTCCACGACTTGCGCCTCGATGATCGGCGCGGTGACGCGCAGGATCGGCTCCCCCGGAAAAAAAACGGCGCCCTCCGGGATGGCCCAGACGTCGCCCGAGAACCGGAACTTCGCCAGGTATTCAAAAAAATTGTCGCCGATCGCCTGAAAAACCGGCAGCGTGCGCAAATACGCGATCTCCTCCGCCGAAAAGCGCACTCCCTCCAGGAAATCCAGCGCCTGATCGAGGCCGGCGGCAACCAGATAATTTCTACGCGCAGGGAGGGAGCGCACAAACAATTCAAAGGTCGCGCGTGCGTCGAACCCCGTTTCCAGGTAGCCCGCCGCCATGGTCAGTTCATACAGGTCGGTCAGCAGGCCGGAAGCTTGAGGGGTGGAAGGCATCAGGTGTCCGCGGCCATTATGCCATTCGCCGGGGGCCGTGGGCCAGCAGCGGCAGCGCGCAATCCAGCAAGTTCGCGAAGAGATCCGAAACTCAAGTCGATTTTTGATACGCAGCCAAAACATCCGGCAGGCTCAGCACTCCCTCCAACATGCGAGAACCCGCGCGGCTGACCACCGGGAGAACTTCGTGGCCCTGGATGTATCGCAAGACGTCGTCCAGCCTCTGGTCGGGATGCAGCACCGGCAAGCGGCCGGTCGAGAGTATTTCGCGGAGCAGCGTGCTGTTCGGCAATTCCCCGGCTTTCGCGCTCAGTTCTTTTCGCGAAATGCTTGCCCAGCGGCCCGTCGGAAACCGGACCAACAGGATTTCTTCAGGCGAGGTTTCCGCGATTTCCAGGGCGCGCGCAAGCGTGTCGCCAGCCTGCAGTGAGGCAACATCAGGCTTGCGCATGGCGTCCTCGACGCGAAGCACAACTTGCTCGCGTTGCTCCTCCATCGAGGGCAATTCCAGATCGTCCTGCCTGGCCAGCAGGTCGAACAGCGCGACGTCCTGATATTTCCTCGATATCAGATACGCGATCGTATTGGAAATCATGACCGGCAGAACGATGGAATAATTTCCCGTCGTTTCCAGCACCATGAACACCGAAGTGATCGGCACGCGCAAAAATCCGGCAAAGAACGTTCCCATGCCCACCAGCGCAAACGGCCCCACCGAAGCGTTGATTTGCGGAAAGAAGTGATGCTCGAGGCCGCCGATCGAGCCGCCGATCATCGCTCCGATAAACAGCGTCGGCGCGAACATTCCTCCGGGCGTGCCGCTGACAAACGACAAGCTGGTGGTCAAGATCTTCGCGAATCCCAGTACCGCGAGGATTTCCCAGGTGTACTGGCTGTGCAGCGCTTGGTCGATGAAGGAATACCCCGCGCCCATCGACTGCGGAACCCGCAAGCCCACAAACCCGATGAGCAATCCGGCGGCGGCCGGCTGGAAATAGTGCGTCCATTCCGGCAAACCCCGCAGCCGGGGCCGGAAAAAAACGATGATTTTCGTGAATGCCAGTGAGAGAAACCCGCCCACCACGCCCAGCACCGCGTAGGAAAGCAGTTCGGCGGGATGCGCCAGGGTGTATGCCGGCACGCGGAACATCGGTTCGCTGCCAAGAAACGACCGCATCACCACCGCGCTGGAAACCGCGGCCAGTACGATGGCACCGAGCGCACTCGCGCTCCACGTGCCGATCACTTCCTCGATTACAAAAAGCACGGCTGAAATCGGCGCATTGAACGCCGCAGCAAGTCCCGCCGCCGCACCTACCGGCGCCAGCAACCTCAGTTTGTCCCGCGACAGCTTTAGCCGCCTTCCCAAAGTGGACGCGATCCCCGCGCCCATCTGCAACGAAGGATCCTCGGGTCCCAGCGATTGACCGCTGCCAATCGCCAGCGAGCAGGTCACGAATTTGCCAATGACCGTCCGAAACGGGACGTGGCCATCGAACACATAGACCGCAGCTTTCGTTTGGTTCACGCCGCTGCTGCGGGCAGCGCGGAAAAATCGTTGGACCAGAAAAGCCACCACCAGACCCGCTCCCGCCGGCACCAGCAACACGCGGATGTGCGACGGCGCAAGCGCCGAACCCAGAAGCGCCAGGCGAACCCATTCGATGGTGATGCGGAAACAAACCACGGCCATTCCGGAAAACAGGCCGATGATGACCGCGAGCAACAGGAACAGGTTCCCTTCGGAAAGCGTGAAGGATCGCGGCCTCCCGGTCAGCCAGTTGCCCGTGATTTCGTTCTCCGCCGGCGGGGAAGGCGCGGCGGTTGGCCCCGGGACTTGCGATTCTCCGATGGGTGCGTTCGGCTCGCTCACGGAATGTTGCCTTCGTGCCGCTGGCCGATCAGGAGCAGTGCGCGGTCCATGCCCGATGGTTGACCGCAAGAATTGGCCGTGGCCGTTTCAATTCGAAAAACGAGTTGCATGGCTTCCTTCCGTAATTCCGGATCCCTGGTCAGCAAACGCAGCGTCGCGCGTTCCCTCAGCCCCTGGGCGTCGCGGTTCAGGCTTTGCAGATCGGTAAGAGATTGCCCGGGGTAGGCGGGCGCCGCGTCGCCGCCGGCGCATTTTTGAAGCCGCACCTGCCCCTGATTGAAAGCGCGTGACGTCCGGCGCGCCTGTTCTTGATCACTTAGCCCCGGCTGGAATGGATCGCCGCTCATGACGTCGCGCGCCGTTGCGAGAAGCTGCTCGGCCTGCTCGGAAGAATGCTCACGGACGGCCCGGGCAAGATATGTCTCCGCTTTTGCGTAATCCCCGGCCGCCATCGCCGCATTGCCCGCGTCTTCAAGCCACTGTCCTTGCCGCGGGTTGATGCGCAGTTCGGCTTCGAATTCGGCAAGAGCCCTGGCGGGCCGCCCGGCCTGGAGCAATAGCCGCCCGGTCTTTTCCAGTAAGCCTGCGTCGCCTGGGGGGATGTCCGCGGCTAGCGCCGCCAGTTCGGCCTGCGCGTCCTCGGTGCGATTGCGGGCGAGCAGAAATTCGCACAATTCCAAGCGCACGTTTCTGCGTTGCCGCGCGGGATCGGTTTCCCAGCTGCCGTAAATCGCCGCTTGAAAATATCGCGCGGCGTCATCCCCATCTCCTATCCGCACCGAGACGTGCGCGAGGTCGGAATTCACTTCGCCGGATCCGGGCGCGCGTTCCCATAGGGTCACCAGGTAGGAGCGAGCTTCGCTGAGCTGGCCGTCGGCAAGCAAGGCCTCGGCCAGCCGCAGCTGTACCAGCCGATTTTCCGGATCGTAGGCGAGGGCATTCCGGAAATCCTCGAAGGCCTGGCGGGGCTGTCCCGCGGAAAGATCCCGGTTCCCCGCCTGAAACCATTGGCGGACCAGGGCGTCCTCCCGCGTATGGTAGGAGCGCGCGAGCGCGACGGTCAACGCGAACAAGAGCCCTAGCGGGATCATGCTCAGCAGAAGGACGCGCTGTTGTAAATATCGTGATGCGATATGTGAGAGGCCGTTTGCCACAAGTCAAAGATAACCCAGCCGGGAGAAGTTCCGCGGAATTTTATAGGGGCTCGCGGCAATCCGTGCAAGGGGGGATTCGCAATTGGTTTTGGGGCATTCGCCCCGGCTTGGGAGCATCCTGCAAAAAAGATAGCCCCGGAGGGCGGGAGCCGGGGGCTGATACCGCGGATTCGAGATTTAGGCTTGAGGATGAAAGCGGTGCCGGGTGAATCGCCTATGTTCGCAGCGCATCCGATGGCCGCAACAGCGGTTCGAAGATCACGGCGATACACCCAGCGCGCACGTTGTCTCGAGAAATCTGTTTCGCGAGCCGCGAATTAACCGAGAATGGCGTCTTTGAAGGCCTTTGCAGCACGCAGACGAACAACCGTCTTCGCCTTGATCTTGATCGCTTCGCCGGTTTGCGGATTGCGGCCCATGCGCGCCTTGCGATGCGCCTTCACCGCACGTCCGATCCCCGGAATCACGAACTTGCCCGCGCCGCCCTTGGCTTCCTTGACCGCCAGCTTGAACAGTTCTTCGAAGAACTGCGCAGCCACCTTTTTCGATGTCCCGAGCTTATCGGCCATGTGCCCGACGATCTTGGACTTGCTCATTGGTTTTGCCATCTAGTTTCCTTCTCCTCCTCAGAATTAAGTGTTGCAAGCGCGGCGGCCGGCTTCAAGGCGGGCAGCCCACGCACGGCGAGCACTATACGGGGTGTGTCCGCGCAACGCAAGAAAAAACATATAAAAAGCCAGAATTGATGCGGCTTTCAGAGGTGCTCCACAGCGAAACAGGCGGTCACGGCTGATTCGGCCCGCACATTGCGCACAAGAATTCAAACCCGGCGCCAGCCGTGAAAGATCCTTGGCGTTGCGCACGCGTAGTTTCTTTCCGCGGTGTGTTATTCTTGGCATTCATTTTTTTGCGCGAGGAGAGCACATGGCCAATTGGAAGGAACTGGAAAAGCAATTCACAGCGCGCCTGTCGATGGGCCGGCGTCCCGTGGCGATCTCATTTCTGGATTCTCCGCCCGCAGGCGTAGCGAAATTTTCCGGCACGGAACCGGCCGGATGCAGTTTCTGGCGTTTGGCCTCCGCGGGAAAAACGTTTTACACCGTGCCTGCCGACCACTTCAATTGCGCCGTCGGAGCGTACACGCACAATATCCAGCTTCCGCCCGAGCGCGCGCACGAAACCGAGGCCACGCTGGGTCTGATGTTCAACCTGGGCTACGTTCGCCCCGAGGAAGTGCCGGGGATTCCGCGCCTGGACAAGGAACCAGCCGTCGTGGTGTTCGCGCCGCTGGCCGACGCGCCGGTCGATCCCAGCGTCGTTCTGTTCACCTGCAAATCTTCCGCGTCCATGCTGCTGAACGAAGCATCGATCCGCGCTGGCGTGGCGAGCTCGCTGCCATTGTTGGGACGCCCGTCGTGCATGGCGCTTCCCGCGGCCCTGGCGCACGGCACCGCAACCAGCCTCGGCTGCATCGGCAACCGCGTCTACACCGGCCTGGGAGAGGACGAAATGTATGTGGTCGTTCCGGGCGCGAAGCTGGCAGCGGTTGCCGATCAGTTGGCCGTGATTGGCTCGGCGAATGCGGCTTTGGAAGAATACGCGCGCGGCAAGCAGGCGTCGCTGTCGACGATGTAGTCGGAGTTTCAACTCAGGCGGCACAGGCTGAAGCCTGTGCCTCCTAAGTCTGCCCCGGCAAAGCCCTTACAACTTCCCGAGTCCCTCATAAAACTGCGCCACGGCCTTGATCCCGCCGAAATAATTTTCCAGCGAAATGTGCTCGTCCGGCGCGTGCGCGTTTTCGTCCGGCAATCCGAACCCCATCAAAATGCACGGGACCTTGAACGTGTCGTGCATCTGCGTGACGAATGGAATCGAGCCGCCCTCGCGGATGAATACGGCGCGCTTGCCGAATCCCTTCTCCAGCGCGTCATGCGCCACCTCAAAAAACGGGTGCGTATACGGCGCGACCCAAGCTTTTCCGCCGCTTAGCAGTTCGAGCTTGAACTTCACCGTCTTCGGCAGCAGTTTACGGATGTGCCTCTCAAGGGCCTTGGTGATTTTCTCCGGGTTCTGGTTCGGCACCAGGCGCGTGGAAAATTTCGCGTAGGCTTTCGAGGCGATCACCGTCTTCGCGCCCTCGCCCGTGTACCCGCCCCAGATTCCGTTCAGCTCCAGCGTCGGCCGCGTCCACAGCTGCTCGATGATCGTCGCTCCCTTTTCCCCGCTCAGGCCGGGGGCGCCCACTGTTTTGCGGAATGCGGAGGCCTTCCACGGGAGCGAATTGAGCGCCTTGCGCTCGGCCTTCGACGGTTTCGCAACGTCGTCGTAAAACCCCGGCACGGCCACGCGCATGTTCTTGTCGTGCAATTTCGCGACCAGCTCGCACAGGATCGTGATCGGATTCGGCACCGCGCCGCCGAAAATTCCCGAGTGCAGATCCTGCGCCGGTCCCGTAATTTCGATCTGATAATAGTTGAGCCCGCGCAGCCCGTAGGTGATCGACGGCACGCCCGCGGCCAGCATTCCGGTGTCGGAAACCACCAGCGCGTCGGCCTTCAGCTTCGCCTTGTTCGCGTTCACAAATTCCCACAGGCTCACGCTGCCCACTTCTTCTTCCCCTTCGATCATCACCTTCAGGTTGATGGGCAGCTTCCCCGCCGTTTTCAAAATCGCATCCAGCGCGCGGATGTGAATGTGAACCTGCCCCTTGTCATCGGCCGTGCCTCGCCCAAATAGATTCCCGCCGCGAATCGTCGGCTCAAACGCCGGCGAAGTCCACAAGTCGAGCGGCTCGGCCGGCTGGACGTCATAGTGGCCGTAAAACAAAATGGTCGGCTTGCCCGGCACGTGCAGCGATTCCCCGTAGACCAGCGGATGCATTTTCGTCGGCACGATTTCGACATTTTCCAGGCCCGCGGCGCTCAATCGGCTTGCCACCCATTTCGCCGCGCGCTCGATGTCCGGCTTGTGCTCGGATTGCGCGCTGACGCTCGGAATTTTCAAGAACTCATAGAGATCGTTCAAATGGTCCTGGCGCTTGGAATCGATGTATTCCGTAAGGTTCATGAGCCGCTCCTTCAAAGATAAAATCCGGTGTCGGGGATTCCGACGAATCATAGCGCGTTCCGCCTCCGCGGGCATGCGGAAAGAAGCGCGTGCCTGGCGCTATCGGGAAGCGGAAGATCGCAGTTTGCAAAGCGGGAACACCCCCGTGACGGCCCGATTGACGCTTCCGGCAATGTGCGGCAGCATGTTCTTACCATGCCCGAAACAGATCTGAACAAAGCCCGGAGAAGCACCCGCGTCTTTATGCGTGTGCGCGTCGTGGTCGCGGGAAAGAACTCCGACAACCGGCGCTTCCGCGAAGCCTGCGAGACCATTGTCATCAACGCCCACGGCGGCCTGATGTACTTGAACCAGCCGCTCAACATGGACGCCATTCTCGTCCTCACCAACCCGTTTACGCAGGAAGAGCAGGAATGCCGCATTGTGTTCCTGGGCGATGCCACAGAAAAAGGCCAGCGGGTCGGCGTCGAGTTTCTTACCCCCGCGCCGCATTTCTGGGGCGTGGATTTTGTACCGGCCGATTGGCCCGCTCCGCCCGCCGTGACTCGTCCCATCTGATTTTCAAACTTCATGCAGAAGCGAGGTTTTTGTAGCGTCGGCGGGACGCCGGCGCCGCCAAACCCGGCTGCACCTCCGTAACGGCGAATTGCACGTCACGAAAGCGCTCTTTGCTGGAAAGATGCACCCCTGCGCGTATTCCGATTCCCTGTTCTCCCGGCTTCCCATAAGATTCCTGATATGGAGCGCCTGCCGAAAGTAGAACTGCACCTGCACCTGGACTGCTCCCTGAGCTTTTCGGCCGTTTCCCGGCTCGATCCCTCCATCACACGCGAGCAATACGACCGGGAATTCATCGCGCCGCCGCGATGCACAAGCCTGGCTGATTTTCTCACGCGCGCGCCGCGCGGCTTTCAGCTCATGCAGGACGAAGAGTCCCTGCGGCTCGTGGTCGAGGATCTGTTCGAGCAGCTCGCCCGCGATAGCGTGGTGTACGCCGAAATCCGCTTCGCGCCCCTGCTGCATACCGCGCGCGGAATGCGGTCCGAGGCGGTGGTGGCGGCAGTGGATCGCGCGACCGAGACGTGCATTCGCTCAACCGGGATCGAAGCGCGGGTGATCCTTTGCACACTGCGCCATTTCAGCACGGCGCAGGGGCTTGAAACCGCCCGCCTGGTCGAATCCTTTCAAGGAAGCCACGTTGCTGCTCTCGATCTTGCCGGCGATGAAAAAGGCTTTGCCATCGAGGCGCATGCGCCGGCGTTCCGCCACGCGATCGAACACGGCCTTCATCGCACCGCCCATGCCGGGGAGGCTCGCGGAGCGGAGAGCGTCTGGGAAACGCTGCGCGCTTTTCAGCCCTCGCGTATCGGACACGGAGTGCGCACCATGGAAGATCCACGCCTTTTGGATCACCTTCGCGCACAGCGCATTCATCTGGAAATTTGCCCGTCCAGCAACGTGCAAACGTGCGCGGTTGCAAGCTACGGGGCGCATCCCGTCGATTTCCTCTACAGATCGGGTGTACCTCTCGGGATCAATACAGACGCGCGCACGATCACGAATGTCTCTCTGTCGCAGGAATACGCGCGACTGCGCGATTACTTCGGCTGGCGCAATCGGGAGTTTCTTTCGTGTAATCTGGAAGCGCTGCGCGCGGCCTTCGTGGACGATACAGTCAAACGGAAACTCGCAAAAGAGTTGGAGGGCGCTTACTGCAAAATGGAGAACTAGCCCTTAATTCACAAATCTGGACTTGCGTGTGAATCTCCAAGCAAGCAATCCGACGAAGGCCGCGAGCCTTTCGTAGCGCCGGCGTCTCGCCGGCCTTGTTTTCAATCCAGTAAAATTCAAAAACGCCGGCGGGACGCCGGCGCTACAAGACGATGTGTGCCCCGCGAAGCATGATTATTCATTTCAACTTCTCGATCTGCTCCTGAACGCGCGTCCTGAATTCCAGCGGGTGCGCGATGGTGTCAAACGATTCGGGCGTGCCGCCGGTGCCGCGCACAATCACCGTGCCGTACCCCAGCACGCGCCCCGTCACGGTCTCCTCCACGCCGATGCTTTCCACTCTCGACAGCAGCATCTCCACCGTTCGACGCGCGGCCAATCCTACTTTCACGACAATGCGCCGGTTGGTCACCGTCATTTCCGTCGCGTTCCTCTTTACCAAGCCGATGGCAAAGCAAATAATGGCAATCACGACGAGAATGGCTCCGGCAGCGGCAAGCGCAGTGGAATTCTGTTCCTTGCTGCCCGCCCCCGCCGCATAGTAGCCGGCCAACAGCAGCCCGGGCAGGCCCAGAAATAGCGCCAGAAGGATCGGCCCCAGCAGCACGATCCAGTGCAACCGGGTCGTGTAGACAATCGTCTCTCCCTCGATCAGATGCTTCTCGATATAGCTCACGGCGCTCCTTCCTGAATGCCAAATCAGGCTTACGGTCTCACCATCAATTCGTGGACACTCTATCACTACCCCAGCAAGGCCTGAAGGGCCGGTGCGAGAATCGCCGGACCTTTGCAGGGCATAAATCCGAGGCGCGCTTTGACTGGAATTCTCGGTTACAATGCGGCCACGTTCGGAAAACTCTGGAATCTGCCGCAGGCGTTAGGGAAGGATTCTCTTCATGGAACGCGATCGAAACACGGATCCACCGGCAATCTACTCCGGGGCGAATCCGAGGCGGCGGGACGTTTTGCGTTGCGCCGGGTGGATCGCCGCGTTCATGGCGTTTCCTCGTGTACCGGAAATGGCCGCGGAAGACGTTAGCCCGCTGACCGCCAAACTCAGCGCCTACATGAGCGCGGCCGCAAACCGCCCGCTGCCGGACGAAGTGACCGAAAAAACGAAACAGCACATCCTCGACACATTCGCCGCCATGATTTCCGGCTCGCAGCTTGCCCCTGGACGTGCGGCAATCAACTTTGCCCACAATTACGGGGGAGAAAAAATCGCCACGGTCGTCTGCTCAACACAGCTATGCGGCGCGATCGAGGCCGCTCTGGCCAACGGTGTGCTCGCCCACTCGGACGAGACCGACGACGCTCATGGCGCCTCAGGCTCGCACCCGGGCGCCGCCGTGATCCCCGCGGCGCTCGCGGCCGGCGAACAGTTCTCGATCGATGGCGTAAGATTTCTTCGTGCGGTGGCGCTCGGTTACGATATCGGCCCGCGCGTGGTGGCGGCGCTCGGCGGCTCGGCGCTGCAAGGCGAAGGCCATCGGAGCACGCACAGCATTGCCGGAATTTTCGGCGCCGCGGCAGCCGCGGCCTGCGTGATGGGCCTCAACGCGCAACAAATGCGCTGGCTGCTCGACTACACCGCCCAGCAATGCTCCGGCATCGCCGCATGGCAGCGCGACACGCAACACATCGAAAAGGGTTTCGTCTATGGCGGCATGCCCGCGCGCGGCGGCGTAACATCGGCCTTGCTGGTGCAATCCGGCTGGACCGGCGTCGACGACGTTTTTTCCGGGGCCGATAATTTCCTGCAGGCCGAAGCCTTGCGCGCCAGCCCCGAAAGCCTCGCCGACCGCCTCGGCGAGCGCTACGAAGTCACGCAAACCGACATCAAGAAGTGGACCGTGGGCGCGCCCATCCAGGCGCCGCTGGACGCGCTGGAAAATCTGTTGAAGCGGCAATCCTTCAATGCGGATCAAGTGCGGCAGGTGACCGTGCGCATCGCCGCTTCCGCCGCAAAGGTCGTGAACAATCGCGAAATGCCCGACATCTGCCTGCAGCACATGGCCGCGGTGATGCTGCTCGATAGGACCGTTTCTTTCCAGGCCGCGCATGACACGGCGCGCATGAAGGATCCGGAAGTCCTGAAGCTGCGCGCGAAAGTCGAACTCATCGGCGACACGGAACTGGAAAAAGTAATGCCGCGCCGCGAAGCCATCGTCGAAATCACACTCGCTGACGGCGCGAAACTTGCTGAACACGTCGTGGCCGTGCGCGGCTCGGTCGCCAACCCCATGTCTCGCGAAGAAGTCGTCGCCAAGGCGCGCGACCTGATCGCGCCGGTCTTGAGCGCCGCGACCGCCGCGTCCCTGACCGATAAAATTTTCGCGCTGGACAATGTGAAAGATATCCGCGATCTGCGGCCCCTGTTGCAACGTGTTTGATCGCGGAAGCGCTCGCCGCACCGCGGTACGCAGGACAACCGGAAAAAAGGAGAAGGCAATGAACACAAAATTGCGGAACCGCGCGGCCAGGCGCGTGGCCTGGATCGGATTTTGCCTTGCCCTCTTCTCGGTGGCGGCGCACGCGCAGTCGGACCTGAACGGCGTCATCGACATCCACGTCCACTCCGGCCCAGACAGCACGCCGCGCTCGATCGACGCCATTGACCTCGCGCGCATGGCCAAGCAAAGAGGCATGCGCGGCCTGGTCCTGAAAAATCATTACGAGTCGACCGCGGCGCTGGCCTACGTGGTCCGCGAAGTGGTGCCGGGAATAGAAATTTTCGGAGGCATCGACCTGAACCTCACCGTCGGCGGAATCAACCCGGCCGCCGTAGAACGCATGACCATGATGAAGGGAGGCTATGGAAAAGTCGTTTGGATGCCCACGTTCGACAACGAAAACCAGGTCAAAGTCAGCAAAGAAAACCGCCCGTACATTTCCATATCCAAGGACGGCCATCTGCTTCCGGAAGTCGAGCAGGTGATCGACATCGTGGCAAAGCATCAACTGACACTCGAAACCGGCCATTCCTCCCCGCAGGACGGGCTCCTGATCGTCCGTGAGGCTCACAAGCGGGGAGTGCAGCACATCGTTGTGACGCACGCCATGGCATCGGTTGTGCGCATGACGATTCCGCAAATGCAGGAGGCTGCGCGCGACGGCGCATTTATCGAATTTGTATACAGCTCCACGCTCGGCCCCGACCGCGTGGTGGATATTCCCGATTTCGCCAAGGCGATTCGCGCCATCGGCCCGGTATACTGCATTCTCTCCAGCGATCTTGGCCAGCCGGCAAATCCAGTTCATCCCGATGGGCTGGCCATGTTTTTTCAGGCGCTGCGCAAGGAAGGAATTTCGCAGCAGGACATCGACCTGATGTCCAAAACCAATCCGGCCAAAGCCCTGGGGTTGCAGTGATTGTGCGGGAGAAAGTCCCGGTCATCGACAGGGAGGCAATATGAAAACCACGCTGAGTATTGCCGGCGCGCTCCTTGTAGTCGTCGGCACGGTCTGGTTCCTGCAAGGAATTAACATACTGCCCGGCAGCTTCATGACCGGGCAGATGCGCTGGGCGGTGCGCGGCGGGATTGCCGCGGCGGTAGGAATCGTTCTGTTGCTATTGGCACGCCGGAAAAAGCAAGGCGCCGTGTAAATCCAATTTTCAACCACCATGTTAGTACCAAAATGTGCGCCGCTGGTGGATTGCCGCGGTTTCGTAGCGCCGGAGTCCCACCGGCAGGTTTCTGCTGCGCTGTCAGTGCGATAACCGCCGGCGAGACGCCGGCGCCACCAGGAGGCGATTCTCAGCATCCAGCCCTAGCAGCCAGGCGACGGCGCGGACGCCGCAAAATCCGGCCCGACAACAAATGGAGTCACAGAAATATTCTTTCCGAAATTTTTCGGCGCAAGGCACCGGAACTTTGTCTCCTGCTTCGGAAGTTCCGTCCCCAGATTCGTCCCCCATCCCGATTGGAACACCCAGACCGTTTCTCCAGGCTTCAGCCCGGCGGAATGCGCCAGATGCGCAAACTGCGGCGCAAAATTTCCCGGGCTCAGCTTCCAAACATGAACAGAATCGACGGAATATCCATTGCAATCGAACCGGGAATACTCCCCGCGATTGGTGTCCCAGGGCAGGACCGTTTTCGGGCCGCAAAGGTAATACGTCAAGGGTAGGCTGCTCTGATAGTCCGCCAGAATTAGGCCCCCGCGGGGTATCGACTCCTGCATAAAATGAATTGCCCCGGTCATCAATGGGAGAGAATCGCTTCCGGCGTTCATCCCGCTTTCCACGATTTTCGTCGAGGTGCGCGGCGCGGCCATCAGCGCCCCGGCAATCAGCAGGCCTGCCCAAAGCTTCTGCCGGGAAACGGCGGCGATCAGAAAACTCGCTGCCGCAATTGCAAACGGAGCGAGGAACACGGTGTGGCGGCTGCCCACATACGGGTAGATTCCAGCGAGAGACGCTCCCCAAACCGCGGCAAAGGGCAGCAAAAAAAGAATTCCCAGGCGGCGCGAACCCGCGGCCTCACCGCCCAAGGCCATATCGCGCGCAAAAATGCAGGCCACACCCGCCAGAAAAAACACAAGCATGCTTGTGGCTACAATTCTCTGTCCAAACACGAACAAAAAGACATTTACCGTGTTGTCACGGGTGAAAACAAGGATATTTCCATCGTCCCAGTGGAAATAGGAGGCGTCAAACGGCATGCCCCAAGAAACGATGCTCGACCTGATTTTCGAGATGTGCGTCACGTACAGAATCGCGTAGATGGCGGCGGCTCCGGCCTGCCCGGCAGCCCACGCGATGGCCGTTTTCCGCGGCAGCCGGGAATCCGCGATCCGCGCCAGCGTATACAGGCCCAGCGCCAGCGTGAAGAACGCCGCTGAGTAGTGGCTCAGAATCGCGAGATACAGAAAGCCGGTGAACCACAATATTTGCCGGAGCGATTTTGCTTCCGCTTTTTCTTCCATTGCCCGCGCCAGAAAATACAGCGCGCCGCCACAGCCGAATAGCAGCAGCGCATACGCTCGCAACTCCGCCGAAAGCGCGATCAGCGCCGGGGAAAACGCGCACAGAATCACGCCGATCAGCGCGGCGGCGCTGCCAAAAATTTTCTTGATCCACCGGAAGGCAAACCAGCAAAACGCCGTCCCCGCCAGAACCGAAGGCAACCGAAGCATCAGTTCCGACCGCCCCAGAAAATGCCACGCATAAACCACCAGATAAATCAGCGGGGGATGCGCGTTGGTCAGGCTGGCCTTGTAGGCTTGAAATGCGGATGGCTGATTGAGAATGAGGTAGTGCAACGCCTCGTCCGGATTCAGATAGCTGCGGGTGGCCGCAAAAATCCGCGCGACAAGGCCCCCCGCGATCACCAGAAGTGCGACGGCATTGAGGTGAGCCTCCAGCCAGCCATCGATCCCGCCGCCGGAGACTGCCGCGCGCACCGGCGCTTCCTCGCGCCGCGCCTCCGCCTTTATCTGATCAATGACCCCGGAGCTCACTGGTTTGTCAGCTCCGGTGCAGCCGTAAATGCCTCCGCCGAATCTGGCATCCGGCGCGGCCCCGAAGGCGCCGCCGTAATCACGAACTGGTAGGCAAACAAACTCTTCCACGCGCGCGTGAGGGCATAGTGCGCCGCATGAAACGGCGCAAAAAGTTTGCCGGCGGTAAACGGGAGCACCAGCTGAAACGGCAGCGGCGTGGAGACCACGTCCAGCACCTTGCACGAAACTTCGCCCATTAATTCCTTCACGGTTCGCAGCGTGAAAAAGCGCAGGTGAGTGCGGTCGAGGATCCCCCGGTCCATGTAATCGAATTTTCCGAACAGCAGGCTGAGGCGAATGATCCAGTTCGCCACGTTCGGAACGGAAATAATAATTTTCCCGCCGTCTTTCAGCGCCGGCAGGCACCGCAGCAGCACCGCCGCGGGATCGCGCAGATGCTCCAGCACGTCGGCAAATACGATGTAGTCGAACTCGCGCCGATAGGGAAACGCGAAGGTTTCAAGGTCCGCAATCTCAAATGCGTCGTAGTAGCCCTTGGCCTTTTCCGCCGTTGCCTCGTCAAATTCGATTCCCGTTACCCGATGCCCTCGCGCCGACCAGATTTTTCCCAGGTAGCCGCTGGCCGTGCCGACATCCAGGATCTTGACGGGTGCTTTCTCCGAGTCCAGCGCCTGCAAAATCCAATAATGGCTGCTGTACCGGAAGGGCTTGAATTCGTAGCGGTCCTCCACGGCGCCGGGCTGCGCCAAAGCAGGCTCCGCCATTGCGGTATCCGGCGTCTGCGAGAGGCTCACTACACTCTCCTGTATCGGGATTGGAAGGATTGGAATTGCCGCAGATGCACCAGGGAAATCCGGTGCGCCAGGAAACGTCCCAAAAGCATAAGAATACTAGTGCCGTAAATGACGCTGTCCACGAAACTGGCGCTGGAGGCCTCAGGAAAATATTTCGTCGGCACGGGCACTTCCTTGATCCTGAATCCAAGGTGCGTCGCCTGCACCAGCATTTCCTGATCGAACACGAATTTATCTGAATTCAGCGTGAACGGAATTTCCTCCAGCGCCCGCCGGCTGAACGCCCGGTACCCGGTATGATATTCGGCCAGGTTCAATCCCAGCGCCCAGTTTTCCATCTGCGTCAGAAATTTATTCCCCAGAAATTTCCACCATGGCATTCCCTGTCCCACTGTGTTTCCCGCCAGAAAACGCGAGCCCAAGACAATGTCGGCCTCGCCCGCCTTGATCGGCGCGATCACTTCCGGCAGCAGCGTCGGGTCATACTGATAGTCGGGGTGCAGCATCACGACGATGTCCGCGCCCTCCTTCAGGGCTTCCGTATAGCAGGTCTTCTGGTTGGCTCCGTACCCGAAATTGCGTGTATGCATGAACGCGGTGAGATTCAATTCCCGGGCGATTTCCAGGGTCTTGTCCGTGCTGCCGTCGTCCACCAGGATGACCTGGTCAACGGTCTGGTGAGGGATCGCTTCATACGTGATTTTGAGCGTTTTCGCCGCGTTGTACGCGGGCATGACCACGATGACTTTGGGGTGATTCCACCCTGCGGCGCTGGTTCCCATGGCTGTTCCTCGCTGGAATAACCATTAGACTCACCCGCGTCTCCGCGTGTCCATATGACCTCGGTTTGCGATGCCTTAAAGACTAACAGCGTGCTTTCCTGCGCAACATTGGGCCAATTACCAAGGTGCAGCAGGGGAAAGCGGGTTTGGTGGCGTCGGCGTCTCGCCGGCGGGACGCCGGCGCCACAACAGCAAAATGTAGCGCCAACCTTTAGGTTGGCATCTTGCCCTCGCCCAGATGCCCGCCTGAAGGCGGGCGCTACAGGAAACGAAATTTCTCAAAAATTTCTTGACCGCGCCACCCGTTCCAGTACAAAAATGCGGGATGCGTCCCGGGTCCTGGGTGTCCCGCGGGCGCCG
Source organism: Terriglobia bacterium (assembly GCA_020073375.1). Taxonomy (GTDB): domain Bacteria; phylum Acidobacteriota; class Terriglobia; order Acidiferrales; family UBA7541; genus Palsa-360. Next base: position 9,090 of record JAIQFG010000021.1, on the reverse strand, counting down.
CCAAGACGCTGTACGCTTCCATTGCTTGCTGGAGCGGGCGAGCGTATAGTGTCGGCGGGCTGAACCACCCGGAGTGACCTTTCAAATTGCAATGCGCGGCCAAATGACACGCCGGGGAAGACCGCGCCAAATCCGATCTGCTTCGATCGCCAGACGGCTCCGCGCTCATCGCGCACGGCGAGAGAAGGAGGCAAAATGAAGTTCCAATGCGGGCGCCAATGCAGGCAATCGATTCGTTGTGCCGTGGGAACCCTGGTCGTGTGCCTCCTGGCGGCCCCGTGGGCGAGCAGCCAATCCAGCATGGCCGGCGGGAATGCAAAGCCGCAGATGTCGGAAGAAGCCTTCAAGAACATCCAAGTGCTCCGCGGCATTCCCGTGAACGAATTCATGGGCGTCATGGGCTTCTTCTCCGCCTCGCTGAACATGAACTGCATTGACTGCCACGCCAAGGAAAGCGCCGGCAACTGGGACCACTACGCCGACGACACGCCGCTCAAGAACACCGCGCGCCGCATGGTCCTGATGGAAAACCTGATCAACCGCGCCGACTTCGGCATGGAGCGCAAGGTTACGTGCTACACCTGCCACCGTGGCTACCAGATTCCCGCGGTTATCCCGAGCCTGGCCGATCAGTACGGCCCGCCCCCGGCGCAAGATCCTGATTTGGTGGAAGTGCTTCCAGGCACCGCCGATACGTCCGCCGCTGCTGAAAAAATCCTCGACAAATATATTCAAGCCGTCGGCGGCACGCAGAATCTGGCGAAGGTAACCAGCTTCACCGCGAAGGGAACCTACAACGGGTTCGACACCGAATTTCAGAAGGTCGCGTCGGAAATTTATGCCAAGGCTCCCGGTATGCTGACCGTCACCAATCATCTTTCCGCGGGCGCCGCTACGACGACATATAACGGCAGCGAAGCCTGGATCGCCTCGGTGAATGAACCCGTGCCCATGATCCTGCTGACCGGAGGAGATCTGGACGGCGCCAGACTGGACGCCGATCTCGCTTTTCCCGGAATGCTCAAGCAAAATTTGAGCAAATGGCACGCCGGCTTCCCGGCGGTTACGATCGACAATCACCCCGTACAGGTCGTGGAAGCCACCGCGGCGGGCGGCACCCAAGTAAAGCTTTTCTTCGATAAAGATTCGGGCCTGCTTTTGCGAGCGACGCGCTTTGTCGACACGGTAGTGGGACACATTCCCCTGCACGTCGATTATTCCGATTATCGCGCCGTCTCCGGGGTCAAAATGCCCTTCCATTGGCAGGAAACCTGGGTGGACGGCCAATCGACCACGGAATTAACCGAGATTAAGGCGAACGCGCCGGTCGCCGCGGATAAATTCGCGAAGCCCGCGTCGCGCTAACCGTCGGGCAGAACAAATTTTTGGAGGCGTTTATGGCGAACCATTTTCGACCGCAAGTCTTCGCTTCGTTTGCTGTGATGGCATTGTTTTCGGCGGCAGCGATCGCGGCGCCGCCTCAGCAAGCTCAGCCCCCCGCCCAGCATCCCGTGCCCTGGGCGTACGCCGTGGCCGTCGGCCCGCCTCCTCCTCCGCCCGCCCCGCCCACGGATGCTCAGCTGTCAGCGACTTCAACTCTCCCGGGCAGCAGCGTCTCCTATACCGGGAAACAGCTTGCGGACAGCTCCACCGTTCTCGATTGGTTTCCGCAAGACCATCCTCCGATGCCCACGATCGTGGCGCATCGCCGCTCTCCCACTGCGAATCCATGGATCGGAAGCTGCGCCTGGTGCCACCTGACCAACGGAAAAGGCCGCCCTGAAAACGCCGGCATCGCCGGTTTGCCCGAGGGCTACATCCTCGAGCAACTGGCCGACTTCAAGGCTGGCGCGCGAAAAAGTGCGGATCAGGGCAAGCGAAACACGGCCACCATGGCCGGAAACGCGGCGGGCTTGACGCAGGAAGAAGCCATCGCCGCCGCAAAATATTTTGCCTCGATCAAAATGACCCCGTGGATCAAAGTGGTCGAAACCGACACCGTGCCCAAGAACCACAACGTGGGCGGCTTCTTCTGGGCCCCCGTGGAAGGAAACGAGACCGAGCCGCTCGGCAACCGCCTACTGGAAATGCCTACTAGCCTGGAAGAGACCGAGCTGCATAGCCCCAGGTCCTCATGGATCGCCTACGTCCCCACCGGTAGCCTGAAGCGCGGCGAAGACTTGGTCCTGCGCGGCGGCTCCGGAAAAACCGTCGCGTGCGCCGCCTGTCACGGCGAAGGCCTGAAAGGCAACGGCAATTTCCCTCCGCTCGCCGGCCGCTCCCCCAGCTATCTTGCGCGCCAGCTCTACGACATGCAGCAATACACGCGCAACGGCCCCGGGACACAACTCATGCGGCCGGTTGTCCAGAATTTGACGCAGGACGATATATTGGCGATTACGGCGTATTTGGCTTCGCTCGAACCGTAACGCCACGGCGGGTCTCAGTAGCACAGGCACTCTTGCCTGTGTGGTTTCTTTGATCGCAATTAAAGAGACGGCACATTTATCGTCTACAAAATCACACAGCCAGGAGTGGCTGTGCTACTCACATCTTCCCGCGCCCCGCAAAAACCGCACTTCAAAATTCCGCCCGGATGCCACATAATAATCGCGCTCAGTAGAATCATTCCAGAACCCATGCCCCCAGAAAGGGCGTTCCCTGCATTGCGGCGCGCAAACGGGGAAAGACACGGAGCCACGATGCGACAAATCAGAAATTTCCTGGCTGTGATCAGCCTGTACATTTTCGCGAGCTCGGCGTGTTTCGCCGCCACACTCACCGGAACGGTGAAGGGCCCGGACGGCGCGCCGTTTGAGGGCGCGTTCGTGCAGGCGCAAAACGCCAAGACGCGCATGTCGTTCATCGTGCTCTCGAACAGCGAGGGCCGCTACCGCGTCGAAAAACTTCCGGCCGGAGAATACCGCGTCACCTCCCGCGCCACCGGATTCCGCACGGACCAGATCCCCGCGCTGACGCTCACCGAAAATCAGGACGCTTCGCAAGACCTGGCCCTGCTGAAGGCCCCCATCCGCTGGAGCGAGCTTTCCATTTACCAGGCCAAGCAACTGATCCCCGCGTCCACGGGAAAGGATACGCTATACGCCCACTGCTTCGTCTGCCACGGATTCCAGACGCGCATGGCCTCCATGCGCCGCGACCTGGACGGCTGGAACGACCGCGTGCAGTTCATGCGCGACGCCATGCACTTCAGCCTGGGCTGGCGGTTTAACGACAAGGACGCCAAGGAGGTGGCCGAATTCCTGAACAACTCGTTCGGCCAGGACGCCACGCTCGCAAAATCTCCCGCCGACCTTCCGGATTATAAAAACACCACGCGCAAATTCACGGGCGACGCGCTGAACATCGTCTACGTGGAATACGAAATGCCCGGCCCCAGCCGCATGCCCTTCAGCGCCGCGCCCGGCAAGGACGGCTACATCTGGATTCCCAATTTCGGCATCGCCAATAAAATTTCGCGCCTCGATCCCAAAACCGGAGCGGTCGAGGACTTCCCCGTTCCCGCCGAGGGCACCGCGGCCGTGCATTCCGCCGTCGAGGCGCCGGACGGATCGGTGTGGCTTACCGAGCAAGCCACGAACAGGTTGGGCCGCTGGGATCCCAAGACGCAGAAAATCACCGAGTTTCAGGATGCGTACCTTCCTGACAAGGTGGGTACCGAGGACGGCGGGTCGCGGCACACGGTTCGCTTCGATCCTGACGGAAACGCCTGGGCCACCGGATATCCGCTCACGCGTTACGACCGCGAGACCGGAAAGTTCAAGGACTTCTGGGGCGTGGCCGACCACACCTATGGCCTGGAACCCGACAAGGACGGCAACATCTGGTTCACCAATCCCGGCACGGGCCAGATCGGAAAAGCCGATTGGAAGACGCTGAAGATCCAGCAGTGGACCGTGCCCACAAAAGACGGCTACGAGCGGCGCCTGGAATTCGATTCCGCCGGCATCCTGTGGTTCGGCGAATATCAAAACGGCAAGGTCGGCCGCTTCGATCCCAAGACCGAAACGTTCAAGGAATACGATCTGCCCGGCGGCAAGGACGTGTTCCCTTACGGGATCGGCATCGATACCGACCAGCAAGTCTGGTACTCGTCCTACTACATGGACGTCCTCGGCCGCATCGATCCCAGAACCGGCAAGATCACCGAATATCCTTTCCCGCATTCCGAAAACACGATTCGCGAATTCTTCCGCGATTCCGAGGGAAAAATGTGGTACGGCAGCCCGTCGAATAACAAGGTTGGCTACTTTTATCTGGCGAGTCCCGCCGGAAAATCGGCGAAGTAGAGAAAGCGAAGCGGCGGGTTTGAAAACAAAGTTCGGCTGATCGGCCGCGCACCGATCATTTCGTTGAATCACTTCACGGGCGATGCAGCCATGCGAGCACCCGCCTGCACTTTGGGCGCCCGGATCGCGGCGACGAGCACCGCCGAAACGCCCGCCGATAGCGCCATGAAAATAAATCCCGCGTCATAATGCCCCGTGAACTGAATGAGCGCCCCGATGACGATCGGAGACGCGATCCCCGCGATCTGCCCGCCTGTGTTGATGAACCCCGACGAATAACCCATCACACGCGAAGGCAGCAGATCCATGGCCAGCGACCAGAACGGACCCTGGATCGCCGGAAGAAAAAATCCTGTCGCTGATAAAAAAATGACGGCCATCCTGGCGCTGCCCGCCGTCGCCGTCAGCAGCATGAACAGCGCATTTCCCAGCAGAACCGAAACCAGAACAGCCTTGCGTTTCCCTGTCCAGTCCGCAATATAGGAAGCAATCAACAAGCCGACAAATCCGGCCGCAAACGGCAACCCCGCCACCGCGCCCGTGTTCACCAGCGTAAAGTGCCGGACCTTCAGCAAATAAGACGGCAGCCACGCCTGAAAACCCCACCAGGTCACGTCCCACGCCATGTAAATAAAAAACAGCTGCCACAGCGATTTGTATTGGAATAGCTCGCGAAAAGAAAGTTTTTCCTGGCTCTCGCTCTCCGCGCCAATCTCCGCCAGTTCCCCCGCGTTCATGTGCGGATGTTGCGCCGGTGTGTCCCGTAAATACCAGTACACGGCAAGCGTAATGAGAAATCCCGGAATGGAGACCAGATAAAACGCTTTGCGCCAGCCAAACGCGCCCATCACCGTGGCGAACAGGATCGGCGCGATCATCGGGCCAATCGTGTTGGACGACATCACCAGACCGTTGGCCCGCGCCCGCTCTGCGCTGTTGAACCACGCGGAGAGCGCCTTGAACGCGGCGGGCGGATGCATCCCTTCGCCGAGCCCGAACAGGATGCGCACCCCGATCAGGCTCGCCAGGCTGCCGATCGTGCCCGTCAAAAGACTGAACAACGACCAGGAAGCGACACCCAGCGTGATGGTCTTTCGCGCTCCGAATTTGTCCGCGATCATGCCGCCGGGAATCTGCATTGAGGCGTAGCCGATGAAAAACGCGCTGAGGACCACGCCCATCACCGTGGGGCTCAGATGAAATTCCTGGCCAATCAGGGGAATGGCCATCGGCATCAGACTGCGATCGATGTACGACATCAGCCAGGTTAGAAAAAGCAGGAGGCAAATCCGCCAGCGCACCTTCATCGCGTGACCCGGCTTGTGCAATCCATGTGGCGCGGCATGTGCGACCGATAGTATCGCAAGACACAAAATAAATCCGACGTGGCGATATTTCTCCTTGGTCATCCGTACCTGTTTCCCGCCTTGCGTGCACCTTTCTGGAAAGCCGCGTGATAACCTGTTACGCTGCAAAAATAATTTGTGCGAATTAGCATGCATCATCCGATCTCGAATCGAGGAGACAGGCATTGAGGCAAAAAGCGAAGCGGATTGGCCTTGCCATCGTGGGTGCAGGACGCGTTGGCCTGTTTCGAGGAGAGGTCGCGGCGCGGCACAGCGCCGTCGACTGGATCGGCATCGCGGAAAAAAATCCGGATCGCGCCCGCGAGGTCGCCGCCAGGATCGGCGCTGACTTCGTAACCGGCGATCACCGCGAACTGCTCAAGCGACCGGAAGCGACCGCCGCAATCATCGCCACCGATGAGCACCTGCACGTCGATCCCATCCTGTGCGCGATCGAGCGCGGCTTGCCTATGCTCATCGAAAAACCGCTGGCGACCAAACTTTCCGAATCGTTCGCCGTACTGGAAGCCATCGAAAAGTCCGGCGTTGATGCCGTCGTAGGCTACACGCAAAGGTTTCGCAGGCGCTGGCTGGCCGCAAAAGAAAAAGTCCGCACCGGCGCGCTCGGCGATATCACGCTGGTCACCTCGCGCGCCTTCATGAACCGCCTGGTCGCCATCGACAACTACAAGCGCAGCAACGCCCCCGAAACCATTTCGCCCATGGTAATTTCCGGCACACACGCGCTCGACATCGCCATGTGGTACCTCGAAGCCAAAACGCCCACGGAAGTCTACGCCCGCTCGAACGACAAAGTCCTGGGCCCGCTCTACAAAGGCATCGACGCCACCGCCGGCATGATCCTGTTCAGCGACGGCTGCATCTACCACCTCAACATTTCGTGGGCGCTCCCAGTCACATGGCCCGCCGCCGTCTACAGCCTGGAAGTCGGAATCGTCGGCACCGAAGGCGTGCTCACCATCGACGACACGCATCGCGACATCGTCCTCGCCGTCAGCGCACCGCAATCGGAAGGCTACGCCCCCGACAAAACCCGCCTGGTCGATTTCATGGGCAGCTATCCCCCCGGCGACATCGCCCTCGGCGAACTCCGCGGCCCCATGCGCGAAGAAACCGATTCGTGGCTCAACCGCGTAGCCCTCGGCGCGGAGACGCAGCACGCCACCGCCCGCGAAGCCCACAATCGCCTGATGTTAACAAAGGCTCTCGATCTTTCCGCAAAGCGCCGCCAGCCCGTCCCGTTCCCGCTCGCGCCCGGAGATGAGTGATTAGCAACGATTGGGCGGATGGCCCGGATATCTGGATAGAATTGACTTTCGGGGTGGCCGGACATTCGCGCACTTCAGTGTCACAAACTCCGTGTCACAAACATAGACAGAGATTCGGGTTAACTACTTCTTTTCGGACGACGGAAGGACCTCGTTCCCAACCTGCTTGTTGTACTCCTGCATATCGATCGGTGAGCAGATCAACTCCGGCATATCGAAATCGGCTGGTTGCAAGTGCAGGGGAAACTTGTTCAGGCCCTGCCAGGGCTCGGTGTACATCTTCGGGTCGTAAATCGTCACCGTGAGTTCCATGTTGTCATGGTCCACCCGGTGAAACCGTTCCTCCACACGCAATTCCTCGCTGTGCGGCCGGCCGGCGTGATCGAGCCAGCTTCTGGGATTCAGCCCGACCGTCTCGACCACGAACGTGTAGTCGTCCACCCATTTTCCGACGGAGTACCCGTTCCAGCGCGGCTCCGGATCCTTGGGGAGTTCCCGTCCATCGGTCCAGATGATGCGCCAGTTGCCATAAAATGAATTCAGGTAAATCACCTGGTTCGCGGTCTGCGCGAGTTCGATGGTCCTCAATTCGTAAAGCTCCATGCGGGGAAAACCGATCGGGTCGCACTGATCCAGCGGATCGTTTGCAAGCACGGAGGGAACTTGTCTGACGCTCGGTCCGGAGGGCTTATTGGCCTTGAGCGCCTGCAGGCCCAATGGCGTGTAATGCAACGGGCGCATAATGCCCGTCTCGTCCGGCTGCCCGCCTTCGACGCCCTGTCCCCGGGGTTTAATCAGCGCCACGTGTTCGAGCGCGCCGCTCGGTTGCCGTCCCCCGTCTTCCTCAGCCGCGTCCCAAATGCCGGACAGATCGCGCCGCGGAGCCGGGGGCGATTTTTTCCCAGCGTATTCAGGTTTGGTCGGCGGGACATTGTTCCATTTTTCCGGCTTCGCTTCTTCTCCCGCCGCCTTGGGCGGAGCGGTTTGCGCGCCCAGAATGGGAGAAAAGTCGGGAGAAATCGTCAATCCCGCAAGCAGGGCAACTATCGAGAACACCATGCGCTTGGACATTTGTGCAATCCCTCCGCCAGTTTCGGTCCCAATCCCAGGCATCTTTCAGCGACGAAGAGAATCGAAATCACGGACCAGACGTTGAAAATCGCGAGCCGGCTGCCGTTTCGGAAAGCTCGCTTGCCTGAAGAGTTCCTACTGGAACTGCTTGCCGTTGATCACGATTCGCTTTCTCGGTGCGGTTGGGCTAACGGTCCCCAGGAAGGCGACCGGATTGCCGTTCTTGGCCGGCATGGCGTCGATTTCGACTTCATCTCCGGGCTTGAATGTATTCTTGGTCCAGCTGATGGCCATCATGGACACCGGATTTTGACCTTCGACAACCCAATGCACCGTGTTGCCGCTGTTATCCTTGCCGTCGAGTTTCACGAGCACGTGGGGATTCGTCCAAATATATTCCGTCACCGTTCCCTTCACCGTGATCGTTTTCGACGTATCGTACGACGCACCGCCGTGATGCGCGAGCACCGGAACGGAAACCGCCAACAGGATGACAACCGCGAAGGAAATAATTTTAAGCAATTTCATCATTGCATTCCTCCAAATCTATTGCCCAGGACAGCATTCCACCGAACCCGGTTGCGCGAGGATGGGAGCCGTTCTAATGCTTTCCTTTTTGACCGCCCAGATGCCCAACTTAATACACCAGAAACTGTTCCGAGTGAATCAATTTGTGTTCGCCGCGAGGCAGGGGGCCCGAACTTTGTTGGGGTTTTGAATTATTTGACGCCGCAGTCTTCGTTGTTGGATGGTTGAGGCCTTGCAAGTTAAACTAAGCGAACGGAGGGGTGGGAGAGCGGTTGAATCCGGCGGTCTTGAAAACCGTTAGGCCCGAAAGGGTCTCGGGGGTTCGAATCCCCCCTCCTCCGCCATTCAGCGCTCGACTGCAATTCTCCGTGGAATCCACGACGCGAATTATCGATTTTGCCGGCCGCAAAGCGGCGGTTGCGCGTTCGCGAAAATACCCCAAATTCCCTGAACGCTTGGAAAACCCGCTGTTCGGCAGATTCCCGCAGCGTGTCTGAACGCGCAAGATGGAGGGGCTCGGATGACACATCGAAGACGCAGGGCGAT
>JAIQFG010000020.1 GCA_020073375.1 Terriglobia bacterium | reverse complement strand
TGTGGCGCTGGAACGGCCGAAATTTCTAGCGCTGCAGGCGGACGAAGCCGAGATCACCGGATCGGAAACCCTGCCTGGATACCGTGGACGGAAACTGTACCCGTTCGCCATCCAGCAGATCGTGCAGGTCGCGCACGACTCTGGCATACGGCGGGTCTTAATGAAAACACGGAAAGAAAATCTGCCGTCGCAGGCGGGGATTTTGAAGGCGGGGCTGCGATTGAGCGGAGAGATGACGGTGATAACGCCGCCGGCGATACCAGGAAAAATGCTGATGCTGCGCCGTTTTGGCACAGCTGGCTGAATTTTTCGAAACATTCTGCTGCTGGCGGGAGCTCATCCGGCCAGAATTTCTTGGGACGGCACTGCGGCGAAGAACGGTACCTCCGGACAGTTCGCTGCAGGCCCGCGTGGCAATACCATTTTCTTAGCCGGTCAAGGGCGGCAGGCGCAACGTTGCGCGCCGGCAATTCGAGAAAAGCAATTTCCTGAAGACGAAGCCGCCGATGGCCGCGGAAATGACCTCAACGGGGCCCAGGCTGGAACGAACATGTACGCGCCGCACATCATGAAAATGAAACTCCGTCAACGGATCGGAATGAAAATTCAGCTTTGCGCGCTGGTGTTTTTTGGGGGCGCTTCGGCGGCATTCGCGCAGGTGGCCATCACGCCTTCGGCTGCACCAGTGGTCAACCAGGGAACGACATTTGTGTTCACGGCCAACGTGCCGGTCACGTGGTCCTGCCCGGGATGCGCGGGAACGATCGACGCGGACGGAACCTACCACGCTCCAGCGTCATTGAAAGCGCAGCAATCGTACGGAGGATTTCAGGTTCTGCCCAACAATCACATCTTCAACACGAGGATCGATTCCCTTCCGGTGAATGCCAGCTCCGGGCAATGGATCGCCGGCGCAGGCGCAGTTCCCTTCAGTTATGAAATCTCGTTTCCGATCAACTACGTGAACGGTGCCACGCCGACGGCGAATGAAATTTTTGAGTACACGCCGGGCAACAACGGCGCCTTCCAGGTCCCGCCGCTGCCCGGATTGCGCGTAGAATGCGGAGCGATGGTGCTGCTGAGCCAGGGATGCGATCGTCATACGCTGGCCATCGACACGACGAGCGGCATTTTTCAGGAGATTTACAACCTGGTTCCTCCCGGGACGTACGCGAACTGCCCCAGCGCCGGTGCGTCGACGTGTACGGCTGCCAGCGGCGTGCGCTACGCCAGTTCCACGTACGATTTGCCGAACACGCAGGGCGGAGGCGTGGACGCCGCGGGACTGTACGTGATGCCGCTGACGTTGCGGCTGCAGGAACTGGAGCAAGCCCTGTCGGCCGGCGGCACGATCCGTCACGCGCTGCGCATGACGCTGCAGAACGGCTACATCAAATTCAATTCGTATATCTGGCCGGCGACGGCCACGACGTCGGCGGGAGGCGGTATGGTTCCGTACGGCGCGCGGTTCCGCCTGAAATCCGGCTTCAACATTTCCAGTTTCTCGCCCATCGCGCAAGTCCTGCTCACGCAGCTCAAGCAGTACGGACTGATTCTGGCGGATGGCGGAACGGGCTGGGCCACGCAGCCGGAATACACGCGCTGGCCGGCGGCCTACCGCGCGGCGTTCAGCGAAATCAGCGCGGCGCGCATTGGGCCGTCCAATTTTGAAGCGGTGGACGAATCCGGACTCGAAATATCGCCCACTTCCGGGATGACCACCGGCGCTGAAACCGTGGTGGCCACGAGCATTGCGAATCCCACGCTGAGCGCGAAGCAGCAAGTCGTGCTTACCGGAGTGACAATCACATTGCCGAAGGACTCCATGAATATTCAGGCGGGAACTTCCGCGCAGCAGTTGATTGCATTCGTGAACGGGTCGTCAAATCGCGGTGTGAACTGGAGCATGAACCCCGCGTTGGGAAATCTGACTTCGAGCGGTGTCTACACGCCGCCGGCCAGCGCCGCATCGGCAACCTCCTCCACCATTACCGCCACCACCGCGGCCGACCCGGGCGTGGCCGCATCCATGACGCTCACCGTGTTTCCCGCGGGAACCATTTTCCTGGTTCCCGGCCAGCCGAACGCCTACATCGACACCGGTGGGAACGTGTGGCAACCCGAATCAGGCGACGACGGTTGCCATCCCTATGACAATGGCGGCGCCTGGCCCAATACGCCCGACATCACGCTCTATAAGATCGCCTGTTTCAGCGGGAACGACATCCGATTCGACTTCACGCTGCCCAACGGGACCTACCAGATCACGGCGAAGTTCGCCGAAACTGAGGGCGTTTCCGCCGGCTTTCGCCTGATGAATCTGGAGGCTCAGGGACAGATAGTTTACCCGAGTGTGGACATTTATTCGGCCGCGGGCGGGATGAACAAACCGGTGGACTTTACTCTGCCTGCGACAGTGACCAGCGGGTCGCTGTCCTTCGCGGTCCGGCACGTTGCCGGGGATTTTGCGCTCATTTCCGCGCTCAAGATCGTTCCCTTATCCCTGACCGGGGGCGGAACCGCAGGGCCTCCCCCCCCTCCAAGCGGCATCCAAGTCATAGGAAAGCAGTAATTCCCCTCGATCCATTTTTCCCCTGATACCTCACTTTCGCACGTAACCGGCCCCGCCTGCCAGGCGTCTAACGCTATAACCTAACGAATTCAGTGTAGAATTGCGTCTACTCTGATACAGACAGGTAAATGCGAAACTTATGACCCGATCTCCACGGAACCTGCAAGAAGAAAGACCGCGCGCCTGGCGCCGGCTAGCACCCGTTGCTCTGGCGGCCCTGAGCGCGTTGGCCTGGGGCTGCACGAAACCACAGGCGGCGCCCCCGGGACGCCCGCCGGCATCTGTGATCGTCGGTAAAGTAACCCAAAAAACGATGCCGGTGGAAGTGGTGGCCGTGGGCAACGTGGAGGCCATATCCACGGTGTCAATCCGCGCGCAGGTGGCCGGAGAGGTCCGCGAAGTCCATTTCAAAGAGGGCGATTTTGTGGCTAAGGGCCAGCCGCTGCTGACGATCGATCCGCGGCCATATGAAGCGGCGCTGGCGCAGGCCAAGGCGGCGCTGGCTCGCGACAAGGCCACGGGGGTTTACAATCGCCAGCAGGCCGAGCGCTACAAAACGCTATTCGAGCAGGGGGTGGTGCCGGCGCAACAGGTAGATTCATTCGCCAGCGCGGCCGACGCCTCCGATGCGGTGCTCAATGCCGACGAGGCCGCGGTAAAAACAGCGGAACTGAACCTGGAATATTGCCGGATCAATTCGCCAATCGACGGGCGCACCGGCACGATCATGGTGAAGCCGGGAAACTTGGTGAAAGTGGCGGACGTGCCCATCGTGGTGATCAACCAGGTGAATCCGATCTACGTGAATTTCACGGTGCCTCAGCAGTACTGGCCCGACATCAAGGAGCACGTGGACCGCGGCGCGCTGCACGTGAACGCCACCATCCCGCAGGATGCGGGGCAACTGATGCAAGGCACGCTGACGTTCGTGGACAACGTCGTGGATCCCACGACGGGCACGATCCACCTGCGCGCCACGTTTCAAAACCCGCAGAATCGCCTCTGGCCCGGCCTGTACGTCAACGTCCTGCTCACGCTTTCCGAACAGCCCAACGCCACGGTGGTTCCCGCGCACTCGATCATCACCACACAGGCGGGCTCGTACGTCTATGTCGTGAGATCGAATGATACGGTCGAGCAGCGAACCGTGGTACCCGGCAGGACCATTGACGACGACACTGTGGTGGATAAAGGCCTTAAGCCGGGCGAAACGATTGTCACGGACGGCCAGGTAAACCTGATTCCCGGCGCAAAAGTGGCGATTAGGAACGAAGCCGCAGGACCGGCGGACAAACCGGAGGGCGCCGCCAGCCAGCAGGCGGAAACCAAGGAGCATCCTTCGTCGGATGCCGCGGCGGGCAAGCCGGACCGCCCCACAGCGCAATAGCGGGCATCGACCGAAATTCACGGGAGAATGGCATGAGCATTCCTGAACGGTTCATTCAGCGGCCGATCGCAACCACGCTGGTCATGATGGCTATTTTGCTGTTCGGAATAGCCAGCTACCGCACACTGCCAGTGAGCGATCTGCCGAACGTGGATTACCCGACCATCAATGTGAATGCCGGCCTGCCGGGAGCGAATCCGGATACGATGGCCGCGGCGGTGGCGCTGCCGCTGGAAAAACAGTTCTCGAACATCGCGGGGCTGGATTCGATGGTGTCGTCGAACCGGACGGGCGCGACTTCGATTGTGCTGACCTTCAGCCTGGATCGCGATCTGGACGGCGCCGCCGAGGACGTGCAGGCCGCCATATCGCAAGCAGCTCGGCAGTTGCCCGCGAACATGCCGGCGCCGCCTTCTTATTCCCGGCAAAATCCGGCCGACTATCCGGTGCTGTTGATCGGGCTCACCACGGACACTCTGAAGCTGTCCACGCTGGATGAGTACGCCGAGACCATGATCGGACCCACGGTCTCGACCGTGAACGGTGTTGCGTTGGTGCAGATTTACGGACAATTCAAATATTCCCCGCACATTCAACTCGATCCGCAAGCACTGGCCACCCGGCGCATCGGCATTGACGACGTGCAGAACGCGCTGGCCAGCGGAAACGTAAATCTCCCGACGGGCACGCTCTGGGGAGCGCAGCGCGCGCCGATCGTACAAACCCAGGGGCAGCTTTTCTCCGCGGCTGATTACGCCAATTTGATCGTGGCTTACCGGAACGGATCCCCGGTCCGGCTGAGCGACTTGGGGCGTGTCATCGACAGCGTTCAAAACGACAAGAACCTCAACTTCTACTACGACGCGGATTCGCCCAACGGAAAGATCGCCATCCCGATGGCTGTTTTCAAGCAACCCGGGACGAACGCCGTGCAGGTGGTGGATGGAATCAAGGCCATGCTGCCCCGCCTGCAGGCGGCGCTGCCGCCGTCGGTTACCATGCGCGTGTTGTTCGACCGTTCCATCACCATTCGCAATTCGGTGAATGACGTGAAGTTCACCCTGGAACTCGCGCTCTTCCTGGTGATCATGGTCATTTTCCTGTTCCTGCGGAATATATCGGCGACCACGATTCCCAGCCTGGCCCTGCCGTTCACGCTGGTGGGCACGTTTGCGGTGATGTATCTGGGCGGGTATTCGCTGGATAACCTCTCGCTGATGGCGCTCACGCTTTCGGTGGGCTTCGTGGTGGACGACGCCATCGTGATGCTGGAAAACATCGTGCGTCACATGGAGCAAGGCGAAAGCGCGATGGAAGCCGCCATCAATGGCTCGGGAGAAATCGGCTTCACGATCCTTTCGATGACGCTGTCGCTTTCAGCTGTGTTCATCCCGATCCTGTTCATGGGAGGGGTTCTCGGCCGCTTGCTGCACGAATTCGCCGTGACGATCATGGCGGCCATTTTGATCTCCGGATTCGTCTCGCTGACGCTTACCCCCATGCTCTGCAGCCGGTTCCTGAAACCCATGCATGAAATGAAGCATGGATGGCTCTATAACTTTTTCGAAAAAATGCAGGTGGGTCTGGAACACAGGTATGACCGAGGCCTTCAGGTTGTGTTGCGGCATAAATTGGCCACCATGATGGTCGCGGCCGCACTGGTGGTCGGCACGTATTACCTGGGCGTCATTATCCCGAAGGGGTTTCTGCCGAGCGAGGATATCGATCAGATCAATGGAACCACCGAAGCTATCGAAGGCATCTCGTTTGACGCCATGCGGGACCACCAGAAGCAGATCGGCGAGATTGTGGCGCAGGATCCGAACGTGGAATATGTATTGTCCGTGATCGGCATGGGCGGCAGAACCTTCAACCAGGGGGGCCTCAATATTCACTTGAAGTCACGCGAGCAGCGGCCGCAGGTGGACCAGGTGATCAACGAGTTGCGCCCCAAGCTCGCCGCCGTGCCCGGCATGACCACCTATCTGAGGAACGATCCCCCGATCCGCATCGGCGGCATGCAGAGCAAGGCGCTTTACCAATTCACGATCCAAAGCCCGAGTACCACGGAGTTGTACGCCGCCGCGCAAGGCTTCACGGCGAAGATGCGCGAACTGCCCGGGCTCATGGACGTCAGCAGCGATCTGCAAATCCGGAACCCGCAGATCAACGTGGATATCGACCGCGATGCGGCTTCGTCCCTGGGCGTGACCGTCAACCAAATTGAGGACGCGCTGTATTCCGCGTACGGGCAGCGGCAAATTTCCACGATTTTCGCGCCCAATAACCAGTACTGGGTAATCCTGGAATTGGAGCCGGAATATCAGCGCGACGCCAACAAGCTGGCTTCGCTGTACGTGCACTCCTCGGCGGCGTCGGGCGGACAACTGGTGCCGCTCAGCGCGGTGGCAAAGCTGACTCCCACGCTGGGACCGCTTTCGGTAAATCATTTGGGGCAACTTCCCGCCGTCACGATTTCGTTCAACCTCAAATCGGGCACTTCGATCGGAGACGCCGTAAACGAAATCAATGACCTGGCACGCCAGTCGCTGCCGCCGACCACGACAACCACATTCCAGGGAAATGCGCAGGCGTTTCAATCGTCGCTGGCGGGTCTCGGCATGTTGCTGGTAATGGCCATTCTCGTGATTTACATCATTCTCGGGATCCTGTACGAAAGCTTCCTGCATCCGATCACGATTCTTTCCGGATTGCCTTCGGCGGGATTTGGCGCGCTGTTATCGCTGTACGTGTTCCATTTTGCGGCGTCCAAGGGATGGGTATCTCCGCTCTGGGACATGAACCTGGACATCTACGGCTTCGTGGGAATCATCATGCTGATCGGGATCGTGAAAAAGAACGCCATCATGATGATCGACTTTGCGCTCGAAGCGCAGCGCAAGCAGGGATTGACTCCCGCCGAGGCCATCTACAAGGGCTGCCTGGTGCGTTTCCGGCCCATCATGATGACGACGATGGCGGCGCTGATGGGCACGCTGCCGATTGCGCTGGGACTTGGCGCGGGAGGAGAAACGCGGCGGCCTCTTGGAGTATCGGTGGTGGGCGGGCTGGCCTTTTCCCAAATCGTGACATTGTTCCTCACGCCCGTATTTTACATTTACATGGAAGACGCAAAGTTGTGGGGCGCGCGGGTGTTCGGCCGCAAGCGTCCGGACCAACCGCAATCGGATTCACCAACGCCCGGCCCGCTACCCTCCGGGCCGGTCGGGGCGCCGATCACGCGCAATGCGGATGCTCCCGATCTTTCGGGCAGGCGATCACCGGATCGCGTCTAGAACGGGCGTGATGCGGGCCTGGCGATTTACAGCCGCCCAAAATTATTTCCCGCGGCCGGCGGGGTCATTTCGCAATGCGCCACCCACTGCGCGTAGTAGTCGCGTGGAACTGTTGACCCTTCCCGTGGTCGCTAGTACGCCGCTCGGCGGTCTGCTATTCTCCAAGAACCAGGACACCACGTGGGATCAAAACATAAGAATGCCCGGTGCATTGAGCGCGCGGCGGTTTGCGCGCTTTTATTTTTGCTTCCGATGGCTGGCGATTCCATGGCGCAGCGAACGCGCGACCTGGAGCACCGGAATTCGGCGCAACTGCGCGGCCAGTTGGCGCAAGTAGCGGCGAAATACAAGATTCCGGGGATTGTCGCGGCGGCGATTCAAAACGGGCGCGTGTCGAGCGTCGAAGCGTTTGGCGAGCGCGATGTTGCTACGCATTCGCCGATGACCGAAAACACGGTGTTTGAAGCGGGGACTCTGAGCGAACCGGTGTACGCATATGCGGTGCTCGAGCTGGCCGCGGAAGGCCGCCTGGATCTGGGCGCTCCGGTGACGCAATATTTTCCGCTGCCCTACATGCGAAATCCGGACCCGTTTTCAGCGGCTCAGCCGGGAATGCAAATGGATCAAGTGACGGACGTACGCTTCGAGCAGATGACCGGGATCCGCATCCTGAATCACACATCGGGGCTGCCGAATTGGGCGCCGAACGATCATCTGCGGCTGGTGAATTCTCCGGGACAAAAATGGTCGCGGTCGGGCGAGGGCGAAGTATTTTTGCAGCGCGCCGTGGAACACATGACCGGGCTGCCGTTTGACGAACTGGCCTCGCGTACGGTGCTTGGACCCTACGGGATGGTCCACAGCGGTTATACCTGGCGCGACGGATTTGCAGCTGACAAGGCAACGGGGTACGACGCGGGCGGGAACGCTGTTCCGGCGCACCACTACAGCCAGGCGGTTGGCCCCATGACGCTGTACACGACGGCGGCCGATTACGCGCGATTCGTGGCCATCGTGCTGGCCAGTTCGGTGCGGCAGCGGCTGCACGAAGGGGTAGTCTCCCTGATGCTCAATCCCACGACCAGCGTCGACGATGCATTTTCGTTTTCCTGGGGGATGGGCTGGGGGCTGGAGCAAACCGCGAAGGGGCCTTATTTTTTCAACTGGTCGGCGCAGCCGGGTTTCTATTGCTTCGTCATGGCGTCGCGCAAAAACGGCGATGGCGTGGTGATCTTCACCAACAGCGAAAACGGCTTGCCCGCCGCGCGTGAAATCGTGCAAACAGTGCTGGGCGGGGATCATCCCGTGCTCAAATCTCCGATTCTGTCGCCACGATGAGGGGCTATTACGCACAGCCGTAAGAGCCCTTGTGTGCAACTTTTTGCGCATAATTTTTGACGCGCCGCGTCCCTTCTGTCTTTCAATTAACAGCAAATCTGTGATATAGAATCCCGCAATCGCGGGTATGGATTCGCCCCGGTCACTCCCTCTGACCGAGGCGATTTGAAGTGCGAAACTTGTGTGGGTTGCTCGGCGATCGCGGCGATCTCCGAGCCGGAACCCATTGCACATGCTGCCCCGGCATGAGTCGCGAACCGAACTGTTCGCCACTTTTTTCACTTCTTTCCAGATGCATTCCTGCCGCAGCAGTGCGCAGGCAAGGCTAACCGCGGGAGTCGGAGATTCCGGGAAGTAGATTGAATCGGTGTGGAGGCCCAGCCCGCCATGAAGAAAGTATTCGTTTGTTTAGCAGCCCTGCTGTTCACGTCCACCATCAGCTTTGCGCAATCCGCGCCGCCCGCGAAATCGGCGCAACAATCAGAGCGAGCTAGCGTGACGCTGGCCGCCGCGCCCGCAGCTGCGCATTCGCCCTACGTGGGGCTGCCGCTTTCCTTCGAGAAGAACAACGGACAGAGCGACGCGCGCGTAAAATTCATGTCGCGCGGGCCCGGATACAATCTCTTCCTCACGGGAGATGAAGCCGTGCTGGCCCTGCCGCAAGGGCCCGCGCCGGCGTGCGCGAAAAAGGGGAACGCCAAACCCTGCACACAGGCTGAGGCGACAGCTCCGCGCAAAGCCAGCTTCCTGCGCTTGAAAATGGCGGGCGCCGCGCCCAATGCGGGCGTCTCCGGACTGGACCGGCTGCCGGGAAACACCAGCTACTTCATCGGGAACGATCCGCGAAAATGGCACGCGAACGTTCCGAATTTCGAGAAAGTGGAATACAGCAATATTTATCCCGGCATCGACCTGATTTATTACGGGAACCAGCAGCAGCTGGAGTCCGATTTCGTTCTGGCGCCGGGCGCCGATCCCCAAAAAATTCAAATAGAAATTGACGGCGCAAGCCGGACGCGGCTGGACGCGCAGGGCAACCTAGTGTTCAGCACGGGCGCGGGAGACGTACGCCTGATGAGGCCAGGGATCTACCAGATAGTGAGAGGCGCGCACGTGAATGTCGAGGGACATTACGTGCTGCTGGCGGAAAACCGCGTTGGGTTTGAAGTTGGGCCGTACGATGCGGCAAAGCCTCTGGTCATCGACCCGACTCTGGTGTACGCGACGTTTCTTGGCGGAAGCAGCCTTTCGGGAGACCTGGGAAACGCGATCACCGTGGACGGCGCCGGGAATGCGTACGTCACCGGGCAGACTTCGTCCGTGGATTTTCCGGGGACGGTGCTCTTCCCTGCCAGTCAGGGATCGTTTTTCTTTTTCTTCAATACGTTTGTGTCCAAGTTCAATCCGGCCGGGAGTGCGCTGGTGTATTCGGCGGTTTTGGGCGGCCAGTCGTTCGATTCGGGCGAGGGCGGGTATGGCATCGGGGTGGACGGGTCGGGCAATGCGATCGTCGCCGGAACAACGGATGCGTCCAATTTTCCAACCGTGAACCCGTTCCAGGCGACGTTCGGCGGAGGATTTGAGACGGGGTTTGTGACCAAGGTCGCGCCTGACGGCGCGTCACTGGTCTATTCGACTTTTTTTGGCGGCAGAAATGCGAGCGATCAGACCAACGCCAACGGAATCGCCGTCGAGGCGGCGGGAAATGCATTTGTGGTCGGGAGCACAACGTCGCCAAATTTTCCGACGATTAGCCCGATGCAGGCGACGTTGAACGGCGACCGGAACGCCTTTGTTGCGAAATTCGATGTGAACGGGCAGGCAATTTATTCGACGTATCTCGGCGGAGATCAGACCAGCTTCAGTTCCCCGACAGCAACCACAAACGGGTACGCGATTGCAGTCGATAGCAACCACAAGGCCTACGTCACCGGACAGACCGATTCCGCGAATTTCCCGGGAGCTTCCATCGGATTTCAGAAAACATTGAACGGCACAAATGCTTTCGTTACACGGTTGAGCGCGGATGGTTCAAGCATCGACTATTCCACGTACCTGGGCGGAACAAACGATACGTCGTCCGGAAACGGCATCGCCGTGGATTCGGCGTTTGACGCGTACGTGACGGGCACGACGTCTGTCTCGACATTTCCGGTGACCGGTGGCGCGGCGCAGACCACGTTCACCGGCTCGGGCGTTACGCACGCCTTCATCACAAAACTGAATCCGGCCGGGACCGCCCAGCTTTACTCCACTTTTCTGGGCGGCGAAAAAAGCGATACCGCGAACGCGATCGCGCTGGACAGCAGCAACAACGCGTACGTGGCCGGCGGGACGCTATCCAGTGCGTTTAATATTGCAAAGCCGATGCAGGCCGCGCTGGCCGGCGGGCAGGACGCGTTCATCGCGCGCGTGAACGCGGCGGGCAGCGCGTTCGATTACTCGACCTACCTGGGCGGGAACGGAACCGATCAGGCCAACGGCATTGCCGTTGTTCCGGCATCGGGAAATGCATACGTCGTCGGGACGACGACCTCGGTCAACTTCCCCGTGCTGGGCGGAGTGCAAAGCACGCTGCTCAACAGCGTGGGGAACGCGTTTGTGGCGGAACTTTCGCCGACGACACCCTCGACAATTACGCTGTTTCCGCCCGCATTTTCGTTTGGCCAAATCGGCATCGGGCAAACGAGTTTCAGCGAACCGGTGACGCTCAGCAACTTTACCGGAGGCGCGGTCGCGATCAACTCGATATCGTTTACGGGAGCGAATGCGGGCGACTTCGCGCAGACCAACACGTGCGGCGCAAGCATTGCGAACAACGCCACCTGCATCATCACGGTCACATTTTCGCCGACCGTGCAGGATTTGCGCTCGGCGACCTTGTCGGTGAGCGACGGAGGGACGGGAAGCCCGCACACGATGGCGGTTTCGGGTATCGGGACGGTGCCGGAAGTCAGCCTGAGCAAGACGTCGATCGATTTCGGGAGCAACGATCCGCTGAACTACCCGACCACCAATAGCGTGCAAGTCACGAACACGGGCGGAGTGCCGCTGCACATCACCAGCGTGCAATTCAGCGGGCCTAACGCGCCGGAATTCACGTCCACGTCGTGCATTACGACGCTGGCGCCGGGCGGCTCCTGCTTTGTCTCCATTTCGTTCATTCCCACTGCGGCGGGTCTTCGCACCGCAAGCCTGTTGCTCAATGACGACGCGGCTGGAAGCCCGCAGATATTGCCGCTGAGCGGCACGGGCGTCCCGCAAGTGATCGTGCGCCCGTCGGCCGTCAACTACGGGTCGCAGATTGTGGGGGTATCCTCGTTTGCGGCGGACTACACGCTGATCAACGGGTCGGGCGTGGTGGTCACGCTCACCAACGGGAGCCCCGCGGCGATCGTGGAAGGCGGCACAAATCCTGGAGACTTTCCGATCAACGCTGGGCCAACCACTTGCAAGAACGGTCTGGTGCTGCCATTGGGCGGAACTTGCATCGTGGAAGCAAAATTCCTGCCCACCGCAGCAGGAGCGCGCTCGGCGACGATTTCATTCAACTACACCGGATTCGCGGGTAGCCCGCAAGTTGCCACTCTGACCGGGATCGGCCTGGTCGGCGTGTCGGTTGCGGTAAACCCCGCGAATTTTGGAAGCCAGTATGTCGGGTTCACGTTGAACGGGAGCGACCAGCTGATTAACGCGACGGCGGGAGCGATTACCGTCTCCAGCATCGCGATAGGCGGGACCAATCCGACCGATTTTACCGCTGCGCTCAGCGACACGTGTGCGCCCGGCGGAGTGGTTCCGGCGAATACCAGTTGCAGCATCTCGGGGACGTTTACTCCCAGTGCGCTGGGCCCGCGGTCGGCGACGGCCACGATCAGCTTT
The DNA here is from genome assembly GCA_020073375.1 of Terriglobia bacterium. Lineage (GTDB taxonomy): Bacteria > Acidobacteriota > Terriglobia > Acidiferrales > UBA7541 > Palsa-360. Next base: position 44,543 of record JAIQFG010000020.1, on the reverse strand, counting down.
ACGGGCGCCACAGGCAGCCCCATCGTCGTGAATCTTTCCGGCACTGGCATCCCCGGGCCGGTGACGCTCAACAAGGGTTTCCTCACGTACGGCGGGCAAATCGTGCTGACCGCGAGTCTGCCGCAGCGCGTGATCCTGACAAACCTTTCATCGGTGGACGTTCATAACCTGAATATTTCAACCGGGAACGCCGTATTCACACTGGCGTCGAGTTCGACCTGCATCAACGGCGGCACGGTGAAGGCTGGAACGTCGTGCGCAATGGACGTGGTGTTCACGCCGACCGCGACGGGCGCTGTGACCTCGAATATGACGGTTGCAGACGATGACGCGGGAAGCCCGCGCACGGTTGTGCTCAGCGGGGTGGGCGAACCCTCCGTGGTGAGCGTGTCGACCAGCACGCTCGATTTCGGGAATCAGACTGTGGGGCAAACGGCCGCCGCGCGCGCCGTTTTCCTAATTAATGCAGGGGCCAGCCAGATCACGATCACCACTCCCGGAAGCATTACAGGAACCAATGCCAGTGAATTTGCAATCGTCAACGGCGCGGGAACTACATGCACGAACGGCGCGCACATTTTGGGCTCGGGCGGGACTTGCTCGGTGGCGATCACGTTCACGCCCAGTACGCAAGGGTCCAGAACCGCTACACTGACGATCATCCCTAGCTCGGGCGGCACACAAACCGTAACACTGCAAGGCACCGGCGTCCTGACGCCCAAGATTTCTCTCTCTTCTACATTCGTGTTCTTCAATTCGCAGCCAACCGGCACTACGAGCGCTGCGCAGACCGTTACCGTAACCAATACCGGGAACGGGCCGCTCACGCTTACGAGCATCTCGCTGACCGGAACAAACGCAGGGGACTTCACCACTTCGGGATCCACTTGCGCAATCAACACACCGATTCCGGCGGCGCCCGGGCCGGGCAATACCTGCACGTTCAGCATCGCCTTTGCACCAGTGGAAACGGGAACGCTGTTCGCGACGCTCAGCATCACCAGCAACGCCAACAATAATCCCAACACCACGAGCAGTATCAGCGTGGATGGAATCGCGGTTGCCGGAGGCGCGGGCGTGGTCGTGGATCCGGCCAGCTTCGATTTCGGCGCGGTGGCCCTTAACTCCACCAGTAATTCCGAGGTCTTTACGCTGACAAACAACACCGCGACGCCGCTGGTGACGGGCACGCTCGCCTTCGGAGGAACCAATGCGGGCGATTTCAGTTTCCTGTTTGCTCCGAGTTGCGGCACGCTTACGGCGTTTGGCGGCCAATGCCAGATGTTCGTGCAATTCACGCCCAAGGGCGCGGGAGCGCGGTCCGGGCAACTGCAAATTCCCTTCACCGGCCCCGCCGGCAGCCCCATCAACGTGAATTTGTCCGGGACCGGGAGCACGATCCTGGCGTTTGCTCCCAGTCCGGTTGCATTTCCATCGACTTCAGTAGGGGGCTTCGCATCTATTACGGCCACGCTGAGCAATGGGTCGGCGTCGACCGTGACTCTTACAAACACGCCGGCCATCACGGGAACCAACGCGGCTGATTTCACCATCGGGTTCACGACCTGCGCCAGCGGCACTCCGATTTTGGCGTCCGGTGGCTCCTCGTGCCAAGTGAGCATTAATTTCTCGCCGACCGCGCGCGGTAATCGCACGGCGCAACTGGTCTATACGCTGTCGGTGGGAGGGCCGCTGACGCTCGTGCTGAATGGCTCGGCGACCGGGCCGGTGATGAGCCTATCACCCTCCCCGCTCACCTTCCCAAATCAGACGGTGAACACGCAGAGCTCCACGCTATTCGTTACAGTGTCGAACACCGGAGACTCGACCCTGTTCCTTTCCAACGAGACCTTGACGGGCACGAATGGCAACGACTTCTCGTTCCCGAACTTTAATTCGTGCTTCTCGATCGCGGCAGGATCAAGCTGCACTGTTGCCGTTGCATTTACCCCCTTCGCGCAGGGAGCCCGCACCGGATTGTTGACGGTGATCCCACAGGCGCCGCTGGCGTCGCAATCGGTGGTGCTGAACGGAACCGGCCAGCTAGGCACGGTCACGGTTACGCCCACGTCGTTGACCTATGCTTCGCAGAACCAGGGAACGACCAGCGGAGCGCAACTCGTCCAGCTGAAAAATACGACGAATGCTCCGGTGACACTGACAGGCGTACTCCTGAGCGGAACGAACTTGGCCGACTATGCCATCGCCGCCGGAACCACTTGCACCAATGGCGCAATCATCCATGCGCTGACCGGCACTTGCATCGTGAACATCACGTTTTCGCCGACGGGAACTATTAATCCGCGGACCGCCACGGTTACGATCACGGACAATACCGGCGCGCACCCGGTGAGCTTGAGCGGCACCGGCGCGAATCCCGTCGTCAGCGTAAGCCCGAATCCACTGACATTTGCCACCAACCAGCTGCTGAACACGACGAGCGCGCCGCAAACCGTCACGCTCAGTAACTTCACCGGCGCCGCGGTCTCCATGACCAGCACGCCGACGATCACCGGCACAAACGCCGGCGATTTTGCGATTGGCACCGACAGTTGCACGGGCGGGACAGGCATTCCGGCTCTTACAGGATCCTGCTCGGTCGCTGTCACATTCAAGCCGACCGGCACTGGACCTCGGACCGCGACGCTGACATTGATCGACGGGCCGGGCGATGCGGGGAGTCCGCACCTGGTCACGCTGAACGGCACGGGCATCGCGCCGAACTTAACCATTGGGAAAGTTCACACGGGGAACTTTACCGTCGGCCAGACCGGGACATACACGATCACTGTGTCCAACAGCGGCGGCGCACCGACCACGGGCACGACCACGGTCACCGATACATTGCCGACCGGGATGACTTTCAACAGCAACACGAATTCCGGCTTGTGGACGTGCGTTACCGTGACCCAGACCATTACTTGCACCAGTTCCACGGCAATCGCGGCGACCAGCGGAAGCAGCGCGTTCAATCTGGTGGTGAACGTAGCCGCGGCGGCCGCCGGAACGCCCATCAATTCCGCGACCGTGACGAACGCCGGAGACACCGGCACCACGGGTAAAACAGCGACCGATCCGACCACAGTCACCTTCCCGCTGCCGACCATCTCCACGATTTCTCCGACCAGCGCTACGGCGGGCGCCGCCGGATTCACGCTGACCGTGAATGGAACGAATTTTGTGTCCGGCTCAGTTGTCAATTTCCACGGCGCGGCCAAGACGACGACGTTTGTAAGCGCCACGCAGATCACGGCGACGATTACCACCGCGGACATTGCCGCGGGCGGAACATTCAACGTGACGGTCACCAACCCGGCCCCGGGCGGCGGCACGTCGGGAACTTCGCCCTTTACCGTGAACAACCCTGTCCCGACGCTTACCTCGCTCTCGCCCTCGGGAGGGCTGGTGAACGGCGCTGGCTTCACAATGACGGTGAACGGCACCAACTTCAATTCGTCTTCCGTGGTGAATTACAACGGCGCGGCGCGCACGACGACGTTTGTGAGCGCAACCCAGCTGACCATTCAGATCCTGGCCGGGGATCTCGCCGCGTTTGGAACGTTCCCTGTAACGGTGACCAATCCCGCTCCCGGGGGAGGAACGACGGCGGCGGTAAACTTCGCGGTGACCAATCCGCCTCCCACGATCACCACGATTTCGCCCACCAGCGCGACAGCGGGCGGGGCCGGATTCACGCTGACGGTGAACGGCACGGGATTCGTCTCGGGCGCCACGGTAGCCTTCCACGGCGCGAACAAGACGACCGCGTTTGTGAGCGCGACGCAAGTGACGGCGACAATCCTGGCGGCGGACATCGCCACCGCGGGAACGTTCAATGTGACCGTGACGAACCCCGCGCCGGGCGGAGGGACGTCGGGGAATGCAACTTTCACCGTGAACAACCCGGCCCCAACGATCACTACACTCTCGCCGACCAGCGCGACGGCGGGCGGAGTTGCGTTCACGCTGACCGTTAACGGCACCAATCTCAATACTTCCTCGGTGGTGAATTTCAACGGGGCGGCGAAGACCACGACGTTTGTCAGCGCCACACAGGTCACGGCCGCGATTACGGCGGCGGACATTGCCTCGGCCGGAACTTTCAACGTTTCGGTGACCAACCCAGCGCCGGGCGGAGGCACGTCGGCGAATTCACCCTTTGCCGTAAACAATCCGGCTCCGGCGATCACCGCGCTTTCGCCGACCAGCGCGAACAAGGGCGGAACGGCCTTCACCCTCACGGTGAATGGGAGCAACTTCGTTTCCACCTCGGTGGTGAACTTCAACGGGGCGGCCAAGACCACGACGTTTGTGAGCGCGACGCAGGTGACGGCCGCGATCGCGGCGGCGGACATTGCCGCGGCGGGAACATTCAACGTGACGGTGACCAACCCGGCTCCGGGCGGCGGCACGTCGGGAAATGCAACGTTTACCGTGAACAATCCGGCTCCGACGATCACCACGCTTTCGCCGGCCAGCGCGATCGTGGGCGGCGGGGCGTTTACATTGACCGTGAACGGGACGAACTTTGTTTCCGGCGCGGTGGTGAATTTCAACGGGGCTGCAAAGACCACGACGTTTGTAAGCGCGACGCAAGTGACGGCCGCGATCGCGGCCGCGGACATCGCCACGGCGGGAACCTTCAACGTATCGGTAACCAACCCGGCTCCCGGCGGCGGAACAACGACAAATGCTTCGTTCGCCGTGAATAATCCGGTCCCGGCGATCACCACGCTTTCGCCCAGTTCCGCGACCAAGGGCGGAACGGCCTTCACCTTGACGGTGAATGGGACCAACTTTATTTCTTCCTCGGTGGTGAATTTCAACGGAGCGGCCAGGACCACAACCTTCGTGAGCGCGACGCAGGTAACGGCCGCAATTACGGCGGCGGACATCGCCGCAGCCGGAGCCTTCAACGTGACGGTAACCAATCCGGCTCCGGGCGGAGGCACGTCCGGTAATGCAACCTTTACCGTGAACAACCCTGTGCCAACCATCGCATCGCTTAGCCCGAACGGCACTATCGCAGGCGGGGCTGGATTCACACTGACGGTGAACGGAACCAACTTTGTGGCCACCTCGGTGGTGAATTTCAACGGATCGGCGCGGACCACTTCGTTCGTCAGTGCGACGCAATTGACCGCAACCATTCCGTCGGCCGATATCGCAACCGTGGGATCCGGGAACGTCACGGTGACTAACCCTGCTCCCGGCGGCGGCACAACCACGAACTTTGTGTTTACGATCTCGAGCGCGCCGAATCCCGTTCCGACGCTCACCACGATCAGCCCGACCAGCGGGCTCGTGGGGCAAGCGGTGAACCTGACGCTGACCGGAACGAATTTCATCGCCGGCTCAATCGTAAATTTTGGCGCGAGTGCGGATACGGGAGGAGTAGCGACCAACGGCGGCGCAACGCTCACGATCTCGATTCCAGCTGGCCAGGTGACGGCCGCGGGCACGGTGAACGTGTCGGTGACCAACCCTGCTCCGGGGGGCGGGACGTCTGCGGTCCAGACATTCACGATCAACAATCCCGTTCCCGCGATTACTACGCTTTCGCCAACCAGTGCGGCGACGGGCGGAGCCGCGTTCACGCTGACCGTAAATGGGACCAATTTCGTTTCTACCTCGGTGGTGAAATTTAACGGATCGGCGCGGACAACGACGTTCGTCAGCGCAACCCAATTGACGGCGGCGATCACGCCGGCGGACATTGCCGCGGCCGGAACCTTCAACGTGACGGTCACTAATCCGGCGCCGGGAGGCGGGACGTCCGGAAATTCGTCCTTTGCCGTGAATAATCCTACGCCGGCGATTACCACGCTTTCTCCCGCCAGCGCCACGGCGGGTGCAGGAGCATTTACCCTGACCGTGAACGGGACGAACTTCGTTTCCGGCGCGGTGGTGAATTTCAATGGAGCAGCTAAGGTCACGACGTTCGTGAATGCAACGCAGGTAACAGCCGCAATCGCGGCGGGGGACATTGCCGCGGCCGGAACATTCAACGTCTCGGTGGCGAACCCGGCACCGGGCGGAGGCGCTTCGGGTAATTCACAATTCACTGTGAATAACCCGGCGCCAACAATTACGACTCTCTCGCCCACCAGCGCGATAGCGGGCGGAGTCGCATTCACGCTTACGGTCAACGGCACGAATTTCAATTCTTCGTCGGTAGTGAATTTCAATGGGGCGGGGAAAACCACCACGTTTGTCTCCGCGACTCAGGTGACGGCGGCGATTCCGGCGGCGGACATTGCCGCGGCCGGAACGTTCAACGTGACGGTCACCAATCCGGCGCCGGGCGGCGGAACCTCGGCAATTTCGGCGTTTACCGTGAATAACCCGGTGCCGACAATCACGACAATTTCTCCCACCAGCGCATCGGCGGGCGGGGTTGCGTTCACGCTGACAGTCAACGGCACGAACTTCAATTCCTCGTCCGTGGTGAAATTTAACGGCACAGCCAGGACAACCACTCTGGTAAACGCGACGCAGGTTACGGCGGCGATCACGGCGGCGGACATTGCCGCGGCGGGAACCTTCAACGTAACGGTCACCAACCCGGCGCCGGGCGGAGGCACATCGGGGAATTCCACATTTACCGTGAATAATCCTGTCCCGACAATCACAACGATTTCTCCCAGCAGCGCGACCAAGGGCGGAGCGGCATTTACCCTGACGGTCAACGGCACCAACTTCCTGGGCACTTCGGTGGTGAACTTCAACGGTGCGGCCAAGGTGACTACGTTCGTGAGCGCGACGCAGGTGACTGCGGCGATCACAGCGGCAGACATCGCGGCGGCCGGAACCTTCAACGTAACGGTCACCAATCCGGCGCCGGGCGGCGGCACATCGGGAACATCGCCCTTTGCCGTGAACAATCCTGTGCCGACGATCACTACGCTTTCGCCGACCAACGCGATCGTGGGCAGCGCAGCTTTCACCCTCACCGTGAACGGGACGGGCTTCCTGAACGGCGCCACGCTCAGCTTCAATGGCGTTGTGCGTGCGACCGCGTTTGTGAGCGCAACACAGGTCACGGCCGCGATCACCGCGGCGGACATCGCCACGGCCGGTACGCTCAACGTGACGGTCTCGAACCCGGCGCCCACGTCCGGCCCGTCGGCCGCCGTAACCTTTGCCGTGAATAATCCAGTGCCCACAGTCACGTCGGTTTCACCCACTAGCGGAACGGCGGGCGGGGCAGCATTTACGCTGACCGTTAACGGAACCAACTTCGTGGCCACTTCAGTAGTGAATTTCAACGGCGCCGCCAAAACGACGACGTTTGTCTCCGCAACTCAGGTGACCGCGGCGATCACGGCGGCGGACATTGCCGCGGCCGGAACTTTAAACGTGTCCGTTACGAACCCGGGGCCGGGCGGAGGAGCCTCGGGGAATTCATCGTTCACGGTAAACAATCCGGCGCCGACGGTGACGACGATTTCGCCCACCGGCGGGATCAAGGGAGGAGCAGCCTTCACCCTGACCGTGAATGGAACAAACTTCAATGCTTCGTCGGTGGTGAATTTCAACGGTGCGGCCAAGACCACCACACTGGTCAGCGCGACGCAGGTCACCGCCGCCATCACGGCTGCGGATATCGCGGCCACGGGTGCGTTCAACGTGTCTGTGACCAACCCCGCGCCAGGAGGCGGCACATCGGGGACTGCCACATTCAATGTCACGGACTTCAATGTGGCTCAAGCCACCACCGGGACGGTCTCGGTGACGGCAGGCACGCCGGCCACCGTGACGTTGAATGTGACGACCACTCCGGCCATCGCTTTGCCGGCCGATGTGACCTTCACTTGCGCCTTGCCTGCGGGGCTCTCGGGTGCGACTTGCGCGCTGAACCCCACAACCATCACAAAGGGGAGCCCGAGTGGCGCCTCAACAGTGCTGACAATCTCAACCACCGCGAGCCTGCCTCCGTCCTCGCGGCGGCGCGATCCATGGACTCCGTTCATGCCACTGATTCCGGTGACGGCACTGGCGGGAATGGCGATTCTTTGGCTCACAAAGCAGCAGCGGATTGCAGCTTTGCGGGGACGCCCTGTGTATCTCGCGCTGGCATTGCTGGTGATTACCTCGGCAGGGTTGGTGGGCTGCTCCACCGCCATGATGTCCACGCAGAAGGGCCCGTCGAGCGTCACGGTAACGGCCACATCGGGCGGCGTTGCCAAACAAATAAACGTTGCCATCAACGTGCAGTAACGAACTGCCAGTTGTGATACAACCTGCATGTACCAACCGGGGAGGCTAGCATGCCTACGTCCGCGCGGGTGCCCCGGGCCCTAGAATGAGGCGCAGGCCCCGTGAGAATGAAGCCGGTTGGGACTACACTTTTCACACCATTCCGTGACACCTGCGGGAGGAAAATCATGCATACCGAGGGAACGCGCTCGACCGCGTCTAGTTTCGACCGCAACCTGGTTGTGGCGCGCTCCAAAACGGGCGTCTATTTGCGGTTATGTGCGCTGACAGTATTTCTTGTATTGGCGACCGGCGCCGCCCGGGCTGCAGCTGCCGATTGCGCCGGGCTTGCCGGGCTGGCGCTGAAGGACACCACGATTACGTCGGCAAGCGTGGTTCCGGCGGCAGGCGCCGTGCCGGAATATTGCAAGGTGCTGGGGAAGATTCACAATCTACCGCAATCCACGATTCAATTTGAGGTGTCGCTGCCAACCACGAAATGGAACGGAAAATATTTTGTCGCAGGGGGCGGCGGATACAACGGCGTGATCCCCAGGCTCACGCAGGCGCTGACCGAGGGATACGCTGCCGCGGGTTCGGACACCGGACACGAGGCCAAGGATGCGAATTGGGCGTGGAATAATCTGGACGCGCAGAATAACTACGCCTACCTCGCTACGCATGTGGTCACGCTGATCGGTAAACAGATTCTGCGCGCCTTCTATGCGCAGCACGAGCGGCGCTCGTATTTCGTGGGCTGCTCGAACGGAGGCAAAATGGCGCTGGCTGAAGTCCAGCGATACCCCGACGATTTCGATGCGGCGATCGCGGGCGATCCGGTGATCGACCGGACGCGGCTGATGATGCAATACGCGTGGAACGCCCAGGCGCTGGCGCCGGCTCCAATTCCGCCGGCCAAGATTCCGGTGATCGAGAAAGCCACGATGAACGCGTGCCGCGAGAGCGGCAGCGCTATCAACGGGCTACTGATGACTCCCGGGCGGTGCAAGTTCGATCCCAAGACGATCGTCTGCCCGTCCGGCGACGGCCCCAGCTGCCTGACGGCGGGCCAGGCGCAGGCACTGCAAAAGATGTTGACCGGGCCGGTAAGCGCCTCGGGCGCCGAGTTGCACCCCGGTTTTGTCCCCGGACATGAAGACGACTACCGCGCCTTTCTCACTGGCGACGGAACCGACGCCGCCAAACCGGCGTCCACCTGGAATCTGGCGGACATATTCATGCGGCAGTTCGTGTTCGGCCCGGAATTCGACCTAGTGAAACAATTCCACTTTGACGCCTCGCTGGCGGCCCTGGTGCCGCTGACACCGGCGCAGGACAATGCCAACCCGGACCTTTCCGAGTTCAAGGCGCATGGGGGGAAATTGATCCTGTACCACGGCTGGGCTGACCACTCGATCACGCCGCTCCGGACCATCGAATACTATGAAGACGTGATCGGAACCATGGGAAAAGATCGCGCGGGGGAACAGGGCGAACCCAACGCGTACGCGGTGATGGATTTCGCGCGACTCTATATGGTCCCGGGGATGCATCATTGCGCCAACGGGCCCGGACCGAACATCTTCGGCGGGGCAAACCAGGGCCTTCCGCCACAGCTCGATGCGCAGCATGACGTGGTGATGGCTTTGGACCACTGGGTGGAAGACGGGGTCGCGCCTGAAAAAATTATCGCATCGCACCTGACTAACGGAACAGTAGACCGCACGCTGCCACTTTGCCCGTACCCCCAGGCGCCGATCTTCAACGGCTCGGGAGACGCCAACCTGGCCGAGAACTACCATTGCGAGGAACGGAGTTTTCATTGGGCCGTTGCAGGTGTGCAAAGTACAAGGAAGCCGCCGGCGGCAGCCGGAAAGCGGTTGGCGCGCTGACGCCGTTCCCCGACTCTTATCCGGCCGCGAGTGCCGGAGGGATGGGGGCAACTCCATGCGCGCAAGATAGTGATTCTTGCAAATCGCACTGGAATAGGGCATATAGGAATTGCAGGCTGCTTGTTCGCCCCCCTCTCTCCTGCTGGTGAGGTAAACTCTCTATCGACGTCAGCGATTGGAGGCAAGATGCCCAAGAAGAAAAAGAAGCCCACCCGAAAAGCCTCGAAAAAGACGGCGCGACCGGCCAAAAAAATGCGCGGGAAAGCCCCCGCAAGGAAAAAGAAGGCCATGAAGAAACAGTCCCGAACGGGCGGCGGCGTCATGGTGGAATTCGCGGAGATCGACGTGATTACGGGAATCGGAGACGATTCCATATATGAAACCGAGTCAGCCGTGGCCGAGCCCCTGGACGAACACTTCCCGCCGGACTACGGAGGCAGCGAGTAGGATTGCGAGGCACCGGCAACCGCTGAACAACAACGCAGCGAACGAAATTCTGCCGTCCTCGGACCGGTCGCTCAATCGTAGACTTGCCATTCCGCCTTGCTATTCCGTGCGTGGATTCGTATGCGCGCGCGTCATCCTTCCGTGAAGTTCCCTCGAAAATGTTTGAAAGAAAACCGGGCAAATTGGCTCGCACATGGTGACGGAATGAACATCGGAAAGGACAATTGGGCACAAATGGGCCGCGAAAATGTTCAGGGAAAGCCGCCAGCTCCGGCACCGGACGTGACTCTCGTCCACGCTTTCGAAGAGGAACGACAAGGAGATCGCGGGCTAAAGCAGGTTGAAAAGCAGGTCTTTTCCCGGCGACGAGGCGGGAATCCAAAGCGAGGCGGATTGACCACAGTGGGGCCACAGTTCAGCCTGAAGGAAGCTAAGTAACCCACCGACTTCCAATAAAGAGAAGTTCTCTGGACTTCCAGAAATGCCTAAATGGGACTAGTGGTACCCCATGTACCAATAACCCCTGTAAAATCAGTGCACAACAGATTCCCCCCCGCTCCATAATTTTTCCACATTGGTACAAGAATTGCTGTCTGGGATGCCGAATTGAATTGGCATTTGCCGGTTTTGACTCCTTTTGTCGGTGAAGGGAAAAACATGTCACACCAATTGACGAGTTCTGAATTCGCCTCGAATCGCGATCCGCAGGTTGGAATCGCCGCCGGGTTGTTGGATCGCGCGAAACGCCGCGCGGACATCGGCGCAGGCCTACAAGAATGTGATGCTCGAAGAACCTCCACTGGGACTGCGCGGGCGAAAGCCTCGGTCTACCGCTGCGCGCTGATGCTGGCCGTCCTGGCGGGATTGTTTTCCTGGAGCCATCCGGCGCAAGCTCAGATCCGAGTGACGACGGAGCACAACGACAATGCCCGGACTGGCGCGGACACTCAAGAAACGGTGTTGACTCACGCCGACGTCAACGTATCGCAATTCGGCAAACTGTATTCCGCCACGGTCGACGGCTATATCTATGCGCAGCCGCTCTACCTGTACCATGTCAACATCAGCGGCGTATTTCACAATGTGGTTTATGTTGCCACCGAGCATGACAGCGTCTACGCCTTTGACGCCGACACCGGGACGCAACTCTGGCATGACAGCTTCATTAACCCGCCGTCAATCACAACCGTCAGCCCTGCCGACGCGAGTGCCCCGTTCGATCTGATCCCGGAAATTGGCATCACCGGCACGCCGGCGATTGACCCCGTGGCTGGAACCCTCTATGTGGTTGTCAAGACCAAGCAAAGCGGATCGTTCTTTCAGCGCTTGCACGCGCTGGACGTGGCGACCGGATCGGAAAAATCCGGCAGCCCCGTGACCATCACCGCTTCTGTATCCGGTACGGGCGACGGCAGCGTGAGCGGTACGGTCGCATTCGATCCTCTGCACGAACACAACCGCCCCGGTCTGCTTCTGGAGAATGGGCATCTGATCATCGCGTGGGCATCGCACGAAGACACTTCCCCATTTCATGGCTGGGTGATGTCCTACAACCCCACGACGCTGGCGCAGGAAGCCGTCTACAATACCACCCCGAATGGGGGCCTTGGCGGGATCTGGATGAGCGGCTCAGGGCTCGCGGCCGATTCCAGCAACATCTATTTCTCTTCGGGGAACGGCACCTACAACGGCACCACCGATTTCGGCGACAGCGCGATGAAAATCGGACAGCCTGCCAGCGGTTCATTCCCTGTCGTGGACTGGTTTACGCCCTTCGATCAGTCCAATCTGGACACGAACGACCTTGATCTCGGTTCCGGTGGAGTGATTTTGATTCCCGACCAGCCCGGCGGATCTCCTCATCAGCACCTGCTGTTGACGGGGAGCAAGAATGGAGCGATCTATCTCCTCGACCGCGACAACATGGGGCACTTCCATGCCGGTAACGACAGCCAAGTTGTTCAGAGCATTCAGGGCGCATTCCCGACACTGTTCGGCGCGCCAGCATGGTGGAACAACACAGCGTATTTCGGCGGCAGCGGAGAAGTAAACCAGCCTGGCGATTTCATGAAGGCATATCACTTTGATTCCGTAACTGGATTGCTCAGCTCCACTCCCAGCATGGAGACATCCACGATATTCCAGTTCCCGGGCCCGACGCCCACAGTTTCCTCGAACGGCACAAACGACGGAATCGTCTGGGCGCTGGAAAACGCGCAATTCGGAAATCCCGGTCCGGCCGTGCTGCATGCGTATGACGCGACGAACCTCGCCACGGAGTTGTACAGCTCCTCGCAGAATTTGGCTCGCGACAACCCCGGCCTGGCAGTGAAGTTCACGGTGCCCACGGTTGCCAACGGCAAGGTTTTTGTCGGCACGCAGAACCAATTGAGCGCATTCGGACTCTTGAACCCGCCGACATTGGTTTCCATTGCGGTGACGCCGGCGAGTCCATCCGTTCCGAAAGGCGCGACGCAGCAATTTGTTGCGACGGGCACCTACAGCGATTCCAGCACGCAGGTTATCAGCGGCTTCGCCACCTGGACCTCCACGAACACGTCCGCTGCTACTGTCGCAGCGGGAGGCCTGGCGACGGCTGTGGCCACGGGCAGCTCCACGATCCAGGCGACGCTCAATGCGATCTCCGGATCGACCACCATGACGGTCACCCCGCCGGCACTTGTGTCCATCGCCGTGACGCCGGCGAATCCGTCCATTTTCTCGACCGGCACGCAACAATTTACCGCGACCGGCACATACACGGATAACACCACTCAGAATATAACCGGTTCCGTAACGTGGACCTCGAGCAGCACCGCCGCAGCCACGATTAATTCCACGGGTCTGGCCAGCGGAGTGGCCGCCGGCAGCACGACCATCAAGGCGGCTTCCGGTGCGATCAACGGCACCACCAACCTGACCGTGCTTCCCGGACCGGCGCTGCTATCCATAGCCGTGACGCCGGCGAGCCCGTCGATTCCCGCGGGGACGACGCAGCAATTTACCGCGACCGGCACGTACAGCGATTCGAGCACCGCAAACATCACCAATTCCGTCACCTGGACATCGGGCACGTTGACGACTGCCACTATCAACTCCACCGGCCTGGCCACAACCGTGGCTGTCGGCACCTCGCTGATTCAAGCCACCATGGCTTCGATCTCCGGGTCCACGACACTGGCCGTGACTCCCTCAACGTCGGGGCCGGTCGGCCATTGGGCCTTTGATCAAAGCTCGGGCACCCTTGCTCCAGACTCCTCCGGACATGGGTACGACGCAACCTTGTTTAACGGAACGGCGTGGATCGCCGGAAAGATTTCCGGCGCCATTTCCGCCAACAACACCAATCAATACGCCAGCACTCCCACGATTAATCTTTCCTCCACGCCTGCGGTGACGGTTGCAGCGTGGGTGAACCGGACGTACTCCGCCGGCGGAGCCAACGGAGACACGCTTCTGGAACTCAGCGGCAACTATAACGACAACGAAGGCGCCTTCGGATTCTTCCCCGACGAAGCAACGGACTGCGGGACGCCCGCCATGGAAATCGGCGTGCACGGCAATGGCGGATATAACGTCAAGTGCTATGCACAGCCCACGTCCGGCGTGTGGCATCATATCGCGGTCGTTTTCGTCCTGAACAACCCGGTCGCCACTGAAGTGAACCTGTACGTCGACGGAGTGCTGCAAACCGCTCTCAGCCAGACGCACACTTCTGTAAGCACGTCTGCCTTCGGCAACTTCCCTCTCTACATGTTCACGCGAGCCGGGACGTCATCGTTCGCCGGCGGCCAGATGGACGATCTGCAGCTGTTTACGCGCGCGCTTTCGGCTAGCGAAATTTCCACGTTGGCAAGCACCGTCCCAGGCGACTTTATCGTCTCGGGGTCGCCGGCCACGCAGACCGTGATGCAAGGAAACAGCACCACGTACACGGCAACGATCACGCCGACGGGCGGATTTACCGGACCGGTGACATACAGCCTGGCCAACTTGCCGTTCGGAGTTTCGGGCACGTTCAATCCCCCGACGGTCACGGCCCCGACGACCTCGACGCTCACGCTGTCGACGCTGGATATCGCCACGATCGGGACCTCCAATTTCACGATCGTAGGCACCAGCGGAAGCGAAGTCCACACGGCCGCCGCGCAAGTGGTGATCACGGCGGGCCCCAACTTCACAATGTCCTCGGCGCCCGCTTCACAATCCGTTGTTCAGGGCGCCGGCACAACCTATACGGCAACCGTGGCGATCTCGGGCGGGTTTAACAAGACCATCACGTTCACCGCGGGCGGACTGCCAAATGGCGCAACAGCGTCGTTTAATCCGACCACGGTCACTGGCGCGGGAACCTCGACCATGACGGTAACAACCGCATCGTCGACTCCGACCGGCACCTACCCGCTTACGATCGCAGGCACGAGCGGAGATATCGTCCACACAGCCACATCAAATCTCGTCGTCACTTCTTCTCCAAACTTCTCGTTGACCGCGACGCCCGCCTTGCGGAGTGTGATTCAGGGCAGCGGCACGACATTCACGTCAACGGTAGGAGCGCTGGGAGGATTTACTGGAGTTGTGTCCTTCAGCGTGAGCGGGTTGCCGACTGGCGCGACCGGGACTTTTTCTCCCACGACCGTTACAGGTTCGGGATCCTCAACGCTTACGGTTACCACTTTGACTACCACACCGACTGGGACTTATCCCCTGACGGTGACAGGTACAAGCGGAAGCCTGGTCCATACCGCGAACACGACATTAGTTGTGCTCCCGCCAGTCCCTCTCGGCTCCGTTGACAATGCGCACGTCACCGTCTCTGCGTGCCTCACGCCGGCGCAATCCTGCACCGCGTTTCAACAAGGAACCTTCCCTGCCGGCGAACCCATTATGGTCATGGCTTCCTGGGGCGGCTCGACAACCACCGCAACAATAAGCGATGGAGTCAATACTTATACGCCGATTGCAGGGCCGTTAAACGCCGCGATTGGACCCAATCGCGGAGAGGTGTGGCTCGTGAATCCCAGCGTGGGCCCCATTACTTCGACGACGATCACGCTCAGCGCACCCGCTACCGGCTCTGAAATACTAATCTTTGTAATTCCTCTGCAGGGCATCGCCACCACGAATCCCGTGGACGCGAACGTCACGCACACCAATGCCGGAAACGGAACGGCCATGAGCACGGGCAACTCCGGCTTGGCCAGCACTACCGCGAACGAAATGGTATGGGGCATGTTCATGGAAGATGCCTTCTCGACGCCCTATACTCCGGCGGCCGGGTTCACGAACTTCTCCGGGCAGGAAGCAGTGTCCTTGCTGGAGTACAAGAATGTAAACTCGACCGGTATCCAGTCGGCGACCGGAACAAACGGCGTCGCCATAAACAATTGGATCGGCTTGATCTTCGCATTGAAGACGACAGGCGTCGGAGTTACTCCGACGCTATCCTCCATCGCCGTGACGCCCACCCTTCCGTCCATCGCGGGTGGCGCGACGCAGCAATTCACCGCGACCGGAATCTTCAGTGACAACAGCACGCAGAACCTCACGAGCACGGCAACCTGGTCCTCCACAACCCCTGCTACGGCCACCATTTCCGCCAGCGGATTGGCAACCGGCGTAGCCGTGGGGACCACCTCGATTCAAGCAACGTCCGGCGGGATCACCGGCTCCACGACTCTGACGGTGACTCCAGCGCCGGCTCCGGACTTTACGTTGACCGCTACGCCCGCGTCGCGGTCGATCAACCAGGGCTCCGGCACCACGTATAACGTGACCGTCAGCGGCATCAACGCCTTTGCCGGAACCGCGGTCTTGTCCGTATCAGGTCTGCCCGCGAATGCCACTGGCACGTTCAATCCGCCATCGGTCACTGGAAACGGAGCCTCGACCCTCACGATCAACACGACGGGTTCAACTCCGACCGGGCAATTCACGCTGACCATCACAGGAACCAGCGGAGCATTGACGCACAGCACCACCAACACGCTCACGGTTCTGAATCCATCCGGCCCCACGCTGCTGACCATCGCGGTGACGCCGGCCAATTCCACGATTCCCAAGGCCGCCACGCAGCAGTTCGTGGCTACGGGCACCTACAGCGACTCGAGCACGGCGGACGTCACCGGGTCGGTGGTGTGGTCCACGTCAAGCCCGGCAATTGCGACGATGAATAGCACCGGTTTGGCAACGGCGGTGACCCTGGGGAACACCACGATTACGGCCACGGCAGGCGCCGTCGTGGGCTCCACCGGTCTGACCGTCTCGACGACCGTTTCCGGAATCACCGGATACTGGAAGTTCGACGAAGGCACAGGCACGAATGCGGCGGACTCCTCCGGGAACGGGCTCAACGCTACGCTATTCAATGGCGTGACCTGGATCACCGGAGTATTCAACGGAGCAATCTCGGCCAACAACGTGAACCAGTACGTGAGCACGCCTTTGATCAACCTCACCGGCTCGCACGCCGTATCGGTTTCCGCCTGGGTGAACCGGACATACACCAGCGGCGGAGCAAGCGGAACGACGCTGTATGAGTTCAGCAGCAGCGTCAACGGCAATACGGGCACGTTCGCTCTCTTCCCCGACGAGGCGGCGGATTGCGGAACCCCGGCGATGGAAATCGCGTTGCGCGGCGATGCCGGATTCAATATCAAGTGCTTTGCGCAGCCTACCTCGGGCGTGTGGCACAACCTGGCCGTGGTCTACGACGTAACTCAGAACGCAGCCAACGAAGTGACCCTATATATCGACGGGGTACTGCAGACCGCGCTGAGCCAAACGCAGAACAAGGACAACACGGCTGCCTTCGGCAACTTCCCGCTCTATCTATTCTCCCGCGCAGGCACCACGTCGTTCTCCGGCGGGCAGATGGATGATTTCCAACTGTACGGCCGCGCCCTGACGGCGGCCGATGTTCAGAATCTCTACAATGAACGGTCGACGATCCAGGTCGGAGTCGGGGTTGCGCCTACTTCCCTGACCTTCGGCAGCCAGGCGGTGAGTTCCACCAGCGCCGCCCAGACCGTGACGGCCACCAGCGTTGGATTGAACTCGCTGACGATCGCCAATGTGGCCGTGTCCGGCGACTTCGCCGTTTCGTCCAACACTTGCAACAGCACCCCCATGCCAACGGCAGCCACGTGCACGATTAACGTGACCTTCACGCCGACCACGGCGGGAGCCAGGTCCGGTTCGTTGACGATTTCCAGCAACGATCCGAACACCCCCACCATCGTTCCCCTGAGCGGCACGGGCTCGACGAGTCCCGCGGCTTTGATTTCGCCGACCACGCTCAATTTCGGCAAGCAGGGCATGGGCACGACCAGCGCAACGCTCCCGGTGAACCTGGCCAGCGTCGGCGTCAACCCGCTCAACCTGTCCGATATTCAGGTGACCGGCGACTTCAATTTCCCGTCCAGCACCTGCACCGCGGAACCCATGACCACCGGTGTCGGCTGCACGATGAACGTAACGTTCACACCGACGGCATCGGGGACCAGGACTGGTTCGCTGATCATCATTTCGGATGATCCGTCGAGCCCCACGATCGTCACGTTATCTGGAACGACCGTGACAACCCAGTCTGCCTCGTATTCGACGACGTCGCTTGTCTTCGGTAATCAGGGCGTGGGCACGAACAGCGCACCGATCACCGTCTCCCTGTCCAGCGTCGGTACCAGCGCGATTAACCTCATTGATATCCAGGCAACTGGAGACTTCACCTTCCCATTCAGTACCTGCACTGCGGAACCGATGACCAACGGGGCCGGTTGCTCGATGAGCATTACCTTCTCACCGACCGCTGCGGGAACCAGGACCGGAACGCTGACCATTACCAGCGACGATCCGAGTAGTCCAGCGGTCATTTCCCTGAGCGGCACGGGTGTTACGACGGCTGCAGCATCGGTTTCGCCCACCTCGCTCACATTCGGCAAACAAGGCGTGGGCACTACCAGCAGCATCCAGTCCGTGACTCTAACCAGCGTGGGAGCCAATCCGCTGCTGATCTCCAATATCACATCGTCGGGCGACTTCGGCTTCCCGTCCAGCACCTGCACTGCTAATCCGATGGGCGCGGGAGTCTCCTGCATAATTAATGTGACGTTCTCACCGACCGGAGCGGGAACCCGGACAGGCCAGCTGACGATCGTGACCAACGATCCGAGCAGCCCGTTGATCGTTCAACTCACTGGTACGGGCGTGACCACGGCTTCTGTTTCGGCAACGCCAGCCTTCCCAGTCTTTGGGCGGCAGGGCGTGGGCGTAACCAGCAGCCCGGTGACCGTGACCGTGTCCAGCGTCGGCGCTAATCCACTGGTGATTTCCAACATCATCGTGGGCGGCAATTTCGCCATACAGACCAATACCTGCACCAGCGCGCCGATGGCGGCGTCGGCCACATGCACGATCACCGCAACCTTCAAACCGACCGTGGCGGGTGCGACGGGAGGCTCAATCGTGGTCTTTTCCAACGATCCGGCAAGCCCGTTGATTATCCCCATGACGGGAACCGGCGTGACCACTTCTGCCGCTGTTGTTACGCCTGTTTCGCCGACGTTCGCGACCCAACCCGTCAATACCACCAGCAGCCCGCTGGTCCTGACTCTCACAAGCGTTGGAGCGACGCCGCTCAACATCTCTGACATCATTGTGGGTGGCGACTTCAAATTCGTCTCCAGCACCTGCACGGCTCTGCCCATGGCGCCATCGACCAGTTGCACGTTGAATGTAACGTTTACGCCGACTGGCACGGGAACCAGGACCGGCTCGATGGTCATTTCGACTGACGACCCGTTGACCCCGCTGATCGTTCCACTGGCGGGCACTGGGAACTAACATCCAGACCAGGCGTTCGCAGCCTGGGGTAGGACAACGAGGCTCTCGACGCAAGCAGCCGGTTTCAAGGCTGCGACTGCCGGGAGCCTCGTTGGCTTTTGCTGCGGCCCCCGAAGAAGGATGGAGAACGCCAGCCGCGGTCAGGCGTGCTGCGCGCCAGGAGAACCATCAGGCGCTCCGTTCGAGACAGGTCCATACATTTGCGGAAAGCATGGGTGTTTTTTCGGTCACGACGGATTCAGGAGTGAGTTGCATTTTAGATCAGGCGCCGGCCGGGAGAATCTAGCGCCGCGAGAACTCTGGGACGGGAGAAGAAAGTCGCGGCTTTTGGTTCGCCGGCGGATGCAGCTCAAATTGGATCCGCTTCTAGCGATATTGCTTGGCCGGGGGGCCGCGCCTGGTTGGAGTTTTGGCCGTAAATTTTGCAATCTCGTTCAGGCCCGTCGCCGGGTCAGGCACGCCCGTTGAGCTGAGTAGAAAATTATGCGCCGCATTGAATTTCAAAGACGGGTCGGTCGAGGGAATCCAAATGGACACGGTATAAGAGCCCGTTGAAAATCCAGGGGCCAGCAGCTTCTCTTGAAATTTCAACGGTTTGCCGGGTTCAAGCTTTGTGAAATCCACGCGGGGCAAGGGCCGGCGAAGATGATTTTGGCCCATTGCGTCGTTTATCTCCAGATAGACCGTTTGGCGCACCGCGATTTTGCTTCCACTTTCATTTGAAAATGTAAGTTCCACGCTCATGTCGCTATCTTCCGCGGTATTGAAAGACAGGAAAGCGCGCGTCAAAACGATACGTGGAACATTTCCCCCATCGGCGCCGGCAGGTGAGGCGGGCGTGTAAGAGCACGTGATGGTGAGTTCATTCGCGCCCGTCGTCGAGCACTGTGCCGTTGAGGCGGCAGCTTGCGGCCTGGCTGGGTCCGGTATTGCCGCAAAAGCAATACCCGGCGCGAGCAGAAACGGCTGGGCAATCGCGAGGATCATTGCGGCCAACTTCATTTTCATGACGGCATTCAGTTTACAGCCTCAATCGGAGGGCATCGGAAATTTTATCCCGGGCCAGCGCGCAAGATTAAACTCACTTTTTGCACGCGAGCCCGTAGGCTTCGGCCGAGCACGCTTAATGTTCGGCCCTCTCTTCCCTTTCCCACTGCCGCGAACAGATTGCGAATGCGGACTCTACCTGACGGCGGCCGCGGATTTTTTCTGGGCGAAGGATCGAACGTAGTTCACCAGATCCCAGATCTGTTCGGGCGTTGCGCGCTTGCCTTCGGGCGGCATTCCGCCCTTGCCGTTTGTGATGATGTCGAACAACTCTCCGTCAGTAAACTTCTTCATGGCGGCCTCGTCCCGGTAATCAGGCGGCGTCAGTTTCATACTCACCGCCACATCGCCTTTGCCGTCGCCTTCCGGCCCGTGGCACATGACGCAGTCCACGGCAAACACTTTCTTGCCTTCCGCCAGGGAACTCGCATTGGGCGCCATGGGATTCTTGCGATTGACGACCTCCGGAGAAGCTTTTTGGTCCGCAGCGGGCTTTGACTGGTCGTCTTTCTTCGTTTCCTGTGCGAAAACGGGCACAAAAAGGCCCGCACAAATTGCAAATGCCGCGAAATATCGCCACATAGATTCCTCCAATTCATGTCAACCATCGCCGGAGCCTGGGAACAGGAGCCGTTGCCGGTGTGATCGTGAGGGGATGAACACCCGCGGTTTCAAACAGACTTGATGGCGGAGCCCTTTCGACACGGGCGCCTGCCCTCCGATTTATCTCATTGTATTCTCAATCGGCGGGTTCCGCTAATTTTGATTTTCGGCGGCTGCACGGAAGGATGCGAATAGAATGCCGGGTCAATCCTTGGGATTCGTGGCAAAAATGGAGACCTCGGGCGCGAAACCGCGGTCGTCCATCTCCAGCATGGATTTCACCACGTAGGCGATGTCTTCGGCGCGAAGTTTGGTGGCGTTTTCCTTTTGTGGCAATCCGGCAGTGGGATAGAAACTTGTGAGCACCTCGCTGGGATTGACCAGAAACACGCGGACATTGTATTGGCGAAGTTCCGCGCGCCAGCATTCGGTCATGCCGCGCAGGGCGAACTTGCTGCCGTAGTAGGCCGTGCCTTTGGGCGCGCCGCGCAGAGCCGCTGTCGACGCTATGTTCACGATGTTCCCGCGCTGCCGTTTCACAAAATGACGCGCAGCTTCGCGGGCCATGAGCATCGCTCCGGTTACGTTGGTGGCGAATGTGGTATGGAAATCCTTTAGCTCGAAATCCACAAGATTCTTAAACACGCCGCTACCGGCATTGTTCACCAGAATGTCCAAATCGCCGAATTTTTCCAATACTTCGCGATAGGTGCGCTCGACATCGGCCTCGATGGCCACGTCGGCATGAATCGGATGCACGCCGAGTTCCCGAGCGGCCTCCGACAACTTGCGCTGGTCGCGTCCCGTGATCGCTACGCGCGCGCCACTTGCGGCGAGCGACTCCGCAACGGCACGACCAATGCCGCTGCTGCCGCCTGTGATCAATGCAACTGCATTCTTCAAGTTCATCCTGGTCCCTCCCCTGAGCTCGGTGCCTTGGGATATTGCCATAACCCAATCGAGACGTCACTCCCGTGCGAAGGTAGTCGCAGGGCAATCAGGCATACCAGCAATTCGTTCTACCCGAAACTCGACCAAACAGTGCTGGATTTGTTGTCTCAACGCGGCGCGACCGGAAGTGCAAATGCCGTGAATGAAAGCCCGGAGGTGGTGACGACCCATT
Source organism: Terriglobia bacterium (assembly GCA_020073375.1). Taxonomy (GTDB): domain Bacteria; phylum Acidobacteriota; class Terriglobia; order Acidiferrales; family UBA7541; genus Palsa-360. Next base: position 22,391 of record JAIQFG010000020.1, on the reverse strand, counting down.
GGCGGCCGTCGAGCATGTAGGTGACGGCAGCAGAGCCCCAGATGGGCGCGCCGGTTTCAAATTTCCACAGCTCTTTTCCGCTCTCCGCCTCGAACGCGTGGAAATATCCTTCGTTGTCGCCGGTGAAAACCAATCCTGAGGCCGTGGACATTACTCCACCGGTCAAATCGAGAGAGACAGTCGAGGGATACGGGCGGTACTTGTGTTCCCAGCGGCGCTGGCCTGTGGCCGGGTCGATCGCGCGCAGGACGGAAAATTGATCGCGGCCTTCGACCAACGTTCTTCCACCGCTGGGGACGCGCACGCCCATGGCGATCGGCTCGGTCGGCTTCACGCCTTCCCAGGTGGCGCAGGTTTCATGGGCGGTGACGAAAAATAATCCCGTGCCTGGATCATACGTCGGAGGCTGGAAATTCGTGCCGCCGTGATTGTCCGGAAGGCATTTGTCAGGCGTGCCTTTATTGTCGAGAACAATGGGTCGGCCGTCCTTGTCGAGTTCCTTGGCCCAGTTCGATTCGTCAATAAAGGTTTTTCCGACCAGGAGTTTTCCGTTTTCGCGATCGAGCGTGTAAAAGAATCCGTTGCGGTTTGCGACCATGATTACTTTCCGGGGCTGGCCGCCGATTTTCAGATCGGCTTGCACGGGGACGTGCGCCGAGTCCCAATCGTGGACGTCATGCGGGGTGAATTGAAAATGCCACTTCAGTTTTCCGGTGTCGACGTCCAGCGCGACCAGCGAGCAGGTGTAAAGATTGTCGCCCTCGCGATCTTCGCCGTAATAGTCGGGATTAGGATTTCCCGTGCCGTAATAAACAAGGTTGAGCGCCGGATCGTAACTGCCCGTGTTCCAAACGGCGCCCCCGCCGCGCTCGGACACCGCGACATTCGGCCAGGAATCGGCGCCCGGCTGGCCGGGCATGGGGATGGTATCAAAGTGCCAGACCTGTTCCCCGGTTTGCGCGTCGTACGCGTTGATGTAACCGCGGCTGGAGAAATCTCCGCCCGCCACACCGATGATTACTTTATTTTTAACGACCAGCGGGGCGGCCGTGATGGCGTTGGCCTTTTTGAGATCGCCGACGGCCACGTCCCAGATGACCTGGCCCGTCATACGGTTGAGCGCCACCAGGTGCGAATCGAGCGTGCCCATGTACAGGCGATCGCCAAGAATCCCGAATCCCCGATTGACCGGACCGCAACAAACGGAGGCGATGAAATTGGGAGGCAGGAGGCGGCGATAACTCCAAATCGGTCGGCCGGTGCGGCCGTCAAGCGCCCAGGCAGTATCGTTGTTTCCGGTGACGTAGAGAATCCCATCGACGACCAGAGGAGTGTTCTCAATCCCGCGTCCGGCCATCCCCGCAATATCGGTCTGAAAAATCCATTGCGGAACAAGGCCCGCCACGTTTTGCGGCGTCAATTGCTTGAGCGGGCTATGGCGCTGTCCGGTGTAATCGCCTGAAAACGTCAGCCAGCGTGAGGGATTCTTCAACCCGTCAAGCAGGTCCTGACTGGTGATCGCAGCCGCGGGGGGATTCTGCTGTTGCGTATTTGCCAGCCCGCCGGACAAAAGGGCCAAAGCGGCAACGGAAATAATTCGGCGCATCCTCATGGACATGCTCCTTCGACCTGATGCATTCACGCGGGGAAATGACTCGCGCATCGTACTCCTCTCACGCCCGCGACACAACGGGTTCGACATCCCCCGGAACATGGGCGCAGGAGAATTGCATTCCGCGGCGGTGGAATGTAATTATTAGGCGTTCGCGAGATCAAACAGAATTTGCGGAGCGAGTGGGTGCGGTCTCAGTGCTTCGCTCCACGGCCAACAAAGGATGGGTTTGTGCAATTTGACGAAAAAGCGCTGCGCCATCTGGAAGTGACGTATCGCGCGCCGGAAGTCGTTGCCCAGCGGCGTATTTTGCTGGAAACCGTTGCTGCGCGGACGGGGGAGCGCGCGCTCGATATCGGCTGCGGGCCGGGATTTGTGACCGAGGAACTGGCGCGAGCCGTGGGTGCAGGCGGCGATGTCCAGGCGATGGACAATAGCGAGAGTTCGGTCGAGATGACCCGCCAGCGCTGCGCCGGATTCGGAAACGTGCAAGTCCGGGCGGCGGACGCGACGAAGCTTCCCTACCCCGACAATCATTTTGATTTTGCGGTTTCGACTCAGGTGTACGAATTCCTTGCCGACGTTCAGGCCGCGCTATCCGAGTTGCATCGCGTGCTGCGGCCGGGCGGCCGCGCGGCGATTATCGACACCGATTGGCACACGATCCTGTGGCATTCGGGCGATCCCGGCCGAATGGCTCGCGTATTAAAGGCCTGGGACGAACACCTGGCGCATGCGGAACTGCCGCGCACGCTGGGTCCACTTCTGAGAGGCACGGGATTTTCCGTGATGGAGTGCAAAGTGATTTCATATCTGGACACGAAATTCAGGCCCGAAGGCTACAGTTACAACATGACGAAAACAATTCGAGGGTTCGTTCGAGACCGGCACGGAATTTCCAGACAGGAAGCGGATGCCTGGGCGGAGGAAATGCAGGAGCTAGCGCAAGCGGGGGCATACTTCTTCAATCTCAACCGGTACTTGTTCCTCGCTGAGAAACACTGATGCCGCTCATTCGCATGGCGCAGGCTTATGAATCCGCAATCGCAGGTGGATGTGGCCGTTTCGCGAGCATCACGCAAATAAAAGCGATCAACGCAAGGGCCGCGGAGGCATAAAAAGCTGCTCCATAGTTTCTGTACCGGTCGAACAACACGCCTCCGATGGTCGGTCCAAGAATCCCCGCGAATCCCCATGCGGTAAAGACCATGCCGTAGTTGGTGCCGGCATGGCGAGTGCCGTAAAAATCGGCGATGGCCGCGGGATTCACGGAGGCTTGCGTGCCATAGCAGAAGTAGAGGGCAAAAATCATGGCATACAGGGCGGTCACGTGCGTGCCGGCCCAGTACAACGCGGGCGTCGCGCATGTCGAGACAATCAGCACAACTCGCAGCGTGTTGAGCCTGCCCAGAAGATCGGAAATCCAGCCGGCAAGAATCCGGCCGGAAACATTGCCGGACGCTCCCACGACCAGGCCCATCGTGGCTATCGTAGCGCTGGAAATTCCCTGGTTATTTGCGAAGGGAATGAGCTGGCTGATCACCATGAGCCCGGCCGTGGATCCAAGGCCAAAGCCGAGCCACAACAGATAGAACGCAGGCGTGCGCAAAACTTCGTTGGGCGCAAATTGATGGCGGACAGCGGGAACGCGGAATGCTACGGCTTTCTCCTCCTGTGGCCGGATTTGAGGCGGATTTTTCATCAGGAACGCACCGGTCATGGTCATGACCAGAAATATTCCGCTGAGAATCACGCAGGAAGCGCGCCAGCCAAAATGGGGAAATAACACCAGATTGGCAAACGTCCCGAAAATGGCAGAACCGCCGCCATATCCGGCAAGCGCCAGTCCGATGGCCAAGCCTGTCTTGTCAGGAAACCATTTGGCCATCACCGGAACGACGGTGCCGTAGCCGAAGCCGTTTCCAATTCCTCCCATCACACCATAGAAGAGATACAGATAGTACAGACTGGTTGTATGCGAGAAGAGGAAAAAACCAAGGGAAATCATTATGCTTCCGGTCACGGAAATCCAGAAGGGGCCGAGGCGGTCCTGAAGTTTTCCGGCGAGAAGCAACGACGCCGCAAAAATAACCACGGCCAAGGTGAAGACCGTGGAGGTCTGCGCGCGCTTCCATCCAAATTCCTGTTCGAGCGGGGCGACGAATACGCTCCAGGCGTAGAGTGTGCCCAGTGCCAGGGTCATCAGCAGGCCGCCGAACATGCGCCACCAGCGGCTGATTTCTTGCCGCTCCCCAACCGCAAGCGTGGATGGAGCGCCGGAATGCTGTAAGGTGTCGCCGTGCGGAACGGTTGCCGTCATGGGTTCTTTTCCGATCAGGATTTCTTCGGCTCGATTTTCGGGCCTTTCACGGTTTCGGGAACGTGGCCGCGCCGGTAAATCATCACGGTTCGCTTGAATTCAATGACCACAGTGCCGTCCTGCTTGAAACCGATGGTCTTGAAGCGCACGATGCCCACATTCGGCCGGGATTTCGATTCCCTTTTTTCGAGAACTTCGCTTTGCGAATAGAGAGTGTCGCCTTCAAAGAGCGGATTGGGGAGGCGCACTTCGTCCCAGCCCAGATTGGCCATGGCATTTTGAGAGATGTCGGCGACTGACTGCCCCGTGACGACCGCGAGCGTGAACGTGGAATCGACCAGAGGCTTGCCGAATTCGGTCTTCGCCGCGTAGGCGCTATCAAAGTGGATGGGATTTGTATTCATCGTGAGGAGCGTAAACCAGGTATTGTCCGTGGCCAGAACGGTGCGGCCCAGGGAGTGCCGATAGACATCGCCGACAACAAAATCCTCATAAACCCGGCCTGCGTGGCCGTCAATGATTGCCATAATCACCTTCCTGAAATTATTTTTCGAATTTAAATCACGCTGGCCTGCCGCCAGCCTGCAATTGTTTCCGCATTGAAACCCAATTCGCCCAGGATCGCATTGGTGTGCTGCCCCAGCGCGGGAATTTCGTTCATGGCAATGTCCACATTTTCCATTGTGACCGGCGGAAGAAGGGCCGGGAGACGGCCCACGGGAGAATCCACCTCGGTCCATCGTTTTCTGGCTTCTAACTGCGGATGATCCACGAATTCCTGCACGGTGTTCATGCGCGCGTTCGCGATTTGCGCCGTTTCCAGCCGCGCAATGATTTCGGCGGCCGTGAGTTTCCGGAATACCTCGTGCATCGCCTGATCGAGTTGCGGACGATTCTGGACCCTCTTGGCGTTCGAGTCAAAGCGCGGGTCGGAAGAAAGCTGTGGGAGTTGCAGCACAACTTCGCAAAACCTCTTCCATTCGCGCTCGTTCTGCAGACCGAGATACACCGTTTTCTTGTCTCCCGCTTCCACCGGGCCGTACGGCGCGATGGTGGCGTGACTGGCGCCGGATCTCGGAGGAGGCGATCCCCCGGCGATATAATAGGCGGGGTAACTCATCCATTCTCCGAGCGAATCGAAAAGAGAGGTCTCCAGGGCGGCGCCTTCGCCGGTGCGTTCGCGGACGAGCAATGCAGTGAGAATTCCGGAGTAGGCGTACATGCCGCAGGAAATATCGGCGATGGAGATGCCGACTTTGGAAGGCGATTGTTCGGTGCCAGTGATGGAAATCAATCCTGCCTCGGCCTGGATCAGCAGGTCGTAAGCTTTTTTGTCGCGGTATGGGCCGGAAGATCCGTATCCGGAAAGATCGCACACGATTAGGCGCGGATTTTTCTTGCGGAGATCCACGGTGCGAAATCCAAGGCGCTCGGTCGCTCCGGGCGCCAAATTCTGAATGAACACATCGGCCTTGGCAAGCAGGCGGATTAAGACCGGTTTGGCTTCGTCGCGCTTGAGATCCAAGGTAAGAGATTCCTTGGACCTGTTGAGCCATACGAAGTGGCTGGACATTCCTCGGACGGTGGAATCGTATCCCCGGGCGAAATCGCCGACGTGAGGCCGCTCGACTTTAATGACGCGCGCGCCCAAATCGGCCAATTGCCGCGTCGCGAACGGCGCGGCGACGGCCTGCTCAAGCGACACGACCGTGATTCCATCGAGAGGCCGCATCAGTACGACCTGGGCAGGCCCAGAACATGCTCGGCCAAATAACTCAGAATCAGATTGGTGGAAATGGGAGCCACCTGATACAGCCGCGTCTCGCGAAATTTTCGTTCGATATCGTACTCTTCGGCAAAACCGAATCCGCCGTGAGTTTGCACCGCGACGTTGGCCAGTTCCCAGGAAACATCCGCCGAAAGCAGCTTGGAAATATTCGCCTCGGCGCCGCATGGTTTGCCGGAATCGAAAAGGCCGGCAGCGCGCCGGACCATCAGCCGCGCCGCCTCCAGATTGGCGTAAGCGCGGGCAATCGGAAATTGAATCCCCTGATTTTTGCCGATCGGACGGGCGAAAACCACGCGCTCATTGGCATAGCGGCAGGTTCGTTCGAGGAACCAGTGCGCATCGCCCAGGCATTCCGAAGCGATCAGGATTCTCTCGGCATTCAAGCTGTCCAGCAGGTATCGAAATCCCTGACCTTCCTCGCCCACCAGATTTTCGACGGGCACCTCGAGGTTGTCGAAAAACAGTTCGGTGGTCGCGTGATTCATCATCGTGCGGATAGGGCGAATTTTCAGTCCGTAGCCGACGGCCTGGCGAAGATCGACCAGGATGGTGGAGAGTCCCTCGGTGCGCTTCTTCACCTGGTCCACGGGGGTGGTGCGGGCGATCAGGAGCATCAAGTCCGAATGTTCGGCGCGCGAAATCCAGATTTTTTGGCCGTTAATCACATAGCGGTCGCCTTTTCGCACAGCCATGGTCTTCAGCTGGGTGGTATCCGTGCCGGTGTTCGGCTCTGTGACGCCAAAGGCTTGCAGGCGGACAGAACCATCGGCAACTTTTGGCAGATATTTCCGTTTCTGCTCTTCCGAGCCATGCCGCAAGAGCGTACCCATGATGTACATCTGGGCGTGGCAGGCTGCGGCATTCCCGCCGCAATGATGTATTTCCTCCAGAATGATGGAAGCTTCGTTGACGCCCAGGCCCGCGCCGCCGTATTCCTCGGGAATCAACGTGGCCATGTATCCGGCCTGCGTGAGGGCCTGGACAAAAGCCTCGGGGTAGGCGCGTTTTTCGTCCAGCTCCCGCCAATACGTGTCTGGAAAATCCTTACACAACTCCCGGATGGAGGATTTCAAGCCCTGGTGCGTTTCATCCTGGGGACTTTTCGTCATATTCAACCGAAGACCTCGCCCTGTGCGGGGCACTAGCGTAAACTTTGGCTTATAAAATTCGCGATCGTGTCAATAAACAAAACCAGAGAGCAAGATTACAGAAACGCGATTGTAGGGTATCTTAACCAAAATCGTCACTTCGCGGGATGGAGAATTCATTGGAGCCCTTGACTCGAACCGTCGTTCATTTTTTGCACTCACTCAGTCACAAGGATCTCAGCGGTGAAGTGGTGGAGCAGGGCAAACGGCTGCTCCTGGATTATCTGGGCGTTGCGATCGGTGGATCGCTGACCGAATCCTCGCGGTCTGTTTACGGGATGCTGGCGCATTCGCCCTCATCGAACCTGTGCACCGTTCTTGGCACGGAAATAAAAACATCGGCGGAATACGCGGCGCTGGCGAACGGAACCTCGGCGCACGGCGTCGAACTGGACGATACGCATCAAGCGGGTTCCATTCATCTGGGCGTGGTGATGTTTTCGACGGCGATCGCATTGAGCGAGACGCTGCCGGAAATCGATTGCGACCGGTTTTTCCCCGCCGTGGTTGCGGGCTACGAAATCGCCGCGCGGCTGGGAACGGCATTGCAGCCGAAATATCATTATCAATTGGGGTTTCATCCGACCGCAACTTGCGGCGTTTTTGGCGCCGCGATCACCGCGGCAAAGCTGATGCAATTGGATGAACACCAGATGCTATCCGCGATGGGAATTGCCGGGAGCATGGCCGCCGGGTCGCTGGAGTTTCTGGCCGATGGCGCATGGACCAAGCGACTGCACCCGGGACTTGCCGCGCAAAACGGAATCCTGGCGGCGAAATTGGCCGCCGCTGGTTTTCGCGGGCCTGAAACAATTCTGGAGGGTCGCGACGGCTTTCTGAACGCATATTCAAGAAAGCCTTTGCCTGAAGTTGTGACCCGGGATCTGGGAACCACGTTTGAGATCTTAAGGACAGCCGTCAAGCCGCACGCCTGCTGCCGGTACATGCAGGCGCCCATCGACGGCTTGATTGAACTGGCCACAGCGCATGACATTCATCCGGAGCAAGTCGAGCGCGTCGAGGTCGCGGTGCTGGAAGCGGGGTGGCCGCTGGTTTGCGAGCCGAGAAAACGAAAATATTCGCCCTCCAATATGGTGGACGCGCAGTTTTCGATGCCCTTCGGAGCGGCCATTGCTTTAATCGATCGCGCAGCCGGGCTGGATCAATTCAGCGGGGATGGCTATTTCCTGCCGGAGGTTAAAGCCCTGATGGGAAAGGTGGTCCTTCAGACAGACATGCGCATCGAGAAGAATTTTCCGGAGGAGTGGGCATCCATTGTGCAAATTCATCTGATCAACGGAAAGCAGTTTGAGAAATTTGTCCGCTTTCCGAAGGGCGATCCGGAAAATCCGCTGACCTGGGAGGAATTGTCGGCCAAATTCGGTTCCCTGGCGATGCGTGTGCTCCCGCGCGAGCGCTGCGAACGGATTACGAAATCGGTGCGCGAGATGGGTCCGACTTCCGTGCTTAGGGAGATCTGGAAACTGGCGGCTTTGCCGGCTCCAGCGGCCAGCGGATCGGATTGAAATGTCCGCTATTTCAAGATTGCGGGCATGGTTGCCGGGGGTTGCGCGCGGGCTTGCAGGAACGCGTAGATATCGGCCATTTCCTGGTCGGTGACGACTTTTGCCGTGTAGGGCGGCATCTCGCGAGTGGGTTTGCGAACGTAAGACATGAAGTATTCAAACGGCACGGGGTTCGGGCCGATGCGCGGTCCGCCCATCGTCGTGCCCTGTCCTTCGCGGCCGTGGCATTCGTAGCAGCCGTACTTGTTGAAAATTTTCTTCCCTGCCTCCACGTTTCCCGCCGGCGCATCGACTGACTTGGAAGTCTGAGCGGCATTCTGCGACTGCGCGCGCGCGGGACCGAACAGCAAGGCCGCCGCCAGCGCAAAGACCGTGATGGGACCGCAAACGCGGATTCTTTTCACGTGCACTCCTTAGCGCGGTTGAGTAACGACGTCCAGCAGAGCCGGTTCTCCGCGCTTAACGACGGCAATCGCACGCTTCAGCGCCGGAGCCAAATCCTTCGGATCGGTAATGGGGCCTTCGGCGTAGACGCCCATGCTTTGCGCGAGTCTTGAGAAATCCAAAGTTGGATCCTCGAACTTGGTGCCGATTCCGGCGCGATCGATGCCTCGATTGTGCCGGTTGGCCATGCGCTGCACGTGCATCAGTTCCTCGTGATAGGCGCGGTTGTTGTGCATGACGCTGAGGATCGGAATGCGGTGATGCGCCGCCGTCCACAGAACCGCCGGCGCGAACAACAAGTCGCCGTCGTCCTGAATGCTGACCGAGAAACGTCCGTACTTACGGTTGGCAAGCGCTGCGCCTACCGAGGCGGGCGCGTTGTATCCGATCCCCCCGCCGCCCTGCGTGCCGATATATTGATAGTGCTTGTCGAAGGGCCACAGCCGCAGCGGCCACCAGCTGAAATGGCGGAGGACGGAGACAAGCGACCAGTCTTCGTTCTTGATCTGCGACCACAACTCGGCGCACACACGAGCGGTGCTAATGGGGCTTGCATCCCAGGCGTAGAGTGCGTCGTTGCGCGCTTCGTCCAAGGCTTTCTGGTGCGCGGTGGCGAGTTTTGCTCCGCGATCCTGAAAAGCGCGTTTGCGATCCCCCGTCATCTGCCGTTTCACTTCCTCGATCAGGTACGGCATCGTCGCTTCGGCGTCCGCGGCCATCGAAAGATCGACGCCGGTATAGCGGAAGAAATCCTGGTAATTCGCCTTGATATTCAGATCGCCGGTGCTGATGCTGATGATTTTTGCGCCGCTCTTGGTAATCGGACGCGAGGTGCGGTGTACCTGGTCGTGGTAGGTGTTCACCGCGCTCCACAAATCGGGAGCCTCCAGGCCCACGACCAGATCGGAATTGGAAATGACGGCGGCGCGGCGGGATGTCTGGTTGAGAGGATGCCGCGTTGGAAAATTCATTCGTCCGGCCTGGTCGATGACCGGAGCCTGCAACAGTTCAGCCAACTCGACGAGATGATCGATGCCGGCCTGCGTGCGCGCGGAGCGATCGGCCACGAACACAGGATTTTCCGCCTGCAGCAACATGCGCGCGGCTTCGACAACGGCGGCGGAATCGCCCGCCGGAGGAGTCGACAGCGCAAGTTTCGGAATGGTCTGTGTGATTCCCGCCTGAATCGGATTTTCCTGGAGTTCGCTATCCGCGACAAGCAGGACCGGGCCCATCGGCGGTGTCATGGCAATCTTGTAGGCGCGCACGGCGGACTCGGCGAAGTGAGGGAGAGAAATCGGCAAGTCGTCCCACTTGGTGTAGTCGCGAACCATGGCCGCGGCGTCCTGCACGCTGTGGGGCCACTCGCCGTAGGCGGGATCGCGCTTGGTGGCGTCAATGATGTTGGCGACAATCATGTAAACCGGCACGCGGTCGCAGTAGGCGTTATAAATGGCCATAGAGGCGTGCTGCAGGCCCACCGTGCCATGCGCGAAGATGCACAGCGGCTTGCCCTCCACTTTCGCGTAACCGTGGCCCATGGCCACTGATGACTCTTCATGACAACAGGAGATAAGTTCTGGATTTTTATTGCCGCCGTAATTGATCACGGATTCATGCAACGCCCGAAAACTGGAACCGGCGACGCAGCACACATACTCGAAGCCGAGATTTTTCAGAATGTCGACCATGAAATCCGAGCCGGTGCGGTCCACATTCAGGACTTCGGATTCGGCTGGCGGATCGGTTTCGATCAGCGGGGGAAGCACAGGCATGGCGGCGGACGGCTGGGGCACGGCGGGCGCGCCTGGCGTTGCATGAAGGGCCTCAGCGGGCGCGGCTAGCGTTGCGGCTCCGGCGGCCACGCTCTTCAGAAAATTTCGGCGTCCCACTGCCGGCTTTTTGGATTTGGTCATGGATTTAACCTCCGCTGCCTGCCTTGGCCGCAATTTCCTCCAGTTTAGCGCGCACCAAGAGAATAGGCACCCGGTAACGCAAGATAACATGACCCATCCCGGTTCATCGACTGGAAAAGGACCGGACCTCGGAGGATAGCCCCGATCTTGCAAAATGAAGGGAAGGAACAGCTTCCTAGCGCAAGTGGATCGATAGTATTTTACGGATTGGCGGGGGCGCGCGCGGGACGATCCGCAGAGGTGGCTCGAGGTTCGGGAAATTCAGCTTCGTGGAATGTGCTGATCATCCAGTGGCCGCCATGCTTAGTGAGCGTGGCAATCATCAGGCCCTTGCGCGGGGGAACCTCCGACCCATCCGAGGCTTTCGTGCCCGTGATCGTGGTGTCGGCGTCGACGGTGGCGACATCCGGAGTGAAGAAGCGGATGCTTCGGACGATGTCGGTGCGACGCGAGTCCTTGAGGCTGCCGGTGAAGAGCGCGGCAAACCACGCTTCGATTTCTTTACGGCCGCGACGGTGCACCCCGCGCATGTTGGTGAAGTCGCCGTCCTCGGCAAAAGTCATGGCCGTGGCATGAGCGTCATGGCGGGTAAAATTCTCGTAGAAATCGGTGAAAACCTGTTTGATCGCCGCCGTATCCGCATCGGAGCCCGTCGGCGGGCTCTGTGCCGGGAATGCGGCAAGCGATGGGATCAGACCGAGAGCCATGGTCATTGCCGCGAAAATGCGGAGCAGGCGCATTGTCAACTCCCAAGCGGAAAGTTCGGTATGAGGCGAGTTCCCGGTTGCAGCGCAATCTTATTACATTTCCAGTATGAGAGGAATGTCGCGGAGGTTGGCTGGGGCGGGAAGCGGCAAGGGCACTCGCTCGGGAATTCGATTGACAAAATAGACGCGCGGAATAAGCTCTGGGGCAGCACGCGGCGACCCACCCCAATAGTACGCAGCAGGAGGAAATCATGAGCGGAATCACGAGGCGCGGGTTTGTGAAAGGCGCGGCGCTTGCTCCATTAGCGCTAAGGTCGCTGAATGCCGCCGCCCAAAGCCCAGTCCCCTCGGAACGTTTCGATATCGTCGTGGCCGGCGCCGGGCACAATAGCCTGGTCACGGCGGCGTATCTGGCCAAAGCCGGATTTCGCTGCGTGATTCTGGAGGGGCGCCCGACGGTGGGCGGCGGAGTGAAGTCGGCGCAATTCACGTTGCGCGGATTTATCCACGACACTTGTTCCTCGGCTCACAACGGCATGCAGGAAAATCCGTTAATCAAGGACAAGGAAATCAATCTTGAGGATTACGGGCTTGAATATATTTTCCCCGACCCGGTGTTCCACATGCCGTTTCTAGACGGCGCATACATCACGCAGTGGCGCGATCCGGAACGCACGCGCGCCGAATTCGCGAAAATTTCCAAGAAGGACGGCGACACCTACTGGCGCATGTGGAAGGAGTCGGAAAACATCAAGCCCGCGGAAAAATTCTGGCAGCGGCGCCTGGCCATGTCCCACTGGGATATTATCCGCGACAGTTTTGAGGATAACCATAGCCGCGCGTTCATGCTGGCGTGCCCGTGGTCGCAGCAGCCGGCGCAATTTCCGATGACCGGGCGAATCGCCTACTCCCCATTCAACCAGCAGCGCCACAGCCGGCCGCTGCCCAAGGGCGGATCGGGAAAACTGGCGGAGGCGCTGGCGCGCTATATCGAAGCGCACGACGGCGTGATCCATACCGGCAAACCGGTATCGCGATTGATCGTCGAAAACGGCAAGTGCGTGGGCGTTGAATGCGCGGACGGCAGTTCGTATCGCGCCGAAAAGGCCGTGGTTTCCACAATCCACATCAAGCATCTGGTGGATATGGCGCCGCGCGATTTGTGGGGCGCGGATTTCATCGACGGCGTGAACACCTGGCAGCCGGAATTTCAGATGATGAGCACCAATTATGCCGCGAGCGAGCCGATCAAATATCCCACCGCGGATGGCCCGCTTTCGCCGGTGCACTCGGAATTGCTTGGCAGTCCCGAGCGCGCGCTGCGCTTCGCGTACGATTACGCAATCGGCGCCGTGAATTTGGACGATCCGCCGGTGCACATCATCCAGACGACGGTCGCCGATCCGACGCGCGCACCAGAGGGAATGCACACCATCAAAGTCGTCGGCTACCACCCCTACGATTTGAAAGAAGGCCCGAAGCACTGGGACAATATTAAAGAAGAGGTTGCGGACGCGACACTGAAATACATCCAGCGCTATGCGCCGAATCTCAGCAATGACAAAATTCTGGAGCGCGAGGTGATGAGTCCGCTGGATATAGAGCGCATGAATCCGCACAACTGGCACGGGAGTTGCCACGCGGGCGGATCGGGCCCGTCGCAATCGGGCGCCATGCGTCCGATGCCGGGCTGGGCCAACTATCGAATGCCCATTCCCGGCCTCTACCAGACGGGCGGCACGACGGCTCCCGGCGGCTCTGTGACCGGCATGCCCGGGCGCAACGCCGCTGCCGTGATGCTCAAGGATCTGGGCACTAGCATCGAGGAAGTGGTCAGCAGGAAGGAAAGCAAAAAATCCTGAACCGTATTTTGCCGCACGCACCTGGCTGCCGAGGAGGCTCTGCTTTGTCTACCAGCGCGAGAGTTCGGATCGCAGCGTGGGCCATTAGTCTTTTTCTTGCGATAACACTTTCGACGTGCGCCGCCGGCGGCGGGCAATCCGCCATGGCGGCGCCGGCTCAGCAGGATGTTCCGGCAAACCTTGCGCCGCATTTGGCGCCGGAGCAACCTCTCCCTTACAGCCACAAGGCGCATCTGGCGCTGGGGCTGACGTGCGCGGGCTGCCACACCAATCCCGCGCCCGGAAAGCTCATGACGTATCCGGCGACGGCGACGTGCATGTCCTGCCATCATGAGATCGGCAAGAAGAAGCCGACTATCAAGAAGCTCGCCGCGTATGCAAGGTCGGGCCAACCCGTCCCGTGGGTGCAAGTCTATCAAGTGCTTCCCGGCGTGAACTGGACCCACCGCAAGCATCTGGACGCGGGAATCAAATGCGAATCGTGCCACGGACAAGTGCCGGAGATGGAGACGATGTCCGAGGCGACCAGCGTGACGACCATGGGCGTTTGCCTGCATTGCCACACGCTGCACAATGCGCCCACCGTTTGCGCAACTTGCCACCTGTGGCCCTAGAGCGAAGGGATTCGGAATGAAAAAGAAACCGGTGATGATTTTCCTCGCGCTTGCGGCGGCGCTTGCAGGGCTTGCCGCCGTTCGAGGACAGGAAAAAGCGGCTCCTGCTCAACCGCGGAATATCGTGATCTTCGTTTCCGACGGATTGCGGAGCGGTTCGGTGAACGCCGAGGACGCGCCGACCTATTACTCGGTCCGCACGCAGGGAGTTTACTTCGCCAACAGCCATTCGCTGTTTCCTACGTTTACGACGGCGAACGCTTCGGCCATCGCCACGGGACACTACCTGGGAGATACAGGAGATTTCAGCAACACAATCTTCACCGGTCTCCCGGAGTACTGGGGAGGCGCGTTCGGCAAGCCGCCCGGAACCTTTACCCCGTACATTGAGAATGACGCTGCTCTGGCCGATCTGAATTCCCAATTCCACGGAAATTATTTGAACGAAGAAACGTTGCTGAGCGCGGCGCGCGAGCGTGGCTTCAACACGGCAGCAATCGGAAAAATGGGGCCGGCGGCGATTCAGGACGTGAGCCAGTTGAGCGAGGTTGGCGGCCGCTTTGCCATGCCCCAGACCGTGATAATCGACGATGGCACAGGCACTCCGGACGGTGCGCCTCTTGCGCCGGAGATGGCCGCGGCGTTGATCGGCGCCGGGCTTCCGACAACGACGCCGGTGCGCGATCAGCCCACGGGAAACAACGTCACGCCCGGAACGAAGGAGCCGAACACCAGGCAGCAGGCGTTTTTTGCGGATGCGACGACGCGAGCCGTCCTGCCCATGTTCAAAAAGAACGGCAAGCCATTCGTGTTGCTCTACTGGTCGCGCGATCCGGACGGAACACAGCACTTTCAGGGCGACAGCTTGAACACACTTGTGCCGGGGATTAACGGCCCGACTTCCAGAGCCGGACTCAAAAACGCTGACAACAATCTGAAGCAAATCATGGACTACATTCATGCCGATCCGCAGCTGTCGGCGAACACGGATATTTTTTTAACCGCCGATCACGGCTTTGCGACCATCAGCAAACATGAGATCGACGCGGAGGGCCAGGTCACGGCCAGCTACTCCGCCAAATGCGTCTATAGGGACATCCATGGCCGCCAGGAGGTCAACACCGGCTTTTTGCCGCAGGGGTTTCTGGCCATCGATCTCGCGCATGCGTTAGACCTTCCGCTCTTCGATCCGAGCGGCCAGATCGCCGGCCCGGACGGCAAGAAAGTTTTTGAGCCCGTGGACCCCACCATCGCGCAGCAAACCGCCTCGATTCGGCAGTACCCTGCCGCGGGCAATGGATTGATTGGAGGAACGGGCCGAATTGCGGAGCACACCGACGCCAGGGTGGTGGTCGCCGCGAACGGCGGGTCCGATTTGATTTATTTGCCCTCGCGCGACCCAGACCTGGTTCGAAAAATTGTGAATATTTTAGCCGAGCAGGATTACGTGGACGGGATCTTCGTGAACGACGAATACGGAATCGTGCCGGGAGCTTTGCCATCGAGCGCCATTCGCCTGGTGGGCGCGTCGCCGCTTCCCTCGCCCACGATTGCGGTCGCGTTCAAAACTTTCTCCACCGACCCAAAGAATCCAATCATGACCGGAGTGCAGATTTCCGACTACAACCTGCAGCAAGGCCAGGGAATGCACGGAAGCTTCGGGCGAGCCAATACGTTTAACTTCATGGCTGCCATCGGACCAGATTTCAAGAAGCATTTCGTCGATCCCGCGCCGATCAGCAATGCGGACGTCGCCCCGACGCTGGCGCGCATTCTGGGACTGGAACTTCCCAGCCACGGCAAATTAGTCGGCAGAGTATTGCGTGAGGCGCTGGCGGGAGGGCCTGCTTCGGTTTCGTTCAGCCACCACACCGGGATTTCCGCGAGTTCAAGTAATGGCAAAAAAACAATACTGATGTATCAGAAAGCGGGCGAGCAGGTTTATTTTGACCGAGCTTGTCTTGCGAGTGGAGCTGGGAAAAGTCCCCGCGCTAAGTGTCCCTAGATTCAACCCAGCGTTTGGATCGGATTTCCTAACGCGGGTTCCACGCGAGATGTCATTTCAGGCAATGTAGTCGGCAGGGAAGATTTTGTAGCGCCGGCGTCTCGCCGGCAGTTTTTTCTGCGGACTTTTGCCCCAACATGCCGGCGGGACGCCGGCGCTACAAAATCCTACTCCCCCAATTGTAATATGTGACGCTACTCCGAATTCCGCAACATCGCCGAAGCGAATGCAGCTTACTTCCCTCCCGGATGCAGCATGAGCTTCTGCACGCGCCAGTTGGAAATTTCACCCGCCAAAATCTGATTGTCGGTGCGGCAATCGAGTTCGTGCACGGCCATGAATTCCTTCAGCTGTTTTCCGCCGGTGCCGAATTTGCCGAGGATGCGGCCGTCCAGTTCCATCTTGTAGATTTCGCCGCCGTCATTCATGTCGGCCGTTCCGGTGGAGTTGGAACTGTACAGATATTGATGCTGGCCGGGTGTGATGCAGATCGCCCACGGCGAGCCCACGTTGATGTACCCGGTCTTGAAGTTTCCATCGTTGTCGAAGACGCTGAGCCGTTTGTTGGCGCGGTCTCCGACGTACACGTTTCCTTCATGATCCACCTGGATCGAGTGCACGTCCTCAAATTGCCCCGGGCCGTGGCCTCTCGAACCGAAGGCCTTCACGAAATTGCCGTTCTTGTCCAGTTTCACGACGCGCTTGTTGTTGTACCCGTCGGAGACGAAGATGTTTCCGTCCTTGTCCCAGGCCACGTCGGTTTCGCGGTTGAACATGACGAACGGGCCGGTATTAAAGCCCTCGCCGCCACCGCCCGGAGCCGGGGGAGGCACGCGCTCTCCAGTTTTCAACTGCAGGAGCATTTCCTGCTCAATTGCTCCGCCGGACCTTCCGCCGGCTGACTGCCCCTCGGCAACCGGGCCGGGAATTCCCGCGAAATCTTCCGGCTTGCGTCCGAGAGTCATCAGGATTTTGCCTTCGGAGCTGTACTTGATGATCATATTCGAGCCTTCGTCCACCATCCAGATGTTGTCCTCGGGATCGACGCGCACGGTGTGCGCGAAGGCCAGCGCGTAGGTGCCTTTGCCGATCTCACGAACGAAATTTCCGTTTTGATCGAACTCATAGAGACGCGCGGCGGCGCCGCGCCCGAACCGGCGCGAGGTCCCCACGGAATAGGAAAGGATGCCGTCACGCGTGTAGACAAAGACGTGCCCCTTGGAGTTGCTGGCCACGCCAACGGCCTCGCCCATCACCACGTTATCCGGCAATTTCAGGAAATTGGGCACGGAGTCAAACGGGATTTCCGGAATGGAAATCTGGGCAAACAACGGGCTCGCAAGGAATACCAACAGTGTTGCCAGGAAAAATCTTGAAGAGCGTCGCATCAGAGCCTCCACAAATAATTTTCACTCGTCTCGCAAGGGGCGCCACGCTTATTTCGGGGCGGGCGCTTCCCTTTTTCTCAGGATGCCCGCGGGCGTCACTTCACCGTGAGTTTCTGCACGCGCCAGTTCAGGAGTTCGCCGACCAGGAGTTCGTTGTCGCTCGAGCAATTCATTTCATGGATCCAGCCAAACTGTTTCAGCTGTTTGCCGGCGGTGCCGAATTTTCCCAGGATGTGCCCGTTCAGATCGAGTTTGTAGATGGGGCCCGCGGCATCCGAGCTGTAAAGATATTGTTTCGCGCCGGGCGTTATGCAGATGGCCCACGGAGCGCCGACGCCAGTCCATACGGCGCGCAGCACAAGGTTGCTGTCAAACACCTGGATGCGGCTGTTGCCCCGATCGCCGACGTAGACATTTCCCTGCCGGTCGGTGGCGATCGTGTGCGGCGTGCTGAACTGGCCGGGCTCCTTGCCCTTCACGCTGCTGCCGATGGCCTTGATGAAGCGGCCGTCCTTGTCGTATTTCACGACGCGCGCGTTTCCGTAGCCGTCGGAAACGAAAATGTTTCCGGCCGGATCCCAGGCCACGTCGGTCTGGCGGCTGAAGGCGTAAGGCTGCGCCGGGCGCGGCGTTTCTCCCGGAAGCAGCGGATGGTAATTAAACCCGCCGGGCACATCACCTTCGGCCGATTCGGGCCTGCGGCCCATGGTCATGACCACTTTTCCGGCTGGGCTGAATTTGACGATCATGTTCGAGCCTTCGTCCACGGCCCAGATATTGTCCTGCGAATCGATGCGCACGGTATGCGCGAAGGCGAAGGCGTAATTGCGCGGGCTGATCTCGCGCAGGAAATTTCCCTCGGCGTCGAATTCAAACAACTGCGTCTCGCCGCTGCGCGTGAACACAAAAATGTGCCCCTTGGAATTCTGCGCCACGCCGGCCGCTTCGCCCAGATAGATGTCGGCGGGAAGCTTCAGAAAGTTGGGCGCGGAGTCAAAGGAAATTTCGGGCAGGCTCTGGGCGAAGATCGGGGAGGCAAAGAAGGAGAGCGCCAGAACCAGGAAAAGTTCTATTCCACGTCGCATGGAAACCTCCTAGGAAATATCGGATTGCGGGGGCCCGGGTTGACGCGTGAGTTCTCCGGCATTTCGACTGGAATGAATTGCCGGCGCTACCCGCTCCCGCCGCGCTTTCCGCGGGCGGGAGCGCTGCCCGCGGATGCGCCGCAAAACGGAAGGGAGCTGGAAAAATCGGAGCTTTCGCAATATTGAACTGCGGAGGAGCAACGCGCTCGGGCTTCGGTGTTTCGGCTACCGAATCCATTGCGCGTTGCGCCCTGCCACAGCCATCATTAGCACTGCTCCAGGCGATTTTGCTTCTCGCCTGCGCTTTTGCTTCTCACACCACTACCAGATCATTTTCAACGCCAGTTGAATCTGGCGATTGGGAACCTGCACCGCAGTCAGCTGGCCGAACGTGGGATCGAGTGATCCATTCGCGTCGGAGAATGGGTTGAGATTGCTCGATGGCGCGAAGTTCGCATGGTTGAACGCATTGAACATCTCCGCGCGGAACTGCACGTTGAATGTCTCCGAAATCCTTCGAATGTAATTGTTCTTGAACACGGAGAAATCTATATCGAACAGTCCCGGCCCGATGATGGTGTCGCGTCCAAGGTTTCCGCGAATGTTTGCGCACGTATTCCCCGGGGTACGCGACGTATCGCAGAACGCTGCGTTAGCAGCCGTCTGGGGTACCAGTCCCAGGCAACTCACTTTCAGGTAAATGAGTGTGTGGCGGTAATTGGGAGCAACGAGACCTTGCGGCGAGCAACCCGAATTGACGTTCGGAGGCTGGTTGGTAGTAATGATTTCACCCGCCAAGTCCACGGCATTGTTAAACGCGGTAAGGGAGGCCGATTCCGGCACGCCGCTGGCAATCGTCATGATGGCGCCCAACTGCCAACCCCCAAGTGCCTTTTCCCCAAATGCGCCCATCGCTTTGGGTGTGGGAACGTTCCATAGTCCGTTGAGTACGAAATTGTGTCTGACGTCGAAGTCCGACAAGCCCTTGTTCAGGCTCATGTCGTACCAGGGCTCGCTGACGATATCGAGTTGGAACGTGTCTCCGGCGGTGCTGCCCGACGAATCGTCAATGCTCTTGCTCCAGGTGTAGGCGGCCTGGATCTGGAAGCCGTGGCTCAGCCTCTTATCCAGTTTTACCTGCATGGCGTTATACCAGGACCTGGCTTGCCAATCAGTGTTGAACATACCGGAAGCAGTCGTGGTATTCAGGAGGAAGCAATTTTGTGGCACTGGTCCCGTCGGAGGTGGGCACGGATGCGTTGCATCCCCATAAACCCCAGCGCTCGGGTTGCCCACGACCACTGGTGAGGTTGTCGGTTGCAATAGAGTGTAATTTTTCGGCCAATAGTAGGCTCCACTCGTTGGATCCTTCGTCGGAACCACAGTATTGATCGAATCTGCCTGGAATGGGTTGTGAAGTGCACGTGAGCCCGAATAGCCAACCAGGAGCGACAGGCTGGGAGTGATCTGCCGTTGAATATTCAAATTGTACTGATACACGTAGTTGCGCTTTGGAGTTGGTTCGACGTACATGAAGCTCCTCGACAACGGATTGAGGCTGTGCGCAGAAGTCAGCGAAGGAATCACGTATGGCCACTCGCCTTGTGCATTTGCCGCTGTCCCGGCAGCAATCGAGGGAGGAGAGGACTGGATTCCACCGCCAGTCGGACCCAAAGGGGCATAGGTCTGGCGCCAAGGGGCCGAAGAATTGTTGTTGAGGATCAATTCATAGGGAAGCGGCAGGGCGTCAAATATACCAAAGCCGCCCCGAACGGAAGTCTTGCCGTTGTGGAACGGATCCCAAGCGAAACCTAGCCTGGGCTCGAAGTTCTTCAGTGTCGGGTTATGCGTGAAGAACGAGTGACTCAAGACAGATTCGGGTGCTGTAGTAGCACACAGGGGCGGGGCGTTGCAGGGCAAAGGCGTAGTCGGTGTTGGAATGTCCGCGACCTTGCCATATTTTTCCGTCGGGATCGTAGACATTTCGTAGCGCAGCCCCATGTTCAGCGTAAGGCTGGGGCGGATACGCCAGTCGTCTTGGAAATAGACGCCGAAAATCTTGTCACGCAGGTAATGCTTAGTGACAAATGAAAGATCTACGGTTCGGGTTGCACTCAGCGGTTGGTTGGTCAGAAAATTTACAAGCGCACCGCAAGAAGCGTCGTAATCATTGCCGTTCGTATCGCCGACAACCTTGCCGGGTTTTAAGCAAGGTGCTTCCGCCGCCGTAACTTTTTGGGAGCCATCGAGCGAGTTATAGAACCCCCTGGCCGAATAGGTTGCACTTCCGTTTCCGCCTGCAAGCGGAGTGTAGCCGTCAACTTGTTGGGCCAGGACGGAAAAACCAAACTTGAAACCGTGGTTTCCGTGGGCATAGAAGGCATCGTCGTAGAGTTGCCGGATCTGGCCCCAGAAGTCCTGAATCGAGGCACCGTAGTTCTTTCCTCCCGGCAAGGTTGTCACATTAGTGTTTGTCAAAGCGATTTGGGAAGAGAAGAAGCCCGGTAGCTGTGCGAGGGAGGGATCCTCCGCCGCCGGATTATTGGCGATGGGGCTGTTGCCGCCATTGTTGCTCGTGCGGTCCAGCCCACCACGCACCGTATTCGTGAAGGAACTGCTGAACACGTGAGTTTCTTCCACAACCACGGCCTGCCTGTAGGAGGTGAAACCCTGCTGCACGTTGTTGAACGTAAGGGGGGTATTGAAATCCGAAGTGTCCCGAAGGTAAGTCGCGAAAATACTGTCATTGTCGGAAAACTTATAGTCTCCCCGCGTGGTGAAGAAATTTTCACCCGCGCCACGGTGGCCTAGAAACGGGGCGTGAGCCGCATTCGCGTTTATGGCTGGTCCGGAGGGATGGGGAAACAACGCCAGATATTTTTGGATCGTGGGATCGATTGAAGCAATGGTGACCGTGGACAGCGTGCACGGCGGAGCTACGCCGGTGCAGGAGGAGAGATTGGTAACAGTCCCGTTCCTTACGGCATCGGAAATTGTGTTGTTCCCAGTGATCGGGATACCAGATGACAGCCGCACGCCTTCGTAATCTCCAAATAAGAAAGCCCTGTCCTTGAGGACTCTCCACCCGCCCGCAGCTCCGAACTGGTTTTGCTTCAAGGGATTCTTGCCCAGTCCGCCGGCATTGGCAAAGAAATCGGTGGCGTCGAGTTTATCGTTTCGCAGGAAATCAAAGGCGGTTCCGTGAAAGGAGTTGGTGCCGGATTTGGTGATCGCATTGATAACGCCGCCCGAAGTAAATCCGTACTCGGCAGAATAGTTGCTGGTCAGGACGGTGAATTCCTGAATGGCGTCCACGCCCAGGTTCTTGCCCAGGACGCTGCCGGGGCCCGCGTTCGAGTAGTCGTTCACGATGGCGCCATCGAGGCGATAGCTGTTTTGCGTGGGCCGGCCTCCGCCGATGCTCAGCTGGTCGCCAAAGCCGCGCCCTCCGCCACCGCCGACGTGGGTGACATCCAGGTGCGTGCGGGATTCGACGACGCTCGGCTGAAGAGTGGCCAGCGAGGCCCAGTCACGCCCGTTCAGAGGCAGTTCGCGCATGGTGGTGGACGTGACCTGGTCGCTGATGGTGGAGGAGGTCAGCTCGATTTGCGGAGCGACCGTAGAGATCTCGACGGTTTGCGAAACGTCCCCGACTGTCAACTCGACGTTCAGGTCCTGTTTTGCGCCGACAGTAAGCGTGATCTTGGATACAGCCGTCTTGAATCCGGCGGCGCCCACACTCACTTCGTAATCGGAGGGATTGAGATTCGGCGCGGTGTACAAGCCGGAAGAATTGGTTACGGTTTCCACCACGTTATTGGTTCCGAGATTTTTAATGGCGATTTTTGCTCCGGCCACCACGCCGCCCTGGGCGTCGGTGACGAGGCCGGACAGGGTCGCGCCGGAAACTTGCGCGCGAGCAGGAAGAGAAACACCCACAAACAGACACACCACCGCCACGAAAAGCAGGCACTT
>JAIQFG010000110.1 GCA_020073375.1 Terriglobia bacterium | reverse complement strand
GCACAGCGCGCAAATGGCCTGGGAGCCAGAACTCCTCTTTCGATCGTGAAGATGCGCTTGCGCCTTAACCAAAACCGACGGGCGCAAAACGCGTATGGACTCATTAAATACTTTCACCCGCCTGCATATTGCACAATGGGCTGTGTCGTATCAACGATTGCTGGATTCGCGACCATTTGAAGATTAGGCCTGAAGGCAGCCAGTCCGCGGATGGCGCAGCCTTTGGCCGGGTTTGAACTTTCGGGTGGCCATTCCTAAGCGGTTTTCGAAGGTGCTGTGTTCTTGATTTCCGAGCCCCTAAACCCGAATGAGTTTGTTTGCCCTCGAGGAGATCGCCAAAACACAGACCCTTTGAAAACAGCAAAGGGTCTGCCCCCCGGAAGTGCCAAACCCATAACTCCGCGTTAATGTAGTGCGGCCGGATCATCCCACGGTGGATGCATTTCAACGGAAAAGTACGGGAAAGGGTTAGCCACCCGCCCTTTAGGCATGGCAAATCGAACCAAAAGCCCCGCCCTTGAAAAACGTCAAGGACGGGGCACCCCAAGTTCAGAATCTTAACTTAGAGTGGACGTATGGGAATAGTATGAGATGGTATCAGGAGATGATTGCGCGCGATGCAAAAGGCCGGGCCACCCGTCCTAAACCCATAACTCCGCGTTATTGTAGTGCGGCGGGATCATCCCACGGTGGATGCATTTCAGCGGAAAAGTACGGGAAAGGGTTGGCCACCCGCCGACCGGGTCACTATTTTGGTGCTAGCAGCTTTTCAATCTGCATGTCCCTGTATTGTTGAGCGGGCTGCGAATCTAATATCTTCTTGATTTGCCCAGCTGGGATAATGAAGCTGATTCCAGTATTCAAATCGTTGCCACTCATAATCGAAGCAGTATCCACAGTTGTGCCCTTCACCTTGTTCAGAAAACTACCGGATAGAATACCCAAGAGGTGAAGGTTCATGCCCGCGATTACAGCACCCTCGCGGAATCCACCCAGGTTGAGGAACACGGGAGAACCACTATTGCCCGGCCAACTTGCCAACTCGGCGATAAACGCATGCTGGCGGCCAGTAGGTGTATCAATCTCTTCGTCGGTCATTAGAGCCAGCGTGCCACGCCTCACTACAGGATAGTTCTTGGAATCTCCATAGTATTGGCTCATGAGCCCAACGAAATTCAGCGAGTCGCCTTCGACAACTTTTTCGCTTTTGAGTAGCGGGTCGTCGGCAAACATCACCGTCGGAATCGCCAAGAAATCAAATTTCTTCTGATCTGGCAACAATGGTGCAATGGCCACATCTGTTGCCGCATCCGTATCGTGGAACCACAACAAATTGCCATTGAGATCAGATACTTGAAGGGACAGATAATCCCATTGTTTACCGCCGCTTGCATCTTTCAAATTCAGCCGAACCTTAACTTCTTTGAGAAATGTGCCGTCGGCATCCTCTAGGACATGTTTCGCAGTTACAAGATAAATGAAAGAGTTCGTGGGACCCCTACGCGGGTCAGGGTACCCCACGAAAAATGCGGTCCCAAGTGCGAGTTCAATCGATAGTGGTTTACCGGCTTGGTCGGTAACCGGTACACCATTCTGATTACGCGGGTGGATTGTTCCGAATAGAAATCCGACGGTTTTCTTTTCTTGATCAATGCCCTGCGCAGCAACACTCAAGGCGCTCACAAGAAAGAAGACAACCGCTGTAATTGCGATTCGCTTCATGCAAGATTCCTCAAGCTTAATGGTACCATCATTATAACTCACTCTGTGGCGTGTGCCCCAAAACCGTGGAGCCCCATGAAATTGGATTCGTGAGCCGCGATGAGCTATGAAAACGGCCTTCATGCGTCGGGCCCCCCCCAAATCATTTTCCATGTGCTCGTGCTGTCGCCTGGCGGGTGTAGTACTTTCAGCGTGCTCGTATAACACCCCGGGCGGGTGGCCCGGCATTTGATTTGGAATTTGAGGGTGCCCCAGTCTTCGGTTTGTGAAGGCTGGGGTTTTTGACTTTTAAGTTCATTCCGATTCGCGCCGGCGGTGCACTTCGGTGACGGACCAGAACGGGAAGGCGCGCCCTATCTCCCATCCCCCTCCCATCCTTGACCCTCACCGCGCCCTCGACTACACTACACGTTTGACTTAGTCCGTTTCTCGGGACCGAGAGGGAGAATTCTTTGCCGAAACGCACCTTTCAACCAAAAGTGCGCCGCCGCCATAAAACGCACGGCTTTCGCACGCGCATGAAGACCGCGGGAGGCCGTAAAGTTCTGGCCGCTCGCCGCAAAAAGGGACGTCATCGTCTCACGCCCATTTAAAGATACGGATGCACCGCGGCAGGGTTTTCCTCGTGCCGTGCGCCTGTTGAAGCGCGCCGAATATGAAGCCGTGTATGGCGCGGGTCAACGCCGCTCGAGCCCTCAGTTCGCAGTATTTTTCCGCTCGCAACTGGCGATTCCGCGCGAGGCCTCCGGGAACCAGGCTGCCGGACCGGGCCCCGTAAGCCGCTTCGGCATCAGCGTCAAGAAAGCCCTGGGCGGCGCGGTGGTGCGCAACCGCATTCGCCGGCGCATCCGCGATATCCTGCGGCGCAACAGGACGGAGATTCCATCGGGATGGGACATTGTGATTCACCCGCGCAGTTCCGTGGCGGAGGCGCCCTTCGCGCCTCTGGAGACGGAACTGGTGCGCCTGCTGCGCGGCCTGCGGCCGAAGACTTGAGCCGCGGGTCGCGCGCGCTGCTGTTTTTGCTCGGCGTGTACCAGTCGTTTTTCTCCGCGCTCATGCCCAGCGCCTGCAAGTTCTATCCTTCCTGCTCGAATTACGCGGCCGATGCCGTGCGCATGCATGGAGCGCGGCGAGGCGCTTGGCTGGCCGTGCGGCGCGTGGCCCGCTGCCATCCCTTTACGCGCGGTGGCGTGGACCTGGTGCCGGAACCCGCCGATTTTTCGCGCAACGAACCAAGCTCTACCCGTGAAGATAGTCTGGATCATCCCTCCAGCGAGGCCGGTCTGTGAGCGAGCGCAAGGAAATGTCGACCGAGACCCGCTCGCTGATCGCGGCCGTGCTGTGCTTGCTGGTGATCGCGGGATGGTCGCTGATCTACAAGCCGCCGGCGCAACCAACCCCGCCCAATCCGAATCCTGCGGTCGGGAATCAGGCGAAACCCGCGCAGCCGGCACCTTCCGCGCCTGGCCCGCCCAGCGCACAAGGCGCGGCCGCTCCAGCCGCTCCGGTCGCCATTCGCGCGGCCAGCGAAGAACACTCCATCGTCATCGAAAGCGATCTCTACCGCGTGGAGATTTCCAATCGCGGCGCCGTCGTGCACAGCTGGCAGCTCAAGAAATTTACCGACGACAACAAGCCGCCGCGCACGCTCGACCTGGTCCATGCCGACGCCGCGCAGCAGTCCGGGAGTTGGCCGCTTTCGCTCGCGCTCGATGACCCCACGCAGGAAGCGGCCGTCAACGGCGGGCTGTTTGAAATTGCTTCGTCCGGCAGCGTGCCGGGCCCCGGCACCGTTCTGCGCGCGCCGGCGGAGGTCACGCTGGCCTGGAGCGACGGCCACCTGGACGTCACCAAGCGTTTGAAATTCGATACGAGTTACATCGTTTCCGTGGAAACGAAAGTAAGTCTCGACGGAAAACCGCTGACCGCCGCCATTGGCTGGGCCGGAGGTTTTGGCGACGCCACCGCCTACCGCGCGGCCCTGCAGACGCAGGTGTTTAACAGTGCCGCGGGCAAACTCAACACGCTGGCCGCGAAAAATCTGGGCAAGTCCGGGCAGACCACCGTGCGCGCCGCCGTGCCCGGAACCTTTGATCTTGTCGGCATCGAGGATCTTTACTTCACCGCCGCGTTCATGCCGCCGTTCACCGCCCATGGCGACGTCGCCGAAACGCCGATTACACTTTCGGGCTGGACCCTGCCGCACAACACCACCGTTGACGGAAAGACGGAAACAGAGAACGTGCCGCAGATGGCCGCGGGCACTGGCCAGGCCGGGCCGCTGAATCTGCGCGTCTATGTTGGCCCCAAGAGCATCGATGGATTGAAAGCCGTTCGCCCGCCACTGAACGGCCTGGTGCAATTCGGTTGGTGGGGCTTTATCGCGGAGCCGCTGTTTTATTCGCTGCGCTGGATGCACCAGTACATCACCAACTACGGCTGGGCCATTGTGGCCATCACTATCGCCATCAACATGGTGATGTTTCCGCTCAAAGTAAAAAGCATGCGCGCGATGATGAAAATGCAGAAGGTCGCGCCGGAAGTGAAAGCCATTCAGGAGCGGTACAAAAAATACTCAATGCGCGACCCCCGCAAGGCCGAGATGAACAAGGAAGTGATGGCCGTTTATTCGCGCGAGGGGATCAATCCGCTCGGAAGCTGCTGGCCGACTGTGATCCAGATGCCCATCTGGTTCGGCCTCTACCGCATGCTGGCCTACACCATCGAGCTGCGCCATGCGCCCTGGATCGGATGGATTCACGATCTTTCCAGGAGCGACCCGTATTATATTTTGCCCGCGGTGATGGCCATTTCCATGTACTTCATGCAGAAGATGACGCCCACTCCGGGGATGGACCCGGCCCAGGCCAAAATGATGGGCTTGACTCCCCTGATCTTCGGCGGAATGTTTGCATTTTCGCCAAGCGGGCTGGCGTTGTACATTCTGACCAGTAATATTGTCGGAATCGGGCAACAGTGGTATCTCTACCGGACAGCGCCGCCTCCGCCGAAACCGTCGCGCGGCCCCGGAAAAAAGAAATAGGATTCACGGCATTGAGGAGTAACGATGACGCCGGTGTCTCATCCCAAAGTTGTCGTTGACGGAAAGCTGGATCACGCCGCGGCCACGGCCGAATTGCGCCGGTGCCTGGACACGCTTTTGCGCAAAGGCCGGTTCGAGCTTTCCTACGAAATTCACGCCACCAAACCGGCCGCCACGCCGGACCTGGAAAATCCTGAAATCCTCGTCGTGTTCAAGGGCCGCCACCTGGATTTGCTACTCGAGCATAACGCGGAACTCCTCAAGGCGTTTGAACACATCGCCCTTCGCTGGTTGTGGCTCGACCCCCAGTTCTATAGCCGCATCCGCTTCGACGCCGGCGATTACCGCACCGCGCGCATCGAGGAACTGAAGCTTTCCGCCCACGTGGCCGCCGAACGCGTCCGCGAATCGCACGCCCCCTTCCGTTTCAATTCCATGTCCGCCCGCGAGCGCCGCATCCTGCACCTGGTTTTGAAGGAAGAAGCCGGAGTGCGGACAGCGAGCGAAGGCGTCGGCGAGGATCGCCAGGTGGTCGTCTACCCGGCGGAATAAGGAAATTCCCCTCCGGCATTATTCCGGTCTCTTGAATCCGTGGGAAATTATTTTCCCCGCGGGATCAAACACAATCTGAAATGTAAATCCCGGGGAATTGATTCGCGATGCCGGCCCTTGGTTTCCCGGCGGCGGATCATCGTTCCACGCCTGCAAATTCTGGCGGAAGAAACGCACGTCGGTGACTTCCGCGACGGTTCCCGCCTGCACCCGGCGCACCTGCCAGACCGGAAATCGCGCAAACCACAGATAGACCTGCACGTCGCGAAGGGTTTTTGCTTCCGCCACGTATCGATTCGTATCGGCCGCGGCGTAAAGCTCCGTGCTCTCCAGCTTCCCGCGGGGAAGCCGAAATGTAGTCCGCCACACGCCTTCGGGAGTGGTGACCACGCCGGCCCAATGCGTTAACGTCGGCGGCAGGGGCAGCGCGCCCAGGCCCTGCACCTGCAACTGCTGCGAGGCCGCAAACTCGGCGGTCTTGGCTAGCGCCGTCCGGTGAGCCAGGGCCGCGCACGCCAGGTAGGCGCAGAGCCCGGCAATTGCCGCGCGGGACCAATTCGCTCGCTTCCACCGAAATCCGGCGCCGCGAATTCGCGGAGCAAAAAACAAGATTGCCAATTTCGCGCTGGCAACTCCCGCGACCCAGGCCGGGAATCCGAATCCTTCGAGTGCCGCGAATCCATACACTCCCAATACGCCCGCCGACAAGCCGATCCACGCAATGCCCGCCCGCGTTGCGAATCTTTCAGGGTCTCGATAACACCAGGCTGCAAACTGCGGCGCCAGGGCAATTGCGGTGAACGTGAAATCGACGATGAAGATCCAGTCCAAAGCCGCGCGCGAATAGTTTAGGGGGCTCCAGGCCATCGTGCCGAAGTTCGTGGCCACGTCGAGAAAAATGTGGGAGAGAAGCCCAACTGCATAAATACCGGCCAGCTTTGCGAACGGCGGCGTCTCCCAACGCAACCGCCGCGCCAGCGGTAGTGATATCGCCGCCAATAGCAACGACCATAAGGGCAGCATCACCAGCGAATGCGTGATGTTGCGATGCCATTCCATAATGGCGAGGGGATTTCGCGCCAGCGGCCCCGCGAAGACATCAATGTCGGGAAAGACCGAACCGATCATGCACGCCGCAATCGCGGCCTTCGACGTGGGAGAACTCAGCGCCACGGCGGTTGCGCCGGGCCCCGAACCGGCCGGCACGTCCCTTCCGGCAAAGAAAGCCTTGCCGGCAAGAGCGCCCACAATTCCGTGCGTGATTGTGTCCATCGCTGCCGCTTCTTTGGAGTGTTATGAAATTGGCCGACTAAGATTGTAGCTGTTGAGACAGGACGGATTCAACGCGGCCCTGGAATCGATTCCCATTCCATGGCCATTTGCGAAACTGGTTGTGTTGGATCCCGGCGGCCCGCGGCCCGTTCCCTAGGCTTGCTGCGAAGCGCGGATTGGGATCGTCAGCGGTTTCGTTGATTCCGATGCCGCGAGCATGTGGCAGCGCCCGTCGAAGATGCCTCCGGGCTCGATCATCAGGCACGGCGTGTGGATTTCGCCCGTGACCACGCCCTTCGCCTGGATCTCAACCCTCCCTTTGGCAAAGATCACGCCATCGAATT
Source organism: Terriglobia bacterium (assembly GCA_020073375.1). Taxonomy (GTDB): domain Bacteria; phylum Acidobacteriota; class Terriglobia; order Acidiferrales; family UBA7541; genus Palsa-360. Next base: position 3,582 of record JAIQFG010000110.1, on the reverse strand, counting down.
TCCCGGCAATGACCACGTGGTTTCCTTCGATCTGGCCTTCGATACGCGCGCCTTCCCCCAGAATCAGGCTGTGGCTGGACAATAAGTTGCCCTTCATTTGAGCGTCGATACGGAAGACGCCGGAAGCTTCCAGGGTCCCTTCAATCCGGACGCCCTTGTCCATGAAGCCAGTGAATTCCCGGCTCTCGGAATCCTTACTCTGTCCCTTGGATCGCCACGCCATCGGGGAATCCCCTCACACTAAATGAATGCTATCTAGCAGATCGGCAAATTGTACAACGGCATGTGGGGCTCCGCAGCTTAAAATCGTGCCGGCGTGACCTGCCTTATACCCACCTGCATCGTATGGTTCAGAAAGGAGCGCCCAAAGTACTACTACTGATATAGTATTACGCCATCAATCGTTCGTAAAGCCCGTTGAGCTGCTCTTCATCGTAGAACTCCAGGATCAATTCCCCCGCGCGACCCTTTGCTGGCATGTGCAGCGTGACTCGCGTACCGATGTGTTTTTGCAGTTCGTCAATGGCCGCTTGTCGGTTGGGATCCTGCGCTTCCATCAATTCGGGGTTTGACCGTCCGCGCGCCCGGCGCGTGGCCATTTTTTCCAGCTGCCTGACGGTTAATTTTCCCCGAGCTGCTTTCTGCGCCAGGTCCATTCGCAGTTTCGGGTCCGCTACTGCAAGCAACGCGCGGCCGTGCCCTGCCGTCATCTTTCCTTCCTCAATCCACTCGAGAAAGGTCTCATCGAGCGAAAGAAGCCGGACGGAGTTTGCGACCGTTGCGCGATCCTTGCCCGTTCGTGATGCCACCTCGTCCTGCGTCAGGTGAAATTGATCCATCAGGCGCTCAAAGGCGCGCGCCTGTTCGATGGGATTCAGGTCTTCACGCTGGATGTTCTCGACCAGCGTGAGTTCGAGCGCCTGCTCATCGCCCACTTCCCGCAACACCACCGGAACGCGCAGAAGTTGCGCGCGCTGCGCGGCCCGCCATCTCCGCTCTCCTGCGATCAGCTGGTAGCGCGCCCCAATTTTTCGTGCCACAAGGGGCTGGATGATCCCGCTCGACCGGATCGATTGCGCAAGCTCTTCCAAGGCCGCTTCCCCGAATCGCGTTCGCGGCTGGTACGGGCTGGGATCCAGCAGGTCGATGTCGATTTGCAGCGGGGCTCCGGTCGCGGCCGGCGCCAGGGCCGGCGCGGCTGCGGTAACATGGCCTGATGAACTGGCGGTGGACGTCGGCTGAGGCGGTGACACCTCAGTATCACGAATCAGGGCTCCCAGCCCCCTTCCCAATGCGTTTCTCGCCACTGGAGATGACCTCCTTTGAAAGATTGATATAGGCTTCGGCGCCTTTACTATGAATGTCGTAGAAGTGGATGGGTTTTCCGTGGCTGGGTGCCTCGGCTAGGCGCACGTTCCTGGGAATCACCGTCTGAAACACTTGGGCCCCAAAGAAACTTCTCAGATCGGAAGCCACCTGGCGCGAGAGCGTGGTTCGCTCGTCGTACATGGTCAGAACGATGCCTTCGATCGCCAGGTCCGGGTTCAGTGTCCTGCGGATCTTCATCAGCGTGTCAAGCAACTCAGAGACGCCCTCAAGCGCCAGGTACTCGCATTGGATAGGAACCAAAACGGAATCGGCCGCCGTCAGGGCATTGAGCGTAAGAAGGCCGAGGGCAGGAGGACAATCCATGATGATGTAGGTGTAATTGTCCTTGATCTGCGAGAGCAATTTCTTCAGCTGGTATTCCCTGTTTTCCGCACCCACCAACTCAACTTCCGCGCCGACCAGATTTTTGTCCGCGGGGATAAGGTCGAGTCCTTCAATTTGCGTCTTGATGATTATTTTTTCCAACGGCTCGCCGAGGATCAAAGCTTGATACAAGGTTCTCCTGGCTGGATCTTTTGGGAAGCCGATCCCGGAGGTCGTATTGCCCTGAGGGTCGCAATCAATAAGCAGGGTGCGCTGCTCGGAGATAGCCAGGGACGCGGCTAGATTGATCGCGGTGGTGGTCTTGCCCACTCCGCCCTTTTGATTCGCAATGGCGATAATGCGGCCCAAATCTGAACCCTCGCGGGCCAGAAGCTATCACATGGAACGGCGATTGTGCAAATTGTTTCACGTGGAACAATTGTGCAGATCGAATTTTCGCATTTTCCTGGAAATCAGGCGGAGCAAGGCAATAACCTCGCTGCTGAAAAGCCATATAAACCACTACTGTGCGGCGACTTTTTTTGCCGAAGAGTTTTTCTTCTATTGGTCTTGGATCGAAGAGCGATTTCTCGCGCGGTTGATGCCGGTCCCCGCGGGGTTTGGAACTAAGGAATTTTCAAGCCCAGAAGCGTCGAGATAAGCGGTGGGTAGGAATGTGTGAACAACGATTGTTCCACGTGGAACAATTTCACATTGATCGCACCGCAAAGCGAAATCGCGTCACTTCGTCTCCCCAACGTACCGCCCGCTGAGGATAAATCTTCGTTGAGACTCAGGGATGCGAACTGGCGGATTCCAGATCCACCCGGCGAAATTAGTGATCGCCGTGATATCTTCGCCGCCTACCCAAAGTAATAAGTGACCGCGGCGCGATAGTGCAGTTCTTGACCAACGAAGTATCGCCGGGAAACCACCAACAGCGCGCACGGTCACAAAATTCGCGAAATCCTCCCCCGGCCGTATCTCATCGAATCGCACGGGCAGAATTTCCACCTCAAGGAGCCCCAGACTCCTGACCACTTCCGCCAGGAAAGCACACTTCTTTTTGTTCGATTCGATCAGCGTTACATGCAACCCCGGACAAAGAATCTTCAGCGCAAGGCCAGGAAATCCGGCTCCAGTTCCAATGTCGACCAGCCGACCGTTTTTCACAGGCAGTAAAGACGCCGCAAACATGGACTCCCCAAAGTGCCGGCTAACGATTTCTACGGGATCTGTCACCGTGGTCAGGCTCGTCAGCCGATTCCACTTCAATAGCAGTTGCACATACTGCTTCACCTGCGCGCTCTGATCCTCGGAAAGGCGGGCACCGAATGGCGCAAGAGCGCCAGAAATCTGCGGGTTAGTAAGATTAGCGGAATTTTGGTTCGGCACGGCCTTTAAGCCTTCCTGAGCAGTCTTGGGACATAGAGCCCCACGAGCAAATCCACCCCTGCATGAGCCACAATGGCAGGAAGCAATGTGCCGGCCCAAAGGCGCAAGCCGGCAAAGATCATTCCTGCTACAAACGTAGTTAGTATTCCTCTGCGCCCCTGATACAAATGCGCCGCAGCAAACCAGACGGACGACAAACAACTCGCCACCCACCACGCGCTAGCGGCATTGGCAAATAACCTGGCGAACAAGGCCAGGACGAATCCGCGATACAAAAATTCCTCGGAAAGGCCCGCCGTGCAGGCGAGCGCAGCGAACAATGCGGCCTCGGGCCAGGCGCGCGGCATAATCTTCTCCGTGATGTGAAACAACGATCCCCGTTTTTCTGGTGGGAGCTGAACCATTTTTCGCAGTCCGGCGATCTGGCCGGCGCACAACACCAGGGTCGCGCCGCACGTCAGCCATGCCGCCAGCCGCGGGTCCGCGATGGTCAGG
>JAIQFG010000019.1 GCA_020073375.1 Terriglobia bacterium | reverse complement strand
ATTCGGCCCAATCTGACAAGAAACCTTATAACAAGCCGGATTTGAGGGTCTATGGCGATATTCGTGTCATTACGCAGAGCATCACCATGACACACCCTACGGCCGATGCTGGCGCGTTTCCTAATCCGACCAAGACTGGTTAAGTTTACGGTTGTCTGAATGCCGTTCGGCCCCCGAATGCCAACCTCTTTCTGGACTTATGGGTTGCCAGCCTTCACTAACCCATAACAAATTTAGCCGTGATTGAAGGGTCCAGTTACGATCCTCTTCACCTACGACTTAAGCACGTGTCGAGAATTGGCTCGACGTTATCCCTTCAATGAGGAACGTCTTTCATCCCAGTCTGAATCCCCGTAGGAACAGCGGGTCCACCCTGCGTGGTGGCATCCTCAATGCGGGCGGCTGGCACGGTACTCTTACAATGACGGGCCGAAATTCGCCATCGACTGCTGTCGCCGCAGGATTCCAGTTATATTGACTTGGAGGGTATGGGTGCATCGTATTGAACTCAGCTTGAACATTTGATTGCGTATATTGAATCAAATGAGATACGGTGAAAGCCTCGCAGGAAGGGGAACCATGAGTGATCAACCAAGGGAAACCGACAAGAAAGTGTGTCAAGAACCAAATCTCATGGTTTACGCGGACATTACAAATCTGACCGGTGCCGTCATTGTCGCCGGTGCCAAAGCTGACGCCATGTTTGGCGGAACTAAGACTGCCTGACGGGGGCCCAGGAAAATCTTGTTTATGTCTCATGTTGTTTATGGACTGAAGATCGCTGCTAACATTCCTCTTCCCGGCTTGCCAATTCAACCAATTGAGTCTCAACAAGAAGTAGATGTGCGGATTAAATTGAAAGAGCATCCAGATTACCTTTCGACGCTTTTTGATTCCTCCAACGATTTCTTCTATTCCAGCCCAAATTGCGACGGCAATGGAGTCCCCAATTTGCGCGTTGCAATACTTGGAGGTGGCGGATATTACGGATTCTATTATTCCGATGGGGTCCGATTTGCCATCAGTCGCGATGGCCGCGAAATCCAGGGCGATTGGCCGGAAAACTACGCGTTGGAGGACGCCTGCACGTATCTGATTGGTCCGGTGATTGCGTTCGCCCTTCGCCTGCGCGGAATCACCTGTCTCCATGCGAGTGCGATCGCAGTTGGCGGACAGGCGATCGCGTTGTTGGGTCGGCCCGGCGCGGGGAAATCGACCACAGCCGCTGCCTTTGCACGCCTCGGCTATTCCATCCTTTCGGACGATATAGCTGTCCTGGACGATCGGGGCGATCGAATTCTGGTTCAACCGGGCTATCCGCGCGTAAATCTTTGGCCGGATTCAGTTCGCGCGCTGTTTGGTTCCGAGGAGGAGCTGGCTCATATTACCCCGACTTGGGAAAAGCGATTCCTGGCGCTCGATCAGAACGGTTACCGCTTCCAATCTGTTGCGTTACCGCTTAGCGCAGTTTACCTGCTCGATGAGCGTGAAGCCGCATTAGCAGCTCCCCTGGTGGAAGAACTGACGGCCAGCGACGCGCTTGTGACCCTGGTAGCGAACACCTATTTGAATTATCTTTTGAACGCTGAAATGCGAAGGCGTGAATTTGAAGCCCTTGGCCGCCTGAAAACCGGAATTCACGTGCGTCGAGTGCGACCAACGGGCGACCCATCCAAGGTATTTGAGCTTTGCAAAACGATTTACGCGGATGCCATGGATCTCTGGATGCAGAGCCCTCGAATGCAAAGTCGCATTCACTCCGAATTGGGAAATTGCCAGAGATCCTAATGAGGTGATCGCATGTGGGCGCATGTTGGTACCGGGCGAGATGTTTTTCATGATTTGCCTGCGAGGGTATCACGCAGTGGCCCCGGACAAATCGATCGTCGTAAAACACCACCTTTTGATTTGACCCAGGACCTTCAGTGGCTATCTAACCCAATCGGCACGTGGTTTGCCGGTTGTTCAGAATGGGCCTGAGCAGGTTCCTCATGGCCGAACGCCCCTTGGATTCAAATGGAAGTCCCGCGATTTTGATTTTCCCGATTCTGGCAAGATGTAAAGACCTCCCTTGCTTGCTATACTGCCACCCACGTGATTTCTAATTTTTACAACCTCACTGGCTATGCAGAGATGATTGCAGATCGCGCTCGCGTCGACGCCTACGCCAGAGCGCTTCGCGAGGCAGTTCGCCCAGGGTCTGTCGTGTTAGAAATTGGAACGGGGCCTGGCATATTCGCCGTTCTAGCCTGCCAACTGGGGGCCGGCCGCGTAATCGCGATTGAAGCGAATCCCGTCATTCAGTTGGCCCGGGAGATTGCCGTTGCGAATCACTGCGCGAATCGGATCGAGTTCGTGGAAGACCTTTCCACGAATGTGAAACTTCCAGTCCGCGCCGACGTCATTGTCTCCGATCTGCGGGGGGTGCTTCCTCTTTTTGAATACCACATTCCTTCGATTGCAGACGCCCGGCGCCGATTCCTCGCTCCCGGGGGGACCCTAATTTCCCGAAAAGATTCGATTTGGGCTGCCGTCGTGGAAGCTCCGGAAGAATATGGGAAAATTGTGGATCCATGGGAGCGCAATGGACTCGGTCAGAACCTGAGCCCGGCCCGGAGGGTGGTTGCAAATAATTTGCGAAAGGCGCGTTTCACTTCCAGGCAGATGCTGACCAAACCGCGTCTCTGGGCCGAGCTTGACTATTCGACCCTCGAGGATCCCGACGTTCAGTTCGAACTATGCTGGACGGTTCAGCGCAACGGGTTTGGGCACGGGGTTGCGGTCTGGTTCGAGGCGGAGCTTACGGATGACGTGCATTTTTCCAATGCCCCTGGGGAGCCGGAGATGATTTATGGTTCTATGTTTTTCCCCTGGCTCAATCCAGTGCCACTGGCTGCGGGACAAATCGTGCGCGTCGACCTGCTGGCAAAATTGCTCGAAGGGGAATATTTCTGGCGTTGGACGACAAAGATTGCGTCGCTGGAATCTTCTGAAAAAACCGTCACGCATTTCGACCAGTCCCTGATGCAGGGAGCAGTATTGTCCGTGGCCGCGCTGCAGAGGGTCGCATCCACATTTGTTCCGCAAATTTCGGAGGCGGGGTGCGTGCAGCAACGCACGCTCGAACTCATGGACGGAAGCGCATCTCTTGAAAAGATTGCCCGGCGGCTGACCGCTGAATTTCCCTTGCGATTCCCGCAATGGCAGCAGGCGCTTTCCTACGCTGGAACCCTGTCCAGGGAATACAGCCGGTAAACCAAGCTTCCAGAGACGCTCCCTGGCCGTCTATCAATACGGAATACTTCAGCCATAAGTCCCCAAAAGGGGGAAATGGCAGCATGACGCGGAAAAGGGGTTGGCGGAATTCCGCGTAGACATATGTCTGCAGTTTCCGGCATCCACTGGCCTTTCATCTGCCAGCGCCAGGTGCCGTTCGGGATTGAATCGTCGCCAGACGAGTGCCTATCAGGGGATCTTTTCGCCGGCCAATACGCCCAGTTCGGGGATGCCGAAGAACCGCGCCCAATTTTTCGGTTTTACAAGTTCCGCTGTGCCCTTCGGAATGAAGTGAAAAAACAAGAGGGTGCAAAACTGTTTGCCGCCGGCTTCGGGCAAGGGGTCGCGATAATGCCATTGGCTGCTGCCGGAAAACAGGACAGCTTGCCCGGGGTGCAGAGTGAAGGGGGTAAACTCCAGCGACCGGGATTGCTTGATATTTTTCTCCCAGCCTTCGTCCCGCCATTCCTGCGCCACCGAATCCGGCCAGGGTTGCACCTCGCTGAAATAAATGGGCCAGGGAGCTCCTTGATCGATGCACAAGTCCAGGGTCCATTTCGCTTCGGGCGCGTCCATGTGCACGGCGCAAACGCCTTTGGATGTGTAGAGACTGAGGAAATTGTATTTGGCCTCGACCGGCTCGCCCGCCAGTTCGCTGATCCACGGAACAATGCGTTGTTGCAGTTCCGTGAAGAAGGGATGGTCGTGAACCACGAAGCGCCCGAATCTGCCGGCCTCGTGCAGTTCCAGATCGCTGGGCCGCAACGTACTCATGGTGCGCTTGATTTCCGCGAAGGTGGCATCGTCGAACGGCTGCTCCAGAAATTTCACCTTGAAGTCCGGCCGCGTATGCAAAACGCGGAATGCGTCCACGAATGACGCGAGGGCGTCCGGGCGCGCCTCACGGACGATTGCTTTTGCTACCTCGTACTGCGACAACCAGACCGAATCGTACCAGGGATACAGACGGCTGTTGGATGGGCGGGCTTTCGCCGGTCCGAGACCGTTGATTTCCGCGCTTTCCGTCATAGGGTCCTCAGGATATTTCGCGTTCAATGAAATATTCAGCCCAGCTTGTCTTCCGGTCTTACTGCCCGCGCTGTGGCAAGAACAGGAACATGATATCGTAATCCGGCGAAGATGGATCGGACGGTGTTGTTTTCCTTGTTTCCAAGCGGGATGAATAATCGGTTTTCGCGGGCGCCGCGATGAGCGGCTTCGTCGGAATCGTGCACTTTGACGGCCCTCCGGTGGATCCCCTGCTGCTGGAAAAGTTGACGAAATTTCTCGCCTTTCGAGGTCCCGATGCGCAGGAAATCCGGTGCGACGGCCCGCTGGGATTGGGGCACGCGTTGCTGCAAATCCCGCGCGGGGCGCCCCTGGAAAAGCAACCCGCCACGCTCGGCGATCGCTTGTGGATTGTCGCCGACGCGCGAATCGACGCGCGGGCCGAGCTGATCGCCCAACTCAAGGGAAAAACCGCGGCCGCGGCGGGCCTCAACCTGTACACTCCGGATGCCGAACTGATTCTCCACGCCTACGATGCCTGGGGCGAAGCTTGCGTGGAACACCTGCTGGGGGATTTCACGTTCGCCATCTGGGATGCGCGGAAGCAAAGGTTGTTTTGCGCGCGGGATCAGATGGGCGTCAAGCAGCTGTACTATGCGAACTTCGGCTCCGGTATTATTTTCAGCAATACGCTGAATTGCATTCGTCTGCATCCGGGCGTCTCCAACCGCCTCAACGATCTGGCCATCGCCGATTTTCTATTGTTCGACGCGAATCAGGAACCCGCGACTACCTCCTTCGCTGATATCAGCCAGTTGCCCGCCGCGCACACGCTCGTTTACGAGCAAGGGACTTCATGTCTCCGACGCTATTGGGAATTGCCCATCGCAACGCCCATTCATTTCTCCCGGAGCGAGGAATACGTCGAGCGATTCCGAGAATTGCTCGATGCCGCTGTCGCCGACCGTTTGCGCGGGAGTAGCGCAGGCGTCATGATGAGCGGAGGACTGGATTCCACGATTGTAGCCGCCAGCGCGCAGCGGGTTCTTGCTCGCAGCGGAATTGGACCCAGCGTGCGCGCCTATACGGAGGTGTTTGACAGCCTGATTCCCAACCAGGAGAGACACTACGCCACACTCGCCGCGGACGCCCTGCAAATTCCCATCGAATATCTTGTGAGCGACAACCGCAAGATTTTTGAGCGCGGCGAGGAGCCCGGTTACCGCTTGCCGATGCCCATGCACCTGGCCTGGCCGGATACTTCAACTGACCAGCTGCGGCAAATCTCCGCGGCAAGCCGTATCGCCCTGACGGGTTTTGGCGCCGATCCGGCACTTTACGCGCAAATTTCCGTCTATTTAGGCGAGTTGATGAAGAAAGGGCAGGTAAACCGTGCGCTACGGGATGTGGTCCGCTATCTCACCAGTCCCGGAAGGCTCTCCCGCCTGTACATTCGCGCCAGGTGGCATCGATTGTTTCCTTCCAGGACAGCCACGGTGTGCTTTCCGGAATGGCTGAATTCTGACTTGGAAAGGAAATTGTGTTTGCGGGACCGTTGGGCAACCCTGAACGAGACGAAGACTGCCAGCCAATCCGTTCGTCAGCAAGCTCATGAATTTACTGCCAGCCAAGGATGGGCCAGCCATTTTGAAGGTTACGATACCAGTGTTACCCAAGTGCCAGTTGAGATACGCCACCCTTTTTTCGACCTACGATTGCTAAAATTCCTCCTTGGTTTACCTGCGCTACCGTGGTGTTGCGATAAGGAATTGCTCCGTGAGGCTGCCCGTGGCTCACTTCCCAATGCCGTGCGCTTGCGCCGCAAGTCGCCTATGCCGGCTGAACCCCTGAATGCCATCCTCGGCAGACCCGAATCGGCATGGGTTGATGGTTTCAAGCCGATCGAGGAATTGGGAATTTACGTATCGCGCCGGAAGATCCCTGCTGTGTATCGGGAAAAGAGTTCGTGCGCCGCCTGGGCTCACCTGAGGCCGCTTAGCCTCAATCTTTGGTTGCGCTTTAGAGAATTTTAATGATAAAAGATTAATGCCCAAGAATGAGAGCTAATCCGATCATGTCAAAGCGTGACAAAAAAATCTATTCCAAGCCAGTGGTAAAAATCTATGGCGATATTCATGTCATAACGCAATCCGCCACCATGACCGTCACCCATATGCTCGATGGGGCGATGTTTGGAAATACCAGGACATAGCTGGGATACTCGTCTTTTTTGTTGACCGGGCGGAACCTGATTGCCAGCCTCATACTTGGTTTACGGATTACGCGCTTCCAGCAATATCCCCATACCGGGCTTGGCTGCAAGCGATGAATCCTGTCCAGTTTCACTTCACATTCGGCTCAAGGATGGGTCGAATTTTGCCTCGAAGTTCTCCGCTTCGCTGAGTGACATCTTTTATACCAGCGCAAGTCCCGATCCTGGAATCGACCCGAACGTGCGCGCCGGTATGCTCAATGGCGGCGCCTACTACGGTTTTTTCTATAGCGACGGCCCGAGATTTGCTATCGAGCGCCATGGCCGGGAGATATGGGGCGATTGGCCTGACGACTATTCCCTGGAAGACGCATCCAGATATCTGGTTGGACAAATCCTCAATTTTGTCCTGCGCCTTCGAGGCGCTACGTCCCTGCACGCGAGCTCCATAGCGGTTGGGGATCGCGCGATCGCAATTATGGGAGCGGCCGGAGCGGGGAAATCGACCACCGCCGCCGCTTTTGCGCGGCTTGGCTATCCGATCCTCGCGGATGACGTCGCGGTCCTGGATGATCGCGGCGGCACGTTTCTGGTGCAGCCGGGTTATCCGCGCGTGAATGTGTGGCCGGATTCGGCGCGTTCGCTGTTCGGTCCGGAGGAGGACCTGCCGCAGATCACGCCGACGTGGGAAAAGAAATACGTACCCCTCGATCGGGATGGCTACCGTTTCCAATCGAGCGCATTGCCACTGAGCGCTGTCTACCTGCTCGAATTGCGGGAAGAGTTGCCGGATGCCCCGGTTCTGCAAGAGCTTACAGCCAGAGACGCCTTCATCGTTCTGGTGGCCAACACGTATCTGAATTTTCTTTTGGATGCGGACATGCGAAAACGCGAATTTGAAGTCCTGGGACGCTTGAGCAGGACCGTACCGGTTCGCCGTGCGCGTCCCGCGAACAACCCGGCCAAGGTATTTGAATTTTGCGAAGCGATCGCCGCGGATGCCAAGCGGCTCCGCAAACAGGAGTCTGCGAACGCGATGCTTGGTACCCGGTGAATCGGAAATCTCCCTGCGTCCTCAATCATGGAGGGCCGTCGGAACCAATCGCGCATGGACAGATATCGCTTTCACCTCGTAAGATTGCGAGTAGCCGCAATTGGATGGACAAAGCCATGAAGACCGCGACGCGTAGTTTGCACGCCCTGCCGGTCGAGCGAATAGCCGGGCTCACACCGGAACTCTTCCATCAGCGATATCTCACCGGTTCGGGCAAACCTGTCATCGTCACTGACGCAATGGACTCCTGGAGAGCTGTATCCCGGTGGAGCTTCGACTTCTTTAAGGCGCGCTATGGGAACGACCATGTTTCACCGAGGATTTTCAACGGCGTCCGGCGCGTGAAGTTAATGAAGTTCAACGGATTCCTGGATTACCTTGACTCACCGGACGCCGAGTCACCGGGATTGTGGATCGACGCGAAAACGCTGCGTCCCTGTCCGGCTCCTGCGGAACCCGGTTCGACTCCCTTGTATCTGGCTTGGAATGTTTTCAGATTGCATCCCGAACTGCTCGATGATATTGAACTGAGCCCGAAGTTCGTCGAGGACTTGCTTCCTTTGTTGCCGCACGGTCTGCTCAATACCCTCTACAACACGAGTTATTTTCCTGGGGGACTCATGATTGGCGGCAGGGGCGCACAAGTAGGGCTGCACTACGATTTTCTGCGATCGCACGCCTATCTGGCTCAAGTCATCGGCAAGAAAAGGTGCGTGCTGTTCTCTCCGGAAGATTCTGGCGCGCTTTACAAGGGAATGGTCGATCCCGATGCGCCCGACTTCGAGAAATTCCCGCTCTTCCGGAATGCCGTCCCGTACGAGTGCACGCTGGAGCCGGGCGAGTTGCTGTTCATGCCCTCCCGTTGGTGGCATCACGCAGTAGCCCTTGAAAAATCGATAACCGTAAATTACAACTTCTTCAATCGCGTGAATTTCAGCGGCTACCTGACGCACTTGTTGCGCGACTTGCCGACCATCGTGAATGCCTTGGAGGATCTCCCCGCGGAGGTAGCCGACCTCCAAATCAAATGGAAGTCCCGCGGTTTTGATTTCCCCGACCGCGGCCCCGCGTAAACGTCTCCCGCCTGCTATACTGCCACGGATATGACGGAAAGCGGTTACAGCGTCGAAAACTACGGAGCGATGATTGGCGATCGCGTGCGCCTGGACGCCCATGCGGCGGCACTTCGCGCGGCGGTTCGCCCCGGCGCGGTGGTATTGGAGATCGGCACCGGACCAGGTGTATTTGCCGTACTTGCCTGCCAGCTCGGCGCCAGCCGCGTTTTCGCGATGGAGGTGAATCCCGTCATTGACCTAGCGCGCCAGATCGCCAAGGACAATGGCTGCGCGGACCGGATTGAATTCATCGAGGAGATATCCACCAAGGCGGCGCTTCCCGTTCGCGCCGACGTAATCATCTCCGATTTGCGCGGGGTACTTCCGACTTTTGAACTCCACATTCCCTCGATTGCGGACGCACGGCGGCGTTTTCTCGCTCCCGGCGGGACACTGATCCCGCGAAAGGATTCGATTTATGCCGCCGTTGTCGAAATTCCCGAGCGGTATGCGAAAATCGTGGATCCCTGGGAGCGCAATGGGCTCGGCCTGGACTTGAGCGCGGCCAGGAGAATTGTCTTAAACGAATTGCATACCGTGCGCTTTGCTCCCGAGCAGTTGCTCACGCAGCCGCAACTCTGGGCCACGTTCGATTACAGGACCGTGGAGAATCCAGACATTCAACGCGAATTGTCCTGGACCGTGCAGCGCGACGGGACCGGGCATGGAACCGCGGTCTGGTTCGATACGGAACTGGCGGACGGCGTAGGTTTTTCTAACGCCCCGGAAAGCCCTCCAACTATTTACGGATACTTGTTTTTCCCTTGGCTACACCCTGTGCCCCTGGTCGCGGGACAAAACGTGCGCGTCGACCTGCTGGCAAAATTGCTCGAAAAGGATTATTTCTACCGCTGGAAGACGAAGATTGCATCGGTGGAATCCCCGGAAAAGATTGTCGCGCAATTCGACCAGTCGCAGCTGCAGGGAGCGACGTTGTCCCCATCTGCGCTGCAGAAGGGCGCGTCTACTTTCGTTCCGCAAATTTCCGAGGCGGGGCGTGTGCTGCAACGCGCGCTCGAACTGATGGACGGAAGCGCGCCGCTCGAGGAGATTGCCCGGCGCCTCTCCGCCGAATATCCCTCGCGATTTCCTCAATGGCAGCAGGCGCTTTCCTACGCGGGAGCGATGTCGAAGGATTACAGCCGGTAGCTCGACTCCGCGCAAACGCCCCCGGCGGTTTATCAATACGGAATACTTCAGCGGTGAATCCAAAAAGGCGCGAGAATGGCGGGATGACGCGTGAAAGGGGCTGGCGGAATTGCGCGGGCGCGGCGCGCCCGGAACTGGAATTTATTCTTTACTGCGGCCGCGCCCTGATCGATCCTTCGGCCAAAGAGAATGTCCGCCGCCTCATCCGCGAGGGATTGAACTGGCCCGATGCGCTGGCGGTTGCGGAGCGGCACCGGTTGTCGCCCGTGGTTTATGAAGCGGTTTTCGGCGCGGCGCAAGATCTGATTTCGCCCGAGGAGTTGGATCGGCTGAGGCAGGCCGCGGCGCCGTCGGTGACCGCGGGGAAGGCGCTGCTCTGGGAACTGATTCGTTTGCACCGGCTGCTCGAGGGCGCGCAAATTCCGGTGATTCCCTACAAGGGGCCGCTGCTGGCGCGGGTTGCGTACGGCAGTTTCCTGCTGCGCGAATACCTGGACCTGGATTTTGCCGTCGAACAAAAAAATATTCCGCGGATGCTGGCCGTGCTGGAGTCGGCGGGTTATTGTCCGCAATTTGACCGGCGGGAGGCGCACGCCGGAGAGGACGGAATCGCGCCGGGCCAGTATTCGTTCCAATCGCATCCCGAAAAGATCCTTGCCGAATTTCACACCGAGCGGACGCTGCGCTATTTCCCCACGCCCATCGATTTCCAGGACCTGAATTCCCGCCTGATGACCGTGGAAATCGGAGAGCAGCGCCTGCGCACATTTTGCGTCGAGGACACCCTCATTATGCTGTGCGTGCACGGCGGGAAACATTTCTGGGAGCGGCTGGGCTGGGTGCTGGACATCGCGAAATTGACGATGGCGCAGCCTGTGGATTGGGCGTTGCTCTCGCGGATCGCGGCAAAAATGGAATCCACTCGCGTGCTCCATCTGGGGCTTTACCTGGCCCACGACTTGTTCGGCGCCGCTTTGCCGCGGAATATGCTGGAAGAAATTCGGCGGGACACCGTGGTGTCGGAGCTGGCGGAAAAGGTGTACGAACAATACTCGGGAATATCGGCGACTAATCCGGGCGTAATGCCGCGCGCCATATTCCGGCTGCGTTCACGCGACAAATTCTGGCCTGGGCTGCGCCATCTGTTGCGCCTAGGCATGAGCCCCACCGAGCATGATCTGCAGACCGTGCGCCTGCCTCGCTTTCTTGCCCCGCTGTACGTTCTCGTGCGGCCCTGGAGGTTGATCACGCAGTACGGGTGGGGATGGAGACGCCGGAGAAAGAGTATGCCTTCCCAAAATGAAACGAGTCACAAAGGATCAGGTAACGCATCTAAAGTGTGAAATACATACTCCGCAGAATGACAATCCACAGGGTGAGAATTAACCGATGCGCGATGCGCAACGAAATCGTCATGTTTTCAGTTGCGTAAGGCCCAGCATCCGTAGCAGATTAGCGGCGGATGTCTGAGGGAGCGCCCAATTCCGCAGCGCGCTGGTCCGCGGTCGCCGTGGCGATCGCGGCGGCGATCTGGATTTCCTACGCGGGCGTAAAACATGCCGTGGCCGGGCACTTTGCCGGATCCTCCAGCGCGGACGACTGGCTGCGCGCCGCACAAATCGAACCGGGCGACTCCGAACACTGGTACCAGTTGGGACGATTCCGCCAGCTGGATTTCGATCACACCGATCTCCCTCTGGCACTTACCTACTATCGCCGCGCCATCGAACTGAATCCTTATTCGCCATTTTATAAACTCGATCTGGCCAGCACGCTGGAGATGGCCGGGCAGAACGGGGAAGCGGACAAATATTTTCAAGCCGCGCAGCACGATTATCCGATTTCTCCCGAAGTCGCCTGGAAATACGGTAATTTCCTGCTTCGCCAGCAGCGCCTGCCCGAAGCCTACGCGGAAATTCACCGCGCCGTGACGGTGGATCCGAAGCTCATTCCTCTGGCCGTTTCACGCGCCTGGCACAGCGATCCCGATGTGCATGTGTTGCTGGATCAAATTCTGCCCGATACGCCCGCGGCGGATTGGGGAGCGATCGGCTTCTTATCCGATTCGCAGGAGCCGTCAGCGGGCCTGGCCGTCTGGAGTCGCCTGATCGGAAAAAAGCCGTCCGTGGAATGGAAGGCTGTGTTTCCGTTCCTTGACATGCTGGTTGCCCAGGAGCGCTATGACGACGCCGGCGAGGTGTGGCGCCAGGCGACTTCTCTCGGGGGCCTCGTGGCGGATTCCGCGCCCGGGCCGGGCGTCCGCTCGCTCATCTTTGACGGCGGATTTGAGAAGGATTTAACCGGCGGGGGGTTCACCTGGCAGGAGATGGACGTCCCCGGCGCGAACTTTGATTACGATGGCGACGTAAAGCATGCCGGCGAGCGCTCGGCGAAAATTGTTTTCGACGGGTCGGAGAATTTGACGTACGGCAATCTGTACCAGCAGGTGCTGGTGACTCCCGGAACGCGCTACCGCTTTCAGGGATACCTGCGCACCGAGCAGATTTCCACCGATAGCGGCGTGCGGTTTGAAATCTACGATCCCAGAGACCAGAAATCCCTGGATATTTTAACGCCCAATGAACGCGGCACGCAGCCCTGGACGCTGGAAGAGGCCGACTTCATCACGGGGGCGCAGACACATTTGATCCGGGTGCGCGTGTTTCGCGCACCCAGCGCGCGGCTCGACAATAAGATCAGCGGAACAGCGTGGGTGGATGACGTGACAATTTTTCCGGTTGGGCCAAAGCCATGAGCGCGGTTCGCACGGGCATTTGCCTGTTAGTCGCGTTCGCCGTGCTGGCCCATGGGGGCGTTGAGCCCTGGTCCGAGGGCGTGCTGGAGGTGGGCGCCGCTGTTTTGCTTCTGATCTGGGCGGTGAAAACGGCGAGCGATCCGGAACTGACGCTGGTCTGGAGCCCGTTGCTTTGGCCCTTGCTGGCGGTATGGGTCATCGGGGCGGTGCAATCGTTGCCGGGAATGAGCATGGTTCCGTTCCTGACGCGCATCGAACTGCTGAAGTACACCGCGCTGGTCGCCCTGTTCTTTCTGTGCCTGCAATCCTATCGGACGCGGGCGCAGTGGCGCGGGTTCGTGTGGTTCCTGCTGATGCTGGGGTTCGCCGTTTCGCTGTTCGCCATCCTGCAGCATTTTACGTTCAACGGAAAATTGTACTGGGTGCGCGAAATGCGTTACGGCGGGACGCCGTTTGGACCTTATGTGAACCGCAACCATTTCGCAGGCCTGATGGAATTGCTGATCCCGCCCGGCGTGGCGATTCAGGTGATGGGAGGGGAGCGGCGCGATCAGATGCCGTTATTGGCGCTGTTCACGGTGCTGCCCATCGGTGCGCTGTTCCTTTCGGCTTCGCGCGGCGGGATCATGAGCTTTGTCGCGGAAATGGCCTTTCTGGCCATCCTGGTGATATTGCGCCGGCGCGAAAGGAAAGCGCTTGTGGCGGCCGTGCTGGTCGTGGGATTTGCAGTCATGCTGGTGTCATGGCTGGGAATTGGCGCCGCGATGGAACGTTTTGAAAGCTACAAGGGCCTGGAGGTCAGCGAAGGCCGGCGCGTGGGGATGCTGCATGGGACCATGCACATCTTTCTGGATCACCCCGTTCTGGGGACCGGATTGGGCACGCTGCAACAAGTTTATCCCCGATATGAAACTGTTTACGATGGCTTGGTCGTGAATCACGCCCACAACGATTACGCCGAGGCGCTTGCCGAGACAGGCGCCATTGGCGGGATTTGTTTCGGACTGTTCCTGGTTGCGCTGTTTTGGAACGGGTGGAAAATCCTGACAGCGGATACGGATGGGAGAAATCTGGCCTATCACGCTGGCGCTCTGATCGCATGTCTGGGCCTTTTGGTTCATGCTTTTGTGGATTTTAATTTCCATATTCCCTCGAACGCCCTTCTATTTCTTCTCCAGGCGGCTTTGGCCACCTCCGTGCTTCCATTATCCGAGCGAGGTCGCTGAACAATTGCGCCCGGTATGCCGATGGGAAACAGGGAGTTGAAATTCTGTTTCTGCGGCAAGCAAGGGAAAGCCAGCCAAACGAAGGAAATGCCGCAGGAAGCGTCTGCATGAATCAGGACCCGGGTGCACCATTTTGGTGCCGAGTACCTATGGGGAACATTCTAAATTTTCACTAATAAATCCGCTTGACTGCAAGGAACTCTCTGTATAATGGCAAGCGCGTGGGGGAAAATATTTTTCTATGATTCAACAACAGCAGGGCACGTCCCGCCCGGCAGTGCAGGTGTTTATCTGCTCCTTGATCTTCCTTCTACTCCTGGCGCCGACGGCGTTTTCACAGCAAGAAAAAACGACTGCAAAGCAAACCAGCCTAGCGGTCTCGGAGACCAATGACCGCATCGCGCAGCTGGCGCAGGCCAGCACGGTCCGGCAGGGCGATTACGTGATCGGCAGCGGCGATCTTCTGGCCGTGGATGTATTTGACGTGCCGGAGCTTTCCCGCGAAGTCCGCGTCAACGAGTCCGGGTATGTTTCGCTTCCGCTGATGCCGGCGAAGGTTCGCGCGGAAGGCCTCACCACGTTTCAGTTGCAGGACAAACTGGCCGAACTGCTGCAGACCAATGGACTGGTTTCGTCCCCGCAAGTCACTGTTTCGCTGAAAGAGCGAAACAGCCAGCCCATCACCATCATTGGTTCGGTGAGGACCCCCATGGTGATTCAGGCGGTGCGCCAGACCACGCTGCTGCAGGCGCTTTCCCAGGCCGGCGGTGTCGCGGAAGATGCCGGAAACACAGTGATCGTGACGCGCCCGGCGGAAAAATCCCTTCCTGCAGGCGATCCAAACGCTCCGCCGATTGCGTCCGAGCCTCAGTCGTTCACGATTAATCTGGCCGACCTGCTGGAGGCCGGCGATGCGCGGTTCAATATCCCACTGCTCGGCGGCGACGTGGTTTCCGTGCCGCGCGCCGGGATCATTTACGTGGTCGGGGCGGTGGTTCGCCCCGGCGGATTCGTGATGCAAAACGACCGCGACCGCATGACCACGCTGAAAATACTTTCCCTGGCTGGCGGTCCGAACAATACGGCAAAGGTGAAGAGCGCCGTGATTCTGCGCAAGAATCCGGAAACCGGAAAACGCGACGAAGTTCCGGTTGATTTGAACAAAGTGATGAAACTGAAGTCGGAAGACGTCACGCTGCAGGCCAGCGACATCCTGTATGTGCCGGACAGCGCGGGCAAACGCGCGCTGCATCGCACCGGCGATATCGCCGTGTCCCTGACCACGGGCATTGCCATCGTCGCCGCCGGAAGGTTCTGAACTGTTGAAAGACCGGTTCCTTCGATTTGACTTATTGGAGCGGATAACGACCCTATGGACGAAACAAACAATTTAGCTCCCCGCGAGCGCCCGGGCTTGAATCCTGGCGACGCCCTGCAGAGCCGCACGCCGTTTCTGGCGCTGGACCTGATGCCGCGGGAGCCGCACCTGCTCGACTACCTGCTGGTGCTTCGCAAACACCAGTGGCTGATCGTATTTTTCCTGCTGGCCGTGGTTTCCATCGTCACCATCGCCACGTTCCGGATGCGGCCCGTTTACGAAGCGACGGCCCGCATTGAAATCGACCGGGAAAACGACAACGCGTTCCGTTTCGCCGATTCGGCGCAGGACGACGGCTATTTCGACCTGGAGAATTACATCGTCACGCAATCGAAAATCCTGCAGAGCGAGACCCTGGCGATGCTCACGGTGAAGTCCATGGGCCTGGACCGGCTGCCTCAGTATGGCGGCCAGCCGGGGAAACCGGCCAAGGGTGCCGCGGACAATAGCCTGGTGCGGCCCGCCGCCCTGGGATCGTTTCTGGCCGGCTTGAGCATCAAGCGCGTGACCAACACCCGCCTGCTCGATGTGACCTACGAATCCACCGATCCGGCGCTGGCCGCGCGAATCGTGAATTCTCACATCAACAACTTCATCGAACAGAATTTCCGCAGCAAGTTCGAAGCGGCCACGCAAGCTTCCAACTGGCTGACCGGACAGCTGAACGAGATGAAGGTCAAAGTGGAGAACGCCGAAGATGCTCGCCTGGCCTATGAGCGCGAGAATCAGATCTGGACCATCGACGAGAAGAATGACATCAGCTCGCAGAAACTGGCGGACCTGAACAAGCAGCTGACCGACGCGCAGGCCGACCGCATCAACAAGGAAGCCGTCTACCAACTGGCGCAATCCGGAAACTATGACGCCATTGCCGCGGTCCGCGAGAGCCTGGTGATTCAGGACATTCTCAAACAGCAGACCACGCTGACCTCGGCATACGCAGACGCGGTGAACCAGTACGGGCCGAAATATCCCAAGGTCGTGCGCATTCAGGCGCAGATCAAGGATCTCGACGAGCTCGTCACCCGCGAAAAAGTGAACATCGCCAATCAGGTGGAGGCCGACTACCGCGGCGCGCGCCAGCGGGAATTGCTGCTGCAGCAGGCCCTCGACCAGCAGAAGACGCAGACCAACGCCACCGCGGAAAAGCTGGTCCAATACAACATCCTGAACCGCGAAGCCGAGGCCAACAAGCAGCTCTATGACGGCATGCTCCAGAAACTGAAGGAAGCCGGAATTTCCGCCGGGCTGCGTTCCTCGAACATTCGCATTGTCGATCCGGCGCTGATTCCCACCGGGCCGTCGCGTCCCAACAAGACGCGCAACGTCATGCTGAGCGTTCTGGTGGGGCTCATCGGAGGCATCGGCCTGGCGCTTCTGCGCGAGTATCTGGACAATACCGTGAAGACTCCCGATGACATCGAGACGCTGGCCCGCCTGCCTTCGCTCGCCGTGGTGCCCGCACTTTCCAGTTCCAGCGGGAAGCGCAGCGGGCGTTTCTCAAAATTGCTGAAGACGCCGGTGATCGCCTCGAAAGAGGGCCGCGCCGAATTGATTTCGCACAACATGCCGCAGTCGCAGATGTCGGAAGCGTTTCGCGCCCTGCGCACTTCCTTGCTTCTGTCGCAAGCCGATCATCCGCCGCAAGTGATCCTGATGACCAGCGCGCTCCCGCGCGAAGGCAAGACCACCGCAGCCGTCAACCTGGCCGTCACGCTGGCGCAACTGGGCGACAAGACGCTGCTGGTGGACGCCGACTTGCGCAAACCCGGCATCAATCGCGCCTTGAGCCTGGTCGACGGCAAGCACGCTGGGCTCAGTTCCTATCTTGCTGGCGTTTCCTCTCTGGATTTGATTACCGTGCCGCATCCGGCCATCACCAATCTTGCGGCCATTCCGACCGGGCCGATCCCGCCCAACCCCGCCGACCTGCTCTCCTCGCGCCGGCTCACCGAACTGATCGGCGAACTGCGGTTGCGCTACAAGTTTATTGTCATCGATTCGCCCCCGATCATGGCGGCGACCGACGCGGTCATTCTTTCCGTGCTGGTGGACGGCGTGCTGATGGTGGTGCGCAGCGGCGAGACGCCGAAGGAAGCGTTTGTGCGCACGCGCGACCTGCTGGCCGGCGTGAAGTGCCACATGCTGGGCGTGGTGCTCAACGCGGTCGACGCCAGCTCTCCCGATTATTACTATTCGTACCGCTACTATCCGTATTCGTACGGCGGTTACGGTCGGGAAGACGAGACACGCAAATCGCGCAAAGCGCGCCGCGCCGAAGCGGAATCTCAATTGGGCCAGGACTAAGCAGCCGGGAGGACTTTCTTTGGTTTATCTAATCACGGGCGGCGCGGGTTTCATCGGCTCGCATCTGGCCGAACGCCTGCTCGAGCGCGGCGATACGGTCCTGCTGATGGACAATCTTTCCACCGGCAGCATGGAAAATATCCGGCACCTGAAGAAGTACGACCGGATGCACTATTTTCTCGAGCCCCTGGAAAACCGGCACCTGCTGGCCGAATTGGTGGACGAGTCCGACGTCATTCTGCACCTGGCCGCCGCCGTGGGCGTGAAGCTGATCGTGGAAAGCCCGGTCCGCACCATCGAAACCAATGTCAACGGCACCCAGTCCGTGCTGGAGGCGGCCGCCCGGAAACGCAAGCTGGTCTTCACCGCGTCCACTTCCGAGGTGTACGGAAAAAATACAAACGTTCCGTTTCACGAAGACGCCGACCTGGTGCTGGGCCCCACGACCAAGGGGCGCTGGAGCTACGCGGCGTCGAAAGCCCTGGACGAATTTCTGGCGCTCTCCTACTGGAAGGAAAAAGGCCTGCCCGTGGTGGTGGCGCGGTTCTTCAACACAGTTGGGCCGCGGCAGACGGGACGCTACGGCATGGTTCTGCCAAATTTTGTGGGCCAGGCGCTGGAGGGAGCACCGCTCACCGTATATGGGAACGGCCAGCAGTCGCGCTGCTTTTGCGATGTGCGCGATGCGGTCGAAGGGCTGTTACGATTGATCGGCACGGACAAGGCTATCGGGGAAGTCGTGAATATCGGGAACGACGAGGAGGTCACCATTGAAGGCCTTGCGCGCATGGTGAAGGAGCGGACCGGCAGTTCCTCACCCATCGAATACATTCCTTATGACCAGGCCTACGAACCGGGCTTTGAAGACATGTTCCGGCGCGTGCCGTCCGTGGCCAAGCTCGAACGGCTTACCGGCTTCCGCCCCCGCACGCCGCTGGCGCAGATCATCGACCGCGTGGTGTCCTATCAAAGCGAGAAGCGAGCCGGGGCCGCGCCGCTCGCGTTCGACATGGCTCCGGTGAAAAGCGACGGCGGGGCGCAGGCCGAACACGTTCGGTCCAGAACATGATGGTGGGTGAACCGTCCTTGAAGTCGACCACATCACTGTCGGTTGTCGTTCCCGCATACAATGAGCAACACCTTGTCGTCTCGAGCCTGGAACGCCTGCGCCAGCTCGATGAATCTCCCGTCTTCGACCGCATAAAAGTCATCATCGTGGATGACGGCTCGACTGACGAAACCGCCGCGGAGCTGGAACGATACAGGATTGCCCTCGGGAATATTTCCTCGCAAAAAACGGAGTGGCTGTTCATCCGCCATGACCAGAACAAGGGCAAGGCCGCCGCAATCCATACCGGGCTCACGCATGCCGATACCGAGTTGACCGCCATTCATGACGCGGACCTCGAATATCACCCGCAAGACCTTATCAAGATGGCCAGGGTTTTCCTGCAAGAACCCGCCGACGCAGTGTTCGGCTCCCGATTTCTCGCTAGCGAGTACCGCCGTGTTCTCTTTTTCCGGCATGAGATCGGCAATAAGCTGCTGACCTTGATGTGCAACCTGGTCACCGACCTGAACCTGACCGACATGGAGACCTGCTACAAAATGGTCCGCACGGATTTGCTGAAGAGCATACCGCTGGTGGGCAAGAGCTTTGAGATTGAGCCGGAACTGACCATCAAGCTAGCCAAGCGGCACGCGCGCATTTTTGAGGTTCCCATCCGCTATTCCGGGCGCACCTATCGCGAAGGAAAAAAAATCGGCGTGAAGGACGGCTTCCGCGCCATCTACGCCATCGTCCGTTTCGCGCTATCCGATCGGGTCTTCGGCGAGGACGAATACGGAAGCCAGATCCTGGGAAGGCTGAATCGCGCCCCGCGTTTCACCGCGTGGATGGCGGACTTCATACGGCCGTACATTGGCGAGCGCGTCCTGGAAATCGGGGCGGGCACGGGAAACTTAACCATGCAGCTGATCCCGCGCAAACTTTATTACGCCAGCGACATCAATCCGCACTACATCACCTACCTGCAAAACCTGATTCCCGATCATCCTTATCTGCGCGTCGGTTATACCGACGGCGAAAAGCAGGATTCATTTCCGCTGGAGGAAAAGTTCGACACCGTCGTGTGCCTGAACGTGGTCGAGCACCTCTCGAACGATCTTGGCGCGCTGCGCAACATCTGGGATTCGCTGGAAGAGAACGGCCGCGCGGTCGTGCTGGTGCCCTGCGGCCCCAAGCTGTACGGCACTCTGGACAAGGTGTTGGGACACTACCGCCGCTACACCAAGGAGCAATTGGCCGAAGTCGCGGCAAAGGCCGGCTTTCATGTGGAGGACGTGCTGCCGTTTAACCGCGCCGGCACTCCGGCGTGGTGGCTCAACGCGCGCGTATTGCAGCGAACCACGTTTGGCCTGTGGCAGATTAAGGCGCTGAATATCCTGACCCCGGTATTCCGGTTGATCGACCGGTTTTTGCCGCTGCCCCCGCTTTCTCTGATCGCGATTTTGAGGAAGCCGGTAAGCGAACCGGCTGGCAGCCTGCAGGATGCGCCGCGGGCGGAAATCGCCCCGCAAGAGGCCGCAAGATAGGCATGGCGCCAATGGGTTTGGCATTCTACGACAGGAAGGGCGCCGCCGTTGTCCGTTTCCTTTGCTACCATCTCAATTGGACCGCCAGCCTGATTTTTCAGGATTCGACCCCCTGGCCGGATCGGCCGAGCCCACCGGGCGGAACCTGCAAGCGAGTGCAAGCATGAGCGGATTGCGGACCGGCGGTGCGCTTGGCGGCGACCCAATCGCGATGGAGGCTCGTTCATTGAGCGCCGCGGCGCCGCGTTCCCGGGCCATCCTGGCGAACGGGAAACTGCTCTTCTTCCTGTTTATTTTCACGCTTCCCCTGGTAAATCCCTGGGTACGCGGCGACGGCGTGGGCTACTACGCCTATCTTCGCTCTGCGCTCATCGATCACGATTTGCGATTTGAAAATGATTATCTTGCGGCCAACGAATCGTTCCTGATGTCCCGCGTGGATGCGCAGGGGCATCTGCTCCCCAGCCTGTATACGAAGACGGGATACGTCGCGAATCATTTTTCCGTGGGGCCGGCAATCCTGTGGGCCCCGGTCATGATTGCTGTCCACGGCCTGGTTCTGCTGGCCCGCCAGTTTGGCGTGCACGTGGCCGCCAACGGATATTCGCATCCCTATCTGTTGGCCATGGCCGTGACCACCGCAGGCTACGGATTCTTGTCGCTCTTTCTGGCCTTTCGGATGGCCCGAAAATATTTCCATGAGCGGTGGGCGCTGCTGGCGACGCTGGGAATCTGGTTTGCCAGTTCCGTGCCGATTTACATGTATTTCAATCCGTCGTGGTCGCATTCATTTTCGGCGTTCAGCGTTTCGCTGTTTCTCTGGTATTGGGAGCGAACCCGGGATCGGCGGACGACCGGGCAGTGGGCGATTCTGGGTCTGCTCGCAGGGCTAATGGGAAATGTCTACTATCCGAATGCCATCGTGCTGATTTTCCCCGGGATGCAGGTGCTGCAATCGTTGCGCTCGACGCGGCCAAGTTCCGTCTTGTTCCCCGACCTGGTCCGGAAACTCGCCCTGGATTGCGGCGTGTTTTTTGCCGTGTTTGCCGTGTCTCTTCTGCCCACCTTTGTTTCGCGCCAGATCATCTATGGAAACCCGTTTGAAACCGGCTACCCGCCGCTGACGACCTGGAATTGGGCTTCCCCTGTGCTGCTCAAGGTCCTGTTTTCGTCCGATCACGGGATGTTCACCTGGACGCCGGTTCTGATCCTGGCCACCGCGGGGCTTTTCTTCCTCATCAAGCGCGACGCATTGCTGGGGGTGAGTTCACTGCTTACGTTTCTGGCTTTTTATTACTTCATCGCCAGCTATTCGGATTGGGACGGGCTGTCCGGGTTCGGAAACCGCTTTTTTGTTTCGCTGACGCCCATATTTGTTTTGGGCCTGGCCGCGCTGCTCAGCGCGGTTTCGGATTGGCTGGGCAAGCCGGCGCGGGCGCAGGCGGTTGCCATTCCGGTCCTGGCACTGCTCGCGATCTGGAACATCGGCTTTATTTTCCAGTGGGGCACGCACATGGTTCCGGCGCGCGGGGAGATTTCCTGGCGCACGATGATTCACAATCAATTCGTGGAAGTTCCCCTGCGCGTGACGCACAGCCTCGAGACGTACTTCACGCACCGCGAAGACATGATGCAGCACATCGAGCGGGAAGACATCGAGCAGCAAAAAACCAAGGGCACACAGGAGGATTGAGCATTTCCATGGCTGCATCGCAAACCCCAAGCGCCGCAGTCTTGCAAGAGCGCGACCTGCCGGTCGTGCGCATCGACGCGCGCCGCGGCTGGCTGGCGCTGGACCTGGCCGAATTGTGGGCCTACCGCGAGCTGCTCTATTTCTTTGTCTGGCGCGACATCAAGGTCCGCTACAAGCAGACGATCATCGGAGCCGCCTGGGCCATCCTGCAGCCCGTGCTGACCATGCTGGTTTTCAGCCTGTTTTTCGGCAGGCTGGCGAAAATTCCCTCGGGCGGCCTTCCGTACCCGATTTTTTATTATTGCGCCCTGCTTCCCTGGATGTACTTCGCCGCGGCCATGCAGGCGGCCACCAACGTGGTGGTCGAACAGCAGCGCGTGATCACAAAAGTTTATTTTCCGCGCGTGGTCCTGCCGATTTCTTCCGTGTTGTCCGGGCTTCTGGATTTTGCGATTTCCTTCGTGGTGTTTGCGGCCATGATGGTTTATTACCATATCGTTCCCACGCGGGCGGTCGTCTGGCTGCCTGCGTTCACGCTGCTTGCGATTCTTACGGCGCTGGGCGTGGGCCTGTGGCTTTCCGCGCTGAACGCGCTATACCGCGACGTTCGATATGTTCTGCCGTTCCTGGTGCAGTTCTGGATGTTCGCCTCTCCGGTGGCTTATCCCAGTTCGCTGGTGCCGGAAAGGTGGCGTTGGTTCTACGGCCTGAATCCCATGGCCGGAGTGATTGAAGGATTTCGCTGGGCGCTGACCGGCCACGGGGATCCTCCCGGGGCGCTGCTCGCGGCATCGTCCGCGGCCGTGGGCCTGTTGGTTCTCGGAGGACTCATTTACTATCACGCGGTCGAGGGCAAGATCGCGGACGTGGTCTGATCCCATGAGCCGCCCTGCCATCCATGTCGAATCGCTTTGCAAAAGCTACCGCGTTGGGGAGCGCGAACGGTACTTTGCGTTGCGCGACGTCCTTATGCGGCTTGTCACCTCGCCTTTCCGGCGTTCTCCCCAAGGCTCGTCCGATATCTTGTGGGCGCTGCGCGACGTCACCTTTGACGTGCAGCCCGGCGAAGTCGTCGGCCTGATCGGGCGCAACGGCGCGGGCAAGACCACCCTGCTGAAAATTCTTTCCCGGATCACGCATCCCACCTCGGGCTTCGCCGAACTTCACGGCCGCGTCGGCAGCCTGCTCGAAGTGGGCACGGGATTTCATCCCGAATTGACCGGGCGCGAAAACATGTACCTGAGCGGCACGATCTTGGGCATGTCCAAGCGCGAAATTGACCGCAAATTCGATGAAATCGTCGCGTTCGCCGAAATTGAAAAATTCCTGGACACTCCGCTGAAACATTTCAGCACCGGAATGCAGATGCGGCTTGCATTTGCCGTGGCCGCGCACCTGGAACCGGAAATTTTGTTCGTGGACGAAGTCCTGGCCGTGGGCGACATCGAATTCCAGAAGAAATGCCTGGGAAAAATGCAGGAAGTCTCGAATAGCGGCCGGACCATCGTGTTCGTCAGCCATCAGATGAATCAGATTCGCCGGTTGTGCGGCCGCGTGCTGTGGATTGACGGCGGCCGGGTGCGCGAGCAGGGGCCCACGGGCGCCGTGGTGGCCTCGTACGAAACGGCCAGCCTGCTGCCCGGAAATACGACGGACGGCCGGACCACCTGTTTTCGGAAATGGTCCATCGGCGGCGAGGACAACGTCGTGCGCGACGGCCTGCGCGAGGTGGTGTTTCATTTTCAGTTGCGGCTCGAGGCGCCCGTGTCGCAAGGCCACTTCGGCATCGCCATCTTGAGCGACTCGGGCTCAGTTCTTGCCGGGTGGGGCTTCGACAATCTCGATATTCCCGACGGCGATCAGGAAATCGTCCTGCGCGTACCCTTTCTCCCGTTGCGGCCTGGCGCCTATTCACTGACCTGCTCGATTTTCGATCGCGGCAACAACCTGACCGGCGGGCGCCTGCTGGAACAATGGTATGCGCTGCCCACGCTTGTGGTCGATACGCCTCCGCTTTCCCACCCGCAGGACCGCTGGGCCGGCGTGTTCAACATTCCCGCGGAAATTGAAGTGGAGTCCATGAGCCGGAAAGTATGACGTCCCATTCCATTCAGCGATTCTGGCACAAGCCGTGGAATGAAAAGCTCACGACCGCTGAATTCCTGTTTCGCCGGACGCTCGCGAAACTCCCTTATGTTCCAGTTCCCGTGGATCTGGAAATTGCCCGTGGCGAATCGGTGCGCTTCTGGTGGTCTTATTTTGTGGGTTTTTACGACCGCGACCGGGCGTTTTTCGATTACTGGGGGCAGGACCAGGGAGATCTCCGCTTTCTGTGGAAGGCCCTGCGCCCGGGGGACACGTTTCTGGACGTCGGTGCGTTTCACGGCGTGTACTCCGTGGTCGCGGGAAAACGCGTCACCAATCGCGGCCGGGTGATCGCCTTTGAGCCGTCGCCGAGGGACCGCCGCCGGCTCGCGCTGCACCTGCGGTGGAACGGAATTCGCAACGCGCGGGTCGAGCCGTTCGCGGTCAGCTCGGCGGCCTCGGAACTTACATTTTTCCAGGTGGTTTCGGGCGATCCGACGCGTAACGGACTGAAGCCCCCGGCAAGCGACGACTTGATCGCGAAAATCAACGTCCGGGCTGTCAGCCTGGATCAATATATTTCCGATACTAAAATTGAGCGCGTGGACGTGATGAAGCTGGACGTTGAAGGCGGCGAGTTGGAAGCACTGTACGGCGCGGAAGCCTTGTTTGAAAAATTCCGGCCTATCCTGATCTGCGAGGTGCTGGACCAGACGACGCAGGTGTGGGGCTACCCGGCGCGGGAAATTATTTCGCTGCTCGCCGGCGCCGGATACCTGTGGTTTGAAACTGCCGCCGACGGCTCGCTGATCCCGCACGAAATTCGCGTGGAGTATCCCGAAGTGAAGAACTACGTGGCCGTGCCGCGCGAGAAATGGCCGCTGCAGGCGGAGCAATGAAAGTCACTGTCCTGATCGATACCTACAATCACGAGCGCTTCATCGAGCGCGCGATCGCGAGCGTTCTGGCGCAGGACATGCCGCTGGACGACGTGGAAATCCTGGTGGTGGACGACGGCTCGACCGACCGCACGCCGGAACTGATTCGCAGCCTCGAG
The DNA here is from genome assembly GCA_020073375.1 of Terriglobia bacterium. Lineage (GTDB taxonomy): Bacteria > Acidobacteriota > Terriglobia > Acidiferrales > UBA7541 > Palsa-360. Next base: position 32,602 of record JAIQFG010000019.1, on the reverse strand, counting down.
CCGCGCGTGCGTTACCTGCCGAAACCCAATGGCGGGCAGGCGTCGGCGTTCAACTTCGGCTTCGCGCACGCCCGCGGAGAGATCATCGCAACGCTGGATGGGGACGACCGCTGGGCGCCGGAAAAACTTCGCCGCGTTGTTGAAACTCTGGACGCTAATCCCGGCGTTGGCATTGTCGGGCACGGCTTTTATGAAGAGCATTCCCACGGCCGTCCCGACGGCCTGGTTCTTCCCGGACGAGAGTATCGCCTGGATCTCACCTCGCGCCAGGATGCGGAACTTTTTCCGCACGTGGCTGCGTTTTTCGGAACCAGCCGCATGACCGTCCGGAAATCCGTCCTGGACCGGATCCTGCCGGTGCCGGAGGAACTGACGATCGAAGCGGACGAGTACATCTTCACGCTCGCGCCGGCCATTTGCCCCGCGATCATTTTGAACGAGCCGCTGTGTTATTACGGATTGCACGCGGGAAATTTATTTCAGTTCGGGCAGTACGATCCGGAGAAAGCCCGCCGGAAGATGAATGTGCTGGAAGCCCTGATCCGCGAACTGTCGGCAAAGCTGCGCGGGTTCGGCGCGAGCGAGGAAATTATCGGCGCGCTATTTCGCGGCACACGAATCGAGGCGGGCCGTATCCGGCTGAGTCTTGACGGCGGAAGCCCGTTGGAGGCGTTTTCGGTGGAGCGCGCGGCGTTCCAGGTGGCGTACCGGCAGGCCACCTGGCGGTACCAGTTGTTCCGCATGTTCGTGCTGTTGCAGACACTTCTGCTGCCGCCGCGTGTTTTCTACCGCCTGCGGCGGTGGTATACAGATAAGGGGCTGTCGCGTCTTCGCGGATGGACGGGGGAACCGACGCGTACGGTGCAAGTGGTCGAACGGCGTCCCGGATAAAACCGGATAAAATATGAATCGATCGTTCATGGGAACAGCGGCGCACGGCCTGGGCACCATTCGCATGGGCCGTCGTCCCTTGCCGGGGCAAGGCCGTCTGGTGGACGCGCTCGGACGCATCGCGGGCTGGATGGGCGGAGACCGCGCCGTCGTGACTCCCTGGCCCGGCGTGCAGTTTGAAGCGGATTTGACCGACCGGATTCAGAGGCAGATGTGGGCCGGTACGTACGAGCCGCATGTGCGCGCGTGTTTCGACGCCCTGCTCCAGCCGGGCGACGTTTATTTCGACGTGGGCGGCCACATCGGCTATCACGCCGTGGCTGCCGCGCACCGGGTGGGAGCGAGCGGGCGCGTGTTTACGTTCGAGGCGGATCCCGCGGTGTTCGAGCGGCTCGCGCGCAACCTGGGGCAATTTCCGTGGGCGCAGGCGACGCACGCCGCCGTCTGGGACCACAGCGGCACGCTGACGTTCGCGCGCTCTCCGGTCGCCGAGGAATCCGGCTGGGGAACCCTCAGTCAGGTGCGGGATTTTGATGCGGGCGAGCATGTAGAGGTTCGCGCCGTCTCGCTCGACGATTGGTGCCGTGAGGCGCGCGTCTCCCGGTGGGACGCGATGAAGCTGGATGCCGAGGGATCGGAGCTCGCGGTGCTCGAGGGCGCGAAAAATTCCATCGAACAGTTTCACCCGGTGATGATGATCGAGATCAACGGGATTCTTCTGGCGCAGGCCGGCATTTCCTCCGCGCAAGTCGCCGAATTTCTTGCAGCGCGGAAATACCGGCTGTTCGATCTGTCCTATGGACAGCTTCAATCGTGGAGCGCCGCGAAGCACGGCCAGTTCAGCGACACGCTGTGCCTGCCCGAAGCGAAACTGGACGCCGCGTTGGAACGGCTGGCGCATGCGGGATTCGATCTGAGCGACTAATGGCCCAACCAAGGACATCCGCCTAGTGATCACTCTGGGGTTTAACTATTCGCAGATGCACGATTCTTCGGCCTGCATCGCCCGTGACGGCGAGCTTCTGTTTGCCGTGGCCGAGGAGCGCATCAGCCGCATGAAACAGGACGCACGCTTTCCGAAACACGCCATCGCCGCGTGCCTGGAGTTTGCGGGCGTGCGCCCCGACGAGCTCGATTTCATCTGCTCGGGCTGGCCGATGCCCGGAAAAACTTTTGCCACGGATATGAAGTGTATTTTGCGGGGTCAATACCCGGCCACCTACCTCAATGTTTTGAATTCCGCGCGACTGTTTGCCAGCATGGCGCATCAGAATGGCGGCTTCCGCCGCTTCACGGACATTTATGGACCGACGCGCGCCAAGACGCGATTCGTGGACCATCACCTGGCTCATGCGATCAGTGCGTACTCCTATTCCGGGTTTGACGATGCCGCGGTGGTGGTCATGGACGGGCGCGGCGCCTGGGAAGCGAGTTCCATCTGGCACGGCCGCGACGGCCGCCTCGACCATGTGCTCACCATCCCCTGGCCGAATTCGCTGGGCCTGTTTTACGCGCAATTCACTCAGTATCTCGGCTTCGTCCCGAATAGCGATGAATGGAAGGTCATGGGCCTGGCGCCGTACGGCAAACCGGGAATTAATCTCGGTGAATTTATCTCCGCCAATCACGAATCGTATGTGGTGAATGCGCCGCTGCTGTTCGAGCGCAAGAACGGCGTATCGGCGATCGCCAAACGGCTTGGCCCGGAACGCACGCCGGAAAGCGAAATCGACGACAGTTTCAAAGACGTGGCGTTTGCCGTGCAGGACGCATGCGAAGCGGCCATGATGGCGCTGGTGAAAATGGCGCTGCAGAAGACCAACTCCCGGAACGTGTGCATGGCCGGCGGCGTGGCGCTCAATTCCAAGGCGAACGGCAAAATCCAGGCATCCGGTATGGTCGATAAAATTTTTGTGCAGCCGGCCGCGGCGGACGACGGCGTGGCGTTGGGCGCGGCTCTGGCCCCCTACCTGGACAACGGCGGGCGCCTGCCGATGAAGCCGATGCGGAATGCTTACCTGGGCCCGGAATATTCCAATGAGGAAATCGAGAAGGCATTGCGAACCTACAAATTGCGCGCCTGCAAACTGGACAACGTGGCTGTGACCACCGCGGAATTTCTGGCCAACGGAAAAATTATCGGGTGGTTTCAGGGGCGCATGGAATTCGGCCCGCGCGCGCTGGGCCACCGCTCGATCCTGGCGGACCCGCGCGATCCGGAAATGAACGCGAAGGTGAACAACGCGGTGAAATTCCGCGAATGGTGGCGCCCGTTTGCTCCCTCCATGCTGAAGGAAGCCGCGCCCGAGTACTTGGAATCCGCGTTCGATTCGCCGTACATGATCCTCACCAGCCCGGTGCGGCAGGAAAAGCGCGCGGTGATTCCCTCGGTGACGCACGTGGACGGCAGCGCGCGGCCGCAAACGGTGGAAAAAGAAATCGAGCCGTTGTACTGGAACCTGATCAACGAATTCGGCAAGCGGACCGGCGTGCCCGTGGTCATGAACACGTCGTTCAACCTGCGCGGCGAACCCATCGTGAACACGCCGACTGACGCGGTGCGCACGTTTTTCAGCTCTGGAATGGACGCGCTGGTGATCGGTTCCTATCTGGTGGAAAAATGAGCGCGGAGCCGGTCATCCTGCTGGTGGGACGGCGGGATCACCCCACCGACGGCGTCGCGGATTATTGCGACAAGCTGCGCGAATACGGCGCCGCGCGCGGGCTTGCGTTTGAGGCCGTGCCGGTGCGCTGGGCCGAGAAGGGATGGAACGGAGCGTTTGCCGAGTTGCGCGAAGCGGCCTCGGCGTGGCGCGATCGCTGGGTGCTGTTGCAGTACACCACGCTTGGCTGGTCGCATCGCGGCTTTCCGCTGCGGGCGCCGCGCGTACTGGAAGTGTTGCGGCAATGCAGCGCGCGGCCCGGAGTGGTCCTGCATGATTTTGCTCCGCAGACGGGTTCGGGAATCGTCGCGGGGATTCGCGAAATGTGCCAGCTGCGCGTCTTGCGGCAATTGTATGAGCGGTCGGATCTGGCCATCTTCACGATCCCCGTCAAGAATATTTCCTGGCTTCCGATGCGCCGCGAGAAGGCGGTCTTCATCCCGGTGGGAGCGAATTGTCCGGAATTGCCGGCGCCTGCCCGCCTCGCGCAACACGAAAAAATGACGGTCGCGATCTACGGCATCACCGGCGGAAGCCAGATGCTGCCGGAAGTTGCCGACATCGCGTTCGTGGTGAAGCAGGCCGTGGCGTCGGGGCGAGCGCTACGCTTGATTATATTTGGCCGTGGTTCGGGAGAAGCCGAACCCGCGCTGCGTTCCGCGCTGGCTGGAGTGGACGTGGAAATCGACGCGCTCGGCCTTATTTCTCCGGAAGAAGTCCCGCGCGCGCTGGCGCGGGCCGATGCGCTGCTATTTGTCCGCGGGCACATTTCCAGCCGCCGCGGCAGCGCCATCGCGGGAATCGCCGGCGGTTTGCCCGTCGTGTGCTACGCCGGGCCGGACACGGATTGGCCGGTCACCGAGGCGGGAATAATGGCCGCTCCCATGGGAGATCGTCAGGCGCTGGCCGCGGCGCTGGAAAATGTTCTATCCGACGCGTCGCTGCGGAAAACGCTGTCCGAGCGCAGCCGCCAGGCGCACGAAAAATATTTTTCATGGGCCGCGATCACCGCCAGGTTCGCCGCGGAAATCGGCCAAGGGGCCCGTTGCGTATCGGCGGCATGAAATGGCCGCGCTGGTTATTGCAAACAATGATGAAATCCGAAATTGACGCGAGGAGTTGCCCGAAGCAATGAATCTGAAAGCTCTCGAAAGATTCCGGTGCGTGGGGTGCGGCGGACTGCTGCAGGTGCAACCCTCCGCATCGGCAAAGAACAATGGAAACGTCGCCGAAGGCCAGCTGATCTGCTCCTCGTGCGCGCGCGTTTTTCCCATCGTGCGCTCCATGCCCCGGTTTGTGGAGGGCGAGGATTACGCTTACAGCTGGGGATACCAATGGAATCTGTTCGACAAGTTGCAACTGGACAGCGCCGCGGGAAACAACCTGAGCCATGAACGTTTTTTCGCCACCACAAAGTGGCCGGAAAAACTGGAAGGGCAAGTGGTCCTGGAAGCAGGCTGCGGCATGGGGCGGTTCACGCAAGTTGCGCTGGAGACCGGCGCGGAGCTTTATTCCTTCGACTTGAGCAGCTCGGTGGAAGCCAGCTACCGCAACAACGGCGCATCCGAGCGCGTCCATATTTTCCAGGCCAGCATCTATGAAATCCCGCTCAAGAAGGAATCGTTCGACAGGATTTTTTGCATGGGCGTGCTGCAGTATTGCCCCGACGTGCGTTCCGCGTTCATGAGCCTGGTGCCGTTTCTGAAGCCGGGCGGCGAGATCGTGGTCGACTGCTATGAAAAGCACAAGGGGCTGATTCCGCCTCTGAAATACTGGGTCCGGCCGATGTTGACGTGGATGGGGCCCAAGGGCGTCCACAAGTTTCTCTCGCTGGCCGTTCCCCCGGCGTTTTATTTCAAGAAAGCGCTCTACAAAATTCCGCTGATCGGAAAACCCATCGGCAATCTCATTCCGATTGGGCCGATATCGCACGCGCCCAAGCTGATCTTCACGGACAAGGAACTGATCCGGGTGAAGATCAACAGCGCCCTGGGCTGGTATTCGCCCGCATGCGACAATCCGCAGACGAAGGAAACGATCCGACAGTGGTTTTCCGAAGCCGGGCTCGTGGATGTCTACATCGGGAACGGATTCAACGGAATCAACGCACGGGGGAAAAAGCCCTGAAGGGAATTGCGGAGAGCAGCGCGATGAGTCAAGGAGCCTTTGCCGTGGAAGGCGGCGATCCCAGCAGCGCGGCCTCTCCGGCCGCGGCGCGCCGCCCGCGGCTCCTGATCGTCGGCTCCCACGTCGTCCAGTATTCGTCGTCCGCGTTTCGCAGGATGGCGCTGGACGGGCGAGTGGATTTGACGGTCGCCTACTGCAGCATGCAGGGCGCGGAACCCGGCGTGGACCCGGATTTTGGCGTGAAAGTTTCCTGGGATACGTCGCCGCTCGATGGATATTCGTGGGTGGCTGTTCCGAATCGATCTCCGCGACCCGGACTCGGGCGCTTTTTCGGCCTGATCAATCCCGGGCTTTGGGCGCTGATTCGCGACGGGAAATTCGATGCGGTCTTCATCAGCGGCTATTTCTACGCAAGCGCCTGGATCGCTATCGCCGCCGCGAAATGGCGCGGGCTGCCCATTCTGTTCACAACCGAAGCGCACAGCCTGCGAAGCTGGTCGGCGCAATCGAAATGGCGCTTGTGGTTGAAGAAATTTTACATGCGGCGTTTCCTTTCACTGGCAAAAGTGCTGCTGACGATGTCCTCGGGTTCGTTTCAGCAGCTGGTCGCGCTGGGATTTCCGGAAAATCGAATCGTCCTGTCGCCGTACTCAGTTGATAACGATTGGTGGGCGCAGGAAGCGGCGAAAGTGGACCGCGAAGCTATCCGCGCGGAGTGGCGGATTCCAGCTGGTGCCACCGTCGCGCTATTTTGCGCGAAATTGCAGCCGTGGAAAGGTCCGGCGGATTTGCTCGAAGCGTTTGCGCGCGCGCGCGTTCCGGATTCCTACCTGGTTTTTGCTGGCGACGGAATCTTGAGGAGCAGCCTGGAACAAAAAGCGGCGGACCTGGGGATCGCGGACCGCGTGCGATTTCTCGGATTCATGAACCAATCGCAGCTGCCCTCGGTCTATTGCGCGTCGGACCTGCTCGTGCTGCCCTCGCACTACGAGCCGTTCGGGCTGGTGGTGAACGAGGCCATGATTTGCGGCCTGCCCGTTGCAGTCAGCGATCGCGTGGGCGCGAGATTCGATCTGGTCCGGCAGTGTGAAAATGGGTATGTATTTCCCGCGGGAGGAGTGGAAGAACTGGCCGCGACCCTGAGGGAAATTCTGCCGGACGCGGAAAAAAGGACGAGGATGGGCGCTGCGGCCCGGCAGCGCATGACCACGTGGTCTCCGCGCGAGTATACGGACGGAGTGGTGAAGGCCGTGAAACTCGCTGTGTGCGGCCATTGCTGATCGACAACATTTCTTGCGATGCAGTTCGGCGGGCATTCAAGACGACATAAATTTTTGCGACCTTCTTTCCATGCGCGGGAAGTGTCCGGAGCCGGGGCCATCTTTGCCGGTTTCGCGGTTTTGTACGCGTTGCTGCGGTCCGGGGACATTTTTGCAACCGACGGAGCTCATCGCTGCCTCGAGATCTTCCACCGGCAGACGATTTTTTTTCACGAGAATAATCACCTGATTTACCCGGTGAATGTCCTGGCTTGGGCGCGGCTGGCCGCTGTGTTCGGCCTGCGGGCGGGCGGCCCGTTTGAATTTTACAGAATCACGGAATTGATGAACTGCGTTGCGGCGGCCGCCAGCCTGGCCATCGTTTTCCTCTTGATTCAGTGGACGATTTCCTCGTGGCGGATTGCGCTGGGAGCCGTGATGGCGCTGGGATTGTCGAGAGCATTTTTTTCGCAGGCCACGAATGCGAATGAAGCGGTTGTGGGCCTGTTCTGGAGCCTGCTGGCAATTCTGGTGCTGCTCCTGGGACTGCACGCAAGGTCGCGCTGGCTGGCCTTCGTTTCCGGCTTGCTCTTTGCGCTTTCCATGGTGTCTTACGAATCCATGGTTTTTCTGGCTCCGGCCGGGTTGGTTCTGATTTGGCAATTCTGGAAACAAGAAAACCGCGAATCGCCGGCTTCGCGCCCGTTGTTGCTCTTGGAAGGGATTTTTCTTTTCGGGTGCGGGGTCGCGTGGCTGGGAATTCACGCGTGGGCGGACTGGATGACGGGGAACACGCGCCCGATGGAAATGGCCAGGCAACTTTTCCTGGTGCGGGATGCGCGATCGTATCTGGGAGTGGGTCCCGCCAAGGCTTTGAATTTGCCGGCCGGGGTGATCCGGAACATTTTCCCCGTATTGACGCAATTTGAAGGGTTTCGCCGCGCGTTCAGCGGCCCTCGCGATTCTTTGCTCGCATTTCTACTGGCGAGTGCGCTGTTTTTCGCGTTTCTCATTTTTTGCGGGATGCGCGTCTGGAATCATCGGAAGGAACTATCCGCCCCGATGAACCTGGGGCTTTGGACGGGCGCCGCGGGCCTGCTGTGCACGCTGGTGCCGCCCATCATTTGGGATCCGCAATATGAAAAACTATGGCTGCAGCCTCTCGCCTTGCTGGCATTCCTGATCGCCATTGCGCTGAAAATCCCCGCGGAAATAAATTGGCAATCCACTTTCATTTGCCGCGCCGCCCCTGCCTTGATTCTCTTGGGAGTGTTATTGAATTTTCCGCCGGTGGCTTCCGCTCACCGCGCCGATGTGAGTGAATTTTTCCGGCAGGCGCGGGACGTTTCCGGAAAGGTGGGTGCCGAGGACCTGGTTGTGGGAGATTGGGACCGAGTCGCCATGCTGTACGGTGACGCATGGGCCCCGCCGGATCGAATTATGGATTTTGTCACCCAGGGCGTGTACTACGGCAGAGGGGCGACTGACCGGCTTCGACAGCGAGTGGCCGAGACCCAGCTGAGCGGGGGCCACGTTTATTTTCTAGGCTTGCTCGACTTGGGCGAAACCGAATGGAACGCGTTTATCGGCCCGCGCTGCGGCATTCCCATGTCCGACCTCGAACCTTACCGGGAACACTCGCACGTGATTGCCACCTACCGGGACGGGTCGGCTACAATCTCACTGCGGGAATTGGATCCGCCGCTGACGCAATGAACGAAGCAGACCGGGAACAGCCCGGCCGCGGTAGTAATCAGAAACGCGTGAATCGTCGCAGACATGGCCAATCTTTCAGGCATCTCCAACCAATCGCTAATCGGCAGGATATTGCGCGCGCCGTTGCGCTTGATTCCGCCGAGCATGATCGTTCCCATCCTGCAGGGGACGCTTCGCGGAAAGAAGTGGAAGGTGGGCTCGGCGACCAACGGCTGCTGGCTGGGCAGCTACGAATACACGAAGCAAAAAGCCCTGGAGCGGGAGATAAAATCCGGGCACGTGGTCTACGACATTGGGGCAAACGTTGGGTTCTACACGCTTCTCGCCAGCGTGCTGGCCGGGGAGACCGGGCACGTCTATTCCTTTGAGCCGTTCCCGGAAAATCTGCGGGAATTAAGAAATCATTTGAAAATGAATCGGATTCAAAACTGCACGGTGATCGACGCCGCGGTAAGTTCTTCGGAAGGCGAGGCGGTCTTCGATCCTTCCGGCGACCGATGTACCGGGCATCTCGCTGCCGGCGGTAGTCTGCGCGTGCGAACGCTGACTCTGGATGGGCTGGTTTCGAGAAAGGAAATTCGGGTCCCGAACGTCATGAAAATGGATATCGAGGGAGCGGAACTGGAGTGCTTGCGGGGCGCTTACCAGGTCATTCAGGAATCCCGCCCGGTTATTTTTCTTGCCACGCACGGGCCGGAAGTCCACGAGGCGTGCGTGGACTTGCTGGGAAAATGGAATTATCGGCTGGCGACGCTGGACGGCGGACCCGCGGAATCGGCTGACGAATTGATCGCCTATCCCCAGTGACGATTACCCGCCGCGCGTCTGGGATCCGCGATGAATGTGCAGGGCCTGGAAGATACCGCCTCGTCAGGACGATTCCTTACGAGCGTACACGAGCAATTCATCGCCCTCGGTCGAGAGGCTCGCGGCGGGTTGCGCGGTCAGCAGGCGCGCCATTGTGTCGTCGAAAGGATTCGATCCGAAAACTGGTTTCGTCAATCCCGCGCGTGGAATGGAATACTCGAAGAAAGGCATGGCCGGGGCGATGGGATGGTCTTCACCAATCCAGTTGATCCAGGCCCCTGCTCGCGCATTTCTGCCCAAAAAATTCGGGAGCACGTGAAAAACGAAGCCATTCTTGTTGAGCAGACGCGTCAATTCGGCGAACGTCCGGCCAATGTCGGGGAGATGCTCGACGACGTGGTTCGAGAAAACGACATCGAAGCTTCCGTCGGGAACCTTGGAGAGTTCCTCAAACGTGTCGATGATCCTCTGCCCCATCTTTGCGCGGCCATATTCCGCGCGCGGCCGGGAAATTTCAAAGCCAACCACGTCAAATCCGCGTTGCTGGAGCTGATAAATTCCGTAACCCCAGGAGCATCCGAAATCGAGCACGCGGCTTTGCGGGCGCAATGCGTGCAGGACTTTGACCTTGTCGTTGATATCGAGGGGAGAGCCGGCGAAATTCGCGCTGGTGAGCGCGCGGAGTTCCTCGCTTGCCGGAAGCACCACCTGGGGAGAGTCTCCGGCAAAATCCTCCTGGTAATACGTGTCCTGCTCGCGAAGGGTGTCCGCCGGCCAGCGAAACCACAACTGGCAGGTCTGGCATTGCAGAATTTCCACGATAATCTTTTTTCGCCGCACCAGCCGCACCGTGCTGGAGGGCCCGCAATACGGGCAGACGCGCGGCTGGCGGCGCCAGCGGTGCCGAAGAATGCGCCTGATGTAACGGAGCTTGGCCGGAATGTCGAAGGATGCGTACTTTGACATAGACTCAATCTCGCTCATGAGCGAGACAAGCTGTATGATAGCGAAGTATCGCGGACAAAGGTTGGAAATTCAGAACGAATTCGGCGCGGATCGCCGACGAAAATAGTCGCATCCCCCGGCAACGGAACGGAGACAGCACAGATGGGTCCAAACGCGGGCGTCCCGCCCGACTCTGCCGGAATGGCTTCCTCGCCGAATTGGTTTTCCCGCCTGGCCCTGCCCCTCATTTTATTGATCGCCATCCTGCTTGCGGTTTCGTTTCTCAATAACTATCAGAACTGGGGCGACGACTGGGCCGAATACATTCTTCAGGCAAAGGCGATTCTGGATCACAGCATTGCCGAGTGCATCCAGCAAAGCAGTTTCATGGTGCGAGAATCGGCGGCGGAACCGGGCCCGGTGGCGTATCCCTGGGGCTTGCCGGTGCTGCTGGCGGCTGAGGGCTCGGTCGGTCCATTTAGTCTGCACACGTTTAAGCTCTTCAATATTCTGATCCTTGTGTTGCTTGTTGTGTCCATTTACCGGCTCGCGCGCCGTTTCCTTGGCAATCCCCAGGCGCTTGCGGTGGCGTCCATGTTTGCGTTCAACCCGGGGTTTCTGCACTACTGCAATCACGTCCTGAGTGAATTGCCATTTATCCTTGCGTCCGTTTGCGCATTCCTGGTAATTGAAAATCGCAATGCGGACGGGAGTTCGAGCGCCAGGTCGCAGTTGCTGACCGGCGCTCTCGCGTTTGCAGCGTTCACTTTCAGATCCAACGGCATTCTGATCCTTGCCGCGGCCACGGTCCGGGAGTTTCTACACCTCAGCAGAGAAAAAGTTTGGACCAGGCCCGCACTGAGGACGCTCGTGCTCCCGTATGTTTCATTTTTCCTGCTGAACGTGGCCTGGGGCTTGCTGTTTTCGGGTGCAGGAACAGGTTACTTCAGGGTATTTCAAGCTTTCTCCACCCAAACTCTCATCACAAACGTGCTCAATTATCCCGTATCGCTTTTTGATTTCTTCACTGCTGGGCGCCACACCGGCATTATAGCCGCCGTCCTGTGGCCGCTGGTTCTATGGGGCGCGTTCAAGACCTGGCGCAGAACGGCGCACCTCAGCACGTACGGACTGATGACCCTGGTGCTGTATTTCGTCTGGCCGGAGGGCCAAGGATACCGGTTCATGATGCCCATCACTCCGTTCCTGGTAATTCTGATGGTGTTGGGTCTGGAAGAAATTGTGCATTGGAAGACGGCTGGCAAATTCGGCGCTATCGCAGCCCGCTCGGTTCAATACGGATGGCCAGTCCTGTTTCTGCTCGCATCCTCCCTGCTGGTTGCGACGGGCAGAGTTCCGCAGGAGATATGGAATCCGTATGACCAGCCAAGCTCCGAGATGTTTCAGTGGATTAAAAACAACACGCCAGGCGACGCCGTGATTTCATTTTTCAAACCGAGAGCGATGCACCTGCTTGCCGACCGCCTGTGCCTGACGGCAATGCCCGCGGATCTCGGCAAGGCGGCGTATCTGGTGTACACCAAACAGCGCGCCTGGAACGAAGCGGAACCCACAATGGAACAGTACCAGCAGGCCGCCCTGCTGACGCCGGCCTTTGAGAACCGTAACTTCGTCGTGTACCGAGTTGCAGCCAGGCCTTGAACGATTGCGAATCAAGTGCGTTTTCGCCATTGCGGAGGCCGAGGTTGCGAAGGATAATCCCGAGGGGGCTTTAACAGGTACGATCCAAATATGCAGCTGAAAACCATAGGAGCGGTAAGCGGCAATCGTCAAATTAAAGCAGGTGTGATGGGCCTGGTTGTTTTGGGCGTGATCTGGGAGCTTGCGGCCTGGATTGTCGCCGGCTCCGACCAGATGCTGATCATGTTCGGCTTGAGCCTGGTCGTTACGGCGATCGTGGTTCACATCTTGAATGACTGGCGCAGCGGGGTTCTGCTGTTTCTGGTCTGGCTGCTGTTTGAAGACCTTGCGCGCAAATATCTTGGCAACAGCATGATCGTGTTTTTCGCCAAGGATTTCCTGGTGGGCACGGTTTATCTTTCGTTTTATTTTGCAAAGCGCCGCCGGCAGGTGGAAATCGCCAAGTTTCCATTCCTGGTTCCCCTTGCGATATTTATCTGCCTGGTTGTCATCCAGGTGTTCAATCCGATCTCTCCGAGTATTTTCTACGGCTTGCTGGGCTTGAAGATTTATTTTTATTACGCCCCGTTGATGTTCCTCGGTTACGCCATGCTGCGGCAACCCACGGATTTGGAGCAATTCCTGCTGGTGAGCATGGGGGCGGGCATCGTGATCGCTGTTCTGGGAATCATTCAGTCCGTCGTGGGCGCGAGTTTCCTGACTCCGGATGAGGGCGCCTCGGAACTCTACGAATTGAGCCATCTCGTAAGATACTCGCCCATCACACACCAGGCGGCGTTTGCTCCGAGCTCCGTCTTCGTCAGCGCAGGCCGCTTTTCCGGATACGTGATTCTGCTTTGGATTCTGGCGATGGGCATGCAGGGATACCTGCTGCTGGCCCGCCGGCCCGGCGCGAAGTACGGGTTTATCGGGCTTGGCGTGGTCACTGTGGCGGTCATGATTACCGGAACCCGCACGCCGTTCATTTTCATGGCCGGCAGCGCCCTGGTTATGTCCGCGGCATTTCTCTGGGGCGCGCCTTGGCGCTGGGGGTTGGGCCACCGGATGGTGAAATCCCTGCGCCGCGCGTTCCTATTTGGAGGAATCGGGCTGATCCTGATGGTCCAAATATTTCCCACGGTCATCGGTGGAAACTGGGCGTTCTTTTCGGAAACATTGTCCCCCACGGGAGAAGGATCCCAACTGATAGGCGGCGCCCTGGATTACCCGGTCTTGAATTTCCGGCAAGCATTTGAGGACGGGCTGTGGCCGTATGGGCATGGCACGGGCATGTCGTCCCTGGGCATGCAATATGTTGCGCGGTACCTGAATACGCCGTTGCCCAGGTTCGGTGTGGAAAGCGGGTATGGGACTCTGGTTGTGGAATTTGGAATTCTCGGCCTGATTCTTTGGTTCTTTTGGGTGTCGTTCCTGCTTTATTCCGGGTGGAGAATAATCAAGCAACTTCGGCAAACCGTATATTTCCCGATCGCATTCGCGATCTGGTGGTATGCCGTAGTTATGCTGGTCCTGCTGATGTATTTGGGCCAGTCCTCGATAGACGATTTTGTCCATAATGCGAATTTGTGGTTGTTGATTGGCGTCTTGTACCGCCTGCCGAAACTCGCGGCGATGCCTCAGCCGGTCGCGGCGCCCAGGCACATGCGCGCGCTTACCCGCTGGCAGTTTGCCGCCCGCGGGAATTGACGCCGCCGCGATTGCAAAGCGCATCCGGAGTGGCTTTGAATGTGGCTCGCGCCTGTTTTGCTTGACCTTCCCCGGCGGCGATGGAAAATTTGGAAACGAGACCTTCAATGCGCATCGCGGAGCTGGACGGGCTTCGCGGAGCCGCGATCTTCTCTGTCCTGTTATGGCATTACTTCTACTTCTTTCCGGATGCCGCTCATCACCCCTCCGGTGTTTTACGCAATCTGTACCTCATTTTTGAACGGTGCATCGCCATCGGGTGGAGCGGTGTGGACCTTTTTTTTGTTCTTTCGGGGTTCCTGATCGGGGGAATTCTGATGGATGCAAAGGGATCACCCAACTATTTCAGGGCGTTTTATGTCCGCAGATTTTATCGAATCATTCCGCTCTATTATGCGTGGATTATCCTGTATTTCCTGGTCCTCGGCACCCTGCGCCTGGGAATCACGGGTTTATCCGAAGCAGGTGGAGAGCCGGGCGCTTGGACCATACTGGCTCATTTTCTGTTTCTGCAAAACCTCGGATTCGTGACCTATTCGGGGATTGCCCTGGCGTGGTTTACTTCGACGTGGTCGCTCGCGGTGGAAGAGCAATTCTACCTGATTGCGCCGCTCATGGTTCGTATCTTCTCCCGCCGCGTGCTTCCCCTGATTTTGTCCGTCGTCGTAATCGCGGCACCTCTGATGCGGTTGTTTGTCCGCGCCTATTGGCACCCGGCTATGAGTTTGGATCCCGCTTATATCCTGATGCCCTGCCGGGCGGATGCATTGTCCATGGGTATGCTAGCCGCTTATTTCTACCGTGAGGCCTCCTTTCGGGCATTTCTGTCTGAGCGATTCCATCTGGTTTGCGGGTTGTGGACAGCCTGCCTGGCGGGGGTAGTGGCCTTGACTTGGTGGTCGCCCGACCAGCATTCGATGGCCATGATTTCCGGTGGCTACACGTGGCTCGCCTTTTTCTACGTCCTGACGTTGCTGTTGGCGCTCGCAAGCCCCGGCGGGCCGCTGGCCGTGATTATGAGAACACATGCGCTGCGCGAGTTGGGGCGAATTTCATATTGCGTCTATATTATTCACCAGGCGGTGATGTTTTTTGTTCCGAAGGCCCTTCCTTCGTTCGTCGTTTCTTCCACGGTCTTGCGAGTGGGGATCCCGCCCATCGTGGCAATCGTCCTTACGATCAGTGCGGCCCAATTGTCCTGGAGATTTTTTGAACGGAGATTGATCGCTCGCGGGCACACCTACGCGTACTTGGCAGCGCAACCGGAATCGGTGGCCTGAACGGTCGACTTGGCCACGATCAAATCATTCAGTTCGCCACGCGCATCAATACGATCGGAACGAGCCTGCGGTTGTTCAACGTGCGGGAGTTTCCCGCAAATTCCTTCACCTCGCCCTGCGCTTCGGGAACAAGTTTGCCTAGTTTTTCGCACTCCTCGAACACCCCGCTCATTCCAGCCGGGTAGCCGTCAAACTTCACGACCCAGCCAATGTCCGCCTCCTTGAGATACTGCAGTAGTGCGGCCGGATCGGTGAGGCGATCCGGATTGGTTTCCCAGGACGCGTCAGGATTTCCCTCCTGGTACGGAACTCGCAGATAAAATAGGTGGCGGTTGAAAACCAGGGCTTTGCCTTGCCGGCCTGCCATCTCCTCGTTGATGAATTTCGCGGCCCCATAATCTGGCGCCATGCGGTCGAGGAATGCCTGCCTGTGTTCTAGCCCCAAGGAGACGGGTAGGAAATCCCGTGCATAAAGCGCGTTCGCCGCAAAGCAGAAAACGCCAAACAGGGCGAGGGTTGCCGCGCATCCCAAACGCACGCCGTTACCCGCCCTGCGGGCCGCGCCGGCCGCGCCCGAAAAGACCAAAATCAGTGCCAGGGGAAACGCCGGCAGCAGAAATCGCGCCATTTGCGTGGTCAGCGCGTTTGTAAACAGAAGAGAAAACCACAATGCCGCCCCGACCCAGACCAATCTCTTGCGCCAATCGCAAAAAAATAGCAGCGGCAGAAACGCCAGGACAATCGGGCCAAAGTAATTTCCGAATCCGTATTCCGATCCCCTCAGCGCCATGGCCGTTAGGTAATGAAGGATGCCGAGAGGCAGCCTGGAGAACGCGTTCGAGTGGACGGACGCCTGAACTAATTTCAATGCAGAAGGATTCGCCGGAACCCTTCCCAACCAACGGCCCAGGAACGGAAAGAACGGATCGCCCGTCCACCAATAATTCCGCAGCAGCGGAAATATGCCGGCGATCACGGCCGCAATCGAACCGAGTGCGGCCCACAAAATAGATCTGGAAATTCGGAGGACGCACACTGCAATTACGACCGGAATAATCCAGCCGGTGTACTTGATGCCGGCCGCGGCTCCGGAAAAAACGCCCGCGAGAAGAATCCAGCGATGGGATGCCGGGCCGAAAATGTGGTTTAGTGCGAGCGTCGCCAACAAAACATAAAAACCAATCCAGATGTCCGGAGAGCCGGCCGTGCCGATCTGCCAGAACACCATTGGAGCCATAAGAAAGGCGAGGACCGCGGCAAGCGCCCATTCCGCGGGCATTAGTTTGCGGGCGATTTGCAGCAGCGCCGCCGCCGTCAGGCATCCGCCCAGGAAAATCGCCAGCAGCGCGAGCTTGTCTCCTCCCAGCGCCAGCCCCAGGCCGATCAATTCGTGTCCAAGCCCCAGGAAGAACGAGTTCGTCAACCAGAAGATCGGATGTTCCGGCTTGCCGAGTTCAAGCAGCGGTGCGGTAAAGTGATAGTGCATGGCGTCGGACCCGGTTAACGGAGCGGTCGCCAGCAAAGCCTCCATGCCCGCAAAGAAGATGATGCAGACGCCGATCCATTTCGCGGAGGCCGTCCTGAAAATCGCGAAGAGATCGGTGCGCAGGCGTTGTCCCAGCCGCGGCAACGATAACCACCCGCGAGAGCCTGCAACGCCCATGATCGCAAGCAAAGCGATCGCCAATCGAAGCGTAAGGCCGGCCGCGAATGAAACGATTCCTACCAGCAATTGCAGGACGGCGAACCCGATCCCGGAGGAAAACAGAATTTCGTCGAGCGCCTGCTCGACCGGCAGGTCCAGCCAGGCCAAGACCTGATTCCCGAACGCGACGGTGATGAAGAATATCAGAAGCAGGAGAGCCGCACAGGCCGCAGAGCCGATCAGCGCCATAGGCGGGCCAGCCAGGGCAGCCGGGAAAGCGCCAGTTCCCGGAACTGCGCGTAATAAAAGAAATTAATCAGGAGCAACCAGAGGAGAAAAATCGCCGGGCCAATCTTCCTGGCAATTTGCGGTATGTGCACCTGCGCCGTCCCTTCCCGTTTCGCGCCGCTATCGTAGCACGCTTTGGAATTCGCCTGCTGTTGGGGAAGCATTGCCATGTAGGTGTAGAAGTGCGCGCCGGGAAAAGTTAAAGTAACAGGCGCGCGGTGCGGGCCGCGCATCCGGAACTGGTTGGTTCTCCGCATCGCTAGCAGGTCCATCCTTAGGGAGCATGCACACGAATGGTGCCAGTCCGGATTGCGGTGGTTTCTCCCTTCATTGACAAGCGGCACGGAACTGAGCGGCGCATCGCCGAATGGATCGCGCGCCTCCCGCTCGAATACGAGATCCACATTTACAGCCAGAGAGTGGAAGACGTCGACCTCGCGCGCATGAAGTGGCACCGTACTCCGCAAATTCCCGGGCCGCACCTGGTCAATTTTCTTTGGTGGCTGGCGGCCAATCACATCTGGCGCTGGTGGGATGCCCATTTTCGCGGCCTTGCATTTGATCTGGTGTATACCGCGGGAACCAACTGCTGGGACGCCGATCTGATTTCCGTTCACATCGTGTTCGCCGAATTCGTCCGCATGGCTGCGCCGGAATTGAGTCTGCGGGGCAATCCCGTCCGCTTCTGGCCGCGGCTGATTCACAGAAAACTTTATTACGCGCTGGTGATTTTTCTCGAGCGCCGCATGTACACCAATCCGAAAACTGGCCTGATTCTGATCGCCAAAAAAACGGCGGCCGATCTGAAGCGGCATTACGGAATCGAAGGCCCTTTGCCGGTGGTTTACATCGGTCTCGATCACACAATTTTCAACAGGGAATTGAGGCTGCGCAACCGGCCCGAAGTGCGCAAGCAATTTGGATTTGGGGACGATACGTTTGCCCTGGTCCTGGTGGGGAACGATTGGAAGAAGAAGGGCCTTGTGGCGCTGATCGAGGCGCTCGCGCTGCTCAGGGATCTTCCCCTGGTCCTGGTGGTCGCAGGGCAGGACGATTCGACGCCATACTTGAAACGCATTCAGGAACTGGGCCTCGAAGGCAAAGTCACTTTTCAGCCCTCGCGCCCGGATGTGCAGTATTACTATGCCGCCGCCGACGTTTATGTCGGTCCTTCGCTCGAAGACACCTTCGCTCAGCCTCCCACCGAAGCCATGGGGTGCGGACTGCCTGTGATCACCACGGCCACCAACGGCACAGCGGAAATCATGACCGACGGCGTCGATGGAATGGTGCTTCAGGATCCGAACGACGTCGCAGGCCTGGCCGGGAGAATCCGATGGCTCTACGAGCATCCCGAAGAGCGCGAGCGTATGGCTGAGCAGGCCGCGATCACCGCCGGCCAATACACCTGGGACCGCAACGGCGTGGAAATGCGCGCGATTTTCGCGGAAGCGTTAGAACGGAAGGGACGCAAAGCAGTTCACAACGAAGCGTAGGGCGCACATTCAAGCGCGCAGCCCGGGTTCGGCCGCGCGATACCACGTCACAAATTTCCGCAGGCCCTCTTCCAATCCCGTTTGCGGGCAATAGCCAAGCAGGCGCCCGGCTTTGGCAATGTCCGCCCAGGTCAGCGGCACATCGCCCTGCTGCATGCTCTCCCGCTGGATGACGGCCTGCTTTCCTGTGGCGCATTCGATCATGCGGACCAGTTCGCCCAGCTTTACCGTGTGCGAATTGCCCAGATTGAAAATTTCAAACGGCGTATTGCCTGACGCCGGAAATTCGTAATCGAGCGCCGCTATCACGCCCGCGACAATGTCGTCCACGTAGGTGTAATCCCGCCCTGTTTCCCCGTCTCCAAAGATCGGAATGGGCTGCCCTTTTTCGATCCGCGCGACGAATTTGTGGATTGCGAGGTCGGGGCGCTGCCGCGGTCCGTACACGGTGAAGAATCTCAGGCACACCACTTGAAGTTTGTACAAATGCGCGTAGGTGTGACAGAACAATTCCCCCGCAAGCTTGGTGGCGGCATACGGGGAGATGGGGCGCAAGTCTAAATTCTTCTCGGAAAAAGGCGCGCTGCTGCCGGCGCCGTACACGGAGCTGGAAGAGCCGAAAAGGAATCTGGGAACGCGGAATTCGCGCGAGAGTTCGAGCAGATTCAGCGTGCCGGCCACGTTCACGCGTTCATACAACTCGGGCTGCTCGATCGAAGGGCGCACGCCGGCGCGCGCCGCCAGATGAACGATCGCGTCGGGCCTGGCGCGGGCTACCGTTTCGCGCATGAGGTGCTTGTCGCAGATATTATGCGCGAAGAACTCAAAGTCCCCGACACGGCGAATGGCGTCGAGATTCGCTTTCTTCCACGCCGAAGAATAAAAATCGTCCAGGCTGTCGACAATCGTCAGCGAAACTTTGTTGCGCAGAAGCGCCTCGGCCACATGCGAGCCGATAAATCCCGCTCCTCCCGTCAGCAATACGCGTTTTGGTTTTCCACTCACCAATATTTCCTCGTGCCATCTGCACGGACTCGCCAGCGTAACAGGATATTGCCTGCCCGGCCAGTACGCGCGGTTGCGCTTTAGACAGCGGGCGTCCTGATGTAGACTTCACTCTTGCGCTCGACTTGATAGTGCAGCCTCACGGCGAGGGCGAGCGCGGACTGCCCCCGGTCCGAAAGAGTCACAGAGTCACCGGCCATGCCGATCCCGGTGCAATCTCAAAAGCAAAACTGAGTTTCAGACGAATGAGTTTAATCATCGGACTATTCACACAGGTGCTTTCAACCGGCGGGGTCCAGCGGGCCGGCCGCCATGCTGCCGCCGTGACGTCCGCGTTCGCAGCCGAGCGGGGATTTTCCTGCCGCTTCTTGAGCCTGAACGATCCGCAGGGCCTGCACAGCGTGCGCGTCGGATCCAGCGAATTTTCTGTTACCGGCCATGCCCGCGACAAAGCGCAGTTTATTCTGGCCGCATTGCGCTCGGCGGGCCGCGATCCCGTCCTGGTCATTGCCCTGCACCCGCATTTGGCGCCCATTATTTGGGCCATGCGCATGCGCACCCGGAAATTCCGGTCGGTGATTTTTGCGCATGGCGTCGAAGTGTGGCAACCGCTCACCTGGATGCGCCGCCGCGCGCTTCGCCAGGCGGACCTGGTGATCGGGCCCAGCGAGGACACTGTGCGGCATTTGACTTCCACGCAAGGAATCAGCGCTGAACGGGTTCAGCGGCTCCCCTGGGGCCTGGACCCGGAATTCGAGGCGCGGCTGGCTGCGGGAGTCCAATCGCCGCTGCCGGCAGGGTTTCCAAGAGAAGGCCAAATCATTCTGACCGTGGGCAGGTGGGATCCTGCGGAGCGGTACAAGGGAGCGGACACGCTGATTTCCGCTTTGCCGCGCGTCTTGCAGAAAGCGCCGGATACGCAACTCGTGCTGGTAGGTGACGGAGCCGATCGCCCGAGGATCGAGCAGCTTGCGCGCGATCTCGGCGTCTGCGCGCACACTCATTTCTTACCCGGACTAACGCAGGATGAGCTCTTTGCTTCTTACTCGGCTTGCACTGCTTTCGCGCTTCCGAGCAAAGGAGAGGGCTTTGGCCTGGTTTTTCTGGAAGCGATGGCTCACGGCAAGCCCGTGATTGGTGGAGCGCACGGAGGCACTCCTGACGTGATTGAGGAAGGCGTCACTGGATGGCTAGTGCCCCACGGCGATGTCGAGCGTCTCTCAGGCGCAATCGAGTCCTTGCTTGCCGATCCGGCCAAATCGGCGGAAATGGGTGCGCAGGGACGCGCTCGCGTCCAGCGCCTATTTTCCTTCCAGAAATTTCAGGCGCGTCTGGGCCAAGTCCTGGATGATGTCCTTTTGCGCAAACGCTCCTGATCTGGCTGCGAACAAAAGGCTTGAGCACGGGGTTATAATCCAGCGGGGGCGTCTTCATGGAGAATTTGTCTTAACGATAGGGGCGGGGGCTCCCTACCTATGCGGCTGCTCTACGTTACGCAATCCTATTTTCCTTTTCTAGATAAGGGCGGCCCCGTGGTAAAGGTGAGGGCGCTTGCCCGGGGCATGGCTTCCGCGGGGCACGGCGTAACGGTTCTAACCGCTGATCTTGGATTGGACGAGGCAAAACGAAAGGCGTTGCAAGCCGTTCCGAATCGCTGGGGATACGAAGCAAACGAGGAAGGCGTGGAAGCAATTTATCTTTCGACCCGCGCCCGGTACCGAGCGCTTACCTGGAATCCTGGAGTGGCTGGTTTCTGCCGGGACCGGCTGGCGGGTTTTAACCTGGCGCATATTTACGGCCTGTACGACTTGATTGGCCCACGAGTTGCTCGGGCATGCAGGGGGAATGGCCACCCATATTTGGTTGAACCGATGGGCATGTTCAGGCCAATTATTCGGAATATAGGTATGAAGCGCATGTACCACGCTGTGCTGGGAGGGCCAATGATTGCCGGGGCCAGCCGCGTGATTGCCACCTCCAATCAGGAACGGGATGAGTTGCTGGAGGGAGGGGTCCCGAACGAAAAAATCGTGGTTCGCCGAAACGGCATTGAAGTTCCGAGCCGATTACCTTCCCGAGGGGATTTCCGTAACAAATGGAACATATCCAAACATGTGAAACTCGTTCTTTTTCTGGGTCGTCTAGTATCCAAGAAGAGTCCGGACCTGATACTGGAGGCTTTTTCGCGGTGGCAGCGGAGCAGCCGGGGAGCGCAAGGGTCGGTTCTGGTGTTCGCGGGGCCCGATGAGGGAGATGGTTACCGGCAGCGCCTGGAGGCTTTGGCTGCGGGCATGGGATTGAACGGGGGTGTGTTATTCACGGGTCCACTATACGATAATGCTAAATGGGCGGCGTACCGGGATGCGGATCTGTTCGTATTGCCGTCCCAAAATGAAAATTTTGGAAACACCGCGGCCGAGGCCGTGGCCTGCGGAACGCCCGTTCTGGTCACCGACCGCTGCGGAATAGCGCCGATCGTGGACCGGCGCGCGGGAGTGGTGGTGCCGCACGATAGCGCCGCGCTGGAAGCGGGGCTGGGCCAGATTCTGGATCATCCAGAATTTGCAGCGGATTTGCGCATGGGATGCGCCGGGGTCTCTCGTTCGCTGGGTTGGGCTGAGCCGCTGTCGGAAATGGAAATCCTATACCGGAAGCTGGTACCGGAAAGGCGCACCGATTGAAGAGACATCCGCTCATTCATGTGTTCTGGTTCGCGATCAACAGCCTGCTGATCGTTTCGTTCGCTGCCGCGCTGTATGGAATCGGGTGGGAATTTTCAACGCGGAGTTTCCTGAAGGGTTTTACCGACGCCATCATCCCAGCTTCCGATAACCCGGAACTCAAAGCCGAAGCCATACTGGCATGGATTGCCAATGGCCCGGCGCGCCGCGGCGCAACCAACCCCGCCGACCTTTCCCTGCGCAATCCCGAGGACACCCTGAATTTTCAGCAACTCCTCGACGTATGTGGCACGGCGACCAACGCATTTGTGAATCTTGCCGAGAGCGCCGGCCTGCGTACCCGGCGTTTGCTTTTGCTGGATGAAAATCGTTCCAGCAAACACGTCGTTGCCGAGGTATTGATCGAAAACCGCTGGATTATCGTGGACCCTTCCTACCATACGATATTTCGGAAGCGCGACGGCCTGTTGGTCACGCAATCCGATCTGCGCAACCTCGACACGTTCCGCGAAGTAACGGCGGTGATTCCCAATTATCCGCAGATTTATACCTATGAATCCACGGCCCACGTCAGGTTGCGGAGAATCCCGATCATCGGAAGGTACCTGCGCGGAATTTTCAATGCGGTCTGGCCGTCCTGGGAAGAATCCATCAATTGGACTTTGCTGGTCGAGCGCGATTCCTTTGCCATGGCGGCCGTTTCGCTTGTGTTCTTCTTTCTCCTGCTGGCCGTGCGGTTCCTTTTCGGCTGGTATTGCTCCCAACGGCTGGGGATTCCACGCGTGCGGCTTCGCGACCGCATCGTGCGCGTCAGCCAGGTCCTCGCCGGCAACCTCTAAAACACGAGTCGAATTCAGCGAATCTTGCGGCAGAGTATTTGATATTGTGTGCCCAGCGGCAGGCGGTGGACCAGGTCCTCGATCTTACGCAGGGCGCGCAGCGCATGTGGGAAAATAAACCGGAAATCGGTGCGCAACACCGCAAAGCCGCACTCGCGCAGAAGGCGTCGGGCCTCGGGCGGCGTCAGCAGGACGGCGTCGCGGTCAAATTCGCAACGCGACATCACATAGCGCGTCGCCGGGCTCCACGGACTGTTCTCCCAGAAGGAAAAAAGGCCTCCGACCCGCAGCGACCGGCGCACCAGCGAAAGAGCTTCCGCGCGTCGCGCCGGGGGAATATGGTGGAACACTCCGTTACAATAGGCCAAATCCATTTGTTCCCACGACTGGAATTCGTCCATGGACTCGTACTGGAGATTTACGGCGGCGTGGAGGTTTCGTGCGATCTCCAGCGACTTTTCGGAGACGTCCACCCCGACGGCCTTCTCCGCGCTCAAATCCCGGAGTAACAAAGGTGTTGTCGCGCCGTCCCCGCAGCCGAAATCCAGAATCGCGCGGGGCGATTCCTTGATCTGATCCAGGCAATGCTTGAGCCAGGCCACACGGCCCTTGGCGAAATATTCGCGGCCCTCACCGGAGGGAGCAATGGCCACCGAGAGCGCCTGCTCGTAGGCGGAGGCGTACTGGTCAAACAGGTCCCCCGCGTCCTTCATCGTCGGGCCATTCCCAGGACGCTCAGAAAAAAACTAGAAAGGACGATTTGGAATCCGAGCGTGAAAAACACGACTCCAGGGATCACGATGCGCATGGTTTTTTCCGGGTCCAGCGGTCCGAAGTGATGGCTTTGCCAGTAAGCAAGGCCCAGAATCCACGCCCCGGTTCCGGCGACGATGAGCAGCCCTCCCACGACAAGCCCGACTTCCAGCGTGAGGTAGCGGAACATTCGCGTGAGTCTGGGGTCTTCGGGCAGCAACCCCTCAGAAATCGCGAAAATCTTGGTGAACGCGGCGAACACAAGCGATTGGAAGCCGATCAAAATTGCCATGCCCGCGAACAGTAGCGTGTGTACATCAAATCCGACGCGCCCAATCATTCGAGGCCCAGGCAGAAGCACCGCGCTGACCGCGATTCCCGCGGCGCACAGCGCGATCCCCGGATAGAGAAACAGCCATCGGGGGCTGTACAGCAAAAGAAATCGCAAATGCCGCCAGCCGTCGCGCCAGGTGCGCAGGTGCGGCGGGCGGTCGCGCTTGTCCGCGGCGAGTGTGGTGGGAATTTCCGTGACGCGTAGGCCGAACGCGGTGGCCTTCACGATCATCTCGCTGGCAAATTCCATCCCGAGCGTTCGCAAGCCCAGCCGGTCAATGGCCTGCTTGCGAAATGCCCGCAGCCCGCAATGAAAATCGCCCACCGGGCTCTTGAAAAACAGGCGGCCGATTCCGGTCAACACGGGGTTGCCCAGGTAGCGGTGCAAGGGCGGCATCGCGCCCGGCACGATGCCGCCGAGAAAACGATTGCCCATCACCAGATCGTACCCTTCGCGGAGTTTTGCCACGAACGCGTCCATCTGCGTGAAATCGTAGGTATCGTCGGCATCGCCCATCAGGATGAATTGCCCGCGCGCCGCAGCGATGCCTCCGCGCAAAGCGCTTCCGTAGCCGCGCGTCTCCACCGGTATAACCCGTGCCCCCAGGCTCGCGGCAATCTCCCGCGATCCGTCCGTGCTGCCGTTGTCCGCGACAATCACTTCGCCGCGGATTCCATGCCGCTGCAGCGCCTCAATCGCTTTTTGGACGCAAATCCCCACAGTGGCGCGCTCATTCAGGCAGGGCATCACCACGGAGAGTTCGAGCGCATCTCCCGGCGGATGGAGTTCTTCCGCGGCTTGCGTTTCGGCCGCTGAGTTCATGGAACCGATGGTGAATCCCCCTTCCCCGGAAACGGTTCCCGGGTTCATCGACTTTAACCGATCCGACTAGCCGCGAAAAGAGCGGGCTTGCGTACAGATCCTGGGAATCCTCACCTCAAGGTATGGCGTTGGCAAACACGCGAAAAGCGACAAATCGTTTTGTGGCCCTGTCGATTGCCTTTATTCTATTCTCTGGAACACGCAGCAATTGTTTTTGGCCGCGCAGGCAGGTTTTGAGAGGTGGCGAGCGCCCATGTCATCCGCTTCCGGATCGATAGCCAGCCAGGAGTTTTCCAAGCCCGGAGTCCATTCGATCACATTCAAAGACAATTTTTATCCCTTTGCGTCCGAGGTTCGCGAGGAATTGCTTCGCCATCCGAAATGGATACCGATGCTTCAGGGGAGCACTTCGGGCGCCACCATGTTTCATCCCCATCGTCAGAACGGGATCACGACTTCCCACCTGCTGGAAGAGGACCGCGAACGGTTTCCCCAGTGCATGAAATTCAAGGATTTTATCATGCAAAATATCGGCGTCCTTTTTCCGCTGGTCGGCCTGAATCCGGCCGATGCGCGGCTTGTCGAAGTCAACGCGATGGCTTACGGAGCGGGCGCGTGGCTTTCTCCGCATACCGATTTTTTTGGTTACGCCAATAAGCAGAACCGGTTGATCGCCTGGATGCTGTACCTTACCGCGCCGGAGGACGGCGAGTGGGCCGCGGACAAGGGCGGAGCGGTGCGCGTTTGGCAGCCCGGCGGGGAAGAGAAACGCATCTATCCTCGGTTCAACCGTTTCGCCATGTTTCGCGTTCATGCCGACAGTTTTCATGAGATCGAGAAAATTACCTGGGAGCCGAATTGGCCGCATTGCCGCCTCGCGCTTTCGGGCTGGGTTCAGGGGCCACTGCAGGATGACAGCAACCGGAACATGCGCTTGTATTTGCAAACTTCATCCGCCGAGGAGCGATCCAGCCAAAATGAAGCTTCCTTGCAGGGCGAGCTGGCGCTTCACCGGCTTTTGGCCAAACAAATTGCCTATTGCGGCGCCGACGCCAGCTTGGAATTGGCGCGAACTTCGGAGCTGGAGCAGGACTACCAGGCACATCGGGAGGCTCCGGCGGGCACCTGCTTTATTCGCCGTGTCGCGGGCCCGCAGGGTTGCATCGTCGTCGCGAACGAAGCAGGCGAGACGGTTTATTTTGGAGCACTCGCGGGGGCCGAGGAAAAACTGAGGCTCGGAATTCGTTAGCCGGGTTGCATCCACGGGCATCTATTTCGCGATGAACCATTTGCATGGTGTGCGCACACACTTGCAGGTAACGGTGGAAGTGCGGCGTGGTTCACGGTAAAGTATCGCCGAATGTGCGGAATCTGCGGCGTTCTCGGAATTGAACGATCGGAATTAGGCGAAGCGCTGACGCGGCGCATGATGGATGCGCTCCGGCATCGCGGCCCGGACGAAGACGGATTGCTGGTCGCGCCATCCGCGGCACTTGGCATGCGCCGCCTCAGCATCATCGACCTTCCCGGCGGCCACCAGCCCATATTCAACGAAACCGGCAACGTTGGAATAGTTTTTAACGGCGAAATTTATAATTTCCGCGAATTGCGCAAGCGGCTTGAGGGGCTTGGACACTCCTTTCGCACCAATTCCGACACGGAAGTAATCGTCCACGCCTATGAAGAATGGGGCGAGCAATGCGTCCGCGAGCTGCGCGGCATGTTTGCTTTCGCCATTTGGGATGCGCGTTCTTCCGGCGCCACGGGCGACAACGCCCGCCACGCCCGCATTTTCCTGGCTCGCGATCGCATGGGAATCAAGCCGCTGTACTATGCTTTCGCGGACGGCGCCCTTCTGTTTGCCTCCGAAGTCCGCGCCTTGATCGCCAGCGGGCGCGTCGCGCCGAATGTGGATCCGTACTCCTTGGAAGCCTATCTCTTGTTCGGCTCCGTCGCCGAACCTTCCACTCTGGTGCAGGGCGTTTTTTCGCTTCCGCCCGGCCATTCCCTCACAATGTTCGCCGACACTCCGGTCCCGAAACCGGCCCCCAAATGCTATTGGGATTTCGCCGACGCGGCCCTGCAAAAGGATGGCCCCAGCCCGAAGGATATGCGGGAAGCAGCAAAACAATTGCGCCGCCTGCTGGAAGAGACCGTAAGCGACCACTTGATCTCGGACGTCCCTCTGGGCGTCTTTCTTTCCAGCGGATTGGATTCAACGGCTCTGGTGGCCCTTGCCAGCCGGTCCCAAAGCGATCTGCACACCTTTACGGTCGTGTTCCCGGAACAGCGTTTTAGTGAAGCCACGATTTCCCGGGAGACCGCGAAGCATTTCAAGACGCGCCACCAGGAAGTGCTCCTCACGCCGGAGCAACTGCTGGACCAGGTGGACGACGCCGTCGGCGCGCTCGATCAGCCCACCATGGACGGCCTCAACACGTACTTCGTCTCGCGGGCCGCACACCAGGCGGGCTTGAAAGTCGCGCTATCGGGATTAGGGAGCGACGAAATTTTCGGCGGCTACTCGACGTTCACTTCCGCGCCCCGGGCTTCGGTCGTGGCCGGACTGGGCCGCTGGATTCCCGGCCCGTTCCGCCGCTTGAGTGCGGCCCTGGCTACGCGGATCGCGCCGGGCGATGCGGTTCGCAAGGCGGCGGCCACTTGGAAATCGCCCACTGATTTTCCGCATGCCTATTTTTTCACGCGCTTGCTGTACACCCCGGCGCGCGTGGACCGTCTTCTTGCTCCCTATTTCGAGTCGCCCGCCTACGCCGAAAGCGCCGAATCCAGCTGGCGCCTGCGCATGAGGGAAATCGCGCGGCAGGCATACCGCCTCGATTCGTTCACAGCCATTTCGTGTCTCGAATTGCAGTTCTACATGCTGAATACACTGCTCCGCGATACTGACGTTACCAGCATGGCTAATTCCCTGGAAGTTCGCGTGCCTTTCCTGGACCACAAGCTGGTGGAATTTGTCGCGCGCCTTCCGAAGGAAGTGAAATACAGGCCGGACATGCCGAAATCGCTGCTGGTGGAAGCCATGGGCGATCTGTTGCCGGAAGACGTTGTCGGCCTGCCCAAGCGCACGTTCACGCTGCCGTGGGACGTGTGGCTGCGCGGCCCGCTGGGCGTGCAACTTTCGCAGAACCTGGCCAACCTGACTCCGCCGCTGCTGCGCTACATGAACCAGCGCGCCGTGCGCGGTTCCTGGCAAAATTTCGTGACCGGCCACACGAATTGGTCGCGTCCCTGGAGCATTTTTGTGCTCAATCGCTGGGTGGCGCGCCACTTGAGCGGTTCTCCGGCGACGCAAAGTTCCACAGCAGCGGCCGCGCGGCCCGCCGCCGTCGCCACCAGCGCAGCTAATCCGCGGTCTTAGGGCAGAGGACAAACAACTCCGGATGAACATTCTCGGGATCAACGCTTACCACGGCAACGCCTCGGCGGCGATCGTGTGCGACGGCCGACTGATTGCCGCGGTCGAAGAGGAGCGCTTCAACCGCGTCAAGTACGCGGCGGGATTTCCCTCCGCCGCGATTCGCTACTGCCTGGAAACCGCCGGCATCACGATCGGTGAAGTGGATCACATCGCCATTCCGCGCAATCCGTGGGCGCGATTGGGAACCAAACTCCTGTACGCGATGAAGATGCCCAGCTTTGCCCGAGAGCGCGCCAAGGTTCTGGCGCATTTTGTGGGCATCCCCGAAGCGCTGGCGCGGACATTTGACGTGGCGCCGGAAAAAATTCACGGAAAATTTCATCGCGTCGAGCATCACCAGGCGCATCTGGCCAGCACGTTTTATGTTTCTCCGTTCGAGCAGGCCGCGCTGCTTTCGGCCGACGGCTTGGGCGATTTCGCCAGCACCATGTGGGGCACCGGCCAGGGCGCGCGCATGAAAATCGACGGAGCGATCGCTTTTCCTCACTCGCTGGGCCTTTATTACACGGCGGTCTCGCAGTATCTGGGATTCCGCAAGTTCGGCGATGAATACAAAGTGATGGGCCTGGCCGCGTACGGCGAACCTGCCTATCTCGACGAATTCCGCCGCATCGTGCGCACCAACGGAGGCGTCGGTTTCCGGCTGGGCCTGGAATATTTCAAACATCACCGCACCGGGCCGGACATGACCTGGAGCGATGCCGGAAAAACTCCCGAAATCGCGCCGATGTATTCCGATTACATGGCCGAACGGCTCGGCCCTTCGCGCGATCCCGCGGCGCCGGTCGAAAAAGTGCATCGCGATGGCGCGGCCTCGCTGCAGGCGCGGCTTGAGGAAGTCTTGTTCACGATGCTCCGGGCGCTGCACGCGCGCACCAGGCAAAAGGCCGTGTGCCTTGCCGGCGGCGTGGCTTTCAATTGTGTCGCCAACGGAAAGATTTTCGATGAGACTCCGTTTGAGCAAATTTTTCTGCAGCCCGCTTCGGGCGACGCGGGCCTTGCCATCGGCGCCGCATACTTTGTGCAGCACCAGATTCTCGGCCAGCCGCGCTCGTTCGTCATGGAAAATGCCTACTGGGGGCCGTCCTACACTCCCGAGCAGGTGCGCGCGGCCGTTTCCGCCAGTCGCCTTGCCGCCGAAGGCATGGAAATTTCCGAACTTCCCGAGGAAATGGTCGCGAAAGAAGCCGCGAAGGAAATCGCCGCAGGAAAAATTCTCGGCTGGTTTCAAGGCCGTGCCGAGTGGGGCCCTCGCGCGCTGGGCAATCGCAGCATTGTGGCCGATCCCCGCCGGCCGGATATGAAGGACATTTTGAACGCCCGGATCAAGCATCGCGAAATGTTCCGGCCGTTCGCCCCTTCGGTGCTGGCCGAGGCCACCGGGGAATATTTTGAGAAGACGTATCCCTGCCCGTTCATGACGCAGGCATATTCGGTGCGGCCCGAAAAGCGCGAAATCATTCCCGCGCCCACGCACGTCGACGGCACCGGCCGGCTGCAGACGGTGACAAAGGACGCGAACCCGCGTTACTGGCGGCTGATCCGCGAGTTCGGAAACCTCACCGGCGTGCCCGTGGTTTTGAATACTTCATTCAATGACAACGAGCCCATCGTTCTCCGGCCTGAGGAAGCCATCGATTGCTTCCTTCGGACCAAGATAGACGTGCTGGTTTTGGGTGACATGCTGGTGCGCAAGCCGCAGGGAACGCCCGAGGTGCCGCGCTGATCGGGACCGTGCCGCCGTCGCTTTGTAATTTGTGCGTTGAATCCTTTTCTTTTCCCTTCCGGACGAGCCCGTGCACATTCTTTTACTGAACGAATATTTTCCGCCCGATACCAGCGCCACGGCCAAGTGCGTCGTGCAGGTGGCGGACGCTCTCGCCGAAAAGCACCGCGTCACGGTCGTCGCGGGCCGCCCGAGCTACGATCCCACCGAGCATCACCCGCGATACCTGCTGCGGCGCGAAGTTCGCGGGAACCTCGCCGTCGAACGCGTCGGATCCACCGCGTATCCGCGCTTTCAGATGCGCCGCCGCGTTTCCAACTACCTCACGTACCTGTCGCTGGCGATTCCGCGCGCGCTTTCGATCCGCTCGGACGTGGTCCTGGCCATGACCGATCCGCCGATCGAAGGCATCGCTGGGGCGATCGTTGCGCGCCTGTCGGGCCGGCCGTTCGTCTACAACATTCGCGATATGTACCCGGACATGGCCGTGGGCGGCTCGATCGTGCGCCCCGGAAGCTTTACGGCGCGGTGGGAAGCGATGCATCGCTGGGCGCTGCGCCGCGCCGCGCGCGTTATCGTGCTCGGAGAAGACATGCGCGACCGCATCGTTGCCAAGGGAGTCGATCCTGCGCGCGTGGTGATTTCGCGCGATGGCATCAACATTCCCGAAACCACGCCTTCGCCGGATAATCCGCTGGCGCGCGAGATTCGCGGCGATTTCCGTTTCGTTCTGGTACATGCCGGGAATCTGGGCTTCTACGGCGCGTGGCAAACGCTTATTTCGGCTGTGCAAAGGCTTGAAAAGGAAGGCGTGGGCCTCGTCTTCATCGGCGAAGGCGCGATGAAGACGCAAGTGGAAGCCATGGCCGATGGTTGCCGCGCGATTCGCTTCCTGCCGTTTCGCCCGGCGAGCGAAATTCCCTTGGTGCTTTCGTCGGGAGACATGCACGTGGTCACCGTCAAGAGGGGACTGGAAGGGGTAGTCGTGCCGAGCAAATTGTATGGCACGCTGGCCGCCGGGCGTCCCGTGCTGGGCGTTGCGCCCGACGAGTGCGACGTGGTGCGCATCATTCGGCGCTCCGGTTGCGGCCTGGCGGCGAATCCGGACGATCCGAACACCGTCGTGGAAGCCATCCGGGGGGTGTTGCAGGACGCGGAACAACTGCGAAACATGGGCCTGCGCGCCCGGGAGATCGCATTTTCTTATGATAGAGTGAAGCAGTTAAAAATTTTTACGGAAACCCTCGAGGAGGTAGTTCGCGAATGACGCAGGCCGAAACCATGTGGACGGGAAAGACAGTTCTGGTTACCGGAGGGTCGTCGTTCATCGGCTCGACGCTCGCTGACCAGCTGATTCTGCGCGGCGCCAAGGTACGCGTCGTGGACGATCTGACCAGCGGCCATCTGGGCAATATCGCGGGGCATATTTCCACGGGGAAAATCGAATTCATCCGCGCGGATTTGCGCGAGCCGGGCATTGCCCGCGGCGCCATGCAGGGCGTGCACACGGTCTTCCATCTCGCCGCGGACCACGGCGGGCGCGGCTACGTCGATCTGCACCAGGCCGGTCCGGCCTCGAATTTTTTCCTCGACGGCCTGATTTTCTGGGAAGCGCTGAAAGCGAAAGTCGTGAAGGTCGTCTTCGCCTCATCCGGCTGCGTCTATCCCAATTTTCTGCAGTCGGACGTAAACAAGGAAGTGTTCCTGACCGAGGATTTAACCAAGGGTCCGAACGACGCCGACAACACCTACGGCTGGGCCAAGCTGATGGCCGAATTCACGCTGCAGGCCTACTATAAAGAGCATGGGCTGAAGGCCGCGTCCTGCCGCTATTTCACCGTGTACGGCCCGCGCGGCGTGGAAAATCATGCGGTCATCGCCATGATCGCCCGCGCATTTCTCAAGCTGGATCCGTTCGAGGTCTGGGGTGACGGCACGCAGATCCGCAACTGGACCTACATCGACGACATTGTCTCCGGCACGATCGCCGCCGGAGAAAAAATCGACGACGGCACGGCCATCAACCTGGGCACCATGGAGCGCGTAAAGGTCGTCGACGCCGTCAAAATGGTCATGGAAATGACCGGCCACAAAGCGCAAATCAAATTTTTGCCCAACATGCCCACCGGCCCGCTGAACCGCGTGGCCGATAATTCGCTGGCGAAAAAATTAACGGGCTGGGAGCCGAGGGTCCCGTTCCGCGAGGGCCTGCAGCGCACCATCGACTGGTATTACAAGGACCGCGACCGCGCGCACGTCGAGAAAATTTTCAAGAAGATGCTCACGGAAAGGTAGCACAGGCACTCTTGCCTGTGCGGTTTTCGCAATCGCTCATGCATCGATGGCGTATATGCAATCCGCAAAACCACACAGCCAGCCCCTCGCAGGGGCTCGGGATAAAGAGTGGCTGTGCTACTCGAACTTCTTCGCCATCCATCGAGCAAGCTGAGTCATGAACACAAGCCTCATCGCCTTCGCCGTCGGCCTGATCGCTTCGCTGAGCCTCACGGTTCCCGTGCGCCAGCTGGCCCTGCGCAC
>JAIQFG010000018.1 GCA_020073375.1 Terriglobia bacterium | reverse complement strand
GAGAGCGGCAATGATGGCACGCAGCTCGTTCTTATCCTCTTCCCGAGACAAGGAATCGAGGTTGGGGCCCAGACGTCCACGTACTTGCTCCAGTCGAGCGTCAGCAATGACAACTGAGGTCGCATCATCCCAATCCCATTCGGCCTCTGTGCCGAGTAGATGTCTTTCAAGTTCGTCTGCAAATTGCTCCGGCGTGACTTTCCTTCGCCCAATACCGAACAGCCGTTCTAGTGAACCGAAAACAAGAGCGACGGCCAAGATAAGAACAATGACTCCAATGGGGACTCCAACCAGCCAAGCAGGGTTATGCAGAACGTAGGCCATTGAGGCGGCTGGAACAAGGAGGGCCACCAATAAGGTCACGCAACCCGAAAACCTTTTGAACTGAAATTTCATTTTGATTTTGCTTTCGGTCTATGCTGAGGACGGATTTTGCTCTATTTCATGGGCAAGCTCAAGCTTCCAGCACCGCTCGCTGCCGCTGCTTACGGTCCAAGTCCTGAGAAACGGGCTTATCGGAATGTGGCCCGCACATACGGGTAAGACAGCTTATCTTCTACTGAGCGGTTCGTTTGAAAACACAAATTGCCATTGATCGGGGCGAACTTCGTCAGGGTCCTCTTGTCGAAGGTCGAGTGCCACTTTTCCCACGCCACGAATCGCATCGCCGCAAAGTATCTGATAGCTGAGGACGCCATCAGTGGTTTCTGACGCTAGCATTGAGCAGGGCTCTACCCACTGCCGAGTGTCACCCTTCTGGCCCCACACCATTAGTCCCCGCAACTGCAACTCGCGAGATGGGAGAAAAGTCGCCGAAGCTTCAATCACATCATCAACCCACCAGTACTCATTCCATCTTTCATCTGTTAAGAGCAACCGACCCAAGAGCCTAGCCATCGTGGAACAAATGTGGCGCAGTTCTACTTCGGCTTGTTCGCTGTCCTTGCTCTTTTCACACACACGTGCGTAGGACCGTAGACCCTCGGCAAGCTTCCTTTCGAGTTCAGCATCGTGAGTTTCCGTTACCGTGTCTCCGTCGTGAGAGTTTATCTCAAAACTGGTTGGGCGCGACTCAAGTCCTGTGAAACGGGCTTATCGGTAACTGGGATTCTGGCAAGTCCCACATGACGAGAAGCCGAGGACTTGGTGCTAGCGGTTGCGATATATCAGCACGCGCTACTTAGCAGGCGGGGGCGCGGCTACCGTCATGCCATGACGTCGGAAGACCTCCATCATCTTCGCACGGTCGGGCGGCCCGTCGGCGGCGGCACCGATTACTTCGGCAGCTTCACGGAAGTACGCGGGGCCCATTATCGCAGGGGTTATGACGGCGAGCTGTTTCGCATCATTGCTGCCGAGGTTATCGAAGCGGTGCACCGCCCCTCGGGGGATGCACAGCGCCTGCCCGGGGCCAACTTCGATGGGCGTTCCGCCAACCGTCCAGGTAAGTACGCCCTCGATGCCATAGAGGATCTCCTCGTAAGCATCGTTCTTGTGGGCCGGCGCAGTCAGCTTCTGCCCGGCAGGGATAAGAACTTCGAACACTGAAGCGCTGCCGTTGGAATTATCGCTCGTGAGGAGGAAGCGAATCCCTATCGGACCAATCCTGATGCTCTCTTCCGAAGGATTGACTCTGATCGTTTGCTGCTGCATAGCGCCGCCCTTCCCCGTAAAGTTATCTAGACCTCTGGCTTGCACATCATGTGCTTGCCCCGTCCTCGACTCAACAAATTTGCCGCCAGAATACGGACCTAGCGAGATTGCGTGGTTCTTGCGGCCAAGCCCGAGAAACGGCTTTGTCAGAATCTGGCCCCACTACATGCGATCAAGATGCAACCTCGTGACGCTTGACTATGCAGGTCGGCTTCCAGCCGCCACCCATCGGGCAGCAGCATCGGCGCTATCGTCGGGCCGTGAATTGAAGGCAATCGCCGCGCTTGGGGCAGCCTTACGAATAGCGTCGATGACGACTTCAAATAATGCAAGGTTGCGGGGCGGCAGGCGCACTCCACCTCCGACGACAACACAATCGTAGTTCGTCGAATGTAACTGACGCTCCACTGCCGGTCCGGCGGTTTCGTCCGGGCGAATGTAACAAACGTCAGACTCCCATCCGTGATCCGTGAACTGCTTCAATGCAACTGCGACGCCGGCATAAACCTTCTCAGCGCTCATGCCTGGCGGCAATGCAGGGTCAGAAAAATCCACAGTCTCGGGATCGAGGCCTAGTAGCAGAATCCGCGTCATCAGCACTCCCTTATTCTGGCGTTCGCTCGGTGCAATCGTTTCGACCAGCTTCGCCGGAATTTGCCGAGCGATCATAACCGACAATCCCAGTATTGCAACCAATGATCGGTGCAATCCTAGAGGTCGCGCTCGTGTCAAGATTCCTCCCCCAGATAGATCGAGCCACACCGGGTCAGAATTAAAGCAATTGTGCCACACACAATAGATCGGTCCTGATAAACGGCCTTATCGGTAACTGGAAATCCGCCCTTTCTGTCAAAAAGCCAGTTTCCGATAAGCCGATCAAGCACTGAGAAAAGCCACCGCCACCAGCCACGCTGTCCCTCGGAATCTCCCTGAAAAGCTTTAAAGCATTAGACGTCATCACTTAACTCTTCTCTCTCCACCGTGCGCGGCGATCCCGCTCATGCGAGAGTCCACTGTTAATGATATATAGAAGTTCCCTTGCATCGCCGGGTACCGAGCAATGCGAATATGCTGTATGTTCCTTACAATAGCTTTCTTCGACGAAATTCAGGACGTCCCGAAGTGCCGATAGTGCATTGTCGACGTGGTTGCGTGTAACAGTGGCGAGCGGTTGAACTTTCGGATTTAGGACTGCGAGATCGAGATCACGATGGGCAAGGTGGCGGTTCCGCCAGTCACGGGCAAAGGTCGCAGACCCCTGCGCCGCTATCACTAGTTCCGATATTCGGGCCTTAAGGTCGGAGCGGACTATCAGCTCTGGGAATTTTGTAATTGCGAGATTCGCTTTGCTAAATGTTGCGGGTGGCCCAGTAATCCTCGCGATTGCAAGCATCGTGTCCTCGAAGAGAACGTCGTGGATAATTCTGAAAAAGAACGGTGCTGCCTCATTCAAGACATGCATCAGACTCTCGTCCTGGCCAAAAAGGGTGCAGAACTGGCTCCAACGCCAGTGAATCCAGGTTAGTTCATTCGAAGTAGCGTGAAAGACCTGACCCAGTTCTTGACCCATCGCATCGATATAATGTGCCAACGTTTCTTTGGCACTTCTTGAGGTACTCACTCGGGCCTCTCAAGTGGAAGCAGCGCAGTGC
The DNA here is from genome assembly GCA_020073375.1 of Terriglobia bacterium. Lineage (GTDB taxonomy): Bacteria > Acidobacteriota > Terriglobia > Acidiferrales > UBA7541 > Palsa-360. The sequence goes on along the minus strand of JAIQFG010000018.1, from coordinate 54,473 downwards.
TATCGAGGGACTACCCGATTGCAGAATAGCATCCTACTCGAACAGTCGCACCTGCGATCCGGGCAAAGTGGGACAACGGGCAACCGCTCTTCAATAGATTTCCCCGACTTGAGTCCTGATAAACGTTATCGGAATGTGGCCCAAGCTGCCCAAGGAGGCCAAAAAGCCAGATTCCGATAAGCCCGTTTATCAGGACTTGGCTTGGTGTACGGGAGTGGGTGAATTGCATCTACACGGTGTCGTCAGATAATAGCCTGACCTCATGCCATTACCGTGATATATCGTTCGCAATCATAGGACACACCCCAGGGGAGCAGTAGCGGCTATCCCAATGCTGCTTCCTTATTCCTTTGGGAGTTGGAACCCCCGGAAAGCCAGTTACCGAGAACTCCGTTTCTCAGGACTTATCCCGATGTGGTTGAAGGACACTCTGCTTGATGCCAAGGTTTTTCTCAAATATGCTCTCGCCATGAGCAAATCCGACATAGCAACCGGAAAACTCCCATGGGGAACGGCGTTGATAGCTGTTATTTTGTCTTCTGTCCTTGTCCCTACAAAGGCGCAAGTAAAACCTGCCGGAATCGATGAATACAATGTTCCTGCAGAAGTCGATTCCTGCATGAAGACAAGTCCAAAGTTAACTCTGAACGGTCAGATTAACCCGTTTTATCTCAGTGGCGATTTCGATGGAGACGGCAAACTCGATTTTGCGATCCAAGTTGAACGCTCAGGTTCCAGAGGCATTTTGATTTGCTTATCAAGTCGAAAAATGTCCATGTTAGTAGGCGCGGGATCATCTCTGGTTTGGCCCTCAAATCAAGAGTGGAGATTCGATGCTTGGTCTATCGTGCCAAAAGAAAGCAAAGAGATTTCCCGACCCGCCAAGGCCAACCATGATGCAATTCTTTTGGATGTCAAAGAAGCTGCGAACGGTCTGCTCTACTGGGATGGAAGTGCACTCCGGTGGAAGCAGTTGACGGATTGACCTGCACAAATCGACCTCGGTGACAAAATAGCCCAGCAAATCGAAATTGCCCGACCGAACTGTGCCAAGTCCTGAGAAGTCGTCTTCTCGGAATGTGGCTTTTTACCTTGTTCAATCAATTCCAAGCGCGCCTCCGAGGAGTTGCGCCCGTTCTCGGGGCATGTAATGCGAGAGCCGTCCGGGCGTAAAGCCACTGCCTTTCCTCTGGGACGTAGGCCAATTCTGTGAGAAAGCTACGCCTGTGACGCCATGCCTCTCGCAGACTTCAACTACTCTTTCGGTTACAAATCGAAATCGCGGAAGAGGCCAGATCATGAAGAAATCTGATCCGTCCCAATTGTGGAAGTCGATCAACTTTTCCGGGGCTTCCAGCCGAGAATAAACAAGGTGACCGCAGGCGTGGCATCGCTCCACTTCTCGTATGCCAGTGGCTTCGGGAGCCATTCCTCCCCAGCCCGTAACCGCCAACTCATGAACGGGGATACTCACTCCCGTTTTCTTGATCTTGGCTCTTGCTGGTAGAGCGGAGAATCCCGTTAGTCCTTCGCTGTCAAAAATCTGCCGCACCGGTTCTTGGATCAAACATTCAGACATCCAAGTGAAAATCACGTCGGGAGCTGGATCACATGGGACCACCATGTTCAATGGTGAATTCCGTCTGGCTCTCGCATGGCCACGTTCAATTGGACACCGAATCTTCTCGAAGTTGTATGGAGCGGCCTCATCCATATCCGCGATGCATTGATTTTCTTCCGGGTCACGCAGAAGGTAAAAGCGAGTGATGTTCATCTCCCTCGTGGCTCCGCAATCCGCCCAAACTATACTCAAAACTGGGCTGAACAAACAGAAGGGAGACGCGACGGCGCATCACGTCTGAGGGTAAGTCCCGTGAAGTCGTCTCCTAAGAAAGTGGCCGCTAAGTTATTCATTCTTCAGGGATGCGAAAAGCCACTTTCTTCCGTCCCTGTCTGGGCGGAGCCCAGTCAGTTGCTTATCGGAATGTGGCTTTGTGGCCCATGGAGCAACGGCCTTCTGATAGACTCCGAGTCGATGCGTATCCCTATTCCCGCGATCGTAGTGCCCCTGGTCGTTCTCCTGCTCTATCTCTTTGTGCCGGGCCTCAAAGAGCGGCCTTGGACGGTATTGCGAATCGCCGGTGCGATCCTCGCGGTGGTCGGGTACTCCACGTTTGTGACGGCTCGCCTACAATTGGGCAAGTCATTCGCCGTCACGCCGCAAGCGAAGGAACTCGTCACCCTCGGTCTCTATTCGAGAATCCGTAATCCCATCTACGTCTTCGTTGATGTCATGATTTTCGGCTTGATTCTAGCCCTTCACTTTTATTGGTTGTTCGTACTTTTCCCGATACTTGTCACCATGCATGTGTTACGAGCGCGGCGGGAAGCCAAAGTCTTACAAGAAAAGTTCGGCCAAGCCTACTTCGATTACCGCAACCAAACTTGGTTCTGACTCCGCCAACTCCTGAGAAGTCGTGCCGCCTCAACCGGTCGATGCAACACCCTCTAATCGATAGATCCAGCAATACTTCCCCATGAGGTTCGACTTGTACGGCAGGACTCATTCAGAACCCAAACAGGGCTTTCGTTTTCATTGCATTGACGCCCGCGAGCGAAATCAGCCTCGTAGACTCCTACAGGAGGGCTTTGAGCAAGTGTTGCAACGACCCATTGAGACCGCCCCGTTTATCAGGGCTTAGCCATCGGAAGCTCGCAATCACGCCTGCTTTGATGGCAAATTCGTTGTGTCCGGGGCAAGAGAAGCGTACGATGCGCGAGCTAGAAGACCAAATCGCAATGTCCGACGGAGATATTCTCCGAAAGCGGGGATTCCTGGCTTCCGTTCTGCTACAAGTGAATTGAGAGACTCGCGATGGCACAGCCTGCATCTGGTTCCGGCATTCCTCTCGGGCGAGTCTTGGGCATCCCGATCTACGTGCATCCCAGCTGGTTCATCATCTTTCTGCTGATTACCCTCTCGCTGCGGATTCAGTTCGCCTCTCAACATCCCGACTGGACTCCAGCGCAGCACTGGACTCTTGGAATCATCACGAGCGTGCTTTTATTTGGGTCGGTGGTGTTTCACGAGCTTTGCCACAGCATGGTGGCGATGCGCTACCGCATTCGCGTCGAATCGATCACTTTGTTTGTATTCGGCGGCTTGGCGAAAATCCAGCACGAAGCGGAGAAGGCGGTACAGGATTTCAATATCGCTATCGTTGGCCCGCTTTCCAGCTTGTTTCTTGCCGGCTGCTTCTGGTTGGTCGCGTATTCTTCCCCGGCCAATTCCATGCTGGCCGCCGCTTCGAAATGGCTTTGGGAGATCAATCTCACCCTTGCGCTGTTCAACCTTCTTCCTGGTTTTCCGCTGGATGGCGGGCGCATCCTGCGGGGAATCGCATGGGGGATCACTAAGGATTTCAGCCGGGCCACGCGCATCGCCTCCGATTCGGGGAAATTTTTCGCTTACATTCTAATCTTCCTTGGAATTTGGCAGGCGCTGAACGGCAATTGGGTGGGCGGCCTGTGGATAGCCTTCATCGGATGGTTCCTGTTGAGCGCGGCTCAAGAAAGCTACGCTCAAGTGGCCATCCGCAATACACTTACCGGAGTGCATGCTGAGGACATCATGACTACAGACGTGCCCACGGTTTCGCGCGACATTTCGCTTGAGGAATATATCCACGAAGTGTTGCGGACAGGCCGCCGTTGCCATGTCGTCACCGCTGGCGGGAACCCCGTCGGACTCATAACGCTTCACGGCGTCCGCTCGGTGCCACGCGAGAACTGGAGCAACACGTCCATTCAGGCCGTCATGTTACCGCTCGATCGCATGCACAGCGCCTCGCCCAACGAGCCCATCGTCGGTGTTCTCGATCGCATGCAGGAGGCGGACATCAACCAGATGCCTGTCGCCTCCGAAGGGCACATCGTCGGGATGATCACGCGCGACACGATCCTTCGCTTTCTCCAGACCCGGCTCCAATTAGGCCGCTTCGCCGCACAATAACGCCACCTGCACCATGGCGGACACGTTCTTTCCCCACACGGAGCATCGAGCCGTCTCTTAGAATTTTATGAGGATCGAGACGGGGCAGAAGTACTATCGCAGTGTTGCGCCACTTCTCGAGAAGTCGACTTCTCGGAATATGGCTTTCAGTCACGGGAGGATCTGCCACATTCCGATAACGCCGATGTTCTCAATGGGTCGGTGCAACACTTGCTCAAAGCCTTCCTATAGGAGCCTACGAGGCTGATTTCGATCGCGGGCGTCAATTCAAACAAAACAAAAGCCCTGTTTAGGTTTTGACCGCTTACAGCCATATGGATCGATTCCCGAGCGAAGGTATTGTCAGATCAACTGCTTAGAGGGTGTTGCATCGACCGGTTGAGGCGGCACCGCTTCTCGGGACTTATCCCTATGGATGTTCACACGGTGAAGGCGAATACCTCACCCATGTTATCCGCATATCACTCCGACTAAGTGCATTCAAAGCGCAAGTTCTGAAAGTTCTTTGGGATATTGATTTTGTAATCGGAGATCCCGACGAGAAAAATCGGCGGCGTTGATCGTCTTGGAACCTAGCGTGGTGTTGTCGAGTGAGGTTTGTCGCGGGCCTTTCCTGCCAGGGCGCGGGAACGATGACCGGGGGAGGTCTCCTTTGCTCGAAATTAGTGCGGGTATCTCTGCAGCCAAGGATACGTCTGACGAAGGTGCCTGTCAGAGACCGAATCGCGTTTCAACTCTTCAATTGTTTGGTCCGAAAGCGAGGGCGAACCAAACCTACGGATACGTGGAAGTCTCGTTCTACTAATTTCGATAACTGTGTGGTTCAAGGCGGAGGTAAAAACAGTTGGAGTTCCATCGACGACAAATTGGCCACTGCCAAAGTGACCCCGAATCAGCAACTTTGGTCTTATCTCTGCAATTAGCCGCACGTTCCGCTGCGGCGCATGAGCGATCACGATTTGCGCCCGGCCTTTGAATTCCCTAATGAATGACCGTAGAGGACGCCGATATCCGGCCTGCTCAAAGCCGAGTCCGAGGAAGACGCATTGATTCCGTGAGTAAGCCTTCCCTGAAATCTCTCGGCAGCCAGGAATTCCGTTGATTCGCCGAATGTCATAATCATCTGCAAAGTCGTCGTCGTGATCGCCTTTCGTCACAAGCACCTCGGATAGCTTTCCAGCGTGACGAAGAAAGGCATAGAACTTATCGACATGCATCCTCTTTCTGGCCTTTAGAAAAGCTTGTGTTCTTTGATAGCGATACTCCAGCTCGTCGAGGTCGCGGAGAAAGTGGTTTCCCGACTTCTCAGGTTTCGCCACCGACATATAGAAGCTCTTTTCGCGCTCGACCAGCCCGTATCTGCGAAGAAGCTCACTTTTCTCTTTCGCATAGTCAGGAACGTGTTCTAACGCCTCGGACCAAAACGCCGCATTTCCATCCGAAGTTAGGTCGCCCGCAAGAACAATAAAGTCGGGCCTATGTTCATCCACAAGGTCCTTGTAACCCTCCCATCTGTGAACATCCGAGAATGCAAGAATCCTCATTATTGCCAATCCTAGTTTCTTATTTTGAAACGAATCAGAAGGCTCCGGTAAGGAATCCATCACCATATGACAAACGCATTTATCTAGAGATATTAGAAGGTTTCGATTTATTTTCCTATGGAAGTCCTAATTCAGCGTGCCGCTTTCCCGTCTTCGACTCTTACGGCAGGTCTTCGGCGTCTTTTGAATTCCCGGCGGCAGCATACTTTCGTCTTCCGCGTCGAGTTCGTGGCCGTCCAAGCGATCGTCGCCGAGAAAAGCCAATTCAGGATACCTACGCTTGGTCACTGGAATGTTGTTCTTACGCATCCACTTTTCGACGTGACCCACAGAGACTCCTAGTCGAGAGGTTGAATCCCACAGTTTGAAAGGAAAAATCCGTCCGCAATTCGAATCTTTTCGCGTGCGTCCTGGTCGATGCGGTCTCGGATTTCCCTCTTTTGCTCGTCGTTCATCGCGTCGATGGTTCGAAGGAAAATTTTCGAGATCTCGTGAATGGTCATCGGTGCGTTAAACCTTTGGATTCAATTTCTGCATCGCTTCGACGTTGGCCGCTGGCGTCGCCTTGACGTAATGCTTCATCGTGACGGATAGCGAAGAATGACGCATCAACGATTGAATGATCTTGTCTTGAACGCCCGATTCGTGGAGCCGGGTTGCGAAGCCACGGCGTAGTGCGTGCCAGCCTTTCCACTCAGATTCGCTCCCGGATAGGACGGATTTGATTCCCTTGCTTCCTAGTGTCGCCAAATCGAGCGGACGTTGGAACGGCCCTTCAAATACCCATGCCGTACCCGGATTTTGTTTCCGATGTTCAGTAAGTGCCTCGGCAACAATCGGAAGTAACGGCACGGCATTTTGCCGCGCAGTCGTCTTTGGTGGTCCTTCCTGGCTGTGCCAGATCGTGCGACGGACATTCAATTCTTTATCGGTGATGTCTTTCCACTTCAATCCTTGCAACTCGCCTAACGATAGCCCGGTATACGCTGCGACTATGACTGCTACCCTTGGCGTTCCTTTCAAAATCTTGAGCATCTTTTCGATTTCATCGTTTGAATAGGCGTGCGTCGGTTGGCTCGGCTTCCCTTTCGGAACTTCCGTACCTTGAATCGGGTTGGAATCTACCGCGCCCATTCGCTTTGCAAATGAGAACACGCCGGACAGGAAGGATTTCACATGGATCAGGGTAAGATGCGACAGCGATCCGGTGCTGAGTTTGTTAAGTAATTTCTGTGCATCAGGGGTTCTGAACGAGGCAATACGCAGACCGGCCACATTTGGCGCGACGTGTAAGCTGTAAAGGTTCTTGTACCCTTTGTACGTTGATGGTCGCTTGTGCAGTTGCGCGTGAGGCAGGTAGGACAGTTCGATGAACTGCTGTAAAGTTCGCTGTTCGTCACGGCCTTCATTTAATCGATCTAGAAAATCTTCCGCCTTCTGGCGTACACTCTGTTTTGTACGGTACTTGTCGCTAAAATCGGCGAGTCGTTCACATAACTGCCTACGGACGATCTTGCCGTTCTCGGTCTCGTATTTGCGATACCGAAGGTACCAAGCACCGTGACGTTGGAATATGTGCCCTTTTTGCATTTTCGGAGGCTCCAAACAAAGCTATAGTCTCACGGAAACGCGAATTGTGCAACAGAATGTGCAACAGCAGTTTCATTAAGTGCAACAAAACAAACGACGGAGGGGTGGGAGAGCGGTTGAATCCGGCGGTCTTGAAAACCGTTAGGCCCGAAAGGGTCTCGGGGGTTCGAATCCCCCCTCCTCCGCCATTCAGCGCTCGACTGCAATTCTCCGCGGAATCCACGACGCGAATTATCGATTTTGCCGCCCGCAAAGCGGCGATTGCGCGTTCGCGAAAATACCCCAAATTCCCTGAACGCTTGGAAAACCCGCTGTTCGGCAGATTCCCGCAGCGTGTCTGAACGCGCAAGATGGAGGGGCTCGGATGACACATCGAAGACGCAGGGCGATTCCGCTGGCCGCCGCGGTTACGATCATAGCAACCTTGATTGCCGCAAATGCGGCGCAAGATCGCGGTGACCTTTCGCAAGCCCCGCTTTCGCCGGCAGTGAGGGTTGATCGGGATGCCACGGTTCACTGGGGCCCTCGCACAATACCCTTTGCACATTATGCGAGCCGGGAATCCAAAGATGCGTACATGGCGCTCATCGACTCCGCCTTGAATTCCGGACAGCCGAGCGATCCCAAGGAATACGGGCCGTGGGCAGCCAAGCACGTCCAGGCGCTCTTCGCGCGGGAAAAGGCTACGGCCTTGAAGCTGTATCCCGTAGGTGAGGAAGACCGCAAAGTGGGCGGCGTCGAAGCCTCGATCTACACGCCCGAAGGCATCCCGGAAAAAAATCGCAACAAGATCATGATGGAGTTTGAGGTCGACTCCTCGGCCATCGCGGTTGCGAATCTCGCCAAAATTAAGGTAATCGCACTTCATTACGGTCTGAATCCGTCGACGGAACCGCATCGCGAGCTTATCGCCGCCTACAGCGAGCTTCTCAAGACCTATAAGCCCAAGCACATTGGCATGTTCGGTATCTCTGGCGGCTGCTCGCTTCTTCAGACTACCTTGCTCTCGCTGCCGGAGCAGAAACTTCCCTTTCCGGGGGCAGTTGGCTTGCTGAGCTGCGCTGGAGCAGGCGATGCGGGCGATACGTGGTTTTTGGACGACGGCATCGATCCCATTCAGTCGTTGTATCTTTTCCCGGCCAGACCTCCCCGGCGTCCCGTCGATCTTTCGGTGTCCCGCAAACCAGGAGATCCGCCGAGAACGCCTCTCGACGGCATTATCCCAAAGGGCTACCCGCCGGCATATCTCCTGGCCGGAACGCGTGACATGTCTCTGAGCGAAACCGTGCTCCTGCATCGCAAGCTGAGGAATTCGGGCGTCGAGGCTGACCTCAATGTCTTCGAGGGAATGTGGCACGGATTCGATGACGATACTGAAACTCCAGAAAGCCGGGAGGCCCTGTCTGATCTGGCGCGCTTCATCAGCGCCCATTTGGGTAAGTGACGGGCCCCGACGCTGAATTCTGCTGAGAGCCGGTCGGTGGGCTCAGAATCCAATGGGCATCATTTCTATGTGACCCCGGCTTTCTTCAATTCCTGGATTGCATTTTCGTCATACCCCAGTTTTTTCAGCCACAGCGCCGTGTGCTGCGAAAGCTCCGGCGCAGGATTCGCGGGCAAGGGCGGCTCCTCGGGAAAATAGAAGCCGCCGCGAGTGATTCGCTGCGGGCCGGCGGGGGTATCGAACGATCCGGAAAAATTGCGCTGCGTCAGGTGAGGATGCGCCAGGATTTCGGGAACCGAGAGGACGCATCCCGCGGGGACTCCGGCTTCGGTCAGCAGGGCGTCCCATTCGGGAGCGGTGCGCGATTGCAGCGCCTGCGTGATTTCCTTGTTGATCAGGGCGCGATTGGATTTGCGGATGTCGCGGTCGACAAAGCGCGGATCGGTTTTCAGTTCGGGACGTCCAATCACGTCGCACAATTTGTGGTATTGCACATTTTCATTCGCGGCGATGTTCAGCAATCCGCCGCCGGTTTGGAACGTACCGGAGGGGGCGGCGGTGAAATTCTCATTGCCCATGGGGATGGGAATCACGCCGGCGTTCAGATAGTTGGACACCACCCAGCCCATGCATGCGAGCGTGGATTCGAGCATGGAGACGTCAATCATGCGCCCGCGGCCCGTCGAGCGCGCTTCGACCAGCGCCGCGCAAATTGCCATCGCGGCGGTGACGCCGCCCAGCGTGTCACAGACCGGATAGCCCGTGCGCAGGGGCGCGGTCTGCTGGTCGCCGGTCACGCTCATGACGCCGGACATGCCTTGAATAATCTGGTCGTACGCGGGGCGGAGGGCGAGCGGGCCCTGCTGGCCGAAGCCCGACAGCGCGCAGTAGACCAGCGCCGGGGCGGCCTTGGAAAGGGCGTCGTAATCGAGGCCCAGGCGCTTCATTACGCCGGGCCGGAAATTTTCAATCACGACGTCCGAAATTCCCACCAGCTGTTGGAAGATTTCTTTTCCCCGCGGTTTCTTCAAGTCCAGCGTGACGGACTGTTTGCCGGCGTTGACCGCGACGAACGAATCTCCCATCAGGCGCTCGGACGCTTTCACGTTCACTCCCAGCTGCCGCGCCAGATCGCCGCGCACAGGCTGCTCGATCTTGATGACTTCCGCGCCGAGCAACACCAGTTGAAAGCTACAGAACGGGCCGGCCAGCACGTTAGTCACGTCCAGCACACGTACGCCTTGAAGCGGAAGCATTCATTTCTCCCGGGAATCGAATTACAAAAAAAGCAGGACAGGCTTCAGCCTGTCGGGTTTCTGCAAGGACTGCAAACGGCGATCCAACAGCGAAAAACCAGACAGGTTGAAGCCTGTCCTACTGGGGCACCGCACACGCATTGGGCCGCATGGCTCGCAACAGGTGCCCCTGATATGGCCTGGAACTGAACGTGATGGCCAGCTCCGCGGCGTCCAGCAATTTTTCCATATCGACGCCCGTTTCATAGCCCATGCCGGCAAGAAACGCCGCCAGGTCTTCGGTCGCGAGATTGCCGCTCGCGCCGGGGCAGTAGGGGCAGCCGCCCAGGCCGCCGGTAGTAGAATCAAAATTCCTCACGCCCAGATCGAGGCCAGCAAGCACGTTGGCCAGGCCGCGGCCGTATGTGTCGTGAAAATGCAAGCCCAGATCGTCCATCTTCAAAATGCTGCCGGTTTGGAGCAACTGCAGGGCCTCGCGGACCTGTCCGGGGAAAGCCATCCCGTCGGTGTCGCCGAAACTGACCGGCCAAGGATGAATTTCGCGCGCGGTGCGCACCCTCGAGACCAGCGCGGACGCGGAAATCGTTCCCTCAAACGGGCAATGGTAGGCGTTGGAAAACCCCACACGAATCTCGACGCCATCCTGCAGCGCGCGCCGGGTTACTTGTTCCAGCAATGCGAACGATTCCTGGGTGCTGCGGTTCAAATTCTTGTGGTTGAACGTGTCGCTTGCGGCGATCACAAATTCCAAATGGCGGAATCCGGCGGCGACGGCGCGTTCATACCCCTTCAGGTTGGGAATCAAGGCGGAAAACCGCACGCCTGGAATCTCAAACAGGTGCCGCGCTAGTTCCTCGGCGTCGGCCAGCTGCGGGACCCATCGCGGGTGGACGAAGCTGGTGGCCTGAATTCGCGTCAGCCCCGCGGCGGCTATTTTGCGGATCAGGGTGAGTTTCTGCGCGGTGGACACTGGCTTGGGCTCATTTTGCAGGCCATCCCGCCCGGTGACGTCCTCGATCCAGACTTTTTTGCTCATGAAAGGGTCCTCCCCGCGCCGCCCGATGCGCGGCTTCTTCCTTGTTTGGCAGGGTACTTCCAGATCATATCATCGGAAAATCCATGACGGGAAAGCCAAAGCCGGCGGCGAACCAGGCCCACCCTCAACTGAGCTGCCGAGGCATTGCATCCGGGCGGATGCGGGTGTACGTTAACATGCGGCCAGGGGAATGAGCGCCGCAACGACGACCAGAGCAATTATTGATTCAAATCAGGCTCCACAATTCTAAAACATTCTTGCCCTCAAAGATTCACTGGACTAGAGGGCTTGAGCGGATTTTCATCTCACAAAAAGGCGAACGAATCGCCATCGAAAAAGGGGAAATGCCATGAAATACTTGATTTTATCCTTCGCAGCCACTTGCCTGCTGGCCCCCGCGGTATTCGCCGATCAGGTCACGCTGAAAAATGGCGACCGGTTGACCGGCGACATATTGAGATCGGACGACAAAGTCCTGGTCCTCAAGTCGGAATTTGCCGGCGAAGTTTCCATCCAGTGGGCCGCCGTGGATGCGATTACGTCGTCGCAGCCGTTGCACATCGGCCTCAAGGATGGCCAGACCGTGGTCGGCACCGTATCCACCCAAGACGGCAAAATGCAGCTGAAAACCAAGGAAGCGGGGGCCGTGATGACTGCTAAGGATTCCATCGTGGTCATCCGCTCGGATAAAGAGCAAGCCGTCTACGACGCGGCGCTCGACCGGTTGCAGCACCCGCACCTCACCGATTTTTGGGGCGGGTTTGTGGACGCAGGGTTGAGCACCACGAAGGGCAACTCCGACACGTTGAGCTTCGTGCTGGGGATGAAAGCCGTGCGCGACGCGCCCAGCGATAAAATTTCCGTGTACCTGAATTCCATCTTCGCCAAGAACAGCGTCACCGGCACTTCGCTGACGACCGCGCATGCCATTGCGGGCGGAATGCGCGGGGACTTGAACATCAACCCGAAACTTTTCGCATTCGGTTTCACCGATTTTGAATTCGATCAATTCCAGCAGTTGGACCTGCGCAACGTGCTGGGCGGCGGGGCAGGCTATCACGCCATAAAAACCAAGCGCACCGTGTTCGATCTTTCCGCGGGCGGAGCATATGACCAGGCGTTTTACTCCACCGGCGTCAACATCCGGAGCGGAGAATTGGTGTTGGGCGAACAGTATTCTTATCAGATTTCGAGCCGGTCGAGCCTTTCGGAACAACTGCAATTTTTTCCCAATTTGAGCTACACCGGGCAGTACCGCGGCACGTTCGATTCCTCGATCGTCACGCGGCTCAACAGCTGGCTCAACTGGCAGGTCACGTTCCAGGATCGCTACGTGAGCAATCCGATTCCGGGGATCAAGAAGAACGATCTGCTGCTTTCCACAGGCTTGCGGTTGACGTACGGAAAAGGCGGGAACTAAGATCGCGCCAATGAATCGAGCTGCGCTCCTCCTGCTTGCCTCGGAGGACAAGTAAAGCAAGCGAATACGCGGGGCCATTGACGGAGGCGTGTACCAGGCGCTGTTCATCGAGTATAAATCCTGTGGTGGCACGGCGCCTGAATGAAACCCAGAGCGCAAGGTTGGGATGCGAGGCAAGCCGCTCGCGAAGCGGGAGAACACTTCGATGCAAACTCTCAAGATTCTCACGCGCGCTGCATTCCTTTCAGCCTTCGCGCTAGCCGCGATGGCGCTTTTAGGAAGAGCGCCTTCGCCGGACTCTGCCGCTGCGAAGGTTGCTCCCGCTTCCCCACTGCAAATTGCGCGCGAAGGCTACGTTTTTGCCGGAGGAAAATACTCCTCCGCGAACGGCCCTCAAATGATGAGCGGGCAAATCTATGCGGAGTTTCAGATTCCAGCCGCGCGGAAGCGCCGTTACTCCATCCTCATGATCCACGGGGGAAATCAAACCGGCACAAACTTCACCGGAACTCCCGACGGCCGCGAGGGCTGGGCGCAATTTTTCCTGCGGCAGGGTTACGCGGTCTACGTGATGGATCAAGCGGGCCGGGGAAGAAGCGCCTACCAGGCCGGCCTGTACGGCCAGACTGCCCCGCCCGACTTGCTCTCCACTCAGAAACGGTTCACAGCGATCGAGCGATACAACCTCTGGCCACAGGCGCACCTGCACACACAGTGGCCGGGGACGGGCGTCGCCGGCGATCCGGTCTTCGATCAATTCTTTGCTTCGCAGGTCCCGGGGATCGCGGACTATGAACAGCAGCAGCAACTAAGCACCGACGGAATCGTGGCGCTGCTCGACAAAATCGGACCTTCCATTCTGCTGACGCATTCGCAATCGGGGCCGCTGGGCTGGCTGGCGGCGGATGCGCGGCCCGGCCTTGTGAAGGCCGTGATCGCGGTGGAACCGAACGGCCCGCCATTTTTCAACGTGGACAACGTCGGAGCGCCGGAATGGTTTCGCGAAGCCTCCGACATGCAGCGCCCCTGGGGAATTACTGCTGTTCCTCTGCATTATTCGCCCGCGGCAAGCAAGCCGTCAGACCTGGAAATCGCGCGGCAGGACAAGCCGGACGGCCAGGACCTGAGCCGCTGCCGGCTGCAAAAAGATCCGCCGCGCCAGCTTCCGAATCTCCAGAAAATGCCGATCCTGATCCTGACATCGGAATCGTCCTACCACGCGGCGTACGACCACTGCACGGTGAAGTATATGGAACAGGCGGGCGTACGCCCCAAGTGGGTCCGGCTGCCGGACGCCGGAATCCACGGCAACGGGCACATGATGATGCTGGAAAAAAACAGCGCGGAAATCGCGGCACTGATGTCCAAGTGGCTGGACGGCGCGTTGCCGGCGCCCTCCAAGTAAGAACAATCAGGGGCTATTTGGTTTGCGAGACAGGCTTCTTGCGGTCCGCGTTGTTCCAATCCTCGGGCGGAAACGAAATGCCCCAGAACCGGGGCTGCGGAATCACGAATTCCACGCCAAGTTCGACCTTGCCTTTTTCGGTCTCCTTCAGCGAAATCACGCGGCACTGCACTTCAATGCGCGTGGTCTTATTGATGAGTAGGACGGAAGGCTTGATCTGCACGGCCGAACCCAGGACCAGAAGCGCGCCATGTGCATTGACCGTAGTCGTGCGCGTTTCCTCACGAAACACCTTGCCGTTCGCCGATTGGCCGAAAATTTCCACGGGCATGTCGATGGCTACCCGGGAACTCCTGCGTTTGGTGGAGAGACTTGCGGTCCCTTTATTCGCCGACGGATTCCCCGCCGCGGCGGGCGAAGCCGGCTTCGGCTTTGTCATGAACATACCCTCGAACGGCGATCCGATCGGCATGGATTAAACCGGATTGGCCAACCGAAGCAAAACGGATCGAATTTCTTTTTCAAATTCGGCGGCCAGTTCTCGCGAGCGCTCGGCCCACTGCGTTTCCTGAATGCGTACCGTGCCGCGGGCCAGCTGCAATCCAGCGGAAAGCTTTTCCAGGACCTCGTTTGCTTCCCGGACCTGGGAGGAAAGCTGCTGGTCCAGGCCGGCGGTGAATTGCGCGGCCTTCTCGCGGGTGATGCCGTCAACATGATTCTTGAATTGCGCGCTCCAGGAGGTGAGCTGCGTGGTGACGTGCGAATCGAATTTCTCGATCGTGGAGCGCGCCGACTGGTTCAGCTGGTCCACGACTTTCTGGAGGCGTTCCAGGGATTCGGAAATTTCGTGTTCCAGGGCCTTTGCGCGTTCGAGCGCGGCAGCGGCGGCTGTCTCGCTGACTTTCATCTTCGCATCGAGTTCGGCGAGACTCGCCTTGGTTGCGCGGAGTTCCTCGAGCGAAGTCGTTCGCTGCTCTCCCACGTGTTCGTCGACGGCCTTTTTCGCCATGCCCGCGATGGACGCGCACAGTTCTTCATTTCCGGCCAGGCGGCCCACCAACTGGAAGGTGAGATCGCTGTTGAGCGTCTGAATCGAGGCCTGATAGTTCGCGCCGATCTGTTTCTCAACGGCTTGCTTTACAACCGGCTCCACGCTCGTGGAAAAAGTTCGTTGCACCATGGCCTCCAGCTCTTCGCGGAGGGATTCCTTCAGCGCCGCCAGTTGCTGCTTCATGTCCGCGGCCGGAACGGTCGCGACCGCTTGCGGGGCCGGGGGCGCGATTTCCGCCTGCGCCTTTGGCACCGAAAATGGGCTGGCCAAGGATGAGGCGGAGGGAGCAAGCACGGGCAAAGGCGCGGGTGCGGCCGGCTTGGCGGCCTGGGGTTCAACAGGAATGGGCGCTGCGGCAATCTTTTCCGGCTTCACGCGGGAGGCAGGCTCTGCGGGTGTTTCCGCCGGCGGGCGGGCCGCCTCAGCCTTGGGCGCAGGCGCAGCCGGTGCAGGGGGCGCCGGCGCGGCCGACGGCTGCACAACTGGAGCGGCCGCTTTCGGCAATGGCGGAGCCTGTTGGGGTGCCGGAGCGATTTTCAGCTCCTGCGCCGTTTCCAGCTCCACGTAAATGTGAAACATGTTTCCGGCCAAACCTTCGGAGTCGGCCGATTTGACCTGGCCCTGCAGCGTGGTGCGCTTGGAACCAGTCTTGTTGTTATCGAATTCGATCAGCACCCAACTGCCCAGCTCGGGTTGAAATTTGGAGCGAAAATGGCAGTCGCGCGCGTCCAGCTCCAAAATGGGAGCGGACTCTCGGAACATCTGGCCTTTTTCGTCGAGGCCTGTCACTGTCAATCGCTGCTCCTTCGCGGCGGTCGAGGAAGTGCCTGCGGCGAGTCCGGGCTCTTTTTCGGTGAGTGAAATCACGGCTATTGTCTCCGCAATCATCCTGCACAACGAATTGGACGAGTGTCCATAGACCTGCCGGGATATCCTTCCTATAAGGCATTGGTACGAAGCAAATGTAAGATTCGGGTAAACGGCGCCGCGTCCCTGCCGGGAGAGATAAGTCATTGCAGTTCATTAAGTTAAAAAACTCTTAGAGAATTCGGGCGTACATGGCAGCCCTGAAAACCTCCGTTTACTGATTCGAACACAGCTCGCTGAATTTTTATTTCCCTGAGCGCGCGGGGCCCTCCAATGCTTCGCGAAGCGCCGTGACGGTTATTTCGTTCCCCGCCCCGTCGTTATCCTTACGTCATACCTGTACCTCGCCGAAAATCTGCGCATACGCGCGGAGTTCTAAAATGAACGATAGGTCGAATTGTGAAGCCTTCTTCCAGACTTGCGTGGGCAGTTGCCATCGCGTGGGTGGTCCTGCTGGGAAGCTACATCGCCATTGCCTCGGGGATGCCGCCGGGGCCGAATCGCACGGCTTTTGGAAACATTCTTCTCTGCTTGCTGCCGCTGTTTGTGAACGGCTCGCTGCTGTCCAACGCGACTACTCCTCACTGGCGCAAGAATGTCTTCTGGATGCTTTTGGCGCTGGGAATATCCTTCTGGCTTGCTGGACAATTTATTTGGACTTACGTCGAGGTCTATCAGAAGCGGACGGTTCCACACCCGTTCCTCGGGGACATGGTTTTCTTTTTTCATACTGTGCCGATGATTGCGGCGCTCACGATGCAACCGCATGACCCGCGCGAGGAAGGCCGGGGGGCATATGGGTATGCGGACTTCGCGCTGATCGCCTGCTGGTGGTTGTACTTGTATGCGTTCCTGGTTCTGCCGTGGCACTACATCATTATGGAGAGCGCGCAGTATAACCGGAACTACAACATCCTCGCTCTGTTCGGGAATCTTGCCTTTGCGGCTTGCGCGGCGATGCTGGCCATTAAGGCCCGTGGCTTCTGGCGGAAAATCTACACGCAGCTTGCCGCGGCGGGGAGTGTTTATGCGGCCGGAAGATTCATGATTTCCGCGTTCATTGCCAGAGGAGACTATTCCCGAGTCAGCCTGCGCACGTTGCCGGTTTTCGTCTCCTTTCTCATGATCGGTACTGCCGGCGTATGGGCCTACAGCCACGGCTCCGAGGAAAGCAGCGAAGAATCGATCCCCGCCGAGTCGGAGACCGGAAAGCTGGCATCAGGGGACGCCCTGTGGGTTTCACGGCTGGCGCGAATCGCCTTGCTGTCGCTGCCGTTGATCGGCTTTTGGTGCATGAAGCGAAGCCAGGCCCCGGCTGCGGTAAGTTCTTTCCGGCTGATGCTTACGCTGGGCGCGGTTCTGCCCATTGGCTTTCTGGCCTTCCTTCGCCAGGAACTGGTGGACGCAGAGCGGCTGAAATTGCTGCGCGCTTCGCAGGATTCACTGGATAACCTGAAGCGGCTGCAAATGCAATTCGTGCAGTCGGAAAAACTGGCGTCGCTTGGCCAGCTGGTTGGAGGGGCAGCGCACGAAATCAATAATCCGCTGACGGCCATACTGGGATACTCCGAGTTGCTGGCCGACGACCCTTCGGTGGACAGCAGGTCGCGGAGCCTGGCCGAAAAGATTCGAGAACAGGCGCGCCGCACCAAGACCCTGGTCAACAGCCTGCTCAGCTTCGCGCGCCAGGTGCCCAGCGAGCAGCGCGTGCCGCTGGACATCAACACGATTGTCAACAGCTCCGTGCAGTTCCGGCGTATCGACCTGCGCGGCAAGAATGTCCGCATTGAATTGCATAACGCCGATTCTCTGCCGCAAGTCCGAGGCGACGCAAATCAACTCCTACAGGTGTTCACTCACATCATCAACAACGCCCTGGATTCCATGCAGGAGACTGGCGGCGGTTCGCTGACCGTGCGCACGCTTTTTGAGAAAGGCAACGTGGTCATACTTTTTTCAGACACCGGGCGCGGCATGCGCGACCCGAACCTGGTGTTCGACCCCTTTTACACCACCAAGCCGGTGGGAAAAGGCACCGGGCTCGGCTTGAGCATCTGCTACGGGCTGGTGCAGGATCAGGGCGGCAAGATTTCCTGCCAGAACCGCCCCGAAGGCGGCGCCACGTTCCGGGTCGAACTCCCGGCGGTGCCGAGCCTTTTCTCCATGCGGCCTGGAACCTCCGCGGCCGATGACAAACCGGCAAAGCTGGCATAACCCCCCCCGGATTGGTTCTGGTGGCGCGCTTTCGGCTATAATTCACGCCCATGCCGCAATCTTCTTCTTCGGCGCCGCAACCGGCTCCCGCGTTCGAGCCGCCGCGATCGATTGCTATCGAGGGACCGATCCGCGTGGGCAAATCCACGCTGGCGCGCATCCTGGCCGACCGGCTGCACGCCCGCCGCGCGTTCGATCCCGAGGACAACCCGTTTCTCGCGGAGTTTTACAGGGAAAAACCCGGAGCGGCCTTTCGGGCCCAAATGTATTTCCTCATCGAACGCCACCGGCGTCTCAGCGAAGCTCAGCAGGGCGACGCTGCGCCCCTGGTGTCCGATTTTCTGTTCGAGAAGGACAAAATTTTCGCGTACATTAATCTGGACAACGAAGAATTAAAGCTCTACGAACGCTACTACGAGGTGTTTTCAGCCGGACTGAAGCCGCCCGACCTGGTCATCTATCTGCAAGCCACGCCGGAAGTGCTGCGCGAGCGCATCTCCAAAAAGAAGTCGCCCGCCGAAAAACAGATTTCGCGCGACTACCTTGAGGAAGTCGTCCGCGCCTACGAACATTTCTTTTTCCGCTACTCGGCGTCGGACTTGCTGGTGATCAACACTTCGGAAATCGATTTCGTCGACCGGAACGCGGACCTGCAGCAACTGCTGCGCCGCCTGCAGGAGCCGGTGAAGGGCACGCAGTATTTCCTGCCCTTGGGTGAGGGTTAGTGAAATTCAAATTTGGCGGGGTTTAGTGCACGCGTTGAACGGCCTTGGCGTCGCACACCGGCTCGCAGGCGGCGCAATCGGTGCAATCCTCGGCGACAATGAACGCCTTATCCTGCTTGAGCACAATGGCCGCCACGGGACACGCGGTGATGCAGTCGCCCACATTCACGCATTTTGCCTGATCGATCTCGAACACTTTGCCTCCTCGGATATCCGTGATAATTGCATGACCGCAAATTCCTTCAACTTTAGGATAGCCAAACGGCCTCTGACAGGATGTGAGCATCGTCACGGTCGAAAGTGATTCGTATCACGCGCGGCCGACGGCAGAACGCTCGAATGGTGTCCCATTCCGGGTCAGTGGGTCGCCATTCAAGGGGACTCAAGCCCGACACATGCCCACCGTGCGCGCTTGGCTTTTCGGTCAAATTCTTGTTGCCCGGATCAGTTGCCGGAATAATGCTCACGGAGTACACTTTCGGGGAAGCGAAGATCCAAATAGGTGATGTTGTATGGCCGGCGAGCCAATCCCGGTCAAAGCCTGTGAGAGACGGGCAAGCCCTGGGGAATATTTTGCTGGGGCCTAAGCCAAATCATAAAATTGCGAGGGAAAAAGCATGCGACATCATAAGAATGCAAGCATGACGCCGGCGAAGACTGACGGAAGCCTGACCCGGCGCAGCCTGCTGCAGCGCGCCGGATGGACCGCGGCGGCTGTTGCGTTTCCCAGCGGCGTGTTTGCCGCCGATAGCGTCAGCCCGGTGATGTCTAAGTTGAGCGCGTACATGAGCGAGGCCTCCGGCCGCGCCCTGCCCGACGTGGTGGTAGAGAAAGCAAAACACCATATCCTCGACACGTTCGCGGCCATGATTTCCGGTTCCGACCTGCCACCGGCGCGAGCGGCGTACCATTACGCGGCGGATTTCAACACGGACAAGACATGCACGGTGGTGGCCTCGAAATTCACGGCTACCCCGCCGGAAGCGGCGTTCATCAATGGGATGCTGGCGCATTCGGATGAAACCGACGATTCCAACGAGTTTTCGCAATCGCATCCCGGGTGCTCGATCGTGCCGGCAACGCTGGCAGCGGGAGAAAAATTCGGGATCGACGGGACGAGGTTCCTGCGCGCCGTGACGCTGGGCTACGACGTCGGCCCGCGCATGACCATCAGCTTTGGCTCGATCGACTTCCGCAACAACAGCCACAAGAGCACGCACGCCATTTCCGGCATTTTCGGCTCGGCGGCCGCGGCGGGCTGCGCCGCGGGCTTGACGGCGCAGCAGATGCGCTGGCTTCTGGACTATACGGCGCAGCAATCTTCGGGCATCGGGGCGTGGAACCGTGATACCGAGCACATCGAGAAAGCCTTCGTCTTCGCGGGCATGACGGCGCGCAGCGGGGTCACCTCCGCGCTGGTGGTTCACGCGGGATTCAACGGCCTGGACGACATCTTCTCGGGCGTGGACAATTATTTCCTGGCCTATGCGCCCAATGCGAACAAGGATGAACTGGTTTCGCAGCTCGGCGAGCGCTATGAGATCGCCCGGACGAACATCAAGAAGTGGACGGTGGGATCGCCGATCCAGGCGCCGCTCGACTGCATTTACAACATTCTGAAAAAGCACCCTGTAAATCCCGCCGATGTGAAGTCCGTCGTCGTGCGCCTGGCCAATACCGAGGCGCGTGTCGTCGATAATCGCGAGATGCCCGATATTTGCCTGCAGCACATGGTGTCCGTAATGATCCTGGACAAGACCGCATCGTTCCAGGCGGCGCACGACAAGCCGCGCATGAAGGATCCGGAAGTTCTGAAAATGCGCGCAAAGGTGCAACTGGTTCCCAGCGAGGAACTGGAAAAGATGGAACCGGCGCGCCAGGCTATCGTCGAAATCACATTGAACGACGGCACCGTGCTTTCCGAGCGCGTCACTGACGTGCGCGGCACCGTGGATAATCCCATGACCCGCGAAGAGGTGGTGCAGAAGGCAACCGACCTGATGGTCCCCGTGCTGGGCAAGGCAAACACCGCGACGCTGGTGGACAAGATCCTGAACCTGGAAAAAGTAAGCAACGTCCGCGATCTTCGCCCCGTCCTGCAAAAGGCCTGATGATATAGGCGCCGTAGGGGCATCCACGGCGGCGGACCGTGCCCCTACAGTTGCCACCCTGCCTTCCAATGTTTGTCGAAGGCTCGGAATTCCGTTTCCTGCCAGCGTGCCCAATATCCAGTTGAAACGCAATGCTGAGATTGCGAGTCAAACGGCCAGATCCCCGGCTGCCACCCCCAGCCACGGTTATTCTTGCGGCCGGCGGAGTCCGTTTGAAATTGGGTGTATATTCTGTCGCAAGAACCCAGGCCCCGATCGACATTCCTTCCCAATCGAGGAGAGTACTCATGAGACGATTTGGATTAGCAGTTGCGTTAGCCGCGGGGATCGCGATGCTGGCATCCCTGGGGTCGGCCCAAATGGCCCCGACCACGGGCCCTTATAGCGTGCAGAAGGTTGTGAAAGTCGGCGGCGAAGGCGGCTTCGATTATGTGTGGGCGGACTCCGCAGGGCGCCGCTTGTACGTGCCGCGCAGCGGACCCACGGGCCGCATCACCGTGTTCGATCTGGATACGCTCGAACCGGCCGGCGAAGTTCCCAGCGTGAACGGACACGGAGCCGTGGTCGACCCCAAGACCAATCACGGCTTCATCACCAGCAAGCCTATCCTGATGTTCGATTCCAAAACCCTGGCGGCCATCAAGACCATCGACGTGCAGGGCAACCCGGACGGCATTCTGTTCGATCCCTTTAACGAACGCGTGTACGACCTCAGCCACGCCGCGCCCTACGCCACGGTGATCGATGCGAAGGACGGCTCGATCGTCGGCACCATCGACCTGGGCGGCGCGCCCGAGCAGGCCGTGACCGATCTGAAGGGCCACATCTACGTCGATATCGAGGACAAGGGAAACATCGCCGTGGTTGACGCCAAAACCATGACCGTCACCGCTCACTACGACGTATCCGGCAAAGCCGGCACCTGCGCCGGGCTGGCCATGGACGCCAAGAACCGAATCCTGTTTGCCGCCTGCCGCGATCCGCACGTCATGATTATTCTAAACGCCGATGACGGCAACATCATCACCACGCTCCCGCTGGCCGGTGTCACCGACGGCGCCGTGTTCAATCCCTCCACAATGGAAGCCTTCAGCTCGCACGCCGAAGGCACTCTGACCGTGATCAAGGAAAACAGCCCCACCAACTTCGTGGTGGAACAGAACCTGACCACCATGCCCAGCGCCAAGACGCTCACGCTGGACGCCAAGACCAACCGCATCCTTTCGATTGCTGCAGTGTTCGATCCGCCGCCGGCGAACGCGCCGCCGCTTTCCAACGGGCGCGTGGCTCGCGGGCCGATGCAGGCAGGCTCGTTCTCCATTTTGGCGATCGGCAAGTAGGCGGATTACAGAAAATCCATCCACAACAGCAGAGCTTCCTCTGGAGTTATGGAGGAGGCTCTGCCGCTGCCTCATCTTGCAAGGCGCACCAGCACTCACGCAATCTTCAACTGAGAATCCATTTCTGACGCCGACTCGACCAGATTGCTGCATTCCAATCAGCGCTGACATCTCAATCGGTCGATGCAACACCAGCCGATCTAACCACACTTTCCCCTGGCAACTAATCTGCCCGGCAGTCCTCGATCAGAACCTATGCAGAGCGGTGTTCCGTTTGAATCAGCGCTCTCAAACCAAACCAGCCTTTTAGACTCGTACAAGATAGACTCTGAGCAAGTTTTGTTTCGACCCATTGAGACCGCACGACTGGTTGCGACTTGTGCACGAGCTTATCCGCCCTGTGCTTCACTTGGGCCGCCAACTCCTGCATTCGTCATTTCAGCGCAATGCGAGTTAAATCTCGGCGATTGACAGGCCCTCCACCCCTTCATATCATCGGCATCCGATAACGACATTTTTGAGTATGAATGGAGACCGTTGTGAAGATTACTTGCGGACCGATCCATGGATGCATTCTGTCATTGGCGGTCATGGTGCTGCCGTGCGGCGCGCTTTTCGGGCAAAACCCGCAACTGACACTGGAACGCACACTCATGACCCATACCAAGAATGTTCACTCCGCTCCGATCAGCCGCGACGGCCACTTTCTCGCCTCAGCCAGTAGCGACCAGACAGTCAAATATTGGGATATCGAAACAGGCCACGAACTCAAGTCTTTCTCAGGGCACACGGGGGATGTGAATACGGTGGCGATCAGCCCTGATGGTCGGCTGTTGGCTTCTGGCAGCGATGACAAGACCGTGAGAGTTTGGGATGTGAACGCAGGCCGCGAGCTTTATAACCTGGCCGGCCACACCGGCTTTGTTCAGGGTGTTGCTTTTAGTCCTGATGGAAAGTTGCTCGCCTCCGCCTCCTACGATAAAACCGTAATACTGTGGAATCCTCACACCGGAAAAGAAGTTCGCACGCTAAACGGGCACACCGAACCTGTCTTCGGAGTAACTTTCAGCCCGGATGGACGGTGGCTGGCTTCTGCGAGCAATGACAAGACCGTTAGAATTTGGAATGTGCGAACGGGCAAGAATGTAAAAACCCTTACAGGCCATACTGACAGCGCGCACGGCATCGCTTTCGGTCCCGATGGAAAGCTCCTCGCCGGAGGCAGCTATGATTCCACAGTTACGATCTGGGATGTGGCCAGCGAACAGGTGGTACGCACGCTAAAGGGCTCGGGGAAAATCGAAGGTGTTTGCTTCAGCTCTGATGGCCATCTTGTGGGAGCAGGTAATCGGGAAGGAATTGTGCGGTTTTGGGAGACCAGCACCGGTCAAGAAGTTTTGGCCATGACGCGTCCCGCCATCGCATTCTCCGTCAGATTCAGTCCAGACGACAAACGTGTGGTCACAACGGCGGGAAGCGCTATTGATATATGGGCCGTTTCCATGAAGTCGAATAAGGCAGCCAAATAATCTCGATAGAAATAGGCGTGATATCGAAGACGAAGGAGAAACTGATGCGCGATTCAAGAACTGAGCCAGATCTGGATCGTGGCGCAAGGGCGCTGCTCTGGTGTCATGTAGCAGTGATGGTTGCGATGCTGTTCCTAATTGGCGGTCGATCCTTTGCGCAGGAGGCCGCTTCGAGCGACGTGTACGTCGCACCACGTCGATTCTACGCGCAAAAGTTGGTAGAAGACGTGAGAGCAAAACATCCAGAAGTCATCTACCTAAATTTGCGTACAATCCCGCCGGGCCGGACGGAAAGCTTCAAAGTGGCATCGAGCCCTCCGAGCAGGGGCGGGAAATCCGACGCCGCTGACCTGGATGCCGAGAAGGGCAAGCCTCTGGTCGAGCAGATCAAGGAAGCACCCCAAGAGTTTCGGATCTTGCTGCCACTCCGCGACCGCTCCGGACAAATCATCGGAAACATCGCCACGCGAATAAAGCTTGCTCCAGGAAAAACGAACTCGGATGCGAGGAAGCTGGCGGAAACGATTGACCGGGAACTTCAAAGCGGGATTCCGTCAAGAGCGAAGCTTTTTGAACCGGCGTGAGAGCATTCGCCATAGCTATTTTCGCTTGATTGAAGCCCTGCTACATGCCGGTTTCAGCAAAATGCTGGCCTTTGTGCATCTCGGAATCACACAACAGCTAGCCAGCATCGTTTCGATCGGGACGCAACCGCTGACCGCAGAATAAGGCCGCCCCGACACCCACAATCCAAATTAATTCAAAATAGTCAACTGTCGCGTGGTGTCAGCACCGAGAATTTGCCGTAACTGGCTCAATATCCTCCGCACAGTTGGATTGGATAGGTTCTGATAACGGTACCAGCTCAAGGCGACTTCAGGCAAATTCAAACCTTACTTTTCGCGCTCAAAAACCGCCTTGGCGTAATAGCTCTTGCCCGGATAGATCGGGCTTGGCGCGGGCGATGTCGTGAGGATTAGCTTATCGCCCTCGATTTTGAAGTGACGCCGCTGCTCGGTTCCGTTCCATTCCTCGTTCCAGGAAACATCCACCGAGGTAATGAAATCATTCCCTTCGGTGCGGTACTTTCCGCTGTAGGCGACCATTGATTTCCATAATTCCGCGCGGTCAGTATCGTTGGCTGCAGGCTTCCGCCCATCGGCGGTAGTCAGCAGTATGGCGCGCCCCTCCGGTGTCAGGATCACGATCCCCTTGGGATGTTCCCCCAATCCATTCTGCGGCTCTCCGTTATCAAGGACGCGCTGGTAGGAAACCATCCTCCAACTGCCGACCAACGGGTTCTGCTCCGTGGCCGCGCGTGGGTGCGGGAAAATCGTCAATAAGATTAAGCCCAAGCCTAGGAGCGGAAGACGCATCGTGCCTCCTGATGGAAATAGAAAATGTTTCGCAAACATGCCAACCGAAAATTCCGATTTGCCCTGCTGAGTTCGCCAACATGGTACACGTGCGAACCCCCGCTTGGGACAAAATTGCCAAAATACAGTGGGCATACTTCGCGAAGGCGCTCCGCGGATAGGTAGGACAGGCTTCAAGCCTGTCGGGTTTGCAATTGAGGGGACGCGGCAAGTGCGACAGGCTGAAGCCTGTCCTACTTAACCCGTAAACAACTTGTTGGCGTCGGCGAAGGACAACGCGCCGTCGGTCATCAACGCAAACGAACCTTCCTCGCGAAGCTGCCGGGCGATTCGCGCGGTTAGCCCCAGCGTCGCGCGCATGGGGCCCGAACCCACACTGACGCGCGCCACGCCCAGTTGTTCGAGTTCCGCCGCGGGAGGCGTCCCGGCCGTCGCCAGAATGTTCAGAGGTCCGCGCACGCCGCGCGCCAGTTGCGCGATCGTTTCCTTGTCCTTCACGCCGGGAACGAACAAGGAGTGCGCCCCGGCATCCCTAAACGCATTCAGCCGCTCGATGGTGCGTGCGAGGCGCGTTTCCGCCGGGCCGATTCCCGCCAGAAAGACGTCCGTGCGCGCGTTCAGGACAAAAGAAACACCCGCGCGGGCGCACGTCTCGGTCACCGCGTGAATTTTTTCCAATTGCAGATTCAAATCCAGGAGCGAATCAGGCCGGTCGTGAACCGCGTCTTCCAGGTTCATTCCCACCGCCCCGGCCGCCAGTACGTCTCGCGCGGTCTGGGCCGCATCCTCGGGCGTGTCGCCGTATCCGGCTTCCACGTCGGCGGTCACGGGGACGCGCACGGCCCCGGCAATGCGCCGCACCACCGCCAGCATTTCCACGCGCGATATTTTTTGCCCGTCCGGATAGCCAAGGGAGAATGCGATCCCGGCGCTCGACGTCCCGATCGCGGGAAAACCTGCCTCCTCAAAAATTCTGGCGCTGGCCGCGTCCCAGGCGTTGGGAAGAACCAGGATCTTGCGCCGGTCGTGCAATGCCAGGAATTGGCGGGCGAGTTCGGATTGGGATGTGGTGGCCATTTTTGAGATTCGGGCAACGGATACTTCTACACCCATAAGGGCCAGTTTGAAACCGAAAATGCAGGCTGTACTTGGGGGGGCGCCTCGCCTGTGCGGAAATCCGAAAGACTTAACACAGAGTTCACAGAAAACACAGAGGGCACAGAGAAAAACGAAAGAGATTCATTCTCCCTGGCTCCTTGCCTCACTGCCTCCCTGCTTCCCTGCCTCCTTGCTTCAGTTTCAAAATGATTTATCCTGTCTGTCGTGGATCGCGCAAACATTTTGATCGTCGGCGGGGGCGTGGTGGGCTGCGCGGTGGCGCGCGCGATGGCCGAGCGCTGGAGCGACGTCTTTCTGGTCGAGCAGATGCCGAAGTTCGGCATGGGGGCGAGCACGCGCAACAGCGGCGTGATTCATTCGGGAATTTACTACCTTCCGGGATCGCTGAAGGCTCGGCTGTGCGTCGCGGGAAACCGGATGATGTACGAGTTCTGCGCGGCGCACAAGGTGCCGCACAGAAATTGCGGCAAGCTCGTGGTGGCGCACGACGCGCGGCAGGAGGCGGCGCTCGAACAATTGGCTGCGAACGGCCGCGCGAACGGCGTCGAGGGACTGCGCCTGGTGGACCGCGCCGCGGTTCGCGCGCGCGAGCCGCACATTGAAGCCTCCGCCGCTCTCGAAGTCCCTTCGACGGGAATCGTGTCCGCCGAAGATCTGGTGAAAACGCTGGCACGCATGGCGAGCGAGAAGGGCGCGAATTTATTGCCGCGCGCGCGTGTGGTGCGCATGGAGCCGCGCGCGGATTCCGTTGCCGTAACCCTCGCCGAAGGCGGCACGGACGATCCGGATGGCCCCACCGAGGAAACTATCGAGGCGCGGTGCGTGATCAATTGTGCGGGACTTTTTTCCGATGAAGTGGCCGCGCTTCTGGGAAACCGAAAGCACCGCATTTACCCGGTGCGTGGGGAATACTGCGAACTGGTGCGCGCAAAATCCTATCTGGTGAACAATCTCGTCTACCCGCTTCCGCACGCGGAGGGCCTCACGCTCGGCGTCCATCTGACGCGCACGCTGTGGGGGACGGTGCTGGTGGGCCCGACGGCGGACTACATCGCGGACAAAAACGACTACGAGGGAAATCGCCTGCCGGTGGAGGAATTTCTGCGCCGCGCGAAACCGATGCTGCCGGAACTCGAGGCGTCGGATTTGCAGCTGGCCTACTCGGGCATTCGTGCAAAGCTCGTGCCGCCGGATCACGGAGGCTTCGCGGATTTCGTGATCGAGCGGGACGCAGCGGCGCCTCGCGCGATTCAACTGATTGGCATCGAGTCGCCGGGGCTGACATCTTCGCTGGCTATTGCCGAGCGCGTGGCGACAATGGCCGCCGAGATTCTCCAGTAGGACACGCTTCAGCCTGTCGAGTTTGAATTTCGCGCCGGCAAAATCAAAACCGATAGGTTGAAGCCTGCCCTACTAAAATGCCCCGCGCAAAATTTTATGTTTACCGGACCAGGTCCGACGCGAACACCAGCGTTACGCCTTCTCTTTCCGCCTCCGGAAGCATTTCGCCCAGGACCTGCAATGTTTCAGGATGCGGGTGCCCGATGGCCAAGGCCGAACCCTTTTCCCGCGCATCGTGAATCGCCAGCACAAATTGCTTGCGGATGGCGCCTACGGTCTGTTCGTCGTCCAGAAACACATTGCGCCGGGCGGCGAGAACGCCCGCGGCGCGGGCGGCGGATTCGGCAACGGTGGCGGTAGTGGTGCGGCTGTCGATAAAAAATAACTTGTCCTGGCGCAGCAGGGGCATCAGCTCGTCCATCAGTTTTTCGTCGGAGGTGCCAAGCGAGCCCTCGTGATTGTTCACGCCCGATGCGTAGGGAACCGTTTCCAGCATCGACGCGAATGTATTCTGGACGGCGCCGGAATCCATCCCGGGATGCAGCTCGACCGGTTCCTCCAGCTTCCCGGCGGTTGAGGCCACGGGCAGATGGAGCATCACCTGATACCCGCGCCTGTGCGCCTCTTCCGCGATTTCCGTGGAGTTGGAATGATGCGGCAGAACGGAAAGCGTGAGCCGGTAAGAAAGATGAAACAGCGCGTCGGCCTGCGCGGGATCGCTGCCGAGGTCGTCGATGACAACTGCCAGTCGTGGATTGCGCGAGGTCGACGTTACAGAAGCGGCGGCGGCGGAAACCAGCGGCGTGATCAGATGAATCGATTGCGTGCGGCGGCCCTGCGCCAGATAGTCGAAGCGCTCCAGGCCCGGCGCTCCGGGCCGTTCGACGCGCATCATGTGGTGATACTCGGCCACGCGCGCGAACTCCCGCTCGATGGCCTCGCGCGCGGCGCGGTCGGCCTGCCCTGCCTTGGTCATGGGAATGGTGACGTAGATACGATCGGCGAGCAGAACCTGCGCCTTGCCGGGCTGCCGCGCCGCGTACTCGGGCCTCATGCCGACTTCCGCGCGGCCTTCGCTGGCGTTGCGCGCAGCAAGCACGAACTCCCGCGTAATTCCGCGAATCGCCGCCGCAGGCAGGGGCGCGGATTTTTTCTTGCAGCCGCCCGCCACGAGCAGCGCACCAGCCAAAATGCAAAATAGAAAATATTTCAGGATAGGTTTTTCAGAAGATGGTTGTTCCAGCCGGTTCGATCCGCGCGTCACACTTCAGGCGGCTTTCTTGACTTCGCCGCCCTTCAGCAGTTCGAGCGCCTTGTCGTAAACCGGATCGCCAGCCTTGGGCAGTTGTCCAGGCCCCAGCGGCGCGGCGTCTTCGGTGTCGTCGCTGCTGGCGGAAGGATCGAGCGGCTTCGGATGAACTTCAACGGTGGGCGCCACGCCTTCATCCACGATGGACTTGCCGTCCGGCGTCGAATAAAACGCCACCGTCAGGATCACGGCCCCGCCGTCTTCCAGGGGAATCATTTTTTGCTCCGAGGCCGATCCAAAGGTGCGCTCGCCGACCAGGTCCCCGCGCTTATTCCCCTTGATGGCTCCGGCCAGCACTTCGGCAGCGCCTGACGTGCTCGGCGAAATCAGCACATCCACAGGCGCTTGCCATGCCGCTTTGTCCGTCTGTGCCATGAAATCCTTGTGCGCGACGGTCTGCCCTTCCAGAGAAGTGATCTTGCCGGAAGAAAGAAATAGTTGCGCGGCCAGGATGGCGTCGGGAACGTCTCCGCGGGTGCAATCCCGCAGGTCAAGGACCAGCTTATGGACGCCCTGTTTGTCGAACGCGGCGAGTTTGTCGCGCAGTTCGTTCACATCGAGCAGGTCCAGGGCCGGCAGGCGAACGTAAGCCACGTCGTCGGCCACGCGGTCGGCCACCACATGCTGCGGGCCAATCACCTGGCGGCTGATGCTGATTTCCTGCGGCTCGGTTTTGCCCCTGCGCACCACGGCCACTTTCACGGCCGTGCCAGGCGCGCCCGCCAGCAGCATGTTGGCCTGTCCGACCGACATGTCGCGGGTGCTGAAGCCGGCGATGGCTTCGATAATCTCGCCGCTGCGCAGTGTGGCCTTCTCGGCCGGTCCGTCGGGCACCACGGATACGACAACAATGTAGCCGTAGCGCTTGGAAATCGTCATTCCGGCCTCGCCGCGCAGCGGGGTCTTGGTGCGGTCTCGATAGTCTGCGTATTCGCGCGGGCTCAGGTAGCCGGATTGCGGGTCGAGCGATTCCAGCAGGCCGTGCAAAGCCCCCGCCGTAACCAGGGCCATGTTGGGCTCATCGACGTAGTCTTCCTGAATGTGCTGCAGCACCTCGCTGTACACACTGAGCGCACGGTAAGACTTGTCGTCGTTGGTCTTGCCAAGGACGTAACCCAAACCGACGTACATGAACACAATGACGGAAAGTGTGACGACGCAAATTCTTGCGAGGCGGCTCATTTTATTTTTAGCCCCAAATAGCGAAGATGAATGCCCAAGCTTTATGATAGCACGACTGCTAGAATCGCCGGGCGCCGTTTCTGGGGGATGTTTCCTGGTGGCCGGATCTGGTATCGAGGGCTGCTTCGGAAGCCATGGGGGCAGCCGCAAACCGCTCTGCCGGAGTGAGATAGGTCTGTGAAATGCGGTCTTGCCAGGTCAGGTGATCTTCGTCCCACAGGGCCCAGAAAAATCCCAGGAAGCAGGTCCCGGCGGAAATCAAATATCCAAAACTTCTCCAGGCCATTTGCCGGGAAGTGGGCACGCTTCCGTCAAAACCGACCACGCGCAGTCCGCGAACCATCATTCCGGGAGTCGCTCCGCCGAAAATGGTGAACAGCGCGAAGTACTGCGCGTAAAACAAGGCCAGTGTGGCGCCAGTCACGATCGCATCGAGTTTGTTCCAACCGATGTGCCCGCCCAGGACGGTGAACAAGGCAAGCATTCCGCCATAGCTGAACAGCAGCAGCGCGGCATCCAGCACCGCAGCGCGGCGGCGGTCCGATAGCGGAGCGACCGGAAAAAGCATGTCCCCGGCGGGCGCAGCGCCCGGATGGCCGCGTGTGAGCCTGTCCGCGGGGACGGACGCAGCCGGATTTTCGTGGATCGGGATGGAGATTTCGTACCGTTCGGCGCGTTGTTTGCGAACAGCCTTGGCCCGCGGAGCGGGGGCGGCGGGGCGCGTTGCCACATCCACGCTTTGCATCGCCGGGGCCGAGGACTGTTCAAACGGCAATGTGCTTTGCAGCTCGGCGGATGCAACGCCGTGCCGGCGCACGCGATAGTCCTGAAGACGGCTGGAAACTTCGCGCCGCCATTCCGGTTCCAGGGCCAGATTGCCTTCCGTGGGCGCGGACACACGGCGGCTCATCGCCTCCCGCACGGGTCGGCCCAGGGGCGCATCACAACTGGAGCAATATTCAGCGGAATCGCCGTTGACGGCGCCGCACTGCTGGCAGGTTTTTATCACCGTTCCGTTTTGCGCTGCGGATATCTCGCCGAACGGAAATCGGGAGTCACGTGCATTCTAACAGCTGTTCGCCGTCGCGAGCGGAAATGCTGGGCGCTGTCGCGAAACGGATAACCCGGGCAGCCACATGCCAGAAATCCGAATCTATAAGCGACGTATGGGCACATGCCTGTAGCGCCCGCCTTCCGGCGGGCACGTTCAAGCTCGGCAAATGCCCACCCGAAGGCGGCTGCCAAACGAATCGAACGCGAGCATTCTTGTAAGCCTCACGGCGGGGTGCTAGGCTAACGAGCTATTTTCATGTGAGCCCGTTCACACTCGCCGTTCAACGTGTGGGCATCTGCACGAGATTATGGCCAGGATTCCGAGAAAAGCCGGCGGATTTGGGATCTACGCGGTTTCCATGCTAATGGCGTGGGCCTGCGCCGCGCGCGGAGCCTCTGCACAGTCCAATCCAACGACTGCAGGCCAGACGGACGTGCGCCTGGAAGCGGAACAGCAGCGCAAGGAAGGCGATTTGTTTATCGCTGACGGCAAGGTGGAAATCCAGTACCGGAATTTCCAACTCCACGCCGACCACGTGCAGTACAACCCGAAGACGTTTCAGGCCGAGGCTCGCGGCAACGTCACGCTCGACGCGGATACGCAGCACCTGGCCGCGGACAGCGCCGAGTTCAACGTGCAGACCGGAGCGGGCCGCCTGGAGCACGTGCGCGGCGAAGTGCGGTCGGAACACCGCCCCAATGCCTACGTCCTGGTTTCGCCGAACCCGCTGACTTTTGAGGCCCAGGAGGTGCGGCGGATCGACGCCGCCACGTACGTCGTCGAACATGCCTGGCTCACCGTATGCATGCCGGATAAACCGAGCTGGAAATTTTTTGCCACGCACGCGACCATTCACGTGGACCGCTCGGTCGCCCTGGTCAACGCCAATTTCCGTTTGTTCCGGGTTCCACTGATCTACATGCCCTACGCGAGCCTGCCCGCGGGGCGGAACCTGCGCCAATCCGGATTATTGATGCCGGAATTCGCCGACACTTCCCTCAAGGGCATCGTCGTTGGCGATGGATATTACTGGGCGCCGAAATCCTGGACGGATATTTCACTCGGCGCGGCATATCTCAGCCGCCGAGGCTGGCAGCAGAACGTAGACTTCCGCGCAAAACCCTGGGAAAACGTGACCGTTTCCGCGAAGTATTTCGGAGTATTCGACCGCGGGCTGCCGACGACGGTGGTGAACGGCTCGGGAAACACCGTCTCGCAACTGGTCAAACAAGGCGGGCACAGCGCGCAATTCGAGCTGGATGCGCGGCTGGCGGTCGGCTGGCGCGCCGTCGCCGACATCAATCAGCTCACCTCCCTTACCTTTCAACTCGCGTTCGCGCCCAATTTCAGCGAGGCGGTGAACTCGGAAGTGCGCACGTCCGCGTTTTTGACCAATACCACGCGCGGGTTCAGCTTCGATCTTGCGGCAAACAGCTACCGGAATTTCCTGAACGCCCAGCCGGAAATTGCGGTGGACCTGCGCAGCGTTCCCGAGGCGCGCGTCAGTTCGGTGGACCAGTCCCCCTGGAAAAATGTGCCGGTGTATTTCGGCGGGGAGATGTTCGCGGGCGCGATGCATCGCAGCGATGAGACGCTGCAGTCGGGCGCCGTGGTGCCCGGAATCGACACTGGCGCGGTGGTCGAGCGCTCGGAATTTGCGCCGCGCGTCGTGATCCCGCTGCACTGGGGCCCATGGATCGGCGCGACCACCAGCTATACCGTGCGCGCCACAAGTTACGGCGCGCAAGCCGGCGGAGGATCGCTGGTCAACGCTCCCCTGACCCGGACCACGGGCGAGCTGAACATCGACCTGCGCCCGCCTCCGCTCGAGCGCGTGTGGGAAGCCCGCAACGGAAAATGGAAGCACACCATCGATCCGGAAATTGAATACAACTACGTGCGCGGCGTGAACCAGTTCGACCGTTTTATCCGCTTTGATGAAGACGAGACGCTCACCGACACCAACGAAGTCCTATACTCAGTGACGCAGCGGCTGTTCCACCGCGCGGGCAACGGCCAGGCCGACGAACTGGTCAGCTGGAAAATCGCGCAGAAATATTATTTCGATCCCACATTCAACGGCGCCCTCGTGCCTGGCACGCGCAACGTGTTTCAAGCCCTCGATTCGATCACGCCCTTCGCCTTCGCCGACCAGCCGCGCCATTTTTCGCCCATCGACAGCGACCTGCGCATCACGCCCGGCGGGGCCTACGACGCCGAAATTCGCCTGGACTACGATCCCATGCGCCAGCGGATCAGCACGGCCGGCACGCTGCTGAAAATTCGGCCCTATGATAATTTCAATTTTACGGTCGCACATTTTTCCATCGACAATTCCGCCGTTTTGCAGCCGCTGGCCAATCAGATCAGGGCTCAGGTGGGCTACGGGGATCTGAACCGGCGCGGGTGGAACGCCACGTTTGGATTCAGCTATGACGTCGAGCAGAATGTCCTGCAAAACCAGCTCATGCAGGTCAGCTACAACGGATCGTGCTGCGGCATCGCGTTTGAATACCGGCGCCTCTCGCTCGGCCCGATCCGTACTGAAAATCAGTTTCGCGTGGCGTTGATTATCGCGAATATTGGAACCTTCGGGAATCTGCGGCGGCAGGAAAAAATATTTTAAGGATGAACGAATGGCCATACACGAAGACAACCTCGCGTTTGCCACAATCGAGGAACTTGCCGCGTTGCTGGCAAAGCGAAACATTTCGCCCGTCGAATTGACGGTACTGTTTTTGCAGCGCATCGATCGGCAAAATTCCGCGGTGAACGCGTTTCTTACGGTAACCGCGGAGCTGGCGCTGGCCGCGGCGCGGCGCGCCGAAAAAGCGTTCTCACGAAAGCGCGGGGCAAGCAGGAACCGTAATCCGCTGCTCGGGATTCCGGTATCGCTCAAAGACAATCTGTGGACGCGCGGCATTCGCACCACTGCGGGAGCGAAAATCCTGCGCGATTTTGTGCCCACGGCGGATGCGACCGCCGCGCGAAAACTTTTCGATGCGGGCGCCGTCCTTCTCGGCAAGACGAACATGCATGAATTCGCTTACGGGATCACCAGCAGCAACCCGCATTATGGCGACGCGCGCAATCCGTGGGCGTGCGACCGCATCACGGGCGGATCCAGCGGCGGCTCGGCGGCGGCCATTGCCGCGGGCCTCTGCGTGGCGTCGATCGGCACCGATACGGGCGGCTCGATTCGCGTTCCCTCCGCGCTGTGCGGCACTGTGGGGCTGAAACCCACCTTCGGCCGCGTCAGCGTGTTCGGCACGGTGCCTCTCGCGCCTTCCTTCGACCACGTCGGGCCGATCGCTCGCAGCGTTCCAGACGCGGCGATTCTGCTTGGCCTGATCGCCGGGCGCGATCCTCTGGATCCAACTTCCTCGGCGCGCCGCGTGGAGGATTTTCGCGGCGCGCTCGATAAGCCGCTGCGCAAGTTTCGCCTCGGCCGGCCGCATGAGCATTACTGGAAAAAGCTCGATAGCGAGGTTCGCCGCCTGGCCGAGGCCGCTGTTCGCGATCTGGAAAAACATGGCGCCGTGGTCCGTGAAGTTTCGCTGCCGCACTTGATCGATTCCCTGCAAGCGGCCACGGATATTTCTCTCGCCGAAGCCACACACGGCCATCAGGCTGCCGGATTTTTTCCCGCCGACGCCGCCGATTACAGCAAAGAGGTGCGCCAGCGCCTGGAAGCGGGTGAACAAATAACGGCTGTGAAGTATCTGGCCGGCCTCGACGTGCGCAAGCGCCTGCTCGCCGAATTCGACGCCGCCTTCCAGGATGTGGACGCTATCGTCGCGCCCACGGCTCCCGTTCCCGCCCCGCTGATCGGCGCGGATAACGTTGTGATCGACGGTGAAGAAATCGGCGTGCGCCCCGCGCTGGTGGGAATGTGCCGCCCGGCAAATTTCACGGGACTTCCCGCGATTTCCGTGCCTTGCGGGTTCACCCGCGAGGGCCTGCCCACAGGATTGCAACTGATCGGCCGGGCGTTCGATGAATCCACGCTGTTGCGGATCGCCCACGCTTACGAGCGGACGCATGAATGGGGCCAGCGCCATCCTCGCCTCTGAGGACGCTTTGGTAGCGCAGCCACTCTCGGCTGTGTGGTCTTTAGTAAGGTTCAATAAATTGCTGGCAAACGCGAGGAATACAAAACCACACAGCCTGCAGTGGCTACGCTACATCTTACCTACCTGTCGAGGCTGAACCAAGTTGCGCCCAGCAAAGCACGATTCAGGAAACCGCGATGTTTGCTGAATCTTTACGCGCGCCTTTCCGTCTAATTCATGCGGAATGATGTAGAATTAAAGGGTTAATCCACCGGAGTTCACTGAACCGATGCAAGTCTCGATTCTTTACGCCTTTGTTGCGGGGATCATTTCGTTTCTGTCCCCCTGCGTGTTGCCGCTGGTGCCGGGCTACGTGTCCATGCTTTCGGGCGTGGGGGTCGAGCAGCTGCGCGCGGGGCAGCCGGCGCGCAACAGCCTGTTCGCCTCATCGCTGGCGTTTGTCTCTGGATTCTCCGTGGTATTCATCAGTTTCGGCGCCTCGGCCAGCGCTGTGGGTCAGTTTCTGCTACAGCACAAAGCCCTGATGGGTCCGGTCGCCGGGGCGATGATTATTCTCTTCGGCCTGCATCTGGTGGGCTGGCTGATTAAGCTGCCGGTGAACGCGGGCCTCGTGATCGGCGGCGTGCTGGCCGTGGGCGCCGCCATCCTCTGGCGCCGCATGGGAACCGAAACTATGGGGCCGGGAGATCTGATCGGCTCGGTGCAATTGCTTTCGGTGGCGCTCATTTTTCTTGCGGGCCCTTCCCTGACGCGCTGGCTCAATCGCGATGTCCGTTTCCACAATCTTGGCGGCCAGGCTGAGGATCAGACCAAGCCCGGAGGCGCGCTCTCCGGGGTGACCAGCGGATTCCTGCTCGGTTTCGCGTTCGCCTTTGGCTGGACGCCCTGCATCGGCCCGATTCTCGCGGCAGTCCTCGTGCTGGCCGCGAACACGGAAACGATTTCCCGCGGCGTCTTCCTGCTGGCGGTGTACTCGGCGGGCCTCGCGGTTCCCTTCCTGCTTACGGCGGTGGGAATTAACAAATTCCTCCGCTTTTACCAGCGTTTCCGGAAACACCTGCACACTGTGGAAGTTTTGAGCGGCGTGCTGCTGTTGTTCGTGGGCGCGCTGATTTTCATGAACCGGCTGACGTGGCTATCGGGTAAACTGGGGTTTCTGAACAGATTCGCGTTGTAGTTGGTCTTTCTGGAAGGCCGGGCGGAACGGAGACATTTTAGAAATGAAAAAAGGAATTCTTATCGGAGCAGGCGTGGTGGCGCTGCTGGCCCTGATGTGGTGGGCGGATCGGAAGTTCCCGCCGCCCGGCCGCACCGCGTCGACTGCCACAACCGCCACCGCTCCCACCGAAGCCCCTACCGTCGCGCTGAAAGACTTGAACGATAAGGACGTCACTCTGGCGCAATTCAAGGGGCAGGTCGTGCTGGTGAATTTCTGGGCCACCTGGTGCGCTCCCTGCAAAGTCGAAATCCCCTGGATGATCGAGTTTCAGAAGAAGTACGGCCCCCGCGGATTCACCATCCTCGGCGTTTCCATGGACGAAGACGGCAAGAAATCCGTCCAGCCGTTCCTGGACAAGGAGCGATTTGACGTAAACGGCCAGCAGGAAGCCATGAATTACCCGATCGTTTTCGGCAACGATTCCATCTCCGAGAAATTCGGTGGGATCATGGGCCTGCCCACCAGCATGCTCTACACGCGCGACGGCAAGAAGGTCCGCACCATCGTGGGCCTGGTGAATCACGATGATATTGCCAAGGTGATTGAGGGACTGCTGTAAGTGATTGCTTCGCGGGCCTTTTTCACATAAAGTGACTTAAAGACATGAAATACACAGGGATTATCACGATAGAGCCCGGAAAACGCGGGGGGAAACCTTGCATTCGCGGTATGCGCATAACTGTGTATGACGTGCTCGAAAGCCTGGCCAATGGGATGACCCATTCGGAAATTTTGGGTGAATTTCCCTATCTGACCGAGGAGGACATCCGTGCTTGCCTCGCATTTGCCGCCGACCGCGAGCGCAAACTGGAAATGCTGAACGCGTGAAGTTGCTACTCGATGAAAACCTCTCGCCCCGCCTGACCGAACTTCTGCCTGATTTATATCCTGGATCCGTTCACGTGCATGAATGCGGTCTTGGAAGCGCCGACGACGCCACGATTTGGGAATTTGCCAAAGCCAATGGCTTTGCCATTGTTTCCAAGGATTCAGATTTTGAAGAAAGAAGTATTCTTCTTGGCTTTCCTCCGAAGGTCATTTGGATTCGGGCGAGAAATTCGTCGAGCGCGCAAATCGCATCACTCTTGACGACTGCTTATCCAGTAATCGAGCATTTTGTAAGCGGAAAGCAAGAAACCTGCCTTGTGCTTGGGTTGCTCAAGAATCGTTCGTAGCGGAGACCTGAATGACTCACCTCAACCCACTTTGCGATGCGACGCACGGGAGGGCATGGCGCGCGATACCCAATCGCGCGCATGCGTTTGTGACAGAGAATTTCACTGGCTTAAACAGATGAAGACTCGAATTCATCTCCGCGAACCCGTCTTTGTGGCGCTGGAAACGCTGCGCACGCACAAAATGCGTTCGTTCCTCATGCTGCTGGGGATGGTGCTGTCGGTTTCCACGCTGATCATGGTGGTGGCGCTGATCTCGGGCGTGAATCTGTACGTGGCCAAGCGCATTGCCAACCTCGGCTCGAACGTATTCCTGGTGGTGCGCTACCCGATCATCACGGACATGGACGAACTAGTGAAGGCGATGCGCCGGAATCAGCCGCTCACCTGGGACGACTACCTGTATTTGCGCGACAACGCGAAACTCGCCGTCCGCGTGGGCGCGCAGGTCAATCATCTGGGGCGAACCAAAGCCAACGGCCAGACTCTTGAGGACACGTCCATCAACGGCGTGACCGCCAACATCGGCGACATGGACGTGGAGGAACCCGCGCAGGGACGCTACATCACCGATTCCGACAACGAGCATCGTTCGCAGGTCGCGGTGATCGGCACAGACATCGCCGACAAGCTTTTCCCCGGCAGCGATCCGATCGGCAAGGAACTCGACGTGGACGGGCGCCCCTACGAAATCGTCGGAATTGAAAAGCCCATCGGCACGGTGCTGGGGCAGACCCGGGACAACTACGCGCACATCCCCATCGAGACCTGGCTGAAATACTACGCCACCAGCGCCACGAGCCTATCAATCAACGTGCAAACCCGCGGCGGCGACTGGATGTCGCGCACGCAGGAAGAATCGCAAATGCTCATGCGCGCCCGCCACCACTTGAAGCCGAACGACCTCGATAACTTCGGCGTCCTCGACGGCGGCTCGCTGGTGGGCCTGTTCAAGCGGATCACCGGTGCACTGGCCGCCTCCATGATCGGCATAGTGGCTGTCTTCCTGGTCATTGGCGGCGTGGTGATCATGAATGTAATGCTCGCGTCGGTGACCGAGCGCACGCGGGAAATCGGATTGCGCAAATCGCTGGGCGCGCGCCGTTCGGATATCTTGCTGCAATTTCTTACCGAAACCGCGGTCATGTCCGGCATGGGCGGGATCATGGGCGTCATTCTGGCGTACGGGTTCGCCGAACTCGTGGCCGCCAACACGCCGGTGCCAATGCACGTTCCGATTTCGGCGGTGCTCATTTCACTGGCGGTTTCAACCGGAGTGGGCGTGTTTTTCGGGCTGTATCCCGCAAGCAAGGCCGCGAACCTGAATCCGATCGAAGCGCTGCGGCAGGAAGTGTAAGGAGCGGGGGCGGATCCATGCGAATGCCGTTGGGCGAAAACGCGAGGATGGCGCTGGACACGCTGCGCGAAAATAAGATGCGCTCGTTCCTCACCGTGCTGGGCGTGGTCATCGGCATCACCGCACTGATCACGGTGGCGTCGATCCTGGTGGGATTCTATGCGGACGTCACCGCGTACCTGGACGATTACGGGCCGAACACCATCTGGGTGTTCAAAGTGGCTCCCGGCGTCAGGTCGGGCCGCATGACCGCCGAGGAACGCAATCGCAAGTCCCTAACGCTGGACGATGCCATCGCCATTCGCGAGGAATCGCCGGACGTGCTGAAAGTATCCGCGACCGTGTTCAAACAAGTGTATGACACGAATCGCCCGCCGCTGATAACCGCGCGGTACGCAGACAAGGAAGTCAGCGGCCTGGATTACATGGGCGGAGACACCGATTACGAGCAGGTCTTCAACATTACGCCCTACATTGGCCGGGTTTTCACCGAGGCTGAAAATATTCATCGCGAAGACGTCGCAGTGATCGGTTACGACCTCGGTCAGGCGTTCTTCCCCGGCGGCGATGCTCTGGACAAAACGATTTACGTGGAGGGATTTCCCTACCGCGTCATCGGCGTATTCAATCATCGCAAGGGACAGTTCTTCCAGAATCCAGCGGCGGAAAAACAAGTGCTGGTGCCGTACCGCACCTACCGCAAACATCACCCTGAGGATACGGAGCATTTCATCGCCGCGCTGGCCGCGCCGGGCAGGATGGCGGAAGCGCAGGATGAGATTCGCGCCGTGTTGCGCCGCCGGCGGCATGTGCCGTATTCGGCGCCCGAGAATTTCGGATTATCGACGGCTCAGGAAATTGCCGACCAGTTCAAGCAAATCACGGGCTCGGTGGCGCTGCTGACGGCGGTGGTGAGCTCGATCGGATTGCTGGTGGGCGGCGTGGGCGTGATGAACATCATGCTGATGTCGGTCACGCAGCGCACGCGCGAAATCGGCGTGCGCAAAGCCATCGGCGCGCGCCGAAGCGACGTTATCTGGCAATTCCTGACCGAAGCCGTCGTCCTCACCGGCTCGGGCGGAATCATCGGCGTACTCCTGGCCGCCGCCATTAGCCTTCTCATCAACATGTTCTTGCCGCGGCTCCCTTCCAGCATCCCGCTGTGGGCCGTGCTTCTAGCCGTCGTCGTCTCCATGAGCGTCGGCCTGTTTTTCGGCATGTATCCGGCGGTGAAGGCCGCGCGGCTCGATCCGGTGGATGCACTTCGATACGAATAGTTTAGCGGTTGCCTTAAGTGCCGGGAGAGTTCAATGAGCACCGATGAGGAGTGGAAGAAACATAAGCTCAGCCAGTTGTCCCGCTTTAAGGGGAAACTTTTTCAGGCGAGTGATTACTCCGCTCCAAGTACTGATTGGGACCACGATCACTGCGAGGGCTGTACAGCGACATTCGCGGAGTTCGACGGTCCGGAAATACTGCACAGCGGTTATTTCACCATTTGTGAAAGCGGCATCGACGATTCAAAGACCCCTGAATTCATAGTGGAAATGCAGGAGCAGGGATGCGAAGTTATGGCAAAGCCAGACGTGAAAAGTTGGATTTGCAAGGAATGCTTCCAGGAGTATCGTGCGATCTTGAACTTGAGACTTGAGACTTGAATCGGGCGGATAGATTACAAGCTTTTCGTGAAGATTGTGCTGGGCGTTGAATTCAATTTCAAATCTCAAATTTTCAATTTGAAATTTTTACGCCCCGCTTCCTTGCCCCTCGAACCCCTTCGCGGTACTCTGTTCTTATAATGATGGAAGAACAGGAATTTAAGAAACGATGCGATGCCGCGTTCGACGCGCTGCAGCGCCGCCTGCAGGACGTGGGCGACGAACGCGGGTTCGAGGTCGAGGGCGGAAGCGGAAAACTGGAGATTCAATTTGAGGACGTGGACGAGACCCGGTTCGTTATCAGCCCGCAGACGCCGGTGCGGCAGATCTGGATTTCCGCGCTGACCACCAGTTTCAAGCTGGCTTGGTCGGACGCTGCCGGCACCTTCGTGCTGGAAAAGACCGGCGAAACGCTGATGCAGTTGATGGGTCGGATTCTGAGCGAGCAACTCGGCAGCCCGGTGAGCGTCTAACATGGATATGACTTCATTCACGGCAACGATGCAGAGGCATTTGTCCCGCGTTTCAAACCTGTTCGCAAAGCAAGGCGGGCGCCGCGCGCTCCCGATGACAGGTTGTTTGCTGGCCCTGGCCTTGGCGCTCGTTACGTTCAGCGCCGGTTCGCGCGCTCAGGATACGGCGTTTACGCGGGCGGCAAGCGTTCTGCAACCGCAGGCCTACGTATCGCTGCAGCCGGTGCCGCGCGGGAGCGCGTTTCAAATTGCGGTGGTGGCCAAGATCACGCCCGGATTCCACGTCAACGCGCACGAACCTTCCGAGGAATACCTGATTCCAACGAAGGTGACGGCGGATCTTCCCGCGGGGATCACGGTGGTGGAGACGGATTACCCGCGCGGGGTGATGCGCGCGTTTCAATTCTCAAAAACGCCGCTGCGCGTATACGAAACTTCGTTCACCATTAAGATGAAATTGCGCGCGAGTAACGCCGCCGGGATGGGGCATCAAAAAATCCCGATCACCATCGGGTACCAGGCGTGCAACCAGGACTCCTGCCTGCCTCCCACGAAAATTCCCACGACGGTGGAATTGGATATCGCCGCCGTGGACACGCCCGCGCATGCGGCGAACACGGACATTTTCGCCGCCGCCGGAGCGTCAAAGGCTCCCGCCAAGCACTAATCTGGAAATTTTCGTCCCGGAAAAATCTGATAGGCAATATTGGATGGGTCTTCGTGGCACAGGCTTCAGCCTGTGCGGTTTAACTTCGGCAAGCGCGAAATCTAAACCACACAGGCTGAAGCCTGTGCCACTGGAGATTTAATGAGTGGACAATGCATCCACAGCGCTGCGCAGGCGCCGGACCACGCGTTCCTGCCCCAGGACGAGCATCGTATCGAACAGCGGCGGGGCCACGGCCTGGCCGACGATGGCGACGCGTGTAGCGTTGATCAGCAGTCCGGCCTTCACTCCCTCGGCCGCGGCAAGTTCGCGAAGGGCGTGGTCGCAGGCATCGTGATTCCAGTCGGTGATCGCCGCGACGGCATCGGCAAGCTTGCCGAGCATGGGGCCCAGGCGCTCGTCCTTCCAGAATTTTTCGCGCGCCTGCGGATCGTACTCGAA
Organism: Terriglobia bacterium; assembly: GCA_020073375.1. GTDB lineage: Bacteria > Acidobacteriota > Terriglobia > Acidiferrales > UBA7541 > Palsa-360. The sequence continues at coordinate 12,485 of JAIQFG010000018.1, read as the reverse complement.
CGTGTCGCTGAAAAACGCGCGCGCCCAGGTGGAAAAATCGGGCAGCAGGCGCGTGCGCGGGCGCAGCAAGTCCACGGTTTTTGAAAACCACTCGCGCTTTTCACCCGCCCACTCCGGCTGCCAGAGTTTTGAGCGCTCCAGTTCGCCCTGGATGAAGGGCACCAGTTCGTCGATCGGCAGCTTCTGGAGATACTGCACGTTGTACCACTCAAGCTTCGGGCGGTCGAAGACGCCATTGGTGCGGCTGACGCCTTCGAGCGAAAACAGGGAAATAATTTCGGAAGTGCGCATGAATTCCGCGTCGCCCACCGACCAGCCGAGCAGGGCCAGAAAATTGCGGAACGCTTCGGGAAGAAATCCCTCGTCGCGGTAAGAGCCGACGCTGGTGGCGCCGTGGCGCTTGGAGAGGCGCGTGCGATCCGGCCCCAGGATTAGCGGCACGTGCGCAAAAATGGGCGGCGTGGCCCCCAGAGCGCGGTACAGCAGGGCCTGCTTTGGCGTGTTTGAGATGTGGTCGGAGCCGCGGATCACGTGCGTGACGCGCATGTCAATGTCGTCCACCACCACGCTCAATTGGTAGGTCGGCGCGCCCTGCGCTTGCCCGTCCTTGGGAGAACGCAGCAGCACGAAATCCTCGATCTCCTCGTTGGCGACTTCGCGCGGGCCGAACACGGCGTCCTCAAATTTCGTGGTCGTGCCTTGGGGAACGCGGAATCGGATCGCCGCATTTTGCGTGCTCAGCCCTGGTTTGCCGCCGCGGCAGGCGCAGCGCGTGACGCGCCTTGGGCCAGCTTCTTTCTTGGCGTCCTCGGTTTCTTCCACGGCGTCGCCGCCGGCATATTTTTCCGGCGGACAATCGCAGAAATATGCAGCGCCGGAAGCGGCCAGCTTTTCGGCCGCCGCGCGGTGCAAGTCCAGGCGCTGCGACTGAAAATAGGGACCCTCATCCCAATCGACGCCGAGCCATCGCAGGCCGTCGAGGATTCCCTCGACCAGTTCCGGACGGTTTCGCTCGATGTCCGTATCCTCGATGCGCAGGATCATCGTTCCGCCGAAGCGGCGCGCGAACAGCCAGTTAAACAGCGCCGTGCGCGCTCCCCCAACATGCAAGTATCCCGTCGGCGAAGGCGCGAACCGCACGCGTATTTTGCCGGACGGATTTTCCGATGTATTCGTGGAAGTGGTCATGCGCTTTGTTGAATTCCCCCAGCGGAAAGAACTTTCCCGTTACCCTGCAATACACCCTGCCCGGCCCGAAACGTACAGTCCAGCGGACTGATTGATAAAATCAGTTAATCTTAGCCGAACCGACTCAGGAACGCGAGCGGACCAAACGCACGATTTGGGCGCACCCGGCCGCGATCCGCAATGCAATTCCCAGGCGAAAACAGTGTGTCCGAAGCCTCAAGTGTCGTTGTTCCTGCCTGGTACCCCCGTACCCTTGACCCGCTGGAAAGGCGTCCCTTATAGTCGAAAAAGTGATGAATTTTCGCGGGATTGGCGTGGTTCGCCTTGCGAGGCGAATGCGCCTGCCGCGTGCGGATGAGTGCGGGCTCTAGCAGAAGCCCGAGTGAATTTCGAGGCCCAGCTTTCTTGATGCGTTCTTGTTTTCATCGTGATTTGCGGCTACAGATTGCAGTTCGTTAAAGCGTGCTGCAAATTTTCCATTTGCGGGTGTGCCTGAAGTGGTGACGTCGGAGAGCATTCTTGCGATCGCTTTGCTGCTGGCAGCGGCATTGACGTCGGGGTTTTTCGCCTACATGCACAGTTTGCGGCGCCAGGCATACCTGATGCTCTGGAGCGCCGGCTGGTGCTTGCTCGCGCTGCATTACCTGAGCCCCGCGCTGGAACCCTGGATTTCGGTTGCGCCCTGGCAATCGGCGGTCAATGAGTGGCTGCTGGCAGCGTCGGCCCTGCTGTTTTTCAGCACGGCACGGGTTTATACGGAAGCTTCCCCGCTGGTGCGTCCGCAAGTTGCCGCGGGCGCGGCGTTCGTGGTCTGGTCGGCTGCCTATTACATGCACCAGGTGAGCGTCTCGCCGCAGGTTGGCGTGGCCGCGGTTCTGTGCGGCGTCGCATGGATCTTCTATCAGGAAAGCCGGCGTCACGAAACGTTTGCGGACCTGCTGTTGGCCGCTTCTTTCCTCAGCTGGGGAGCGATCCTGATCGGCGAATTGCTGCTGGCCCGGCGGGTCGCCGACTCCCTGCGCGCGATGGAAATCCTCCCGCAACTGTTCGCCGCGGCCCTGATGGTGATGGGCCTGTATGAGGAAGAAAAACGGCGCGTGGAGCAAAATATGCTCGCGCTGTCCAACGTGAACCTGGCCACGTCGGGATTCGTGGGGCCGGAAATTCAGCAGATGCTGTCGCACGCGCTGGAAAGAGTGTTGAGCGTGGTGCGCATGCCCTCGGGCGCGCTGTTCCTGCATCACGGCAACCCGCAGGGCCCCACGTCCGTGGTGGCCGTGGGCTTGACGGAAAATTTCTGCGCCGTGTCGCAGGAAGAAGGGCTGGACGACCATCTGGTCGACCTCGTCGCGCGCCTCGGCGGGCTTGTGGTTTTCCGGGACCTGGGGCGCGACGCTGCCTGGGCGGCGCTGGAAAGCGAGGAAGCCTTCCGACGATTCCGCCAACTGGCGATGGGCCAGCACTTGCGAACGGTGGTGGGCATCAGCCTGCAGGCCAAGGAGCAGGCGTTCGGCGTTTTGTTCCTGGGAACTCCGGACAGCCGGCGATTTACGGCGGCCGAGTTGCGATTGCTGCTCGCGCTGGGCCATCAAATCGGAATGGCCGTGGAAAACAGCTACCTGGTGCAGCAGACCGCGCGCCGCACCCAGGAACTCAACATGCTCAACGAAATCGGGCGCGCGCTGAGCTCCACGCTGGATCCGGAAACGCTGTTTGAAACCATCCTGACGGAAATGCGGCGCCTGTTCGACGTCAATCATTTCTACATCACGCTGCACGACACGGTGCGCAACGAGATCCGGTACGAAGTGGAAGTGCGCGAGGATCAAACGCTCCCCAAGAGGTCCCGCCCGCTCGATGACCGCTGTTTCACTGAATACCTGATGCGCACGCGCCAACCGCTTCTGATCCGGGAAAATTACGCGGAGGAAATGCGCAAGCTGGGGCTGGAACCGGAGAACGACCTGAAGGGAAGTTTCTGCGGCGTTCCTCTGCTGCTATACGAAAGGCCCATCGGCGCGATGGCCGTGCAAAGCTCCCAGGAAGGAGCGCTGGACGGCGGCCACCTGGAAATGATGCGCGTGCTGGCCAGCGAAGCGGTGATCGCGCTTGAAAATTCGCGGCTGTTCCGCGAAGAGCGCGCAAAATCACGCCACCTCACCTTGCTCAATAATATTTCCCGGAATATTATCGTGACCCTGAATCCGGACGAAATGCTGGCCAAGATAGGCGAGGAACTCGAGCAGGGGCTGGATTACTCGCACATCGGAATCGGATTGCTGGAGTATTCCACCAAGGAAATCGTGATTCGTGCAGAGGCTGGGCGCAGGAAAGGCGCGCTGGGCCGGCGGCTGGAGTTGGACGGCAACGTCGTGGGGCGCGTGGCGCGCACCGGGCAGATGGCCGTTGTGTCGTACGGCTCGCCGGATTCGGCCGGAGAACCGGTCCTGGAAGGATCGGTTTCGGCTATCGCGCTGCCGATCGTTTACGCGGACCAGTTGCATGGCGTGTTATATGTAGAGACGGATCAAGCTTCGGACTTTCCACAAGAGGAGATGTTGTTCCTGGGCACGCTGGCGGACCTGATTTCCGGCGCGCTGCACAACTCGATGACCTTCCAAAAAGCGCAGGAGCAGGCGATCACCGACGGCCTCACCGGACTCAAGACGCACCGCTTCTTCATGGAGGCGCTCTCGCGCGAATGGAAGCGCTCGACGCGCGCGGGCCGGTCTTTCTCGCTGGTGCTCATGGACCTGGACCGGTTCAAGTTCGTGAACGATTTCTACGGCCACCTGGACGGCGACCTGGTGCTGCAGCGCGTAGCGCAAATTCTGGACGAGAATTGCCGCCGCTCCGACGTTGTCGCGCGCTACGGCGGCGACGAATTCGTCATCCTGATGCCCGAAACCGACGCGGAGCAAAGCAACCAGCTGGCAACCAAGCTGCGTTCCTGGCTATGCGCCGACCAGGTGTTGCGCGAAAAGAACGTCACCTCCAGCTTTGGCGTGGCCACGTTCCCGCTCAGCGGATCGACTCCGCAGGAGCTGATTCAGGTGGCCGATGCATCGATGTACCTTTCCAAGCACCAGGGCGGCAACGCCGTTTCCACCGCGGACAAATACAACTCGGACGACGCCAAAAAGTGGAAACGCGACGTCCTGGACGCCTATCTGGGCGTCACCCTGAAGCGCCTGTTCGCGACCGGCCCGGATGCGTTCGTGGAAATCTACAGCCGCATCGAACAGTTCGCGCGGTCGCTGGCCGAGACCGAATGCGCCGATCCGCAGGCGGACGGGAACGCCGCGCAGAATTCCCGCAAGGAATCGCCGTTCGAGCCGCTGCCTCCGATCGTGATGGACACGCTGACTTCTCTGGCGCTCGCGGTCGATGCCAAGGATCAATTTACCCAGGGACACTCCCACAAAGTGTCCACCTACGCGGTCCTGATCGCCGAGGCCATCGGCCTGCAAGGTACGCAGATCGAGGAAATCCGCCTGGGAAGCATGCTGCACGACGTCGGCAAGGTCGGCATCCTGGAATCGATCCTGAACAAGAACGGCCCTCTCAATCCCGACGAGTGGGAGGCCATGAAACGCCACGTGGAGTACGGCGCCAAGCTGCTGGAGCCCCTGCGCGGCACCGAGAGTGTCCGCGAGATGGTGGCCCATCATCACGAGTTCTTCGACGGCTCAGGCTACCCGGACAGCCTGTCGGGCGAACAGATTCCCCTCGGCGCGCGAATCATCGCCATCGCCGATGCATATGACACCATTACCTCCGAGCGAACCTATAAGAAGGCGCGCACGCCGGAGGAAGCCTTGCAGGAACTGGAGCGGTGCGGCAACGCGCAATTCGATCCCGAGTTGGTGCGCTTGTTTGTTTCCCGTTTGCGCCAGCTTCCAAATCCGATCATCCTGAATACGGCCCCGGACCGCGAACACGAGCCCGTCCACTAGTCCGCATCTTCAAGAAAAATGCAGCGAAGCACCGTGGCGCCGGCGAGACGCCAGCGCCACCAAATGCTCGCCGAAGTGCCGTCGTTATCCTCAGGGCAGGCTTGTTTCACCTCCCCCGATTGCGTAGAATCGCGATTCTTCTTGCCGAGACACCATAAACGCTTCAGGAGACGGAATGCCCAGACGCATTGCTGCAAAGATCACCGGTGTTAGCGGGTATGTGCCGCCCAAGGTGATGACCAACACCGATTTGGAAAAGCTGGTGGAAACCAACGATGCCTGGATTCGCGAGCGCACCGGCATCCGCGAGCGGCACGTCGCCGAAAAGGGCGTCGCTTCCTCGGACCTGGCCACGGCTGCCGCCCGCCAGGTTCTGGCCAGCCGGAATGTCCCGGCTTCGGATATCGATCTGATCGTGGTGGCCAGCGTCACTCCAGACATGATGTTTCCTGCGACGGCCTGCCTGGTTCAGAACAATCTGGGCGCAACACACGCTTGGGGATTCGATCTTTCGGCGGCCTGCTCCGGATTTGTCTATGCGCTGACCGTTGCCGCACAGTTTGTCGGCGCTGGAACCCAGAAGAAAGCCCTGGCCATCGGCAGCGATGTGATGACCTCCATCCTAAATTATGGGGACCGGGCCACGTGCGTCCTGTTCGGCGACGGTGCCGGCGCGGTTCTGCTGGAACCTGCCGACCGCGACGATGAGGGCATTCTCGACTTCGTGCATGAAGTGGACGGCTCTGGGGGAAAGTATCTGTTCATGCCGGGCGGCGGTTCCCTTCACCCCTCTTCGCACGAAACCATTAACCAGAAGATGCACTACATCCATCAGGAGGGCGCGCAAGTCTTTAAATACGCGGTTCGCCGCATGGCCGAACTAGCTTGCGAAATGCTCGAGCGCAACGGGTACACGAGCAAGGATCTGGCGCTGGTCATACCGCACCAGGCGAATTTACGCATTATCCGCGCCATGCAGGACCGGCTGGGCGTGGACGACTCCAAAGTCATGGTCAACATTGAGCGATACGGAAACACCACCGCCGGAACGATCCCGCTGGGGCTATGTGACGCTGTGGAGCAAGGCCGCTTGAAAAAAGGGGATCTGGTCTTGTTGGTTGCAGTGGGAGCCGGGTATACGGCGGGGGCGGTTCTGCTTCGCTGGGCTTACTAGATTCCGCGCATCTGGGCTGCAGTGGCCATGTTGCGTTCCAGGTGCTGATCCATCAGGACGGCGACGTAGCGCGCGCAGGTGGCCATCTCGTTCGTGGCCCATTCGGACATTGCCGGCACGATGCTGCCGAGCGTCTTGATCACCGAATAGTACGCGCGAATGGCCATAAAACTTCCCGCAGGTCCCTGGAGATCTGGAGTTAAGTCATTTAAAATGATTATGCTATGGAAGTCCTGAGCGCCGATCGTGGAATGCGTCAGGCCAGCGGCCGTCCGAATGCGGTCGGATACGGTCTTCGCTGCCACGCCTGCAATCACGGCGCGCCAGTAGTACACCCCGAATTGAACCAGGGCGACTATCGAAACCGTGAATAGAATGGCCGCGATCATTTCAGTTCTATCCTCGATTGCAGTTTCTCGTATCCCTGCGGCACGCACAATGGGCCTCCCGTACCATTCCGGGGGTTCCCAAGTACTGCCTGGCGGATTAAGTCTCTTACGGTCATAAATTTAGCTCAATTTCGCCATGGATGCAGTCAACGCCCGCCAATAATAGAGAAAGAAGTCCCTGAGGGCGATCGCCGAAAGCGCGAATATGAATACGGCTCGCATCCGGACTCCTCCTCCATTTCATAGTGTCTCTTTATGAAACGGGCGGGGCAATGGACCCACCGTACTACAAGTTTTCGGGAGCCGAATATAAGCCATTTATATTGAGGCAGTTAACCGCTGGTACCGGAAAAACTTCTGGGTGATTAGCGTGACGGGATGGGGTAGATCTCCCGGGAAGTTGAAGACGTGCAGTCGTATTCCCGGGATTCAATGCGCCACGGAGATGCGGCGGGCTCGGAAAGAAATCGCTGTTTCCAGGCAAATCCGGCGTCTCGCATCATCAGCCGGGAGACGCGCGAGCCGCAGGTGCGGTCAAGCTCCGCAGCGGCAATTGCCATGGCATCCTCGGAGGCAGGGTCGTCCGCGCCATGAATCCAGATCATGGTGGGGCTCATGGGGCGCCCTGCCGACAGCCATTGTTGCGCGGTTTTCACGGCAGTCTGTGCGGTGGAATCCGGGAGCAGGCCAATTAGAATCGGTTGGAGGCCGGAGGTAGGCGGTTGCAGGGCGTAGGTCAGGTAAAGGAAAAAGGGCCTGCTGTTGGAAATCACTGCGGCGCCGGTCTGAATTTTGACAGCATCCTCCCCGGCCAGTTCCGACCAGGACTCCAGAAATTGCGGGGCCGAATAAAACCGTCTTGAATAGATGCCGTACCAGCCGAGCGCGCCGATCAACAGCAGGGCTGCGGCAAAGCTGGGGCGCGCCCATTGAGATTCGATCGAGCCGATGGCGACCGCGAGCGCAAGCACTACCCAGGGACCGGCGAAAAACAGCCGGCGGGGCGCGAGGATTCCGATCGCGGCCATGATTACGATCAGACCCAACCCGTAGATCAGGAACCGGCGCGACGCCCACGTTCCCTTCAAGAACACGATAACGACGCAAGCCAACACACCGATGGCCGCAAGCACGCTCAACTGCCAGCGCCACGGTGCTATCGATTCGCTCACGAACAGGTTGTAGATTTGCAGCGCGCAGTTGACGGCCGCAGGCGAAAAGCCGCGGTGAACGCGCAGGACGGCGGCCCAATCTCCGTAAGACCCGCGCACCAGCGGCACATACGCCGCGATCCACAAAATCGCCGTTCGCGCGAGCACCGCGATGGGAATCGTGGTTTCTCCGGCGCGGCGGCGAACCACTTGATCGATTGTAAGGCAGACGAGCACTGCCCATCCGAAGCCATTGGTCCACAACAGTGCCGCGCCGAACACAAACATCACGGCCCAGCGCTCGAAACTTCCTTGCTCGAGAAAACGCAAATACGAGAACGTAAGTCCGGCGATCAGAAAAAATACAAACGAATACGGCGCCGCGAGCCTGCCGTAATGAAATCCGAAGGGCCAGAGCATGCCCACCCAGACGGCGGCGCTGGCCGCGACCGGTCCGCCAAACCGGTGCGCCGAGCGGGCCAGAAAAAATAATCCAATCAGGAAAAATGCAATCGCGGGAATGCGAAGATATTCAAAATTCCAGTTGGTCCAGCGCAGCCAGAAATGAAGCACAATCCCGTACAGCGGAGGAAGATCGGAGTGCGCGGGCCCGGCCAGATAGGAAGTAAACAGCGTTCCCACGGGCTGCGCCGCGGCGTCCAGGCTGCGGACCTCTCCGTCGACAAACGTCACATAACGGTTGGACGCAATCAGGCCCATGCCCAGCAGCAGGAGTGGCATGGCCTGCCCGGCAAGTTCGTTCGGTTTGCGGCGAAGGGCGGGCATGTCTACATCGTGCTGGGGCGCAAGGGGAATCCGGCCCAGGCGTTGAGCAATCCAAGGATTTCGCGGACCACGGCCAGCGCGTCATGCGTGTGGCGCCACCAGTGCGCCCCATCGTAAGGATCGCCGGCGGCGAAGCGCACGATCAGGCGCGGATCCGAGCCGATCAGCTTGCGCCAGATGGTGCGCACGCGGCGCGTGTGCGGCTTGGACGTCACGACCATCGCCGTGCGGAAATTATTGGCGTGCATCCACTCGGAAATTGCGCGCACTTCTTCTTCCGTGTTCGCGCTGGGCCGGTCCATCACGCGAATGGCGTCCGGGCGGACGCCCTCGGCCAGCAGCACTTTTTCATTGTAGAAATCCTCGCCCAAAAACGAAATGTGCATTTCCTTCAGCTCGTCCGCCGCTGAAATCGGCGGCGAGACCCAGACCTGATCGGCGTAGCCGGCTTTATAGAGCTCCGCGGCCTGCACAGCGCGCACCGGAAGGTCGCCGCTCAGGACGATGATCACGTCCGCGTGAACGGCCGGGTCCTGAACCACCAGCCACTCGCCGATTTTGAAGAAAATCAGCGCACCGGCCGCAACCAGAACGATCAGAATACTCCCGGCAACCAGCCATCGCCGCTTTTTCGAATTTGATTCAGTCACAATTCAGCCTAATCCCGATTCAGCAAGGCCCAAAAAACGAAGCGGGCGCATTGGCTTACGCCTTTCGCTTGGCCTTGTCCTCAGGCTCGTGCAGCGCCCGGGTAAAGAAGAAATTGTAGTGCCGCTTCCTGCAATCCTCGCATCGGAAGGGCCGCAGCAAAACAAACGGAAGAATCAGTATTTCAAAAAAACCGCGCTTGTGCGAACGGCGCACGTCCAGACTGTTGCAGGACGGGCAGCACCGCAGCAGATAAAATCGATTGTGCGACATATCCGATGAGCAGACTTGGAATCCTAACCTGCCCGGCAGGCGGGGTCAATGCTGACGGAAGCGCGGAGGGCTGGGTTTGGATAAATTTATCCCCGGAGCGTGGCTCCAACTAAACGCCGGATATCGAAGAATGTTCCCGGCCTATCGATCAGTTACCGAAAGACTGTTGTGAAAAAGGAATTCTGGCCGGAGCGCAAGTTCTTGCCATAGCCAAGTATAAGTTCAAAATTGCCAAGGACCCGAAATTTTGCTTGTATGCCGGCATCCCACAACCATCGAGACGACCCGAAATACCCGGAAGGATCGTAAATGTCCCCGTTATCGACAAAAGGCCCTGCCTTCAAAGTGAAAAAGGCTCCCCGATAAAGGCTTTTGTCCGTCTCCGCATTCATGAGGACGTAACTCCGCCCGAGCGGGGCATTTCCTTTTTCCCCATTGCGCAGCCCGGGGTGTCCCCGCATCCAGAGATCATTGTCACGATCAAAACCAAGCATGAACAACTCATCAAATGGCACATTGCCGAAAGTACGACCCGCATGCAGGCTCAGCCGCGTTTCGAGATCGTCTCCGCGCGATTCCGGGAACCAATGCGCCTGAAGCGAACCCTGAATCCGGCCGTACTTGTCTGGAGGCTCATCGAAAAAATCGCCAATTTCGCCCGTTGCGCTGGAATCGAGTGTGAACCTGTGCTCGGGAAACCGGATGAGGGAACGGTGGATCCCGGACCGGACCACGATTGCCGAACCATTCTTGAAGAATGGAGCGGCCCCCGCGGGAATACCCAGCGGGCTTCGAAATCTCCGGTAGGAGTATTCGGTGCCCGCGTCCCACTGCCAACGGCCGCTCGCAACGTATTGAATCCCTGCGCCGGCAATGACTTTCTCGAGATTCACGCCCGCGAGAGCACCGGGGGAAATAGTATTGCTAAGGTTCCAGTTCTCGTTCAACGCCTGTAGGTAGACGCGATACCGCATCGCCGGGTTTTCTCCCATCGGGGCGGCGATTTCGGTGGAAACACGGCGCTTCTGATCGTCCCAGCGTATGAGTGACCGCCAATTCAGTCCCTTGCGATCGAGATCGTAGAATTCCGGATAGACCGATTGATAGGGCAAGCCTCGCAGCAGTGAAAACAGGCCGTCCCATTTTGTGGCGCCCCAGGTGCTTCTTTCGTTTCCGTGGAATTGCAGGTCAAAGGTGCCGTCCGTCTGCGCTTCAAGATCAAACCGCATGCCGGGAAAAAGATCGAGGCTTTTGATCAGCGCTTCCGTGGCCAGGAATTTGTCGCGGCTCCATATGCTGCCGCGCGGAAACGAGAAAGCGCGGTCGAGAAGAAGCGGGTTCAATTTTGGCAGGGGCTCGATCGCAAGATCCGAAAGTTTCGGCTTCCCGGCGAGGTTCCAATATTTCAGCGCGGCTTCTAAATTGTCCTGGAGGAAATAAATCGATGCCAGGAAATTGTTGGAATACTCATCATTTGGATTGATGGCCAACGAGCGGCGCAAATACCGCTTGGCCCTCGCAAACTGCTTTTCGCGATAGGCAATTCCCGCAAGTTCCTCTAGAAAACGTGCATCACGCGGGTAGCTCAGGACGCCCGCCTCGAATGTTTTCTCGGCTTCCTCCCATCGTTCCATCCGTGCAAGCGCCAGCCCCCGATAGAACTGCAGGTCAGCCTCCAGGTAGGGCGATTCCGGCAAGGCTTGCACGACGTCATTCCAGCGTCCTGCCTCGAACAACTGTTTTATTTCGGGAAGGCGATCCTTCGGAGTAGGGGGTTCCTGTGAAATAGAGTTTCCCGGCTGAAATAGCAGAAGCCCGAGAAGAAGGTGAAAAATCAATTGTCCGTCCGCGGCACCACCAGAAGAGTCCAAGCATGCTCGGGGGCCCATTCCGATTCAAAACCCTGCCGGGAGATACGAAGCATCTTTTGCTGGGCGGGGTCATTCACAAACAGGTAGCCTCGCTCGGAATCAATTCCTACGACGACAACATAATGAAGAGGCCCGTGTGGACCGCTGGCCTTAAGACTGACGATTAAGGGGCGCCCCTGTTCCAGATGGTGCTTCAGATCAACCCATTCTCCGCGGAAGGCGAAGGTGCGATATCCAAATCCCTGGAAATACGCCTGCATGCTGCTAGCGGCAATCCCGCCCAGGGCTGGAGAGAACAGGGCATTCTGGATTTTCGCGGGATCCGCGAAATCCGGAGACGATTGACCGTTCTTGTTGGCCCAATATTGAAGCACCATGGAAATGACTGCCGAACCGCAACCATCTCTTGGTTGTGCAACGAACGGGACATCGATCCAAATTGTGGGGGCTTCCGCGGCGAGTGGAAGCACCGCGCACGCCGCGGAAACCAGCAAAAGGCCTAAAATGGCGCGGAATTTCATAATTTCAGCGTACCGCGACAATAATCAGGACCAAGGCCAGGATACCCAAAACGATGATAAGCAGATCGCGGTTTGAAATATTTCCGGCCGCAAAATCCTTCTGCGCATTTTCCGAGCGAGCGGACAATCGAGCTAAATCATCGTCGCTCAATTGTTGGACAGCATTGTCCACCTGCTGGTAGGTCACGTGCGCGGATTTCATTGCCCGTGAAGCCTGAGGGGAAGAAAAGAAATTTTCCAATTGCGCTACCTGCTTCTCGCGAGTAGACGAGGCGGCAGCAACATCTTTCTGAATTTCCGAGAGAGGAACGACGTGATTCTGGGCCAGCGCATATTGCGGGATCGTTAATACTACACTCAAGCACACCACGAACAGGAATTGGAGCCAGTGGGAAAGCGGTTTCATCACTCTTCCTCCAAGAAGGATTTCACACGGGCTGGATCTTTAGCTTACCGCTCCCATGGCCCCTAATCAAGCGGGTCAGCCAACGATCTGAGCGCGCGGAAGCATCCGCTGAATCGTCCGAA
>JAIQFG010000017.1 GCA_020073375.1 Terriglobia bacterium | reverse complement strand
CTTCCGATTCCTTGCAGTCCATGAGCACGGCCAGGAATTGGTCATCCGGTCCGCGGCCCAATATGTCGGTTGGGCGCAGGCAATTCTCCACGGCCTGCGCAATCACCCGCAGAATCGTGGGCACCACGCCGGGCCCGCGGCTGCTCCGGAATTGATCCATGTGGTCGACTTGAATGACCAGTACGCCGAATGGAACTTTGTGCTCCTCGAATGTCGTCAGATTTTCGCGTAGCTGCGTCTCCATGTAACCATGCGTGGGAACTCCGGTCACTTCGTCCAGGCATCCAAAATCGGCGAGTGACGCCTGGCGCCGCGAACGTTCCGAAGCCGACTGGCTTTTCTCAAAGCATTCCGCCGCTCCGACCACCTTGCCGCTGCTGTTACGCACCGGAATTGTCCGTAGCACGACCGGGACCCGGTATCCTTCCTTATGAAGAATGGACCCCTCCGATATAGAAGGCTTGCCATCCCGAAACACCATGCTTATGGGGTCTTGCGGCTCGGCTTCCATGCCTTCCACAAGCTCCGGGATCGCCAGAAAATGATCGCGCGGGAAGCGTCCGACGACGTCCTGACGGAAATACCCCGTAATCCGTTCCGCGCCATCGTTCCAAAACCGAATTCGCCGGCTGCGGTCGACCAGAAAAATTCCCGTCTGCAAGGCCTCCAGGACGGATTGAAAAATCTCTGGATCGTCCAATTCAGACATGCGATGGCTCCAAAAGGATTCATCGGTCAAATTCGGAACAAGTTTAGAGGGATTGCCGAAGGCGTGACAGGCTAGTGAACTTCTTTATTCGAGTTTCTTCGCAGGCAACTGCCACAGCCGGAATCCACCGGTAAACGCGGTGGAATTATCGCCCAGCCGACAGCCCGGCGGCAGTGTCTTCAGAAGCTTGGCGTTTCCTCCACCCAGCACCACGTCGTCGGCTTCCATGGCGGCCCTGAGTTGTTCGGCTACTTCGGCGACCTGTTTCCGCCATTTCTTTTTTCCCAGACGCTTGAGGCCTCGGACTCCCAGATAATCCTCAAACGTCCGGCCCTTCTTGTAAGGCAGGTGCGCTATTTCCATGGGTTCGAGGACTCCATCAACGATCAACGCCGAACCCAAACCCGTGCCCAGGCCGAGAAACAGCATGCGCCCGCCTCGATAAATGCCCAGCGCCTGCATGGCCGCGTCATTGATGATCTTCACGGGATGCCCGAATGCTTTGTGGAAATTGAATCCGACCCAGCCGCCTCCCAGGTTGTGCGGTTCGCACAGCGGGTGCCCGTGCACCACGGGAGCGGGATATCCGATCGAGACGCACGAATACTTCCAGCCGGAAGTCGCCTCGCGAACCAGCTTCACCATTTTCTTCGCCGTCATTTTGGGGCCGGAAACAATTTTAATGGGCTCCTTGTGCTCCCGATCTCGGACCTTCACGTGAGTGCCGCCCACGTCGATCACCAATATGTTTTTCTGTTCCGGCTTCATCGCCGCTCCTTGCCTGCAAGAAACTTCGCGAGGCGACAAGTATACGGCATTCAGTCGCGCGGATGAACGATCCAGATCCGCCGCAAGGTATTTGACGCGTGTGGCATGGGAAAACGGCAGCCCTCGAGGAACCTATTTTCACACTGCCGCGGACAGGCTTGGAAGGTGTACTATGCTTCCGATTTTGAACCCTACCATGTAATTCCGATCTGGATCCCCATAGGGCCATGTTTTCGCTGATTGGGACACGCGCCCCGCAAGAATGCCGGCGCGGTAAAAGAAACGTTCAAATCTCGAATAGGAGCCGATAAACCATGAACAAGTACCTGATGGAATTCATTGGAACGTTCTTTCTGGTTTTTACGATTGGATGCACGGTGATTGGGACGGGAGCGGGCCCTCTGGCGCCCATCGCCATCGGTTCGGCCTTGATGGTAATGATCTTCGCCGGGGGGCACATCTCCGGGGGCCATTACAATCCCGCCGTCACCCTGGGTGTTTGGCTGCGCGGGCGGTGCGACACAAAGGATGTGGCCCCTTACATGATCGCCCAGGTGGCCGCCGCAGGTGTCGCCGCCTTCGCGGTCAAGTTTCTGAAGGCCGGCACAGCAGTGACGCCGATGAATCTGGAAACGGCGCCCGCGCTGCTTGCGGAATTTCTGTTTACATTCGCTCTGGTCTTCGTGGTGATCAATGCGGCCACGGCAAAGGGCACGGCGAACAATTCATTTTACGGCGCGGCGATCGGCATGACGGTGATGACCGGCGCGTTCGCCGTGGGCGGCATATCCGGAGGCGCATTCAACCCCGCGGTTGCCGTGGGAATTTCGACAATGGGTCTGGCGGCTTGGGGAAATATCTGGATTTACCTGGTGGCGGAATTTGCCGCCGGAACCGCCGCCGCAATGACGTTCAAGATTCTCTGCCCCGACGACAAATAACCCATTTTTTCGGCAGCGCGACGACAACGAATATCGCTTTTGGAAAGGGCGGGCTAGAGACCGCCCTTTTTCTTTTCTAGTTCGCCCCAGCGGGCGTACAAAGTGTCGAGAGTATTCTGCACTTCTTCCATCTCCAGGCACGTGGTCCTCAGAAGCGCGGGATTGCCGGTAACGGCCGGATCTTCGAGGGCGGTGCGCTTGGCCTCCAGCAGCTTGTCGGCTCCGGCGATGCGCTCCTCGATCGTTTCCAATTCGCGAACTTCGTTGTAGGAGAGTTTCTTTTTCGAGGCCGAGGGCTGGGAGTCTCCGCCCCCTGCTGACGAAGGTCGCGTGCCCGAGGAAAAATTCGCAGTCCCCTTCTGCCGCAAACGCTGCCAGGTGTCCCACTGCGAATAATCGGCAAATCGTTCGGCGCCGCCCAGGCCGTCGAGGCCCAGGACGATGGTCGAGACGCGATCGAGCATGTAACGGTCGTGGGTGACCAGCACCAGCGCGCCGCGATATTCCAGCAGGCTTTCTTCCAATATTTCCAACGTGGGGATGTCCAGATCGTTGGTCGGCTCATCCAGCAGCAGGACGTCCGCGGGCTGCAACATGAGCTGAGCGATCAGCACACGCGCGCGCTCCCCGCCGGAAAGTTTTCCCACCGGCTGGCCGAGATGATCGGGATCAAAGAGAAATCGCGTCGCCCACGAGGCCACGTGAATCACGCGGTCCTGATAAATCACCGAATCGCTGTCCGGAGCCAGGGCGCGGCGCAGGGTGATGTCCGGGTCCAGGACACGATTCTGATCGAAATACACGACGCGCAGCGAATCGGCCTTGCGAATTTCTCCGCGTGTGGGTTCGAGATCGCCGCGCAGCAGGCGCAACAAAGTTGTCTTGCCGCTCCCGTTCGGGCCCACCAGGCCCACGCGCATCCCGGAAGCAATCGCAAAATTTATCCCCTCGAACAGCGTGCGGCCGCCGATCGCATAAGTCAGATCTTCCAATGCGATCAGCCGCTTGGTCTGACGGTCGGTGGAGGAAAAATCGATTTTCGCGGAAATGGTGCGCGTCCTGGCGTTCAGGTCCGCCAGTTCGCCGATCATTTCCTGCGCGGTGTCGATGCGCGCCTTGGATTTTGTGGTGCGGGCCTTCGGACCCCGCCGCAGCCATTCAATTTCGGTGTGCACGCGATTTTCCAGTGCCTCCTGATGCTTGCGCTGCGCGTGCAGGTATTCCTCCTTGGCGATCAGAAACGTGCTGTAGTTCCCGCTGACGCGCAGGAAGCCGTTCTCGTACATGCGCGCCAGCTCGACGATTTCAGTGGCGATGTTTTCCAGGAAATAGCGGTCGTGGCTCACCACCACGCAGGCAAACGTCGCGTTCTGCAATACCGATTCGAGCCAGTTGATCCCGGCAAGGTCCAGGTGATTGGTGGGTTCGTCGAGCAGAAGAATGTCCGGGGCCTGCACCAGCGCTTCGACGATTGCCAGGCGTTTCTTCCATCCGCCCGACAGCGCCGAGGTGGGCGTATCGAGATCGGTGAATCCCGCGCGGCCCAGGGGTTCGGCCATGCGCGCGGCGCGGTCCTTTTCCGGGACGCCCGCGCGCGCCATGGAATTTTCGGTCACCGACCGGATCGTCACGCCCTCGGCAAATTCGGAATTCTGCACCACCAGGCTCAGGCGCGTGCGCTTGCGGATCGCGACCTCGCCGGTATCCGGCCTCACACGATCGCAGAGAATTTCCAGCAGCGTCGATTTTCCCGAGCCGTTCGGGCCGATCAGTCCGATTCGCTCCCCTTCGGAAACGGTGAAGGAAATATCCTGGAACAGCGGTTCGGCGCCATATCGTTTGGAAAGGCCTTGTGCAGTGATGATCGGAGGCAAATGGTTCGGTTTTCTCCCGCGTTCAGTTTAGCGTGAAGGAGCGGCTGGAGCAAAACGAGTCAATGGCGGAACAAAAGGCCCGCTGTAGCCCGGGCCTTCAGACCCGGGGTTTTTGCAGCTTAGCCACCGGCAAAAATGCGGCGTCAGAACCAGTCGCTGCGATAAGCCACCCACCAGCTTAAGACCCCAAGGGGAATCGACGCCGCCATCCCCCACCAGAATGGTAAAGCCAGATCGGCCACAATGCCCAGAACCGTCCAGAGGGTCCAAAACATTTTCCGTTGCATCCTTATATTTTAGCGTGCCGCGCGCCACGCAAGGCCGTTTTCCCCCACTCCATGTGCGGATTGTTCACTGACCGGAAAGGCCGGCAAGCAATTCAAAGAGATGCCCGTCCAAAACCGGCCGGCCGCGCTTCCCCATAATCTTCACGGCAGCGCTGGCGTTTCTGCCGTTCAAACAAACCGGGCAAGACGAGGCTCATCCTTCAGGAATCCGGTGGCGGCATGGCATACTGATCGTTCAGGGTATGCGCGCTCGGCCGGCTGGGAAAATTGCGTTCGGATTTATCAGAGCAGAGATCCATCCTGATGCGATTGCCGCGCTCGGGTCTGTTGCGCCGGAAATGCCTGACGCGTTTTTAATGAGAGCCTCAAAGGAGCAGTACGATCATGCGACGACTTGTGATTTTGTGTGCGCTGTCGATCGCGGCGGTGCTTGCCTTTGCGAAATACACCGTCCGAGGCGCGGAAACAGACGAAAAATCAAAACAGGAAATCCTGAAAATCTCGGACGAGCGCGAGGAAGCACTGGGCAAGGGCGACGTGGCCGCGCTGGACCGCATCGATGCCGATGACCTGGTGTACACAAATTGGCGCGGCGTGACCCTGACCAAGGCCGAACACCAGGCCGACGTCAAGGCCCGGAACCTCTCCTTCCAGACCAATTTCAAGCACGCGGACGTCCAGGTCACGATTCACGGCAACACAGGCATTGTGACCGGAGTCAGTTCGACCAACGTCACCTACAAAGGAAGCGTCATGAGCGGCTCGCGAAAATTTGTGAACGTGTACGTGAAGGAAAAAGGGCAGTGGCATTGCGTGGTGCACTTCGAGACGCCCGTGGCGCAGTGACGCGCGGGCCTGTCAGGCAAACCCCGAGCAATTCAGGAAATCGATTCATGTTTTGATTTGGTCAGGTCTGATCACCAGGACGAGGAGCTCTTCTCAATGGCGCAAGCGGGACATGGCGGCGTGGAAATTCCGGCACCCGACGATTTCCGGTGGCCGGGCGGCAAACGGGTGGGCGTGATATTCCGCGTCGCCCTGGAGGGATGGTCGGACGGCAAGTGGCCCGGCGCCGGGCCGATGGGAAATCCCCTCAAACCAGGCACGACCGATCTCAACGCCATCTATTGGGCCGAGTACGGCCCTCGCCGCGGCATTTATCGCCTGCTGAAAATTCTGGAGCGTCGCCAGGTGCGCGCCACGGTGCTGGTAAACGGCGTCATCACCGAACGGTATCCCGAAGCGGTCCGCCGGGTCGCCGAGGCCGGACATGAAATTGTTGCGCATTCCTACGCCATGGACGTGATCCCCGCGTATTTGACCGAAGAAGAGGAAAAGGAGAATATTCGTCGCACCACGGAATCGATCCGCCAGGTTTGCGGCATTACACCTACGGGCTGGATCAGTCCGCGCGCCACGCCCAGCGTGAACACGGCGCGCCTGCTCGCGGAAGCGGGTTACGAATGGCACGGGGATTACCTGAATGACGACCTTCCCTACCAGATCAAATTCGGCGACCGCGTGATCATCGCCGCGCCCGGCAGCATGGAAGTGAACGACATGCCCATGTACGTGCGGTACGGCAATCCTCCGCGCGCCCTGGTTGAAGTCTTCGAAGATACGCTCGCCGCTCTGGTAAAGGATGATATGGGAGCGGGGAAAATCGACGTCACCGCGCACGCGCACGTCTTTGGCCGTCCCTCGGGTGCGTGGGCCTTCGAGCGAATTATCGAAATCGCCAAGTCCCAGCCCGATGTGTGGATCGGCACGCGCGGGGAACTCGCAACGCAGCTTCGCGCCACAACTGGCGACGCCAAAAAGGAGCGGTGATGAAGCTCCTATCCTTTGAAGCAGACGGTGCGCCGGGCTACGGCGCGCTCAAGGACGGTGCGGTTGTGGACCTCTCCCGCCGGCTGGGCAAGGAATTTCCCACGCTGAGAGATTTGCTGGCGAGCGGCAATTTGAAGCGGGCGGAGGAAATAGTTTCCAGCGCCGACCCCGATTACGGCCTGAACGATATTCAATTCCACCTGCCGATTCCCTCCCCGGAAAAAATCATCTGTGTGGGCGTCAACTATCCCGAGCGCAACGCCGAGTACAAGGACAACTCCAATTTGCAGGAAAGGCCGAGCCTGTTTCTGCGCGTCACCCGGTCGTTCGTTCCCCACCGCGCCCATCTGATTCGCCCGCCCGAGTCGCTGCAACTCGATTATGAAGGCGAACTCGCTGTGGTGATCGGCAAACCGGGCCGGCGTATTGCCGCCGAAAAAACGATGCAGCATGTCGCCGGCTTCACGATCCTCAACGAGGGCACGATCCGCGACTGGATTCGCCACGCGAAATTCAACAACACCCAGGGCAAGAATTGGGAGAATTCCGGCTCCATTGGGCCGTGGATCGCCACGCCCGACGAGTTTCCAAATCTGGACGAGGTCCAGATCAGCACGCGCGTGAACGGCCAGCTTCGCCAGCACGACAAACTGGGGAATATGCTCTTCCCCATTCCCTACCTCATCCAGTACATTTCGACGTTCACCAAGCTTGCGCCCGGCGACTTGATCGCGACCGGGACGCCCACAGGCGCGGGCGCCAGAATGAATCCTCCTTCTTATTTGGTCCCCGGCGGCACGGTGGAGGTGGAAGTTTCCGGGCTGGGAACGCTTTCAAACATGGTGGCGGACGAACATTGATTTCCAAAATGTGCCGGGTGCATCTGCGGCTCGGGTGAGTTTGCATGAACAAGAGGAACATTGACCGCGTCTGACTCCAGCGCTCCCGCCCTCCAGAATCGAGACACACTCGTCTCCGCCGGCGAGCCGGAATATTCTCCCGGCGCGTTTGCGTGGATGGTTTTATTTTTTGCTTTCGGTGTTTATACCCTCACGTTTATCGACCGGCTCGCCTGGGGAAGCGTCGCAGCCAGCGCGGGCGCCTCTCTGGGAATGTCCGTGGCCGCGCTGGGCGTGTTTGTCACCGGCTTCTATGCGGCCTACGTGCTGTCGAATGCAGCCGGCGGTTTCCTGATCGACTGGGCCGGCCCGCGCCGTATGGTGCTGCTGGGACTGGCGCCGCTTGGGATTCTCACTTTTTCCTTTGGCTATACGTCTTCCGTGCGCACAGGCTTGATGATTCAGGCGGGCATGGGCGTGGCTGCGGGGATCGACTACACCGCATGCATCAAGCTGGTCGCTTCATGGTTCCCATTGCGCACGCGCGGCAAGGCCATGGGCCTGTTCATGGTCGGATCCTCGCTCGGCGTGGTCCTCACGAACGCGGTCATGCCGACGCTGCTGAAATATTTTGGATGGCGCGGTTCGTACAAATGCCTAGGCGTGATCACCGTGGTTTGGGGCATCGCCGCGTATCTTGTCATCCGCGACGGGCCCTCTCATCAAGAATCCGCGCGCAAGCCGGACTACAGGCCCCTGATTCAAGACCGGAACTTGCTGTTCCTGGCTTTGGCCGGGTTTGGCGTGTTTTGGGGAATCGTGGGTTTCACGAATTGGGCGAGCACGCTGATGGTGAAGAGCTATCATCTTCCGCTGGTACGCGCCGGGTTTGCGGTGGCGCTGTTTGGAGCGGGTGCCATGGCGGGTAAGCCGCTGATCGGGTTCGTCGCGGACCGGTTGGGAGGGCATTACAAGGCCCTTTCGATTTTTTGCGTGGCATCGTTCGCGGTCATGCTGCTCGTCTTTGGCAGGCTGGGAACGGAAACTGCGTTTCTGTTCGTTGCGCCTCTCGCGGGAGTAACCTGCCAATGGTCGATTCCCATCCTCGCCACGCTGATTACCGAGGAGTTGACCGTGAACCTGGCTGGATCGGCCACCGGGCTCACCAACGCAGTCTGGCAACTTTCCGGCGCTATTGTGCCCATCGTCGTGGGAAAAGTTTTTCAGTCCACGCAATCCTTCTCCACGGCTTTCCTGGTCCTTGCGGGCGGACCCGCATTTGGCGTCTTGATGCTGTTGTTTGTGCGGGAAAGAAAAAGCTGGAGCGTGTCATTCCCGGGCAAGTAACAAGCGCACAGGTCCCCCGGCATTGCCCTGATCGCCCGGACAATGATATTAGATATAGCGCATAAGATGTGTGGACAAGGGAAGAGCGGGCGCCGCTTTTTTCGGGCTCCAAAAATTCGGAGTGGGAATTCAGTTCCTCGGGGAAAAATTCAGCGGGAGGTAATCGAAAACGTGATGAACACGAAACATTTTGCGCGCGGGTGGACCGGGATGGTTGCGCCGATGGCCATGGCCGTTGTCGCGCTGGGCATGGCTGCGCCGCGACTGGCCGCGCAAGCTCCGGCCGGACCGCCCCCCATGCCGGCGACCGCCGCCAACCTTTCAGGAAAAACCGCCGAACAGTTTTACAAAAAGATTGACGCGCTCAAGGGCATTCCCGCCGTGGAAGTTCATCCGGCCATGGAGTACATCACCACCGCCCTCGGCGTGGGATGCGGCTACTGCCACGTCCCCGGCAAATTCGACTCCGACGACAAACATGAGAAAAACGTCGCGCGGAGCATGATGAAAATGACCATGGCGTTGAACAACACCGTGTTCGACGCCAAGCGCGAAATCACCTGCTACACCTGCCATCGCGGAGCCGCCAAGGCCGCTTCCACGCTGGCTCTGGCGGGCGATAAAGTTCCCACCGACGCGAGCGGAGCGGAAATTTTCCCCGCTCTCTCGGTCATGACTTTTTCAAGCATTGACGGCGAAATGTCTCCCAGCAAGGCCCCCGCGACCGTGATGGCTGGCCCCGCGCGGCCCGGAAAAGCGGCGGAGCCGGTTGCTCTTCCATCCGCGGACGAAGTGTTCGGAAAATATGAGGAGGCACTCGGCGGAAAGGCCGCCATCGCCAAGATCACTTCCCTGGTTCACAAAGGCATGGCGGAAATGCTGGTCCCCGCGCCTCCGGTGCCGCAGGGGGCGCCGCCACCGCCTCCCCCTGCCATGGGCTCTGTCCCTGCCGAGTTGAACGTCAAGTCTCCCAAGGGCCTGATCTCCGTCGTGTTCCCCGGCCGCGGCCCTCAGATGATGGGCTTCGACGGAACGATTGGATGGACCAACGTGCCGAACCGCGAAGAGACCGGCGGCGAACTCATTATGGTCAAGGAACTGGGCGAAATGGTTCCGGCCCTCGAATTTCGGAAACAGCATACCGGCGTGAAGGTGGACGCAATGGAAAAAATCGGGGACCGCGACGTGTATCGCGTTGTGGGCACACGCAAGGAAGGCATCACGACGCTGGACCGCATTTATTTCGACGCGCAAACCGGTTTGCTTGCCAGAACCTACACGACCATGCAAAGCGTTCTCGGCGGTTTCCCTGAGGAAACCACTTACGAGGATTACCGCGACGTCAGCGGGCTCAAGGTTCCTTTCACCATGCGAGTGGTGAGCGCCGAAGGCAATCGCACATACACATGGTCGCAGGTGGATGCGAATGCGCCAGTGGAGGATTCCAAATTTACCAAGCCGGAGCCTCCGCCACCGCCGCCGGCCCGGCCCGCCGCGGATTAATTTCATTTTCCGGTAGGACAGGCTTCACTGTCGGTTTTGGCTTGCTGCGATGCGAAACTAAACCCGACAGGCTGAAACCTGTCCTACTCACCCACCATCGCACTAAAAATGAAACTTCGCCGCCAGCTGAACCAGCCGCGGCGCGGCTGCGCTGACCACGTGCCCAAAATTTGCCGTATCGTTGACTTGCCCGTTGACCGCAGCCGGGCCGTAAAACTGGGCATGATTGAAAACATTAAAAGCCTGCACACGCAAATCGAGCGACCGTGATTCCGAAATACGTACTATCTTGCTGATTTGCATGTCAAAATTTTCAATTCCCGGGCCATGAAAGGATCTTCGCGGCGAATTGCCAAGCTGTCCCAGCGTCTCCACGGAAAATAGGCTGGGATTGAACATCGCTTGGCCGTCGCGGGGATTCGTGTGGATGTGCAGCGGCCCGGATGTCATCCGGGGGGTATCGAGCAGCTGATTGTTGACGCCGTTGCCCAATGTCCCCAGCAACGAGTTGTCGGAAACGTCGGACAGGGTCACCGGAAGGCCTGTGCTGAATCGCGTCGTCCCCGAAAAGCTCCATCCCTCGGTCAACCGGTTGCGCCGGAACCACCGATCGAGCGGCACCTCATAGTTATAGGTCGCCACGAAGTTGTGCGTCATGTCCCAGGAGGAGATGACGCGCGTTGCGCGCTGGTCAAACGGATTCACCTGCTCGCCCAGGTTCGACGCCTGATCGATGGACTTAGAATACGTGTAGGCGAACAGAATCGTCGATCCCGTCCCGGGAGTGAGCCGCAAGCTGGCCTCCAGCGAGTTGTAATTCGAGTTTGCGACGGTCTCTTGCGCCGTGACCGGCCCGAAATTCGATCCCAAACCGGTGCGTGCGCCATTTTCAGCGAACGGTCCGCAACCGGGCAGCGTCAAGCACAGCGCCGGATTTCCGGTGTTCGTTGGAACCATCACCAGCAGATGGTGCCCTTGATTTCCCGCATAACTCACCGTCAGCAAAGTGCTCGCCCCGAACTGGCGCTGCGCGGAAAGCATGTAGCTCTCCGTATAAGGCACGGCATTTCGGTAGAAAAAGTAAGGGGCTGCGCTGATCGGAGTGACGGCGGCCCAATCGAAGGCAGCGAACGGATTTTGCGCCGAAACGTTGTGCGGCGGAAACGTAAATGGAAACGGATTGATGTTTTGCGCGCCGTCCGCGGCATTGATGAACGGCGTCGCGAACAGCGGCGGGGCGGGACTCAGGTAGTTGTAGCCGAACGGTGGGACGCCGTACATGATGCCCGCCGACAATCCCGGAAACGCAGTGTAAAACTGGCCAAAGCTGGCGCGTATGCTGCTCTTGCCCGCGCCGCCGAAGATCGCCTTGAGCGGTCCATTCTGAAAGTCCGGCGAATATGCCGCACCGATGCGCGGGGCAAAATTGTGAAGCTGCGAAGGCGACAGCGTCGAGGGAATTCCCGGATCGCCTGCGACAAGCAATCCGGGAATTGCATTCGGGAACAGGACGGACTGCCGGCCGGGCACGACCGTCTGAATGTTGTTGTATTTTTCCGCCCACGGCTGGATCAGATCCCAGCGCACGCCGAAATTCAGCGTCAGATTGCTGCGCGCGCGCCAGCTGTCTTCCGCGAACGCCGCGCCATACTTGTTCCGAAGATAAAATCCCTGTCCCGTGGACTGCGTAAAATTACTGGGAAAGCCCAGCAGGAAATCGGCGAACGCCGATCCGGTTTCCGTTCCATTGACGATGAACGTGCCGTTGAACGTGCCGTTGGGATGCTCGTTCACTTGGTCGGCGTGAAATTGCCCGCCGAATTTCAGCGTGTGCGGTCCGATTACTTTGGAAACCGCGTCGCTGAGATACAGCGTGTTATTCCACTGGTCCACATTCGTCACCGGAACTCCCATGACAAACGATGGGAAGACGATATTCTCCACCCCCTCGTATTGCGGCGCCTGCACGACAATCCCCGCGGTTCCCGGACCGGTTACGAATCCCTGCGATTGCAAGGAAACTCCCAAACCGCCGTGCGGCTGTCCAATCAGGTTCGAGTTTCGCAAGACGCCCGCGTGAAACTCATTGACCAAGGTTGAATTCAGGACCTTCGTGTAACCGATGGTAAGTTGCTGCGCGCGGCCAATGCTCAAGGCGTCGAATCCCGGGACGCTGGCTCCACCCTGCCCGCCGGGATAGGGATTGTCCAGGCGATAGTCGTCCACAAAATAGTAGCCGGAAATTCCGCCCCAGCGTGTGTTCACGTCGATGCGGCTGCCGGCCTTGTCGTCCCGCACGGTTTCGGGGAATGCCGAAGTGGAAAATTGATTCGCCCCAATATTCGGCTGCGGAATGTATTGCAGCAGGTATTGCGCGGGAGCGGACCACGCGCTCATGGGGATCGCCGCGTTGGGAAACACGCACGACGCGGAACTGGCGCAATCAGCGGTGTAGTAGGGCTCGCCCTGGGAAACCGGGTACCCCAGTTTTTGCGTTAGCAGGCTTGCGATGCTGGGTCCGCTGACGGTTCCCGTCAGCTCGCTCGATGTGTCACCCAGATTGCCGGCGCGGTCTTGCAAGGAAGGCACCGTTGTCCTCGGTGATGTAATACCTTGCGTGGTCCGGGTACCTTGATAATCAAGGAAGAAAAAAACCTTATCCTTCCTGACCGGCCCCCCCAGCACGCCGCCAAACTGATTCTGCCGGAACACGCCGCGGGTGCTATCGAAAAAATTCTTCGCGTCCAGAGACGTGTTCCGCAGAAATTCAAACGCATCGCCATGGAATGAGTTGCTTCCGGATTTGGTGATGACGTTGATCATCCCGCCGTTGTAGTTGCCGTACTCGGGATCGAAATTGTTGGTGAGCACGCGGAACTCATCGATGGAATCCAGATTAGGGATTACTGAAGTTCCGCCGTTCATGTGCTCCTGCACGTCTGTGCCGTTCACCATGAATCCGTTCGCGGATTCGCGCTGGCCGTCGATGGATACGTTTCCCGGATTGGCGTCGCCCGAAGGATTGATGGTGCCGGTGACTCCGGCCATAATGACCGAAGTGGGCGTGAGCGTGGTGACCGGACTGACGCCCGGCTGGATAGCCAACAGATCGGTATAGCTCCGCCCGTTCAGGGGAATCGCCTCGACTTGCTTTGCGGGCACAACTTCGCCCAGGTGAGTGGAAATTTTCTCGGGCTGCGTTTCCACGTTCTCCGCAACCGCGCTGACCGTGATCTCGGACGAAACACCTTCCACTTCCAGGTCCACGTTGATGGTCACCGCCGCATCCGCGTCGATCGACACTCCCGTTTTTTTCTGGGATTGGAATCCCTTGGCTTCCACGGTCAATTCATAGCGGCCCACCGGGAGCGCTGGAAACGAGTAGTGGCCCTGAGCGTCCGAGGCCGCCTTAAATTCGGTCTTGAGCGCGGTGTTGATCAAGGTCAGCCCCGCGCCCGGAACCACACTGCCGCTCACGTCCTTGATCACGCCGGATAGGCTGCCGCCCGCAAGCGCCCAAGCGACCCCCGCGCAAATTAAAACCAGCGCCAACGTCCCAACGCACTTCATCGCGCTCATCGCGCCGGTGCTCGCGAAGCGCCTTGCGTTTTCCAATTTGCCCGCCAGCGTGTTCAACAGGTCCTTCCTGCAATTCCGGATAATAAAATTGTGATGCATTCACGCACCGCGCACACCTCTACGCTTGCACTCACCATACTGAATGTGATCGGCGTTCCTGTGCTTGAGGCCCCAACCCGTGGCCCACAAAAAACTGCCGCCGGCGGCGGCTCCAACAAACAATGTGCGATTCGCTCCAGGACAATCCCAACCCAGTTGCCGGGGATCCCTAACTTCCGGGCCCCAGGAACGTCAGTTCCTGGCCGTTGGAGAGAACCAATTTCTCGATCCGCAGGGCCTTGGCGCCGTCCTTGGCAGGATGTCCGGTGGCCGTGATCTCGTCTCCCGGCTTCACCGTGTTCTTCAACCATCCCTCGCGCACCAGCATGTTGGGGCTGGTGCCTTCCACCTGCCATTTTTCCACGCTGCCGCTATTGGCTTTTACGTTGAGTTGCAGCAGCACGTGAGGGTTCACAAATTCCACGGCGGTTACCGTGCCTTTCACGGTTGCAATTTTCGCCGAGTCATATCCAGCGCGCCCGTGGTGCGCGAACAGGGGAGCGGAAATCGCGAGAAATCCGATTCCGGCAATGAGCCAGCTCTTGCTCAATTTTTTCATGCGCACCTCCATGGCAGGCCGAATATTGTGTGTAATTGATCCGACCGGGCGCCCAACCCACCCTTCACATCATTATCGGGCAGGCAGACGCCAGGGCAGCGTTAAATCGAGGTAAAACTTTCTGCGTGGAAGTTCCCTAGCGCTCAGCCGCGAATTTGTAACCAAATCCAACCACGGTGAGAATGAATTGCGGATTTTTGGGGTCCTGCTCGAGTTTCTGACGCAACCAGGCGACGTGCACGTCCACAGTGCGCGTCGATGGAAGTTCCTGGTAGCCCCAGACTTCACGGAGCAGTTCCTCGCGGGAAAGGGTGGCATCGCGGTGTTCCAGAAAATACTGGAGTAATTGAAATTCCTTGGCCGATAGCGGCATCACCTTGCCGCCACGCAAAACTTCCGTGCGGCGCACATCAATCTCCACATTTCCGAAGTGATATTGCACTGCCGCAGTTGTGCTCATTTTGGAAGGACGCCGGAGCAGCGCCTCGATCCGAGCCAGAAGTTCGGTCATGTGGAACGGCTTGGTCAAATAGTCGTCACCGCCCGCTTTCAATCCGGCAACTTTATCTTTCGTCTGGCGCCGGGCGGTGAGCATGAGGATGGGCGTGCTCGACCCGCCCTCTCGCAACTTTTCGCAAACGGCCAATCCGCTCTTCCCGGGAAGCATCAGGTCGAGAAGAATCAAATCGAAGGAGTGGCGCGCGGCCGTCTCCAGCGCCGATTCCGCGTCGCGCGCCACGCTCACGGTGTAGCCCTGCTTGCGCAGGCGGTCCCGGAGCGTCATCACCAGGCCGGCTTCATCCTCGACGATTAGAATTCTTGCGTTCATGCGGCTTTGTTCCGCGCTACTTCCCTTCCATTGTTTCGTGAACTTCGGATTCCGCTACGGAAAAATGCAGTGTGACATGCGTGCCGCGGCCCAGTTCGCTCGAAACGCTCACGCGTCCGCCCATGTCCTCCATCATTCGCTTCACCAGGTGCAAGCCCAGGCCAACGCCGCTGATCTGAGTGTCGCGCGCGGATTGTACCCGATAAAACGGCTCCAGAATGTGTGGAAGATCCGCGGGTGGAATGCCCACCCCTTTATCTTCCACCCGGATCTGGACTTCGGGTTTGGAACCGTTGCAAGCGGCGCGCGCGCGGACGGCCACCCACTTGGCCGAATCCGAATACTTGATCGCGTTGCTGATCAAGTTCTCGATGCAAGTCGTCACCGCGGATGGGTCGGCCATTACCAACGGGAGGCCGCGGGCCATTTCCGTTTCCAGCGTGAACCCTGCGTCGCGCAGTGCGGGCTCGGCTGCAAGCAGGCTCTGTTCGGCGATAGCCGCGACGTCCAGCGGCGCCATCTCATATCCGGAAAGCCCAAAACGTCCGGCGGTGAACAGCAAGACTCCGTCCACCAGCCGCTCCAGGCGGCGACCCTGGCCGCGAATCATTCCGCCGTATTCCTGCATCTGCTTGGGAGTTTCGACCACGCCATCCGCCAGATTTTCAGCCGCGGAATTGATCACCGCCAGAGGCGTGCACAATTCGTGAGAAACGCCGGCTACAAATTCCATCTGCATTTTCGCCAGCGCCCGTGAACGCCGCGCCGCAGAGATCAGCATCGCCATGCTTCCGGCCAAAACAGCGAGCAAGCCCAGGCTGATTGCAAGGTTGCGCCGCCTCCATCTGGCGACCGCGCCTTCCAGCGATCCCGCCGGATGCTGTATGGCCAACTGCCATTGCCGGCTCGCGTCGCTCGATTGCACGGGCGCGTGGCCGCGTCTTTTCGCTTCCCCTCCGGCCAGATCGATCAGATTTACGGCGGCGTCGGGCGAAGAAGCCGAGATGGAAACGCCGGGATCGGAAACGTAGACAGCCTGGTAGGGCGGCTTCGCGCTGCGAATCGTGACCGCAAAACTTCGTTGTCCCGCGGCCCCGAAATAGCGGTCCACCAGATCGGGAAAGTACTGCTGTTCGAGAAATGTTCCGTTCAACTCGACAATTAGAAACCCTGTGGCGTGCACTTCCGGTTCGGCGCCACTTCCGGCGGATACGATCCGGAAAACAGGACGAACCAGCGCCGGAACTTCCTCGATCGCCGTCCAGGGATAATAGACCGCGTCGCGGTCATTGACCGCGGAATCAAGCTGACGGCCCTGCCGCTCCAGAACTTCGCGCACAGGCTGCAATCTTGCGGGCCAGTCCGCGTCTCGAAATCGCTGCTCGGCATCCTGGAATTGCTCGAAGCGGGGCGCGCCCGCGGAATCCATCATCCAAAGGAAGAAGCCGTTTACAAATTCAGGATGGGGGCTGGACTTGCTCCAGTTGAGATGCCGCGCCGCCAGTTCGCTTTCCAGTCCGGGTGCGTCCCGTTCCGGATCCAGCTCGAAGGCCTCGCACAGCTGCTGAAAATCATAGGAGAATTCCTGATCGAAATCGCGGACGCTCGCAGCCAACGAAACCTTCAAACGGTTCTGCTCGGTCCTGCTGATTTCCCCCGTCCAGCGGTACTGAAAAGCAGCGAGGATCGAGACCCCCGCGACCATCGCGACAATCGCCACCCACTCTCCGCCCGGCCTTTTCATCCATTTCATTTTATTTCCGGCTTGATCGGCTTCCCGAAGGCCCCCACATAGGCGGCGCATCGCCGCGCGGACTACCTGCCTCCGCCTTCCCTCGCTTGGTTGTCTTCGCAAACATATTCGCTGAGCCGCCAGGCAGGCTTGAGCTTGAATACTTGCTGTCCGGTCCAGGGCTTCGCGTAAGCGCGAGGGTCGTCGATCGTAAGATCATCTTGCAGCGTGTCGCGGTCCACGCGCCGAATTCGCTCGATGACGTGCAATCCGTCGGAGTGCGGGTGGCCCACCTGGTCGAGCCACGTCTTGTCGTTCAATCCCGTGGTGTCGACGACCAGAGTGTCTCCCTCCCAATGCCCGATCGAATCCCCCATCCAGGTGAAATCCGGATTCTTCGGATGCTCTGGCCGGTCCAGCGAAATGTGGCGCACGTAGTGATCGTATTCAAACAGCAGGATCACCTCGCCGGGCGTCTGAACTACCTGCATGGGAAATGGAATCAGCATGATTCTTGGGACTCCAGGCGGGAGGCAACTCAGGATCGGGTCCTGGGAGTTCGGTGTCGCGCGCGGGCCGTAACCTGGTTTCGCAGCCTTGAATTTTTCCGAGGCCCAGGGCAGCAGCGGAGGTTCCTGCGCGCTGAAGGCCGCCTGTTCCTGGCGCTCCATCCACACGCCCGAGAAATCGCGCGGAGAAATCGCGGCCGGGGTTTTTGCCACCCTAGCGGGCCGCGGAGACTGCGCGTGCAACGCCGCGGCAAGCGCCAGGCAGGCCATGAGCGCGGCGAAGCTGCGCATCCAATTCCATAAATTCATCCGGCGATTTCGCAGTTTCCTGCCCCTTGGATTGTCGGCCGGGCCACGCGTGATCCCGCAAGGCACCACGCAAACCAGACGCACTTTTGCCGATGCGCTTCAACTTATCATCAGATTTGGGGAATTACGAGGATCGAGTAAGGAAACGGATTTGCACGGCGGATCCGTGTTTTTTTCGCGCGCCGATTACCCGCGCACGCTGAGCACCGGGCAAATCGCTTGCCGGATAATCTTGTACGCCGTGGCCATACCCAGATGAGTCCTGCTCCCGGCAAACCGGGAAACATGTTTTGTCCCCAGGATGATCAAGTCCACGGCAAGTTCTTCGGCCTGTTGCAGAATCATTTCCGCCGGGTCGCCGGGTTCCAGAAGCACCTTCGGTTCGCACCACAACTTCGTTTCCGCTGGAATCAATGCGCGAATGCGGGACTTCAGCAACGTCTCCTGCAATTCGTCCGCGGGCTCTGCCGGCACATGCAATAGATACAGGCGCGCGTGATCTTCCTGCGCCAACGAAACCGCATACGGCAGCGCGGCCATCGATTCCGCACTGAAGTCGGTGGGAAAAAGAATAGTATGGATATCCGCGACGCTTCCCGGCTCGCCGGCAACGTTTGGTCCCACGGTAAGGACCGGGCACGACGCCTGCCGCAAAATCCTCTCGGCGACCGATCCCATGAGCAGCTTGCTGGCCCTGGCCCGCCCGTGAGTTCCCACAACGATCAGATCGATTCCCTTCTTCTCGACGATCGAAGACAACTCTTCCCAGATGTCCCCGTCGCGAATGATGAATTCGTGCGGAATTCCGGTCAAGGGCCCGACCAGTTCCCTCATGCTGGCGCGTGCTTCCTTCATCGCCTGCGAGGCAAGGGCCTGCAATTCCACCGTCGGCGGCAACCCTCCCAAGGGAGACGTGGAATGCACGTGCGCGGCAAAAACCGTCGACCCATATTTTCGTGCAATCGAGACGACGAACGGGAGAGCTTCATTCGAGTGTTTGGAAAAATCGGTGGCGAACAGAATATTCTTCACCAAAACCTGAACGGCTGCCGTTGGCGTAGCCATTATGCACCCCCCTCGCTGGGCTTAGTCCTGAGATTACGCTACCCTTGCCGGAAGATTTGCACGGTGACTCCGCGCACTGGGGGCGGTGATTTGTGTCACGCCCCGATAGGCGGCATTTCCCTAACGTGCTGGCAAAAGATAAGCATGGGAGGTTTCCGGAAGTTTGATATATAAACACTCGGGTAACGCGTTCCGCCGGATGGTTAGTGGTCATTTCCGCGCGAAACGCATCAGGTAGGGCATTGAGACCGCCAAACCGCCGGGCTCAAGGACGATTCCAATTCCACCAGAATCTCAACCCGGCCCCGCGAGCTCAGCCGGCAACCTCACCGGCCTGACCAGCAAAGAGGCAGAGGAGCGCCTCTGGCAATACGGCCCCAACGATCCCACACCGGTGGCACGGGGAGTGATCGCTCGGGAACTCCTGATCCTGTTTCTCAATCCCCTGGTCATCATGCTTCTGATCGCCGCCCTGATCTCGGGCATTCTGGGGCAGACGGCGGACGCCGGAATCATCTTCGTCATGGTCCTGCTGGGAGTCTTGATCAATTTCGCGCAAACGTACCGTTCGCAGCGCGCCATTGAGCACCTGCGCGAGCACGTCAGCTTGACGGCAACGGTGCTGCGCGACCAGACCTGGCAGGAAGTGAAACGGCATGAAGTTGTCCCCGGAGACCTCGTCCGGCTTTCGGCTGGCGACTTGGTCCCGGCCGACGGGCATCTTTTGCAGGCACGCGACCTTTATGTTCAGCAAGCCGCGCTGACCGGCGAATCCATGCCCACGGAAAAAGATGCGGCCCCCGCCGACGCCAAGTCGGGAGGCGGTCCCGATACACCTTACTTGATTTTTCTGGGAACCTCCGTAGTCAGCGGCACCGGCACCATGCGCATTCTGGCCACCGGATCGCGGACCATGTTTGGCGACATCGCCAAGCGCCTGGTGGTGCGGCCTGAGGAGACCGAATTTGAACGCGGTTTGCGCCGGTTCGGCATGCTCATCATGCGTGCCGTGTTTTTTCTGGTGTTCTTCATCCTGGCGACGCGCATCGCGCTTCACAAAGATGCATTCGAGTCTTTTGTTTTTGCCGTTGCGCTGGCCGTCGGCTTGACGCCGGAGTTTCTGCCCATGATCACATCGGTGACGCTGGCGCGCGGCGCGGTCCGCATGGCGCGCGATCAGGTGGTGGTAAAACGCCTGCCCGCGATCCAGAATTTCGGGAGCATCGACATTTTTTGCAGCGACAAGACCGGCACGCTCACCACCGGCGTGATGACGCTCGCAGGCTCGGTGGACGCATCGGGCAAATCGTCCGGCCGGCCGTTGTCCCTTGCTTTTCTGAACAGCCAGTTTGAGACCGGCATTCGCAGCCCTTTGGATACCGCGATCTTGAAGGACACAACGCAAAAAGCGGAAGGCTACCGCAAGGTGGACGAAATCCCGTTCGATTTCAACCGGCGCCGGCTCTCCATCATTGTGGAACGCGACACTCCGCAAGGATTGCAAAAGCTGCTGATCACCAAAGGAGCGCCGGAAGGGATCATCGCACTCTGCGATTCCTTTGAAGCCGAGGGAGAAACGCGGCCAGCGGAAAAGGAAGGCGCGGAGCGCGCGGGCAAGGCCTATCGGGACTTGTGCAGCCAGGGGTTCCGCGTGCTCGCCGTCGCTTTCCGGGTCGTCCAGGGCAGCGATGGATTTTCGCCGGCCGATGAACACTCCCTCGCGCTCGCCGGCTTTCTGGCGTTTGCCGATCCGCCGACCTCGGACGCCGCCGAGTCCATCGCGGCCATGAAACGGGACGGTGTGCAAGTTAAAATTCTTACTGGCGACAACGAACTGGTCGCGCGGCACGTTTGCTCCTGCGTGGGCCTGGACAATCCCACCATCGTGCTCGGCGATGACCTCGACCAGATGACTGACACGGCCCTGGGCCACATGGCCGAGCAGGCCGCCATCTTTGCGCGCGTTTCCCCCATGCAAAAACTGCGCATCATTCTGGCCTTGAAACATCGCGGCCACGTGGTGGGCTACATGGGCGACGGAATCAACGACGCTCCTTCGCTTCACGCAGCTGACGTTGGAATTTCGGTCGCCTCCGCCGTCGACGTTGCGCGCGACGCCGCCGATATCATCCTGCTTCAGCCGGGCCTGGCCACCCTTCACCGCGGAATCATCGAAGGCCGCAGGGCTTCCGCGAACGTCCTGAAATATCTGCTTATGGGCACCAGCTCCAATTTTGGCAACATGTTCAGCATGGCGGGGGCTTCCGTGTTTCTTCCCTTTCTCCCGATGCTCTCCACGCAGATTCTGCTGAATAATTTTCTGTACGACGCCGCGCAGATTACCATCCCGTCCGACAACGTGGACGAATCCTATGTCCGCGGCCCGCAGCGCTGGGACATGCGCCTGATCCGCAATTTCATGATCTTCATCGGCCCCATCAGCTCGATCTACGATTTCCTGACGTTCTATGTCCTGCTCCATTTCTTTCATGCCGGCGAGCCGCTGTTTCACACCGGATGGTTCGTGGAATCGCTGGCCACTCAGACACTGGTGCTGTTCGTGATTCGCACCATGGGCAATCCTTTGAAGAGCCGTCCGAGCCTTCCGCTCGCGATTACCACCGTCGCCATCGTGGTCCTCGGCATTCTGCTTCCCATCTCGCCGCTTGCGCGGATTCTCGGCTTCACTCCCCTGCCTGCCCCATTCTTCGCTTTCCTGGCGATTTCCATTGTGACGTACATGCTCCTGGTCGAGTTCGCAAAGCGCCTGCTCTTCTCCAGATTCAGTGTGGCAACCGCTCCACACCCGGGTTAGTCCCCCAAAGCCCGCTCCGGCCGGGCTGCAGGGCCAAATAACGCACTAGAGCGCCCCTCCGTATGACGCAAATCACACCTCGCTGTGACTTGGCGCATAGCACCGCTTTTGATTTGCGCGTAAAAAGGTTGCATGGCGGAGAGAAACTCGATGAATCCCACCAAAGGAAATGAACGCCGGAATCCGGCGCCTGATTCGGAGCAGTGGAGGCATGCGGTGAACACGCTGCAGGCAAACGGACAAGTCCATTTCCAGAAGATATTGGTCGCAACGGATTTTTCGCCCGCGACGCAGCTGGCTTTGCCCTACGCTGTCGAGTTGGCCCGAAGATCGGGGGGAAAGATCTTTTTGGTTCATGTGATTTCCCCAGGCATCTACCCCATGGTGCCGCCGGAAGAGTGGGCCAGCCTGGAACAGGAAGAGGCGGAGTTCCGCAAGAAGGAACAGGACAGGCTGGACCTGGAATTGCAAGATATTCCGCATGAATTTCTTTTTCCTTCGGGCGACGTCTGGGAATGCTTGTCCCAAATCATCGAGACGGAACATATTGACCTGCTGGTCCTGGGCACGCACGGGCGCTCGGGAATCAAGAAGGCCGTATTCGGATCGGTCGCGGAGAGGGTTTTCCTCCAGGCAACTTGCCCGGTCTTGACAGTTGGACCTCGGGTGTCTTTCCGGGAGACCCCTTCTTCGGCCGCGAATCTGAATCGCATCCTGTACGCGACCGATTTTACGCCGGAATCTCTAGGCGCTGCCCGCTATGCCACCTATTTGGCCAGGGAATATCACGCGGGATTGTTTCTGCTGAACTCGATTCAGAAGGCTGAACCGGGCCAGGTGAATTCCACGTATGAGACGCTTCGGGACGTGGTTCCGTTCGGCGCGGGCCTGCCTATAAGTCCAAAATGCACGGTCGAGCGAGGCGCCCCGGCGGAATCCATTCTGGGAGTTTCACTGAGGGAAAATGCGGATTTGATCGTGCTCGGAATCCGGGGCGCAAAGGCAAATGCCGCGGCCGCAACGCATTTCACGAGTTCGATTACCTACCGGGTTGTCACTCAGGCGGAATGCCCCGTTCTGACGATTCGTAGCTGAATCTTCGTAGACTCCTCGATTTTCATCGTGCAATCGGAATTCCTCGGGCGCGTGGATGGATTTCCTATTTTCCGATGCTGAAGCTTCAGTGGAAACGCAAGAGCATGCTTATTGGAATCAAAGAGCCTTGAAACCGCAGATTCCATGCGCGCGTTCGCAATTTATGCGGCCGAGGCGAAATCCGGAGTTTTTCTTTGGTTGGCCGTCCTGTCACTGCTCTTCCGTTTCAGGCTCAATCTGGATTCAAATTCAAATACATAGAGTTCCGAACAATTTCCACAGAGCCAAAAATGCTCAATCGGATGCTCAATGTCCGAAGAGCAATCAGTGGGCAACGCCTTGCAGACCCTGACGATTCGCCCCTGGCGATAGTCAAACGGCGCCTGGCAATCCGAATTGCAGCAATTTGTAATCATCGGTCTCTTCCCCGCGGCAAAATTCGACACCTATTCCCTGAAGATTGAGGGCGGGCTGGGTGAAATCATCGCTCGCCCTCGCGATTCGATTTACTTGGCCGCTTTCGCTTCCACTCGAACCGTCTTGGCATGAGCAGCCTTCGGCAGTTCAATGTTGAGAATGCCGTCCTTTAACGTTGCGGTCGCCTTTGGGCCGTCAACTTCGGCCGGCAATTCAAACGATCTCAAAATCTCCTTCGTGCTTCGCTCGGAGTAGATCGTTTTGCCTTTTGTGGTCTCTTCCTTGGATTCGTGGTTTCCGGCGATGGTCAGCCGGCGGGGTTCCACGGTGATGTCCAGTTCATTGGTTGCAAATCCCGGCACTTCCGCCCGAACGGTCAGGGCCTCGTCCGTCTCTGTTACGTCCAGGTGCACGGGTTGCAGGGCCTCGGATTCGGCGCGGAGCCAATCGTCCAGTTCATGACCGAA
This sequence comes from Terriglobia bacterium, assembly GCA_020073375.1. Taxonomy (GTDB): domain Bacteria; phylum Acidobacteriota; class Terriglobia; order Acidiferrales; family UBA7541; genus Palsa-360. The sequence continues at coordinate 34,379 of JAIQFG010000017.1, read as the reverse complement.
CCATCGTCCGTTGTATTCGAATATCTCGAAGGCTCTTCGAGCGATCGAGTCATAACTTTGCTGAAGCCGGTCGAAGACATTCGCCGTTTCCGTTTGCTTGACGGGCGGGGATGTCTTGGCGGGCTGGGTAACTACTGCGACTTGCGCTTGCGCGGCCATTTTTCTCACCTCGTATTTGCATGTCCTTGAAAGGCAGGGCCAATGAAGGCGGAATGGAAGACTCCCATCAACCTGATGGAAATCCCTTGATGGAAATCCAATGATCCCGTCCAACACTCTGCATCCTTAACGTTTCTAATCCGGAGTGATATGAAAAGATGTGCCCTGCGTCACAGTTCACTGTATTAACCGAACTGTTTTCTCGTCTCTGCTAAATTCGCCCCATTCCACGGCCCCGATGTCCATTTCCACATGCCCCTTGAATCCGGCGGGGATGTATGATTTTGTGTAGCAATTAACTCAGTATGGGCCTGTCGAAAGCGTGGGGATGAGATACTATGAGTGCGCCGTCAGGACCAATGCCGCAACCCTCTCAGCCGCAAGCACTTTTCGAGAAGCTATTCGAATCCTCTCCCGACGCCATCGTCGTGACGGACGCAAATGGCCGCATCACTTCGGTCAATGGACAGGTGGACAAGACATTCGGGTACAACCGTGAGGAACTCATCGGTCAGCCGATCGAAATCCTCGTACCCGAGCGATTCCGCCAGGGTCATCCGGAACATCGCCAAGCCTACAAGGCCCACGCGAGCATCCGCCCCATGGGCGCAGGACTGGAACTGTTCGGCCGTCGCAAGGACAGCAGCGAGTTCCCCGTCGACATCATGCTGAGCCCGGTGGAAACAGCCGGAGGGCCCGTGGTGCTGAGCGTGATCCGGGACATTTCCGACCGGAAGTACGCTCAGGAAGCGATCCACCGCAGCGAGGTGTTGTTTCGCGCCCTGTTCGAGTTCTCTCCGGATGCGATCATTGCCAGCGATGCCGAGGGACGAATCACCAGCGTGAACGCGCGCGTGGAATCTTCCTTCGGCTACAAGCGGGACGAATTGCTGGGACAATCCGTGGATATCCTGGTTCCCGAACGCTTCCGCCGCGCGCATCCGGACCGTCGCAAGGAATACGGAGCCAAAGCCAGCGTGCGCCCCATGGGCGCCGGCCTGGACCTTTATGGCCGGCGCAAGGACGGCAGCGAGTTCCCTGCCGACATCATGCTCGGCCCGGTGGAGACGGCGAAAGGGCGCGTGGTCCTGAGCGTCATCCGTGATTTATCAGAAAAGCGCGAAGCGGAAGAGGCCCTCCGGCGAAGCGAGCAGGAGAGGCGCTATCTGGAGGAGGAACTCAGCACCGACTCCAAATTCGAGGAGATTATTGGCGAGAGCGTTGGCCTGAAGCGCGTCCTAAAGCATGTCGAGACCGTCGCCGCCACCGACGTGACCGTTTTGATTCTCGGCGAAACCGGGGTTGGAAAAGACGTCATCGCGAGGGCTATCCATTACCTGAGCCCCAGAAATCAGCGCACGCTCGTTAAGCTGAACTGCGCCGCCATCCCTACGGGCCTCCTCGAAAGTGAATTATTCGGCCACGAAAAAGGGGCGTTTACCGGAGCCATCGACCGCAAGATCGGCCGCCTGGAACTGGCTCACAAGGGCACACTGTTCCTGGACGAGATTGGCGATCTGCCACTAGAGTTGCAGCCGAAAATCCTGCGCGCCCTGCAAGAGAAGGAATTCGAGAGGCTGGGAGGAACACAAACCATTCCGGTAAACGTGCGGCTGGTCGCTGCGACCAATCGCGACCTGACGCAAATGGTGGCCGACCGAACGTTCCGCAGCGACCTTTATTACCGCCTGCGCGTTTTTCCGATCCTGCTTCCCCCCTTGCGGGAGCGCCGCGAAGACATACCACTTCTGGTGCGCTACTTCGTCGATAAGCACGCCCGGCGTCTTTATAAGAAGATTGAAACCATCGAGCCGGCAACCATGCGCGCCTTGACCCGCTGGGATTGGCCGGGAAACATCCGCGAGCTGGAGAACTTCGTCGAACGCGCCGTCATCCTTACCAAGGGGCCCGTCTTGCGTGCTCCTCTGGCTGAATTGGAAATGCCCGATGAAGCTCGCCCTGAGCTCCAGGACGCTACTTTGGAGTCAAAGGAACGAGAACACATCCTCCGCGTGCTCCGCGAAACAAAAGGCAAGATTTCAGGGCCGCACGGCGCCGCCGCCCGGCTGGGCCTGATCAGGACTACGCTGAATTCCAAGCTGAAGAAGCTGGGAATCGAACGAACAGACTATATCTAGTCAAAACTGACGATCCTTCGTCAGTGATTTTCGTCACAATCATCCGCAGCCTCTCCATACAACTTCCGCACTCCATCTAAACGATTAATCTGCAAAGACTTAGAAGGAATCTCCCTTTGCCAATGTTTTGGCTGTGTGATTGCTATCACATCAATATGCAACAGCATGAGTGGCAGTGATGTTGAGAATAACCGTCAATCAAGATCAGGGAGAAACCGTGACGCTCAAGATCGAAGGAAAACTTGCGGGCACCCGAGTTTCGGAGCTGGATCGCGCTTGGCAAGCTCTTGAGCCTTCGCTGAACTCCGGAAAGCTGGTCGTCGATCTTCGCGGCCTCACATTTGCCGATACCGATGGTCAAAAAACGCTGTCTGAAATTCATTCCAGAACGGGCGCGGAATTCTTGGCGGATACGCCGCTGACAAAATACTACGCAGAGATTGCGCGACAGGGCAATGCAACAAACTCGTAGGAAACACACTGAGGAGGACGTCATGAAAGGTCCATACGGATTGGAACTGAACGATGGCTGCAAGACTTGCAAGTTGAACGGTGCGGGATTCTTCTGCCATCTGGGCCCAGCCGCATTGAAGGAATTCGACGGCATCAAGTCCACCTCGACTTACCCGAAAGGGGCGCTCCTGTTTGTTGAAAGGCAGGAGGCGCGCGGAGTTTTTGTCCTGTGCGAGGGCGAAGTGAAACTTTCCATCAGCTCGAGCGAAGGCAAGACCCTTATCATGAGAATCGCCCGCGCCGGCGAGCTGCTTGGCCTGGTCGCCACCATGGCCGGCACCGCATACGAAGTCACGGCCGAGACTCTGCACCCGTGCCAGGTTGCCTTTGTCCGCAAGGAAGACTTTCATCGCTACCTCGCCGGCCATCCCGAGGCCTCCCAGAACGTTCTGAGCCAGATGGGCTCGCAATACACCGCCGCTTGCGAGCAGTTGAGGACCGTCGGGCTGTCGTCTTCCGCGAATGAAAAACTCGCCCGGCTCCTGCTGACGTGGTCGGTGAATGTACCGAAGACCAGGACGGGCACGCGGATCACCATGCCCCTGACGCATGAAGAGGTCGCAGAATTCATCGGCACCACTCGCGAGACGGTTACGCGTACCTTGAGCGAATTCAAGAATCGCCACCTGATTTCCATCCAGGGATCGATGCTCAACATCCCGGATCGCGCGGCCCTGGAAAATGTGGCCAACGTTTCGGACTCGTTTCGGGAAACCGATCATGCCGCGCCTGTCAAAGAGTCCTGCAGCACCTGGCGGGTTCGCGCGGACCGTGTGCAGTAGCGAACGATACCCCTCGCCAGCTGATGCCACCGGCCATTAAGAGTTCGGGGCCGGCGGGGAAATTCGCCGGGCCAAAACATAAAAAATATTTTTTAGGTAAACGACCATGAAATTTGGCGTGCTCGCGCTGGACTACGATGGAACGATCGCCCGGGACGGAGTCCTGGACGCGGAAGTCAGAAAAGCCATCGCCGAAGTGCGTTCGCGCGGAATCGCCGTATTGATTGTAACCGGCCGCATTCTCAGTGAACTCGAACAGGTTGCCGGAGACTTGGGTTTTGTCGACGGCGTGGTGGCCGAGAACGGCGCGGTCTTGTGGTTTCCCAACGGCCATTCGCGGCTCGTTTCCAGTTCTTCATCCCTTCCACTAATGCAAGAACTCAGCCGGCGCGGCATGCAATTCAAGGCCGGTCAATGCGTCGTGGAACTGGATGCGGCCGCCGCGCCGCAAGTTCTCTCCGTGATTCGAGACCTGGAATTGCCCCTCGTACTGCTCTTCAACCGTGGGCGGCTCATGGTGCTTCCACAGGCGGTCAGCAAAGGCATGGGGCTGCGCGAGGCACTGGCCACGCTCAGGCTGTCGGTTCACAATGCGTTGGCGATTGGTGACGCGGAAAACGACCACGATCTTCTCGCTACATGCGAGTTGGGCGTCGCGGTCAGTTGGGGCAGCCAGATCCTGCAAAAAGTCGCCGATGAGGTCCTTCACGGGGATGGTCCGACCGCAGTTGCCGGATACATCCGGCGAGTGGCAAGAGATTTACGTCTCCCGCCCGAACAAATCGGTCAACACCGGCTGTCGCTGGGAACCGCACAGGACGGACACGAACTGACGCTCGCGCTTCGCGGCCGAAACATGCTGATTGCGGGCGACCCTCGCTCCGGCAAATCATGGGTGACCGGGCTGGCCTGCGAACAGCTGATTCTTCAGGGCTACTCGGTCTTCGTGATCGATCCAGAGGGAGACTACCGCACGCTGGAAGGACTGCCTGGTGTTGTGGTTTTTGGGGGAGATGATCCTCCCCCGGAATTGCCGGTGCTGGCTCGCGTGCTCCGGCATCCGGACATGAGTGTCGTCATGGACCTGTCGCACGCGCCCTACCAGGAAAAGGTGAATTATCTGAAATCACTGCTTCCCATGCTGGTTGCAATCCGGAGAGCGACGGGCTTGCCCCACCGCATCGTGATCGATGAGGCTCATTACTTCCTGCACGAACCAAACGTGAATGAATTGCTGGACCTCACGCTGGGCGCGTACACGCTGGTCACGTACCGCATGTCCGACCTGCACCCCAATCTGCGCCGCGCGATGGAAGGCGTGATTATCAAACGCACGACCGACCCGCGCGAAATTCAGGCCCTCACCGATATTTTAGCGGCCAGAGGAATTGGAGCGGATAGCACAGCGGTTCTATCTTCGCTGGGCATGGAGGAAGCCGTGCTGCTTCCTGGTATTGAAGAATCAGGAAACAAACTGCTGAGATTCACACTTTTCCCCCGCCTAACGTCCCACGTCCGGCACAAGGCCAAGTACCTCGACGTGCAATTGCTCGCCGAGCAGGGATTCTGGTTCGTCGACCAGGGAGTGGTTCTCGATGGCCCGGCGCGAACGCTGAAGGAATTTGTGGCGTTATTGGCCAAGGCCCCCGCCTCAGTGGTCGCGGAACACGCCCACCGCGGGGATTTCTCCAACTGGATCGGCGGCGTGTTCCACGATCACGCCCTGGCATCCGATGTCCGCAAAGTCGAACAACGGTTTCGCATCGGCCACATCCACGATCTCTCCGAGGCCATTGCGAAATTGATTAAGGAAAGATACGAATTTTCCGCGGAGCAAATTCCCGAACCCGCGATAAATTCATCCGCCTCGGCGCCCGGGCCCGAGGGCGTGCGCGCCGCGCGCATCGGCAACAGCGGATAACGGAAGTTCCGAAACCTCAAGGGTTTGTCCCGTTGTAGAAATGCCCCGAATCTGGAGTATGATCCCCCGCACATGCGAATACGCTGGGTGATTGTCAGCCTGCTGTTTTTTGCAACGACCATCAACTACCTGGATCGCGCGATTCTGGGCGTGATTCTTCCGGAGATTCGCGACAAATTTCATTTTAGCCTCGCGGCCTACGGCGCAATCCAGATGGTATTCCAGCTGGCCTACGCCGGGGGTTCGCTCGCCGGCGGCAAGCTGCTGGACCGCTACGGCACGCGGATCGGCTATGGAATCGCCGTGGTGGTATGGTCGCTCGCCGCGACGCTCAACGCGTTCGCGGGCAGCGCGTTGCAATTCGGATTATTCCGCACCGTTCTTGGCTTGGGAGAATCCGCCAATTTCCCCGCGTGCAGCAAGGCCGCCGCCGAATGGTTTCCGCCCGAGGAACGCGCCACATCCATGGGCATCGTGAACGCGGGCACCAACATCGCCAACATTGTGGGCCCGCCGCTGGTAATCCTGATCGCGCTGAAGCTGGGGTGGCAGTATTGTTTCGCGATCATGGGCGGACTTGGCTTTTTGTGGCTGCCCTTCTGGCTGTTGACCTATCGCCTGCCGCAAACAACGGGCACGGCCGCCGCGCCGGGATCGAAGCTTTCCATAAGCGCCGTGTTGAAGTACAAGCAGGCCTGGGGTTACGCCTGGGCGAAATTTCTTACCGACCCGATCTGGTGGTTCTACCTGTTCTGGCTGCCGACGTATCTGACCGACGTGCGCCACTTCACGCCGTCCGAGCGCGGCACCGCGTTGATCATCGTCTACAGCATCTCGGGACTCGGCGCGCTGGCCGGCGGCGTTGTCTCCAGCCGGCTGATCAAACATGGGTGGACCGTCGGCAAAGCCCGAAAGAGGACGCTCCTGTTTTGCGCGGTGATTATGCCGGTATGCAGCCTGGGCGTGATTGTGCAGGACGCATGGTTCGCGGTCCTGATGTTTGGCCTTGCCACGGCCGCTCACCAGGCATGGATGACAAATCTTTTCACCGCGCCCGCGGATGTATTTCCCGCGCAGGCCGTGGGCAGCGCCAACGGATTTGGCGTTTGCATTGGAGGCCTGGGAGGCGCGCTGTTTTCAGGAATTATTCCCGGGCTGGTGATCCCGCGCGTGGGTTACGTGCCGGTGCTGCTCGGGATGAGCTGCTTCTATGTGCCCGCGTGGCTGTTCGTGCACCGGCTGATGGGCAATTTGGAAATGGTGACGCTGCGGGAAGAGACGCCGGGCTCCGTGCCGTTGGCGCATTCGCGCGTTTGACGCGAATTCGAGATTTATTTCATCGTGGCGCCAGCCTTGTGGCGCCGGCGGGACGCCCGCGCCACAAAAATCACACTTTTCGCTTGCTGCTCATGGCGTAGCAGCCGCGGCCATCCCTTCGCTTCGGCTGCGGAGATATGCGACCACCAGGCGAATGTCGTCATACGAGAATTCCGGGGGCAGAGCTTCTTTGAGGGGCGAAAGTTTTTCCATGCCGATGTTTGCGCAGGCTGCTTCGATCGCTGCTTGCCTTCCCTGGTCCACCCATTCCGGTTGATACTCGACCATTCCGCGTTCGACCAGGTCGGAAACCATGCTGACAATCGTCGACCGGCGCCGCCCGCGAGCCGTGGCGATTTCATCCAGCGTTCGCCCTTCCGCAATCAGGCGCATCGTCTCTTCCACCGGTTTTTCACCCTTTTCCGCCTGAACTGCGGCGCGCGCTCCCTCGCGAAAGCGCTTCAACACACCTAGGATTTGCGACCCGTACATTTCCGCTTTTCGCGCTCCAATGCCGGTTACATGCAAAAGCGCGGAGATGGATTCCGGGCGCACGCGGCAGATTTCCTCCAGAGTCGTGTCATGCATGACGACGTAAGCGGGAACATTCTGCTCGTTGGAAGAATCCCGCCGCCATTCCCGCAGCAGGTCGCGCAACGCCGGATCGAAATCCAAAGAAGCCGGCGCGGCAGCCGGAGTGGCGCGGGAATAAACGATTGGCGCGGAAAGGGGGTACGCGTCCGTACCGCCGCGCGATTTTCCCTTGCGCCGCCTTGGTTGCTTTTCCGCAACGGGCGCCGCAAGCCATTCAGGCGTGTACCCGCAAGCGTCGCACGCGCCGCAGGACGCCCATTTTTTATTTTCACCGAAGTGCCCGCAGATGCGGGCGTGGCGGCAAGTCCGCGATTCGACGAACCCGCGAATCTCGCGATACCTCTGCCAGGCGCGCTTTTCTTCCTCTGGATCGGCAATCTGTTCGATGAAGTAGGTAAGCAACCCGACGTCGCGCTTCTGCCAGAGCATTACGCAATCGGCGGGCAGGCCGTCGCGCCCGGCGCGGCCCGCTTCCTGGTAAAACTGCTCGACTGATTTTGGCAGCGAAAGATGAATCACGGCGCGCACCGCGGCTTTATTGATGCCCAGCCCAAAGGCGATCGTGCCGACCATGACCCGCGCTTCGTCCGCCATCCAGCGTTCCTGATTTTTTCTACGATCCGCCGCGCTCATCTGCCCGTGATACGCCACCGCCGTAATTCCCTGCTCGCGCAGAAAATCCACGGTGGATTCGACCTTTGCGATCGTCGGCGCGTAAACAATGATGTTTGCGTCGCCGTAACTGCGCAGGCCGCGCATCAGGAGCTCGGTCTGCGAATGCGCGTCGCACTCGCGCAGGACGTAGCGCAGGTTCGGCCGGTGAAAGCTGGCGATATATTTGTGCGGTTCGTTCAGCTGAAGCTGGCGAATGATGTCATGCCGCACGTGCTGCGTGGCGCTGGCCGTGAATGCGGCGATGGCGCGGTCCGGAAATTGCTTGCGCAGGCGGCTGAGTTGCCGGTACTCCGGCCGGAATTCGTGGCCCCATTCCGAAATGCAATGCGCCTCATCGATGGCAAAAAAAAGGACCGGGACGCCCTGCAGCCAGTCGTAAGTATCCTCGCGCACCAGTCTCTCGGGCGAAAGATACAGCAGGCGATACTCCCCCGCCCTCGCTTTCTCAATGATTTTGCTCTGCTGCGACGGCGTCACGGAACTGTTCAGCACGGCAGACGGAATTCCCATCAGGTCCAGCTGCGCCACCTGATCCTGCATTAGCGCAATCAACGGCGAAATTACGACGGCGGTTTTTCCCTCGGACATCGCTGCGGGCAGCTGGTAGCAAAGCGATTTTCCTCCCCCGGTTGGCATGATCACGCAGGCGTCGCGCCCGCCGAGCAGGCTGCGCACAATGCGCTCCTGCAAAGGGCGAAACGCATCGTAGCCCCAGTAGCGGCGCAGCGGGCCAAGCAGATCGGGTTCGGAATTCACGCGTCGAGTATAGAACCTCGCGGAGCCGAGGTCCACCCAGTCAGGGCGAAGGCACGGACCGTGCCACGGCGTGCGGTGCGGGCCCTACGACCGCTCGCATTCCTGTGTTCCCTCACGGACCCGCTCCGGACAAATCATCTTGATTCTATAAAGAAAAGGACTAGGATTCGGAGTATGAAGGCTTTTTCCGAGTTGCCTGTCCAGGCCGGCGATTTCCGCACGGCTGGGTGGCGAATTCATCACGCCTCCAAGAGTTCTTGGCAAGGGTTTCCCACCTCCCTGAATTGGAGGCGATTACTCGTTTGCGCCCTCGCGATGGGAGTTTCGGCCTTGCCCATTTACGCGCAAAGAGGCGGTGGAAGCGGAGGGGGGACTCATGGAACCGGTGGCGGAGCGGGAGGAGGGGGCGGAGTGTATTATCCCCCGGTTTATACGCGGCCGACTATCGACCCGACCATGCAGCCCGTCCCGGATATTCCGCCGCTTCCGAAACCCACCATGCCGGACGACGAGAAATGCTTTCCGTGGAACCTGTCGGAAAATCGGGCAGCCTCGGTTAGCGTCACGCGTTTGAAAATTCCGGGCAAGGCACGCGGCGAATACGAGAAAGCATGCGACGCCTCCAGTAAAGGCAGGTTGGCCGAGGCCGAGCAGCATGTGCGCAAGGCCATTGAGAAATTTGAAACCTACTCCGCCGCCTGGGTAATGCTGGGACTAACCCTGGAACAGGAACATCAGGTACAGCAAGCCCGCGAGGCGTGTTCTCATGCGCTCACCATCGATGCGAAATACCTGCCGGCATATCTCTGCCAGGCGGAATTCGCGGTGCGCAATCAGGAATGGAAGCAGGTCCTGGACCTGGCCGACATGGCCCAGGGCATCAGCGCGCAGGGGACCGCCTACATTCATTACTACCGCGCCGTCGCCTACTTCCATATGGGCAATCTGGATGAGGCCATGAAAAGCGGCCTCGCGGCCCAGCAAGCCGACACCACTTATTCGGAACCGTTTATTTCCCTGCTCCTGGCCCAGATCTACGAGCGCCAGGGAAACAGGGCAAACGCCATCGCCCAGTTGCAGCAAATGCTGAAACACCACACCGACAAGGATCAGGAAGAGCAGGCCAAGCAATACCTTGCCCGGCTGGAAGCGCAGGATTCCGCAAAATAGCCGCGGCCGAGATTTGGCAGTCGATCCCGTAATTTGGAAGTTCCGCTTGGATTTCCAACTCCCAATCTAAATGAAATTTCGTAACATGAGACGCCGAATCAGGCGCGTCACGGCATTGCTGCGTTGACGCTCGCACCCGCAGGTAGTATAAGGCCATTCACCGGAGGCAACATTCAATGACAAGAATTCGCATTCTATTCGTGATCGCGCTCATGGCAATTTCATCGCTGGCCTCGGCGCAAGAAACAATGAAGAAGGGCGATAAGGCCTGGACCGAATTGGAAGCCACCCTGAGAGACGCCAATCTCAAATGGCTCTGCCAGGGAAAATATTTTCAGCCGAAGCGCCTGGATTGCGTCGATGCCCGCGCCAAATTCTGGGCTGATCAGTTTTTTGAGATCAATCCCGGCAGCGGCACGCAGACCAAGGCGGAAATGGTGAAAGGCCAGACCGAAGGCGCAAAAACCTATAAGGATGTGGTGCGCGGCGAAGGTCCGAACCCCACGGAGTTCAAATTGATGGCGGTATACGGAAACATTGCCATCGCCGTCGATCACACGTCGTTCAAAGTTCGCCTGAATGCCCAGGGGCAGCCCGACTTCGACCATGTGTCTCCCACATTTCGCTCGGACCACTGGTTCCTGGATGAAAGCGGCAAGCTGGCGGTCACGCGGGAAGTAATCTTTCTGCGGGAGTTCGTGAAGGAAAATGGGGAATGGAGGCCGGCGGTTGGCGCGGCTGTTCCGCTGCCCCCATCTAAATAAATTTAGCCGGATCGCGCCGGCATCTAAAGACCGGTGGTGAGCACCACGCGGAATCGCGCCTTGCCGCTTTGCATGCGCTCGTAGGCTTCGGGAGCCTTTTCCAGCGGAAACACTTCGACCATCGGCCGGATACCGGTGAGCGCGCAGAACCTCAGCGTGTCCTGCCAATCGATGGGAGAGCCGGAGGGCCAGCCGCTGATCGAGCGGCGGCCCGCGATCAGCAGTCGTCCGGTCGCTTCGACCGGCTGGTCCGGATTTCCAACCAGGATTAATTTTCCGTTGATACCCAGGCCGCCCAGGACGGCGTTTACCGCTTTTCCGCTGGTGACCGTGGAAAGGATGACCTTGGCGCCGCCCAATTTTTCCAGTTCCGCGGCCACATTTTGCGATTCGCTGTCCAGATAATGGTGCGCGCCCATTTTTTTCGCGAACGATTCCTTGTCTTTTCCACGAGCGATGCCCACGGTTTCAAATCCCATGCGTGCGGCAAACTGCACGCCCAGATGTCCCAACCCGCCAAGCCCAAGAATGGCGACCAGATCTCCAGCGCGCGCTCCGCTGTTGCGCAGCGAATTGAACGTGGTAACCCCTGCGCAAAGCAGCGGCCCCGCTTCGACGGCGGAAAGTTCCCTGGGGATCGGAGCCAGCGCCGCGGCCGATGCCAGCATGTATTCCGCGTAGCCGCCGTCGCAGGTCAGCCCCGTGATCTGGCGGCCCTTGCTGCACGTCACAAAATCTCCACGCCGGCACGAATCGCAATGTCCACAATGTCCGCCATGCCAGCCGACGCCCACGCGCTGGCCACGCTCCCAGCCCGCAACGCCCGCACCGATGGCGTCAATCACGCCTGCAATTTCGTGCCCCGGAATTCGCGGGTAGGTGATGCCCGGGCGCGAGCCCTCCTTCGCGTATTCATCGCTATGACAAACGCCGCAGGCCTGCACCTTGATGCGCACCATGCCCGCCCCAGGCCCGGGAATTTCGCGTTCCACATATTGAAATGGCTGCTTCGCATTCGGAATCTGCACGGCTCGCATCTTGGGCATGAGTCCTCTTGGTGTTAGTGGCACAGGCTTCAGCCTGTGCGGTTTTGATTTTCCTGTGTCGAGAATTTGCACAGGCTTGAAGCCTGTGCCACTGAGGGCAGGCCTTAGGCAATCGATTTAATTGGTGGCGCCGGTTTTTTCGGCGGCGGCTTGCGCGGCGGCGGCACGCAGCCTGCGCAGCTCGGCGTGAAACACGATCACACTCATCCACATTCCCAGAGGATGCGCGCCCGCCTCCACCAGCGGATGCACCTTGCCGTTGCGGAATTTCTCGATGTCCTCGTCCTGCAGGGTCTCCAGAACTCTCGATTCCTCCACGGGCATCCCGTATTCCGCCGCGACCGAAGGAATGTCATTGATCAGGCGCACGCGCAGGCTCGGCTTGAAGCGCAGATCGTACAGGATTTTATTCAGCTTGTACGCGGATGGAGAAGGATGCTTGTAAAATTCGTATCCCTCCGACCCCTTGAACTTGTAGGCGGCCGCGCCCTTCTTGCCTTCCTCGGAAACTTTTCCGGTCCGTTTGTCAGGCAGGAATCGCATGACGGCGTGGCCGTGGTGCCAGGTTGGCTGGTAGGTGATCAGTTCGCCGGGCTGATTCCCGATCGCGCCGAACATGATCATCCACGACAACATTTCCGTGTTGCCCACGACGTCCAGCTGCTCGGAAGTCAAATTTAGCAGTGCCTGGTGGTTGCCCTTCTCCATTTGCGCGATGGCCCAGTAATCGAATTCAAAATCCGGCGCCGGATATTTCCAGGTGCCCGGAAAATGAGACATCCCGCCGCTGGCGATGATCGCGACTCGCTCGGGCCGGGCGGCGATAACTTCCGCAATGGCTTTCCCCAATTCCGCGCAGCGCCGCGCGGTCGGCAGCGGTGGCAGGTAGGCGTTCACAAAAATCGGAACAACGGGAATCTTGCGGCCCTCAATAACCCATTCGTACACCGCCGCGAACGCGTGCCCCAGGACAGCGTCTTGCGAATAGGCCATGTCAAAATTGGAGTTCACCAGCTTGTCGAGCAGGTCTTCGGCGAGTCCCTGGTGGACGGGAAGGTCGTACTTCTTCCCCGCGAATTCCGCGCGCGCCCGTTCGCCGGCCATGATCGCAAACGTCGGCACCGAGGACAGAAAAAAGGTTTCCATGTGATCGTTCCCGATCACGATAGCCACGTCGGGCTTGGTCTCGTCCAGGTCCTTGCCGATCACGCGCATCGCGGCGATGTCCGCGTCCAATTGTGCGGGATCCTCGCTCGGCGGCCGCACAAACAACTGCGGCGCATGAACCGTGCCCATCGCTGCTACGATTTTCCCCATGGTGATGACCTCGATTTCATCAGACCGTCGCCGATGGCGCCATTCTGTAGCCACAGCAGGATGGCGTCAAGGGGGACCCCAGTAGAACAGGCTTCAGCCTGTTTGTTTTTGACTTTTGCGCCAGACAAAACCAAACAGACTGAAGTCTGTTCTACTAGAACCTCACAGCGCAATCCCCTGCCGCTCCATCTGCCCGGCCAGGCGCGGATACACCTTCAGCGCATTGGCCTCAAAGATTTTCTTTTTGTCCGCGGCGCTCAGGATCGTCGATCCATCAATATACCGCCGCGTATCATCGAAATAATTCCCCGTCTCCGGATCGATGCCCTTCACCGCTCCAACCATTTCCGATGCAAATAAAATGTTGTCCGAGGGAATAACGCGCGTCATGCAGTCGATCCCCGGCTGGTGATACACGCAGGTATCGAAGTACACGTTTTTCAAAAGAAGTTCAGAAAGCGGCGGCCGCTTCATGTCCTGCGCGATGCCGCGATAGCGGCCCCAGTGGAACGGCACGGCGCCGCCGCCATGCGGGATGATGAATTTCAGCGCCGGGAAATCCTTGAACAAATCGCCGAGCAGAAACTGCATGAACGCCGTCGTATCCCCGTTGATGTAATGCGAGCCCGTGGTGTGGAACGCGGGATTGCACGTGGCCGTCACATGAACCATCGCGGGCACTTCCAGCTCCACCATTTTTTCGTAGAGCGGATACCACCACCTGTCAGTCAGCGGCGGCTCTTTCCAGTAGCCGCCGGAAGGATCGGGATTCAAATTGCAGCCGACAAAGCCGAGTTCCTTGATGCATCGCTCCAGTTCCGGAATCGAATTGCCCGGCGGCACACCCGGCGACTGCGGCAACTGGCAAACGCCGATGAATTTTTTGGGATACAGATTCACCACACGATGAATCATGTCATTGCAGATTCTCGTCCAGGCCTTGCTCAGCGCCTCGTCGCCAATGTGATGGCCCATGGCGGAGGCGCGCGGCGAAAAAATAGTGACGTCCGTGCCGCGCTCGCGCTGAAATTTCAACTGCGCGGGCTCGAGCTTCGCGCGAATCTCATCGTCGGTGATATTTGGAAACGAGGGCGCCCTGGAAGGATCGCTGAACGCGGCGATTTGCTGCTTGCGAAAATCGGTAAACGCCGCCGGCTCGGACGTGTAATGTCCGTGACAATCGATGATCATTGCGATCTCCTGTGGGACGTGGAACATCTGCCGGCCAGCGAAACTATTCAGTGTTCTACTCGTCGGAAGCGTAGGTCTCTAGCATCAGCTCGACACCGAAGTCAGCGAGAGCCTTCAGTACTTGCGGGGATAATGTTGGCCCGCCGCCGAAACTGCTCGAAAAATCTCCACACCACAAGAATACTTTGTATCGTTGCTTATAGTCCCACAATTCTCTCTTGCGTGAAGAAAAGGCCGCAATGAGGGTCTGCAACCCGTCTTCAAGCGAATCCCAGAAAGCCTTGCTTTCGCCCGGTCGCACTTCATACTCCCACATTGACTCCGGCCAGACAAAGGTGGAGGAGTCACGAGGTTGCCCAATGACTCTGGTCTGCGTCGGCTCCAGTCTCAATGCGTCTGACACTTCAGCTAAATCTAGATCGGTCCCACTTATTCGCAGTGCCACGGAGTAGGTATGCATCGCCGAGAAATGAATTTTAGCATCAAATCGCGCTGCGTTCCCTGTATACCCGTCGCCGGGAGGCTAATTCTGAGAAGGCTTTTTATCTGAAATCGCTCCATTCCAGCAACCCGGCATGGATTGACTTTCCCCCCGCGACTCGCCAAAATTCACTCCGCCAAACTCAGCAGCCGCCAAACTCGCGAGCCAGAAGGAGAATCCAGATGAAAGCCATCGTCGTCCACGAATTCGGAGCGCCCGAAGTCCTTAAGCTGGAGGACATGCCCACTCTGAAACCGGGCTCAGGACAAGTAGTGGTGCGCATCCGCGCGGCGGGCGTGAATCCGTTCGATACCTACATGCGCGCGGGCGTCTACGCGATCAAGCCGCCGCTGCCCTATGTGCCGGGCGGCGAGGGCGCGGGCGCGGTGGATTCGGTGGGAGAAGGAGTGAAGACCGTAAAGCCCGGCGACCGCGTGTACGTGGCGCATCCCATGACCGGCACGTACGCGGAGTACACCCTGGCGCTGGAATCACAGGTGCACCGCCTGCCCGAGCGCGTCACCTTCCAGCAGGGCGCGGGCATTTACGTGGCCTGCGGCACGGCGTACCACGCGCTCCATCATCAGGCCAAGGCGCACGCTTCGGAGACGCTTCTGGTGCACGGCGCAAGCGGCGGCGTGGGTATTGCCGCGGTGCAGATCGCGCGCGCCATGGGCATGACCGTGATTGGAACAGCGGGCACGGACAAAGGGCTGGAACTGGTGCGCCGCGAAGGCGCGCATTTCGCCTTCAACCACCGGCATACCGGGTATCTTGAAGAAATTATGATCGCGACGCACGGCCGCGGCGTCGACGTCGTCCTCGAAATGCTCGCCAACGTCAATCTGGGAAACGACTTGAAACTTCTTGCCAAATTCGGCCGCGTCATCGTCATCGGCAGCCGCGGCGACGTCAGCATCCTGCCGCGCGACTTGATGGCCCGCAGCGCTTCGGTGCGCGGCTTCACGCTGTGGAACATTTCCGATGCCCACGCCGCCGACGTTCACGCAGGCCTCGACGCCGCGCTGGAAACCGGGATAGTCCGCCCCATCGTCGGCAAGGAGATGCCGCTCGGCGACGCGGCGCGCGCGCACAAGGAAGTCATGGAGCCCGGAGCATTCGGGAAAATTGTCCTGGTCCCATAAACCAGTAGGACAGGCTTCAAGCCTGTCGCTTTTGATTTTGCTTGCGGCCCATGCAACGCGACAGGCTGAAGCCTGTCCTGCCGTAAACCGATCGTTTCTCAATTTATGAAGATTGATGTAGTGTATTGCCAGGCGAAGTTCACCGATCCAACCTAATTCAGGAGGGAATGCTCATATGGTTCGCAAAGGTTCAGCAGTCTGGAATGGCTCGCTCAAGGAAGGCAAGGGAACGGTTTCCACCGAGAGCGGAACTGTCTCGAACGCGCAATATTCATTTTCCACGCGATTTGAAAACGGCAAGGGCACCAACCCCGAGGAATTGATCGCGGCGGCGCACGCGGGCTGCTTCAGCATGGCCCTCTCCGCGCAACTTGGCAACGCGGGAATCACTCCGCAGAGCCTGGAGACGACGGCCGCGGTGACGCTGGAAAAGTTGGACTCTGGTTTCACAATCACCAAGATTCATCTCGACCTGGTCGCGCGCATCCCGGGCGTGGACAAGGCCGTGTTCGACAAAGCGGCGGCGGACGCCAAGGCCGGCTGCCCCGTTTCCAAGGTCCTGAAGGCCGCGGAAATCACGCTGACAACAAAGCTGCTGAGCGAAAGCGCCACCAGCGCGTAGGAATCTAGTGGCACAGGCTTCAGCCTGCGCGGTTTAGATTTTCACAGGCGCAAAATTTGAACCGCGCAGGCTGAAGCGAATGCTCCAACGAAAATCCCCGTCTCTTAAGTGGCCGCCTCCAGATGCAGGCAGCACTTTGTAGCGCCGGCGTCCCGCCGGCAGTTTTACAATTCCGCGCATTCTAAAAATGCCGGCGGGACGCCGGCGCTACAAAACCATTGCCTTGGGTTTTTTGCAGGTGGCGTGATTCTCTGCTTTTGGCGGACCACAAGAAAAACTTGTGGAAGAAAACTGCGTCAATACCGGGAAGAATCGCATCCGAGGGTCCGCGAGTCGCTGGTCCAATGAAACTACCAGCACACCGCTACGTCGCGAACTGAATATTTTCCATCTCCAGCCGCCGCGAAATCTGCTGCGCGGCTTCCTTCACGGCGGACGCTGCCGCCGCGAGCCTCACATCATCCAATTCCCCCACGGTCCCTGTGAGGCACAAAGCCACGGTGCTCCTGCCCATGGGGTCGAAGATGGGAGCGCCCACGCAGCGCCATCCCGGACGGCACTCTTCGTCGTCCACGGCGTAACCCTGTTTGCGCACTTCATCGAGTTTGGCGTGTAGCCTGGGCAAAGTGGTGATCGTTCGCGGCCCGAATTTATGCAGGTCCAGATACGGAAGCAGCGAATCCAGCGCCGGCCGGGGCCAATAGGCCAGCAGCGCCTTGCCAACACTCGACGAGTGCAGGGCCACGCGCTCACCCACGGCCCGGGTCTTGTCCGTGCGATAATATTTTTGCGCGACGATCTTCTCGAAATGCACGACTTCGTGATGGCCCAAAATTGCAAGGTGGCACGTCAAGTCCACCTGGTCGACCAGCACGCGCATGAAGGGCAAGGCCAGATCCCGGATATCGGAAGTCTCGACAACTTTCCTGCCCAGGGTCAGCAGATGCGGACCGAGCTTATAGCGCCCGGTATCCGAAAACCGGCTTAAGTAACCGCGCCCCTGAAGGATACGCAGAATGGAACTTGCCGAACTCTTGGGAATTCCCAACCGGCGGGAGAGAAACGCATTGGTGACACCACCATGGCGCCCGGAAATCGCTTCCAGGATGTCCAGTGTCCGTACCACCGCAGGACTTGCTTTTTTACCAGCCATAGCACCCGTTAAAATACCCAAACGGTATTGCCAGGATCCTTAGTTCCGCAACGATACCTTAATCTTGTGAACCCACTATACACGATTCGCGTCTGACTGAAAAATGACTTTATCCGCGAATTCGTTCCAAGCCTTGAGACGGGCTGGATCATTGCCGCGTTGCATGCTTTCGTGACCGGAAAGAAGCGCCACCCGGCATCCCGGGACCCTAAAGCGACATTTCCTTCGGACGCAGGGCAAGCGCCAGCGCCGCTCCCACCAGGGAAAGCAGCGTAATCTGAATTTCGCTGGCCTGCAGCCATCCGCCACGATTGGCGAGGCCGCCCAGCAGATATCCGCCGAACGCCGCGCCTCCATACAGACTGGTCACAAACATTCCGGAACCCTTGCTCGACAGGCTGCGCCGCAACGCTTTCACGTGATACCCGGCCAGATTCACGTAGAGCACAGCGCTTCCGGCGACGCCGTAGACGCACGTCAGAATTTCACGGGTGAGCATCGTCAGCGAGGGCTGAAAAAACAAATAGCCGAGGACGGCGATGCAAAGCAGCGATCCGCTAAGCACCAGCTTGGGCGAATAGCGGTCGCCTATCCAGCCGCATGGAATGGAAGCCAGCGCCCCGATGCCGAAAAATCCGATCACCTTCCCTGCATCGGCCGGCGCGTAGTGCAGCACTTCCCGCAGATACGTGGGATACAGTCCCAGAAAACCGTACATGCTCAGGCCGTGAATCAGGCTGAGAACCGTGAGGATCACCGTGTTGCGGTTGGCAAGGGTTTCCGCGCCGCCGCTATCGGCTTTGGCGGCGGCCGCCTGGCGCGTTTCGCTGAACCATGGACGAACCGCCGCGGCGATCAATACCACCATTACAAATCCGAACAGGCCGAAATAAACCATCGGCGCATGCCAGGTACCGTAAGACTGCCGCAGTTTTCCGGCAATAAACGGCCCTAGGAAGCCGCCGATTCCGTAGCAGAAATTCACCGAGCCGATTGCCGCGGACCGATTCTTCGCAAAATAGCTGGCAGCCAGCGCGAACATCGACGTGGCCAGCATGGACATGCCGATCCCCTGAGCGGCCAGGCATACCAGCATGGTCCAGAATCCGGGAACAACCGTGGTGAGCGCGGTCGCCGAGGAGAAAATAATAATGCCCGCGAGCAGAACCATCTTCCGCGAGGTGCGCGCCAGCAGAAAGCCGGTAGGCAGGCCGCCGATCCCCAGGCCCAGCGTGAAGATGGTCGCGAGCAATCCGGTATTGGCCAGGGAAAATCCGAAACCCTTGCGGATGTCCGGCGCCAGGACCGGAAACAGGTAGCGGTCCGCGGCCATGAGGATGTAGGAGACGAGCAGGACGCAATACATCGCGATGGCGATGCTTTGCGTGCCCGAGGAGCGTTCCACAGCGTTGGCTTGCGTTAGTTCAGCTTGATCCGGAATGGCCGTAACCTCCCGATCTGAACTTGTCGCGCGATGGTACGCAAAAACGCCGCCGGCTGCGACGGCCTCGAAAGGATACAAACAAATTTACCGGGCGTTCTCCAGAATTATTTTCATGCGCTGGTCCTCGTCGGTTTCGAGCATGCCCATGGCTTTTTCCAGATCCAGCAGCGAGAGGACGTGCGTAACCAGCGGCTTAAGCTTCAGAACCCCGCGCGCCACCAGGTCGATCGAGTCCGGAAAATCCTCGCCCTTGGCCGCGCGGCTGTTCACGATGTTCAATTCCTTGTAATAGAGCTGATAAAACGGCAATGATCCGCTGCTGGCCGAAGCGATGCCGAACAGCAGCAGCGTACCCCCCAACCGCGCCATGCCGATCCCGTCGGCCATGGCCGCCACCACGCCCGTCGATTCGATGACGACGTCGGCGCCTTGTCCATTAGTGGCTTCCAGTACTCCGCGCACCGCCTCGGGCCCGCTGGGAAGAGTTATATCCGCGCCCAGCTCCATCGCCAGCTTTCGCTTCCAGGCGCTGCGCGTAATCCCGATAACCGGATGCGCTCCCCAGGCTTTCGCCAACTGCACATGCACTTGTCCGACCACGCCAAGCCCCACGACCACCACGGCCTGCCCGGGAAACACGTGCAGCTTGCGTTGCGCGTGCATGCACGTAGTGACGACTTGTATGAGAGGCGCGGTCTGATTATCGATCGCTTCGGGCAACGGATAAATGTGCGTAAGCGGAGCAACCAGATAATCGGCGAAGCCGCCGTTGGAGTCGCGCCCCACCAGCGAGCCGTTCGGACACAGGCTGGTTTGCCCCGCGCGACATTGCACGCACCTGCCGCAGTACAGGCACGGATCGACGATCACGCGCTGCCCGGTCTTGAAAATTCCGCCGCCGCCCTCGGCAACCTCGCCGATCATTTCATGACCCATGATCAGCGGGTGGCGAACCGGAATGGCGCCTTCAAAAATGTGCAGGTCGGTGCCGCACACGCCGGCGTGCGTCAGGCGCACAAGCACTTCATTGTGTCCCGGCGTGGGCCGGTTGACTTGCGCGAGGCCCACTTTCCTTGGGCCTCGCAGCACCATGGCTTTCATTTGCGAGTCGTCAATCAATCGGCGGCCTTCCCACTGCCTACCGGTTTCCCCGGGAGAGTGGCGCTGACCACGCTCTTGAATTCCGCATCGGTCAGCAATCGCTTGTGTGTCAGCGAGAAATCCTTGACCGCGGCCACGACCTTCATGGCCTCTTCCTCATTGAACGGCACGCCAAGCTTCCGCAATCCCCACTTCACCGAATCGATGCCGCTGCCCTTGCCGAACACGACTCCGGCAGGAGACTGCCCGACCACGTCCCAGCGGAACGGAAACAATTCGGTGGCATTTTCAACGCCGCAATTTTCAAACCAGCTGGCGATGATCCCGGATTCGATCTGGAAGAGCGCGTCACCCACCACTTGCCGGTTCGACGGCACAGCGTGCCCGGAAAGTTGCGCCACCAGCTTCGAGAGGCCATAGAACTTTTCGTACTTGAGGCCGGTGTCGATCCCGTACAACGTGAGCAGCGCCATGGCCGTGTCTTCCATCGGCACGTTTCCGGCGCGCTCGCCGAGTCCCAGCACCGTGGAGTGAACCACTTCCACTCCTTCGGCCAGGGCCATGATCGTGTTGGCCACGCCCATGCCAAAATCCATGTGGAAGTGAGCCTCGAGGCGCTTGTTGATGCGCGCCTTCACCGAGCGCACCAGATACTGAATCGAATGCGGGGAGAGAACGCCGAAGGTATCGACCAGCGCGAGCGCGTCCATGTGCCCTTCGGTCGCAACGCGCAGAATCAAGTCGAGAACCCAATTCATTTCCGCGCGCGAAAAATCGATCGGGAAGAAGACCACTTCAAGCCCCTGCTCGTGCGCGTACTTCGTCGACTCGATCGAAAGATCGATGGCCTTTTCCATCGACCACTTGTAGGCGTACTTGATGATGTGCTCGCTGGAGGGCACTTCCATGACCACGCCCTTGACGCCGCAGTCCACGGCGCGCTTCACGTCGTCCACCATGCAGCGCGAAAACGCGAAAATTTTCGGGCCCAGGTTGCGCTTCACGATTTCCTTGATGGCCGCCGTGTCGCTGGGCGAAACCACGGGCATGCCCGCCTCAATGCGGTGCACGCCGGCTTCCGCCAGGCCCTCGGCGATGCGGATCTTGTCGTCCTTGGTGAAGATCACGCCGGTCTGCTGCTCGCCGTCGCGCAGCGTGACGTCATGAAACTGGATGCTCTTGGCAAACTTAAATCCGCTGTTCACCGCGGGATTGAAATTCCACGGGCTTACGAACCACTTGTCTGTTTTCCATGGTGTATTGGACATGATGACTTCCTCCAAATGATTTAATTTTTTCAGGTACGGGCGGAGGCGAGCGCTTCCGGATTCACCGGATTGCGCGGCGCCTGGCCGGACAAAACTCGCACAACTTCCTCGGCCGCCTTGGTCTGCAGCTCTTCGAGGGCTTCCACCGAATAAAAACTCGTGTGCGGCGTGAGAATCACATTCTCGCGCCCGAACAGCGGCGAACTGGTCGGCGGCTCCTGTTCGAGCACATCGAGCGCCGCGCCGGCAAGCTTGTTGGCATCAAGCGCCGCAGCCAGCGCCGCTTCGTCCACCACGGGACCGCGGGACGTATTCACGATCACCGATCCGGGCTTCATCTTGTTGAACGCATCCGTGCTGAACAGATGACGCGTCTCCGGCAGCAGCGGCGTGTGGATGGAAATATAATCCGATACCTTGAGCAAATCGGCAAATTCCACTCGCTCGACTCCCGCCTGATCCAGCACCGTCTGCGGCACAAACGGATCGAATGTGACCACGCGCAACCCGAACGATTTGGCCTTGGGCGCGACCAGTTGCGGAATCCTGCCGAATCCCACCAGCCCCAGCACCGTGCCGCGCAGCCGGTGAATCGGCACCACCGCCGGCATTTCCCAGCGCCCCGCATGAGCGCGGGCGCTCGATGCCGGGATCTTCCTCACCAGCGAAAGCAGCAGCGCCATCGCGTGATCGGAAACTTCGTCGATGCAATAATCCGGGACTTTCGTGACTACAATTCCCGCGGCCGTGGCCGCCGCCAGGTCGACATTGTCCACGCCAATCCCGAATCGCGAAATAATGCGGACCTTCTTCATCTGCGCGATCATGTCCGCTGTGATTTTCGCGTAAGTAACCAGCAGTGCGTCCGCGTTCCGTGCCACGTCCAGAATTTCCGGCGGCGCGGGTTTAGCGGCCAGCTGCAAGTCGGCCCCGACCCGCGCCACCACGGCGCGGGCCAGGTCCAGGTTTGGAAATACGGAATCCGACACTCCGACCAGTCGTTGAGCCATGGTTACCGTTTAATCGCCTCTTCCATGTGCTCCATCAACGTGAACACCACGGGACCCTTGCCGGAAACGAGAACGTTTTCCTCCAGGCGCGCGGTCTGTTGCAGCCCCGGATGCCCCGCAAAGGTCTCGATGGCGAAGTACATGTTTTCCTTGATCTCGGCGGGATACTTCAGCGAATAGGCGCGCGACATCCACATCCCCTCGTACAGCGTGATGCCGATGCTGTGCGCGAACTGCTGCAGGGTCACGGTGCCGTACTTATCGTCATCGTATTCCGGGAAGGCTTTGGCCACGTCCGCGGTGGTGTTTCCGGGCTTCAATTGCTCGATGCCCGCGTACATGGAATCGTAAACTTCCTTGTACAGGTCGATTTCCTTCTGCGTCATCTTCATGCCCTGCGCTCCGCCGCACTTGAAGCAGCGCACGAAGTCGATGAAGTAGCCGGAAGGCCCGACTGCGTTAATGTCGACGATCACCAGGTCGCCCTGGCGGATCAGTTTGTCGGTGGCCCAGCGGCGATACGGGCTGGTGTTTCCGCCGGAGGCGACGATGATGTCATAAATGATTTCGCAGCCGCGCTCGAGCATGAACTCGTGCACTTTGGCTTCGATTTCGCGCTCGCGCACTCCGGGCTTCAGCCATTCATACTTGATCTTCCACATGGCCGCGTCGCCGATGCTGGAGGCCTGCTTGAGCAGTTCGATTTCGTCGATGGTCTTGACCACGCGCGCCGCCGACACCGCCGGCCAGCCGTTGACGATCTTCAGGCCCGTCTTTTGAAATGCTTCCAGGGCCGGCATGTCGAAGTTGTCGATGCCGATCTTTTCCTTCGTGACGCCGGCTTCCTTCAGCACTTCCATCACACTCTCGGCCATGCGTCCGGCCATGTACGGCACGGCGCCTTCGGCCCACTGCCAGGTGATCGCCGGACGAATCTTCCCTTCCATCCAGGGCAGGTCGATTTCCGCGCAGTGCAAGTCCGATCCCGCCGTTTCAAACAGAACGGGATCGCCGGTATGCGTGACCACCGCGTAGCGAATATTGATGTTGTACTTCCAGTTGCCCTGATAAGACGCCGTAGCGTAGCGAATATTCGCCCCGGCAAACAGCACCAGCGCGCCCAGATCGTGCGCCTTCATTGACGCGCGCAGCTTCTGCAGACGCTCCTTGCGCAACCTGTCAAAATCCACCCGCTGCTGCCAGTCCGCTCCGGTCTGGCTGTAAAGGCGGCGTGGGTCCCATGAATGTGGCTGGCCGATAAATCGTGTGTCCATAAGTTGGGGAAAAAACATCCTTTCATGATCGATGTGAGGTACGTTCCAGCATCATACAAGACGACCAGCATGTACGCAAAATCCGACTCTGCTACATCAGGATTCCTTCTTTTATAGCAGATTTGGGGCGTTCAGTTCGATTTAGTTTAGCATCCTAGGCAAGCCCATGTTCAGCCCACTGAACACAACGGGCCTCGCAGCACGAATCGCGAAATAGCGCGGCCGGAGGCCCTTTCCACGGTGGTGGCCCCGTGCGTCGCAGCCTTTGTGATGTAAAAATCTTGCAGGTCACCTGCGCCGAAATGAAAAGTTGGCGTATGATTCGCCGCAACGGGTGCGGGTTGCGCTTGTTCTGACCTGTACGGTGCAGGCCGCCACCATGGGGATGCGTGGTGGTTGAAACGATCGGGCCGCTCGAAGTTTCAATGGGTCGCGGCGCGCCCTCTGGCAACCCAATTCCAATCCGGCGGAGGTGCTTTGTGAAAAAGAATCCCAACGTTTCCGTTCCCATCGCGAAAATCGCGGACAAAACTGCAAGCTCGCGGGACCGGCTCAGCCGCAGAGGATTGCTGAAAAAAACGGCTGGCGCCTTACTCGGCGCCGCCGCAGTGAGCATTACCGGAGCACTCGATGCGCGCGCGCAAGTCCAAGGCCTCTACACCTGGGATGCTCCGCCCGCCATCCCGCTGCCCATGGGGGCGCTGACGTATCTCGATCGAAAACAATACATCCACAACATGGAAATCATCTCCCACTTGCCAGGCGCATCGGTGGCCGGGGGCGAGCCGCTCATGGCCATGTGGGCCCGGGGCAAACAGCGGGCGCTCCCGGGAGGCGGAGGCTTCGTGGATGTCAGCGACGCCAAGAATCCGGTCGTCATCGGCAAGGGAGGTCCCCGCGCCGGCGGGGCCGTCGTTTACAACACGAAGCTCAAGAAGTGGATCGCGATGGCTACCGCGGCCCAGCCGCTGACAGGAGCTGTCCCCAGTTATCCGCATGGGCAGTATGACAAGGATCTGCGCAACAAGATTCTCGCGTACGACGGACTCCGGGGCATACGCAACTTCGACGTCACCGATCCCACCAAGCCCAATTTGCTCCAGGAATACAACACCGGCGTGAAGGGCACCGGCACGCATCACAACTTTTACGACGGCGGACAATTTGCCTATCTCGACGGCAGTTGGGACGATCAGATCGTTATGGAAAATCACCAGCGCACGTCCGGCAACGGCCTCATCATCATTGACATGTCGGATCCGGGGAATGTGAAGGAGGTCGCGAAGTGGTGGGTTCCCGGAATGCTGAAGAGTGAGAACGATATCTACAGGAAATATACCTTTGCAGGAGACCATACCTCCTGGACCAGCGCCCACGGTGCCCCCAGTTCCCTCAAGCGTGTGGAAGACGGCGGCACGGTCGCCTACGGCGGCTTTGGAGCCTTCGGGATGTACGCCATGGACCTTAGCGACATCGCTCATCCGAAGCCCTATGGCCATGTGCAGTACGAATTCAACACCTTCGGCACGATTCCCTTCCACACCTGCCTGCCGATCATTTCAGACGCGGCACACCCGCAACTGGCCAATCTGCTCGTCTGCACAAACGAGGCGCTCGAGGCGGATTGCCGCGAGAACTTCCATCCCCCTTCCATCGTGGACGTGAAGGACCCGAGAAATCCGAAGATCATTTCACTGTTCCCGCGGCCGGAGGCGCCGCCGGATGCGCCGTATAGCGACTTCTGCTTCGCGCGCGGCCGGTTTGGCACTCACAACACACAGTGCCTGGTGCAGCCCGGCGCGCCGAAACCCAACTTTGTCGCGATGACTTGGTTCAATGCGGGCATTCGCATCTACGACATTTCCGATCCTTTACATCCCAAGGAAGTAGCGTGGTTCGTGCCTCCTCGCGATGGGGACATAGACAAGTACGAGACGTGGTGGCGCGGGACAACCGAAACGGTGTTCGTGGAGTGGGACCGCAATCTCATCTGGGTTGGGACCCACGAAGGGACCTATTGTCTCTCTTGTCCGGCGCTTGGAAAGCCAGTCACCGAGCCTACAAAGATCGAGCGATGGTCGCAGCCTTTCTACAACCTCGGCTGGGATGATCAGACGCCTCGCGCTTTCTTTTTCGGCCGTTCGCTTCGCCAGATGGGTTAATTAGGGCAGGCTTCAGCCTGTCGGTCTAGCATAAAGTAACGCAAGTCAATTGCGGCAGGCTGAAGGCTGTCGTACCGAATCGCGGACCGAATTTTTGCTGGCGGCCGCAAACCGCGCGCGATTCCATTGTAAGATGCATGGTAACAAGCGCAGGCTGAATTCCAGGGGAAAGCCCGATGTCCCAAGAAATCTCACGAAGAGCGTTCACGCAAGGCGCGCTGGCCGCCGGCGGCCTGCTGCTAATTACTCGCCGCTCCTTGGCAGCCGACTTCACGTTGCGCCAATACCACAATCAGCCCGCGGACAGCCCGCTGCACAAGCGCCTGGAGGAAATGTGGGCCGCGGTAAAGCAAGAAACCGGCGGCCGAGTCGACGTCCAGACCTTTCCCGAAAATAATAAAATTCCGGGCGGCGATCCGGCCGCGCTCGACATGGTTGTCAGCGGCGAACTCGATTTCTTTACCCTCAACGGCGGCTCCATCGGAAATCTGGTTCCGGCCTCCAACGTACAGGGATTGTTGTTCGCGTTCCACTCCTCCGAACAGGTGTTCAGCGCGCTCGACGGCGACCTGGGCGATTATCTTCGCCAGGAGATGATGGCCAAGGGCCTCTACGCCGTGCCGCGCGGCTGCTTTGACAACGGCATGCACCAGATTACCTGTTCCACCCGGCCTATCCGTTCGGCGGACGATTTGCAAGGCCTGAAAATCCGCACGCCGGATGCACCCATTTACGTGGAAGCCTGGAAGGCGCTGGGCGCCACGCCTGTCGTCGCCAACATCAACAAGCTTTACGAAACGCTGAAGAGCGGCGCGGCCGAAGCGCAAACCAACCCCCTGGCCATCGCCGAATTCATGAAGCTCTACGAAGTCCAGAAATACGTCAGCATGACCAGCCACGGCTGGTCCGGTTTCAATCTGCTGGCCAGCATGAAACTGTGGTCGCGATTGCCCGCGGACCTGAAGCAGGTGATCGAACGCAACGCAGTGAAGTACGTGCGCCTGCAGCGAGCCGATAACGCCGCGCTCAACGCCGAATTCCGCACCAAGCTCGCCGGGCAAGGCATGATTTTCAACGAAGCGGATACTTCCTCTTTCCGCGGAAAGCTGGGGGCGTATTATTCCCGGTGGAAGGACACCGTCGGCGCGCAGGCCTGGAGCCTGCTCGAAGGCCACGTGGGAAAGCTGGGTTAGTCGCCGAATGGCCGCAATGTAGTACGCGACGGAGCGGGCGCGAAAATCAGAAACCTCTTTCGTTGCATGTGCGTCAAAATATTATCTAGGTTCCCGTAATTCAGCCCGGCGGGCAGCCGGACTGCGATTCGCGCCGGCCGTAGGCGGAGACTTGTGTGTTGAAGAAATGAGAATTCACGAGCGGCGACGGGAATTTCGCCGCAATGGAAAGGGTCATCGATGAAATTCAAATCTCTAACCGTGTTCCGGCGGGCTTCAGGTAATTCCCGCATCCGGTTCTTGCTTCCCGCGGCCGGGCTGCTCGTGTTCGCACTCCCGGCTCTCGCGCACCACGGATTTGCGGGCCGCTATGACGAGGAACATCCCTACACGGTGCAAGGGACGGTGCTGGAATTCGATTTTGAGAACCCTCATTCGGCGATTGTCTTTGAATCGAAGGACAAAAGCGGCGCGGCGCAAAGGTGGCATGCCGAGCTTTCCGGCGCCAATGCCCTGCGCAGGGCTGACGGCTGGGACCGCGATTCGCTCAAGCCCGGCGACAAAATCACCATCATCGGGCCGCGCAATAAGAACGGCTCCAACGACATGAATCTTTCGCACGAGAGCAAGATTACACTTACCGACAGCGGCAAGGTCATCCACAACAGCTTCAAGAGCGAGACTGGCCAATAAGCGGCTTTTGAGAACCACGGGGTCCCGCGCGAAAGCACGGCTGCAAACGGCCACGTTCCTGCCACCTTTACCGGCAGCTGGTCCACTCTTGGCCGCAAATTTCCATTGCTCTCATCGGAGGCCGGAATGATTTTGGGCAGGAAAATAGTGGCGGCTAGCGCGTTCATCTTGACCCTTTTCGGGCTGACTGTGTGCTCGATTCCGGCCCACAGCCAGGCGGCCACTCCGCAGCCCGCCGCGGTTCCCCGCGGGACCCCGCTCAAGCCTTCGGCCAATGCCTGGCATCCGATGTCGATCGCGACGATCAAAGCCTCCAACGCGAAAAAAGACGACCAATTCGGATCGGCAGTGGCCATCAGCGCCGACGGCAACACCATGGCCGTCGCCTCGACCCAGGAAAACAGCGCCGCCAAAGGCATCAATGGCAATCAGTCCGATGTCTCCGCGATCGGCGCCGGGGCGGTTTATGTTTTCGTCCGCAATACCACCGGCTGGGTGCAGCAAGCCTATGTGAAGTCCTCCAACTCAAAAACGAAGGACCAGTTCGGCTCCTCCCTGGCCCTGAGCAACGACGGAAACACGCTCGCCGTCGGCGCAGCCGGAGAAGCCAGCTCGGCCGCGGGAGTGGACGGCGATCAAAAAGATGCGTCCATGCCGGGCGCCGGCGCGGTCTACGTCTTTACGCGAACCGGCGACAAATGGGCGCAGCAAGCCTACGTGAAAGCTTCCAACACGGGCGAAAAAGCGGTGGGCGACCAGTTCGGCTATTCCATCGCCCTGAGTGGCGACGGCAACACCCTGGCCACGGGCGCCATCGGCGAAAGCAGCGCGGCCATGGGCATCAACGGCAATCAAGCCGACAATTCGGCCGACGGTTCCGGCGCGGTCTATGTCTACGCTCGCAATGGCAGCACGTGGTCGCAGCAGGCCTACGTCAAGCCCTGGAACACCACCGTCCGCGGAGGCCTGTTCGGATATTCCGTCGCGCTCAGCGGCAACGGCAACACGCTTGCGGCAGGCGCCTATGACGAAGATCGCGGCAGGGGCGCGGCCTACATCTTCACGCGCAATGGCACTACCTGGATGCAGCAGAATCGACTTACCTCGATCAACGCCGAGCAAGGCGATTCCCTCGGGTGCTCCATGGCCATCAGCGAAGACGGCAACACGGTCGTCGCCGGCGCATTCGACGAAGACAGCCTGCTCCGCGGAATCCAGCCGCCTACCGAGGGCTCCAACGATGCCACCTCGGACGTTTCCACCGGCGCGGCCTACGTCTTCGTTCACAACGGCAATGCCTGGTCCCAGCAGGCCTTCATCAAGGCCACCAACACGCGCCTCAACGACCAGTTCGCCTGGGCCCTCACACTCAGCCGCGACGGTAACACCCTGGCCGTTGGCGCCCATCTCGAGGACAGCGGCTCCTCCGCCCTTAACGGCAACCAGGAAGATTCCACGGCTGAAGATTCCGGCGCGGTCTACGTCTACGCCCGCACCGGCGCCGCCTGGGCGCCCGTTTCCTACGTCAAAGCACCCATTCCGAGGTCTGCGGCCGAGTTCGGAATTTCGTTGGCCCTGAGCGGCGACGGCAAGGAATTGGTCGTAGGCGCTTTCAAGGATAGCGGCGGCGGAATCGGCATCAATCCCCCGAAGACCGCCAAGCCGGCCCAGGAATCGGGCGCTGCATACGTGTATTACTGAGGCAGGGAGGCACTCGCAAATGCGATATGGCACCTATTGGCTGTCGAGCGCGCTATTCGTCCTGGCTGCGTCAAGTCTTGCGGCCGCACCGCAGAATGCGCCCATGCCCGCTGGCGGCGCTCCCGCGGCCCAACGTCAGGCTCCCCCGCCCATGCGGCTGATGAGCACGGATATCGCCGATGGCAAGCAGCTCCCCGCCAAATTCACCTGCGCCGCGGGAAACGATGCCGTCTCGCCCGCTCTGCAATGGGTGCAGCCGCCCAGAGGCACGATGAGCTTCGCGCTGATCGTGCATGACATGGAGCCCCGCCCGCGCAAAGGCGTCGACGACATCCTCCACTGGTTGGTCTGGAACATGCCCGCCATCGCCAGCGCCCTCCCCCAGGGCGTCTCTCCCGCCAGCAGCGATCTGCCCGACGGCAGCCACCAAACCAACGGCTTCGCCGGACAAGGCGGGAACTTCGGTTACCGCCCGCCGTGCCCCCCGCAGGACGTCCCGGTCGCACACCACTACGCCTTCGAACTGTTCGCGCTGGACCAGATGATGGAGTTGCCGGATAAAGCCACGCGCGCCGACCTGATGAAGGCCATGGACGGACACATCGCGGGGCACGCCTCGCTGGTCGCGCCGTTTAACCGGTAGGCCGGGTCGCGCGTTTGGATCCACCCACGCAATTGCGCCTTAGGGAATGCTAACTGCGCGCCTCATCTGCTAATTTTTCTTTCCTGGCCGGCACAAAAGAAGTTCAGATGTTGTAGTTGTGGTTGATTTCAATTCCCACCGAAAAACGGCTTAGTTCATCGCGTATTTGAACTGCCCCACGAGGGATAGAAGCTCGGAGGAAAGCCGTTCGAGTTGCTTCGTGGCCACGTTCAGCTCATGCGCGCCGGTGGAAGTGCTCTGCGCCGCTTGCGCCACGCCGGAGATGTTTTGCGCGATTTCCGTCGAGACTTTGGCGCCCTCGGAAATGTTCTGGGCAATGGAGCCGGTGGTCGAGGTTTGCTCGTCCACCGAGTTGGAGATGGCGCTGGAGAAATCGTTCACTTGATTGATGATTTGGCTGATGCTGGAGATGGCCTCCGCCGAGCCTTTCGTGTCCGACTGGATAGCCTCGATTTTTGTCCGGATGTCTTCGGTGGCGCGCGCCGTTTGCTTGGCCAGTTCCTTCACTTCGTTGGCCACGACGGCGAATCCTTTCCCCGCCTCCCCGGCCCGCGCGGCTTCGATGGTCGCGTTGAGCGCCAGCAGATTGGTCTGCTGGGCGATCGACGTAATGACTTTAATGACCTTGCCGATTTCGGCGCTGGAATCGCCGAGCTTGGTCATCATCTGATTGGTAATGCTTGCGACGCCCACGGCCTCCTGCGCTACCGTGGCTGCTTTTCCGACATTTGTGCCGATCTCTCGAAGGCTGGCGCTCATTTGCTCGGTTGCGGCGGAGACGGTTTGCAGGTTCCGGCTGACTTTTTCGGTCGCCGCGCTGACCATGTTGGCTTGCGTTGTGGTTTGCTCGGCGGTGGTGCTCATGCGCTGGCTCACCACGCCCATCTGCTCGGTGGCGGACGTTACGCTGTTCGCGCTGGCGGCGACCCGCCCGATCGCGGCCCGAAGTTTCTCCAGCGAGTCGCGAAACCAGTGCGCGATTTCGCCCAGTTCATCCTGGCGCGAATCTTCCGCCTGCAGGGTCAAGTCTCCAGCAGCCAGTTCCTTCAACCATCCGGTGATGATCGCCAGGCGCTGATTGATGCCGCGGGCGGTTTGAAATGCGATCACCAGAAGCAATACCGAGCATACCAGGCACATCACCACAATCGCGCTTTCCGATTGGCTAACCACCCCCGCCGCGTCCACTTCCGAGCGTTTGGTTTCGGCCTGCAGCTTGTCATTGGAGGCGTCCATCTGGTTGCGCAGGTCCTGATAGTGCTGCAGAAACCCGCCCAGCATAGCCATGGCGGCGCTGGGAGTTTTTCGAAGGCTCGCAATCTTGGACGCCTGGCCGAGAAAATCTTCCGTGAGCGCCTTTTCCTTATTAAGCGTCGCCAACAGTTCCGCGCTATGCGTGAACGAAACGGCTACGCCCAGACGGTCGCGCAACAATTTCCCGTGGTCCTCGAATTCCGAACTTGCGGTGTCCTGCGCTTCACCGGTGGAAGTGAATATTTTAGATACGTCCGCGCGCGTCTGGTCTAGAAACATGCTCGCTTCCAGGTGGTTGCGGATTGCCGAGGACGTGTCGCCGACGTCCTGAACCCCGCGGCCCACCTGGCGGATGCCGTTCCATCCGGTGAGGCCGATGGCCGCGGAAAAAAGCAGCCCGAGCAGCCCGAGCCCGTACAATTTTTGGCGAATCGTAATAGTCATGCGCTTTCGCTCCCTCGCCATCAGCTGCTTTATTGCAGCTTCAGAACCACTTTCACGGTGTCGTCAACGTCTTCTTTCTTCACGTATCCGATCGCCCCCGGGTTGGCGGCCACGGCCTGCTTCATCTGCGCGGCGGAGCCCACGTCCTTGGGAGGGGCAGCCACTTTCCCGGCGAACGCCGCCTGCGTGAAGTATTGTCCGTAATCGTCTTCGGACATTTTGTAGATTTGGCGAAGCACGGCGGCGCGTTCCGGCAAGCCCGGCGCAAGCATCAGAATGGTCACCCGTTTGCCGCTGGGCCAGGTGCTCTTGTCTCCCATGAAAACTTTTTTCGCATCGCCAAGCGGCAGGTCGTCCACGGTGTTGGCCTTGTTGACGATGACGTCCACCTCTTCGCCGGCCGCGGCGATTTCGCGAAGCAGCATGGTGCCGCATGAGGCAAGGAGAACAACAGCCAGGAAAAATGCAGGGGCGCGTTTCATCAAAGGGATTCTCCTTAGAAGGTGAAGTCAAACTGCGCGGTTCCGCCGTTGGTGGACTTTTCCCCGCGTATACCCTCGTGCTGGTATTGGAATTTCAAGGCAGTGTATCGGCTGAAATCCCAGCGCAATCCCACCGCGGGCCCGTTGATCCGGCCGACCGAATCGATCTCGTCCGGATTCCCATAGATGGGATCGTCAACCGAAGCATTCACATAGTCATAGCGGAAATAGGGCCGGAAATGGCCGAAGCGCCTGGAAAACTGGGAGTAGAACCCGGGAGTGTGAAATGAGGCGCCGCCCGGAAGCTTGTGGGTCACGTACATGGCCTCGTTCAGCCACTCGTAGGTGGGGTTCGTGAATACCGCGTACACCACCGGAATGGATTCGGAAACATGCAGGTTCAGCGCATCGCTCAGGTAATCGTGGCGGTAACTGAATCCCACGGTGAAGCCGGGAAGCATTTCCGGCTTCGCGGACAATCCGAAATTTACGGCCTTGCTGTTGTTCAAATCGCTTCCATTCTGCGCCGGCTCCGCAAACGCGCCAAAGGCACGCCCGTTGGTCACTTCAAACACGTAATTCAGCCCCAGCTTGCCGGAAGGGATCTGGCCATTGATCACGATTCCCAGATCCTGCAGGGGCAGGAAACCTCCCTGGTCGTCGAATTCAAACATGGTGGGGCGCCCGGCGGCGGTTTGAAAAAAATCTCCGCGGTTAAAGGTGGTGTTGTAGTACCCGATCGCCGTATGAATCCTGCCTACCGAAGCGGTGAAATAGTCGTTTTGCCGGTATTTAAGCAAGAGCCTTTCGATGTCCAATTTCACTGCGTTATCAGAGCCTGCGGTATACAAGATCTCTCCAATCGCCGAAAACTTGTCTGTCAGCCTGGCGGTTGCAAAGATATCGAATTCACCGAACTCAAATGTGCTGGTGGGGCCGAAGAAATGGCCGGTCTGATAGCCCGCGTCCCCGAAAAGAAGGAGCTTCAGCCGGTCGGCGACGGCGTTCACCTGGGGCTGCTCAACGACGGCAACCGGCTCCGCTGCCGGAGCGGGTGCCGGCGCAGGCGCGGGTGGTGGGGTGGCAGAGGCCGTCGCCTGATGCTCTTCGAGCTGTTTTACTTTTGCTTCCAGTTCCCGTACACGCTCCAGCAACTGCTTGTTGGTGTCGTCCTGGCCGGCCGATGAATCCTGCCCATGAGCGGCGGTTCCACACACCAGGCACAAAGCCAAACCGGCGGCAAGACTGAGTTGCGTGGCGAGACTCACAGAAATCTTTGGCATGAAACGTCCCCCTCATCGCGGCGCTGGGTAGATGGAATCCAGAATGCCTTCGTATGGCGTATCGGCGCGATGACCCTCGGCTTTAGCCCCGCAAGGTCGGTGGTATGCCCTGAGTGGCCTGATTCTGTTACCCCCGCGCATACCAAACCATTCATATATCGAGCTTTCCGGCTGTAATCGGGGGGAGTAGCGTTTAAGAAAACAAGCGGAGTCAGTTACGAACAGAGGATGGAAGCGTCGAAGGGGTTGAGCGCGAAGGCCGCCCACTGCATGCGTTGGCTAGAAGTCTTCTCATAATTAATCTTTGTGGGCCGCGGCTTCAACCGCGACATTCAAGGGCTCGAAAAAGATGGGCTCTAGAGTCTGCGTGAAAAGTCAGAATTCTTTGTGGGTCGTGGGTTCAGCCACGACATAAAGGAAGCAAAATCAATGCGGCTTTAGCCGCTGGCGGCGCGAAAGTGCAGTTCTCACACAGACTCCTTAGCCCCTGGCGACCCATGGATCAAGAGAGCGACTCAGCGGCTCGATCCCACAACGTCCCCGGTTTGCGGCAGCACCTGGGGGCTGGCTTCCACGGTTCGCAGCGACGCAGGCGCGGACGCAGGAGTCCGGCTCGCAACCAGCGAATGCGCGCCTCCCCATATCAATTGCGTGCCGGCGAACATGGCGATCAAGGCGATCGC